>JAKQEQ010000052.1 GCA_029556545.1 Candidatus Hydrogenedentota bacterium
GAGACGACGTGTGGCGTGTGGTCGTATCCGGCGGGGTGCAGCCCGTGGGGTTTGCATCAGATGTCGGGGAACGTGTGGGAATGGTGCGCGGACTGGTATGAGAGCGGGGCGTATGGGCGGTACAAGCGCGGCGACCTGACGGCGCCCGCGAGCGGCGGCGCTCGGCTGTTGCGGGGCGGGTCGTGGTACGACCGCGGCGGCGCGGGCTCCTTCCGCTGCGCGCGCCGCCGCAACGGCGGCCGCGCCCCGGCGGAGCGCTACGGCAGCGTCGGGTTTCGTTGCTGCAGGACGGTTTTATGATTACCCTTTGCACTTTGTTCCTCTTACCCTTTGCCGGGGGGAGTCCAGAGGGGGGCTTCCCCCCTCTGGCCGCGCCCGAAGGGCGCGATCGCGATTTTTGGAAACGGTCAGAAGATGCAAGTGAGCGGCCCACCAGGCTGGTGGACGTCGCGCACCGGAGTTCGGCGCGATGAATATGCGGCTGCATGCGTTTGAGCCTGCCAGCCGGTCCAATGGGCCGGGCCTCCGCGCCGTGGTCTGGTTCCAGGGGTGCACGCTGGCTTGTCCAGGCTGTTTCAACCCCGACGCCCATGACCCCGAGGGCGGCCAGACCTGCGACACGGAGGACCTGACGCGTCAAATTCTGGAGGCAAAGCAGACGGTTGAGGGGGTCTCCATCTCCGGCGGCGAGCCGTTTCAACAACCGGAAGCGCTACTGGACCTGCTGCAGCGCATGAAGGAATGCGGACTGAGCAGATTGGTCTTCACGGGCTTCACCTTGGACGAGGCGAAGGCGTTGCCGTTGGGACCACAGATTCTGGCCTGCGTGGACATACTGGTAGCGGGCCGCTACGTGCGGTCACGGCACGTCGGTCAAGGACTGATCGGTTCCTCGAATCAGCGCATCCACTGTCTGACCACGCGCTACCGCCCCAGCGATTTCGTTGGCATCCCCGCGTCCGAAATCATCCTCCACCGCGATGGTTCGATCACCCTTACCGGCGTCAGCCCTCGCAGGATGGGACACTGATCGCAGACGCCGGTCATGAACGTCATGTTCATCTTGGCGGTCGTCAGCATTCACATGCGACAGTGAAGGTGGGGGTAGGGACGAGGCAATCAAGTGTTACAAGAAGGCAAAGGAACTTGGATACCGGCCAGCAGAGAAAGTACTTGCCTCCATGGGGCAGTAGCGAGGCTGCATCACGTAAGCTGGACAAGATTTGAGCGGATGGTATCCGAAGTGTGTTCGAAAAGGGTGTCAGGAAGGACAAGCGACGGAGCGAAAGGCGGGCGCGGGCGCGCAGCGCGCTCTCATCGTGAGCGTCCTCGTAGTTCGCCAGTAGCACGCGCGTGCTTTCGACGGTGCGCGGCGTAGTCCGCAGTTCCTGCGGACGCCGCTCCCGATGCCCGTGTGATGCGGGCCTTTATCCTTGACGACCCATTGCGATGGGGTTCCAGGTGCAGCCTTGATTCGGGCCGTCTTCCTCACAAATCCGACTTGACATCCTTCGTGATAACGTTCTATTATCATGAACGACAGGAAGAACGCCCTGTCGAGCATGGCGGGCGTGTATTGCGGAGCCCCCCTTGAAAAACGCCGCCTCGAACCAGGAACGGACCCGGCGTCTGGAGCTTTGGACGCGCCGGATGGATGCGCAGGCGCGGGCGCTGGCGCGGGCGGCCCGTGCGCGCAACACGGAACGGGCCTACGCCTCGGACCTGCGGGATTTCGAGTCGTTCTGCCTGATCACGGACGCGTATCGCGAGCCGCCGGAGGCGGAGACGGTGGCGCGCTACTTCGCGTGGCTTGCGCAGGAGCAGGGCCGCAAGCCGTCCACGATCCGGCGCCGCCTGGCGGGGCTGTGCCGGGTTTGGGACGACCGGTACGGGCTCAATCATGCGGGCCGGGACGAGACGGTGCGGCGGGTGGTGGAGGGGATTCTGCGCACGTACACGGCCGGGGTGGCGCAGGCGCGGGCGCTGACGGTGGAAGAGGTCCGGCGACTGTCGCTGGCGTGCGACGTGCGGGGTCACGCGGGCCGCCGGGACCGGGCGTTGCTGCTGGTGGGTTTCGCGGGCGGTTTCCGGCGCTCGGAACTGGTGACGCTGGACGTGGAGCATGTGCAGTACTTGGAGGACCGGTTGCGGGTTTACCTGCCGCATTCGAAGACGGACCCGCGCGGCCGGGGCCATTGGCGGAGCCTGCGCCGCGGCCGGCGTCCGGTCACATGTCCGGTGCGGGCGCTGCGGGCGTGGGTGGAAGGCGCGGGGCTGACATCGGGCCCGTTGTTCCGGGGCGTGGACCGGTGGGGCCATGTGCTGCGTTCGCGGATGCACCCGGACACGGTGTGGCACCTGCTGCGGCGGCTGGGGGCGCGGGCGGGTCTGGAGGCGGGAATATCGCCGCACAGTCTTCGTGCGGGTTTCGTGACCTCGGCCACGAGCCGGGGCTTGCAGCCCCTCGAGGTGCAGCGGGTGACAGGCCACCGCGCGGTGCAGACGCTGGCGCGGTATGACCGCGGGGATGCGGCGGCGGCGCCGGCGGACTTGGGGCTGTGAGCAGGGCGTGAGGACGGCGTCTGTCCCGCGCCCGAGTGCGTGAGAAACGGTGCGTTCAATGCCCGGCGGGCGTGGGGGAAGGACGGACCATCGCCGCCGCCGGCAGGCGGGTCTTGGGGGCGGGTCCGCGGGCCGGATGACGGGCCGCCGGGTGTGCGCGCGGGTACGAATCCGGGTCCGGGAGCCGTGTGGCGGGATCGCACGGAATGCGACGGAATGCCACGGGTTGGAGAAGCGTGTAAAACGTGCAGATTGAGGTGTTGCGGGGTATCTTGACGTTCGACTCGAAATGTGCTAAGGAAGCTACATTATGACGAAGCAAGTGCGGAAACAGAGGACGGCGGCGAGACGGGACGTGTCGCGGTCAGGCGTTGGGTCCGGACAAGGAGCCTCGGCGGCGCGGTGTGCGGTCCCGCGTGCAATTCCACGCGCGGCGACACACGCGACGGCGGCCAGGCCGGCGCCCGGCGGTAACGGACCGGGGGCGTCGGATGGACTGAGCGATCGGCAGCGCCTGTTCGTGGCGGCGTATTGCGGGAACGCGACGGACGCGGCGCGGCGCGTCGGGTTCTCGGCAGGGCACGGCCGACGCCTGATGGCGCTGCCGCGGGTCCGCGCGGCGATTGCCGCGCGTCAAGCGGCGCAGGCGGCGGAACTCGGCAAGCCGGCGGCGGCGGCGGCACAGGCGGCCATAAACCGCGAGGACTTGCAGCGGGAATGGACCCGCATCATGCGGGACGAGGGCTGCAAGATAATGATTCGCTTGAAGGCCAGCGAACTGCTGGCGCGTTCGCTCGGGATGTTCACGGCGCGGCCCGAACCGCAGACGCCGCAGTTCCAGATTGTGCTGGAAGGCATGGAACCGGACGACATTCGCTGAGACGCTCGCGGCGGGGGGCCGGGCGGCGGCGAATCACCTGCAAGCCCAAGCAGTGCAGCGAGACGGGGCTTTGAAATCGGCGGCTTCTCGTATGCCGGTCAGACAAGATGCCCAGGACAAGGTGCGCCACACCACGAACTGACGCTGACGCGGGGATTGTGGATGGACAAACGCCAAGTGACGCAGGCCCAGTGCTTGATCCGCACCTCCGGTAGCACCTGCAATGCGCAAAGCGCATCAGAAAAGTCCCTGACGCGCGGCGCGAACCTCACATGCTCGTGATGGCGTAGACCATGTCGCTGAGGGCGCGGCGGAAGCCCTCATTCTCGACGAACTGCTTGTAGACCTGCGTGTCGTCCTTGAGCAGCCCCTGCATCACCCGGCCCAGCGCCTGGTCGTGGGCCATACGGGCCGTGTGCGGCGTGTTCGCGCGCGCGTTGCGGTACGCGGTGTCGGCGGCCACCTTGGGCGCGATGTCGTCCCGGATGCGCCGGGCCACGCGGTCGGCGTCGTCGAAGAGCGTGCCAAACTGCTCGTTGAAGGTCTGCAGGATATTGCTCAGGAGATCGATCTCCGGTTCCGGCTTTGCGCCTCCGCCTTCCGCGGGCACGGGGCCGATCTCCGAGTCCTCGTCGGCCATCGCGAGCGGAATCGCCTGTTTCTTCTCGACGCGGTAGCTGTCCATGTCGATGGCTTCGAGGATGCCCACGATGGGTCCCTCGTCCGGCGGCTTGGGCAGCTTCGGGATGAGCAGGTTGAGGAATATCGAGAGTTTCTCCCACTCGACGTTGTTGTACGGCATTACCGAGGCGAGGAAGTCGTAGGTCCGAACGAAGGTCTTCGCCTTCCCTTTGAAATCCACCTGTTGGTCCTCGTCCAGCCGCTCGCAGTAGACGGCGACACACCCATCGAGGATGGGGTCCAGCGTATCCCGCTCCGCACCGGTCAGGAATAGCTCCACCACCTGCCGCACCTGCTCCGGCGCGTACACTTGCGCGGCGTCGAGCGATCCCTTCAGATCGTGCAGCTTGTTCGGGTCGGTCTCGTCGCTCAGCAGCGTCGTACGGTAGTAGTCCTGGAAGGCGTAGCTGATCGCCTCCGCGTTGTTATGGAAGTCAAGCACGAACACGTCGTGCTTCTTTGGGTGCGCCCGGTTCAGCCGCGACAGCGTCTGCACCGCCTTGATGCCCGCCAGCGGCTTGTCCACGTACATCGTGTGCAGCAGCGGCTCGTCGTAGCCCGTCTGGAACTTGTCCGCGCAGACGAGGAAGCGGTACGGGTCCTTCTGGAACGCATCGGCGATGTCGCCGCTGGGGAAGCCGTTCAGCGAGGACTCCGAGACCCTCGCGCCGCCATAGTCGTGCTCGCCGGAGAAGGCCACGATGGCCTTGTAGGGGCTCTTGCGCTCGACGAGGTAGTCCCGGATGGCGTGGAAGTACTGGATGGCATGCTCGATGCCGCTGCACACCACCATCGCGCGCGCCTCGCCGCCGATCTTGCCGCAGGCGATCACCTGGTCGTGGAAGTGGTCCACCATGATCTCGGCCTTCAGCCGGATCGCGTGATCGTGGTGCTCCACGTAGCGGAGCAGCTTCTTCCGGGCCTTCTTCGTGTCGAACTCGGGGTCGTCCTCGATCTTCTTCACCAGCTTGTAGTAGCTCTCGACCGGCGTGTAGTGCCGCAGCACGTCGAGGATGAAGCCCTCCTGCACCGCCTGCTTCATCGTGTAGCTGTGGAAGGGCCGGTGCTTCACCTTCCCCTCCGCGTCCGGCGGCAGCGCCTCGCCGAACAGCTCCAGCGTCTTATTCTTCGGCGTGGCCGTGAACGCGAAGTAGCTCGCGTTCTTGAGCATCTTCCGCGCCTTCATCCGCCGCTCCAACTCCTCGTTCACCACGTCCTCGGGGTCGGGCGCGCCCTCGCCGTCGCCCAGCGCCCGGCTCATGGCCGACGTGGTCTTGCCGCCCTGGCTGGAGTGCGCCTCGTCGATCACGATCGCGAAGGTCCGCCCGGCCTCCCTGGCGACCTCGTCCAGGATGAACGGGAACTTCTGCACCGTCGAAACGATGATCTTCCTGCCCTGCTCGATGAACTTCCGCAGGTCGCCCGAGTGCACCGCGTGGCCCACCGTCGCGCGCACCTGCATGAACTGCTTGATCGTCCTCTGGATTTGATCATCGAGGATGCGCCGGTCGGTCACCACGATTACCGAGGTGAAGACCTCCTTGCCGCGGCGCTTCACGCCGATGAGCTGGTGCGCCAGCCACGCGATCGAGTTCGATTTGCCGCTGCCCGCCGAGTGCTGCACGAGGTAGCGCCTGCCCGCGCCGTGGTCCCGCACGTGCGCCAGCGCCCCGCGCACCACGTCGAGCTGGTGGTAGCGCGGGAACACCTGCACGCGCCGCTTCCTGCCCGTCTTCCGGTCCTTCGTCTCGACGATCTGGGCGTAGTTTTCGAGGATATTCGTCAGCCCCGCCGGGGTCAGGACCTCCTTCCAGAGGTAGCCCGTCTTCAGGCCGTCCGGGTTCGGCGGGTTGCCCGCGCCGTCGTTCCAGCCCTTGTTGAACGGCAGGAACCACGACGCCTTGCCCTTGAGTTCCGTGCACATCCGCACTTCGGCGTCGTCCACCGCGAAGTGGACCGCGCACCGCCCGAACGCGAAGAGGGTCTCGCGCGGGTCGCGGTCGCGCCGATACTGGGCCACCGCGTCCTCGACGGTCTGCTTCGTCAGGCTGTTCTTCAGTTCAAAGGTGGCGAAGGGCAGGCCGTTGATGAACAGGCACAGATCGAGCGCGCGCCGGGTCTCGTCCATGCTGTAGGCCAGTTGCCGCGTGATCGAGAAGCGGTTTTTCGCGTGCAGCGCCGCGGCCTTCTCGTTGCCCGGCGAGGGCGTGCCGTAGAACAGGTCGAAGTGCAGCGGGCCGTGGTCCACGCCCGTGCGCAGCACGTCGATCACGCCGCGCTTGCCAACCTCGCCCGAAAGCCGCGCCAGGAACTTGAGCCGCTTGATGTCCTGCCTGTTCGTGTATGCCCCCAGGTCCAGCTTCCTGAACGCTTCCGGCTGCGTGGCCTGCAGGAAGGCGAAGAGCTGCACCACGTCCAGCGCGTGGGCACGGTCATAGTCCTGTGCGCACCCCGCGATGTAGCCCGGACCGCCGCCGAGAACCGCGGGCGGCTCCGCCACGGCCCCCGGCACGACCGCAAGGCCGTCCGCGCCCGTCATGTGGCGCATGATCAGGGTTTCCAGGCCCCTTTCACTGGTGTCGGTTGACATGCTCTTCCCTCAGAGAGACCATCCCGCGTCTATCATATGCCAAAGATCCAACCGCCTGTCTTTTCCCGCTGTCTTGCCTATTCCTTTGCTGAATCCTTTGCTAAATCCTTTGCTAAGGCCCGCCTGTTCGACCCTCTTTAGCAAAGGAGTAATTGACTGTCCTTCAATGACTTACAATATATCATCAATCGCGCCCCATAGCCCGAACCCCGATGGGCTTAAGAAATGCTCAAACCGCAAATCATTCCTCAAAGAGGACTCGAACCTTCCTGTGTCCAAGCAGGTCAGTAAACAGCCTGTAGTTTCTCTTCTCAAAGCGGACTCGGCCGGCAAGCACGGCAGGATGGACGCGCAACCGTTCCGCCGTCTTGACTAACGTATCCTGCGTGATATTCCGCCGCGAGCCGGCGCTTTTCCAGACCGAAGCGGGGACCAGCGCCTCCATGGCAAACGCATCCGCCTGCTGTTCCGGTCCGTCGTCAGACGCCTCATCCAGGTCGTCGTAGAAGGTGCAGGCTTCCTCGGCATACAAGTGCAGCTTGACGTGCGCGAGTTCGTGCAACAACGTGAACCAGAAGTTGTCCAGGCGGTCATGGCGCAACGTAAGCGCCACGGCCGGTTCGCCGTTCGGAAGACACAACGCGGCGCCGTCGAGGCGGGTCTTCGGGAGATGCCGCTCCATAATCACGTGGATACCACTCTTCCGAAGGAACTCGCGCGCTAGTTTCGGCCCCTCATCGAAATAGCTCAACGAAACAAGACGGTGCAGGAAATCATCGTCGATGCTCTTGATATCGAAAGCGGGCAATTCCTCGCGCGCGGCCAAAGTCGCCACCCGGATGTGCCAGGCCCGCAACGCATAATCGTCATTCTGCCTGCCGGTCCGCACATGCCGCCGGTTGAACGTGGTCGCGAAAGAGGCCCGAAAGGCTGGAGGGGCAAACGCCGACAAAAGATCCTCCAAGTTCGCCCGCGCTTCCTGAACGGAACCCCGGAACCCGCCGAACCAGCCGCGTTTCAGCATTTCTCCGATGGGAAACTTGTCCGCGCCGAGCGTGGTGATACTGTCGTCGAGTTTCGCGCCCGGCTCGTGCAGCAGCACCTCCGCGGGAATGCCGAGCCCCGTGACCAGCTTCCGGATCATGGTCAGGCTCAGGTTCCGCTGCCCGGCCAGCACCTCGGATACTTTGCTCGCGCTGCCCAGGTAGGGAACAAGATCCTTCGGCTTCAGGCCTTGTTGCTCCATACGAAAGCGAATCGCCGTCAGCGGGTCCGGCAGGTCCACCGGAAACGCATCCGCCTCATATCGCTCCACAAGGAGAGATCGGAGTTCGAGTTCATCCCCTTCGGGCGTGCCCGGCTTGGCATCGAAGATCTCGTCGATACGCGCCAACGCCGCCGCGAGGTCCGCGTCGTTCTTGATGATCTTGGGGTTCACTATACCGTCTCCGCGTCGATCTTGTCATACTCGGAATGCGTTCCCACGAATCGGATATAGACGATGCCCAACTGATAATTGATCTTGACCACCAGCCGATACGTGTTGCCCGAAATATTGAATACTACCCGGTTATCCGCCAGGATACTGGCACTGCCGTACCTCGCCTTCACCTCTGCCGGGCTCGTCCATGCCGCATGATGCACTTCGGCGTGCCACGCCTCCAGAGCCGCCTTCGCGCGCGGCTCACGCTCCCAGTACGCCTGGAGCGTCTTTTTCGCTATGATCCGCATGAATTCTACCACTTCCCACTTCAGAATGAAAGAGAAAAGTTCCCGAATTGGGAAATATCCTCGTAAGTCGTCTAAACGTAAGCGGTTAGCCGAGGTGTTGGCCCCGGTTTCCAAGCCCGTTTACGTGCTTTACGAACCCGCTCCCGGCGGATATCCTTGCGCCGTCCGCGCCCGTCATGTGGCGCATGATCAGGGTTTCCAGGCCCTTTTCACTGGTGTCGGTCGTCACTATGGCTATCCTCGGATTGCGTCATACCGGCCAAGTGCACCGCAATGTGGTCCGGACCGAAATAGGTCTTTCCGTCCTCTGACAGTCTTGGGTCAACGGGTTCTTCCGGGAGTCTATCGAAACGCGAGGTGACTACCCATTGCGGCAGGCCCACTGAAAGTTCTTCGCCCGTGACTATATCATGCACAAAGGGGGCAAAAACGTATTCCCCGTCCCGGCGGCCCTCGCTATCACGGAATAGTTCGCGGTAGGGGAGATAGTACTTCTGAATCAGAGCCTCAGCGTCTATCTCCAAGTCCATCGAATCAGCCTCGGGCTCGGGGTCTACAAGCTCCACACGTACAACGGGATCTTGCAGGGTAAGACAGTAGCTCCGGGAAACGGCTGCTGCTCCGTTGACGTTCCGAACCACGCCCGCTTGGGCCTTCCAGTGTTGTCTAACAGCCGGTGACGCGCCTGATTGTCGTGCCTTTGCTTCGACGACATGCCATGCCCCCGTATTGTCGTGACCGATCAGGTCCGGAAGCATCCGGCTCCTGGCTGGCCGTACAATTTGGAGTGTGCCCTGCCGCTCCAGGAAACGGGCATGAGAGAGCCAGGCAATGTTCAGCACGTTCCCTGCAACTACTTTTGCCATCCCCATTCCCAGCCAATAGGAGAGGGAGACCTTCTCACTCTGGTCGAGACTCCTGTAGTTTGGAGGATGCACGAAGCGCCTACCGTCGGACTCCAGCGTGGCCAAAAGCGCCAGTACCTTGTGGCCGGTGAAGGCCCATCCACTCAATATGTTCCTAAGCGCCACAAGAGCGTTGGGCGCGCCAACTGTGATCACCCCCCAGGCAAGTTCCGCAAGAGAGATGTTCAGGCCGAGGGAACGGTTAGCGACACGAGAAGGAGGCGTGAAATTCGATACATCCACATCGACCCGCGCCATCAAACGGCCTCCTCTTCCGGCACGTCCTCGGCGTCGCTCGCACCGATTTCTGTATCCGCCAGTTCGATTTCGACTTCGTCCGGCAGCCCTGCCGCCGCCGCGCGCACATCCAGCTTGCCCGTCACCACGTCCGCCGTCAGGCGCGTGCGGTATTCGCGGAGGAGTTCGATCTCGCGTTCGAGGCGGGCAATGGCGTTTGTTAAAGGTTGCGTCTGCTGTGTGGTGCAATGGACAATCGCGTCTTGTTCCTCTGGCGGCGCTACAGCGATTGAGATAGACAGCAACCGATCCTGAGTAAGCTTGGGTTGCGCCGCTCCTGAAATCCACGGTGCGTAGTTCAATGTCTCAAGAAGATGGGCGAGATAAAAAATACTGCCACGCTTCGGCTTCAGAATATGGGCATGGTTGTTCACCCAGAACTTGCCTCTAGCGATGATCGCGAGCGGCAGATTACGAAGAACCAAGTTGGCCCCATCTTCCGCAATGAGCAGCAATTCGTCGTCGAAGAGATAGTCATCCACTTTGTCGATCACGCCAGATGCACCATAATAATCGTAGGTCCTGGATGTCATAGCACCACGCTCAACCGCATTGAGTGGCACGCGTTGCGTATTTAAGCAGTGGAACTCGTTCTTGATCCTCGACACCTCCCAATGCTGCGGAATATCCCCGAGCCAGGGGATGCCGGAGGGTTTGAGGGGGACGTTGGGGTCGAGGCCCGCCTTCGCCGCG
The DNA here is from genome assembly GCA_029556545.1 of Candidatus Hydrogenedentota bacterium. Taxonomy (GTDB): domain Bacteria; phylum Hydrogenedentota; class Hydrogenedentia; order Hydrogenedentales; family JAGMZX01; genus JAGMZX01. The sequence continues at coordinate 10,340 of JAKQEQ010000052.1, forward strand.
GCTTCGGCGGGTAAACCGCGGGTGACGGCGCGGTGGATGATGGCCTGTTTCTGTTCGTTGAGCAGGGCGATGATTTTCCGTTTCGCGCGGATGGCCCGGTCCAGCCGCCCGTTCGCCCAGTCCAGAAACCGCACTATCGCCGCCTGCTCCGAGGGGGGAGGGAGGGGAATGAACGCACGACTGAGGCGCTCGTAGTCGATATTCTGCCCTTCACGAATGCCTGTCACAAACAAAGTCAGGCTTCTGATGAAGTTGGCTGACTTGAAATACGAGTTGAAATACCGCGGTTCGAAGTCATCACGTGGTCGAAGCACGGTGTATGCTGGGCTAATGATCCCACGTGCATGTGAGACCTCGATACCGCCTTGAAACGACCTGAGGCTGATCACAAAGTCGCCAACCTCAACGAGCTTGAGGTTTTCAAGACCGTTCATGGCCGTCACCGTGCGTAGTCCATAGTCCTCTTTTCGCACAACACCCTTGCTTTGCGTTGCCGCAAGCAGCGGCTCATTCGGGAATCCCTTTTCAGTCCGTTCCTTGAAGAGGAACTTCATCCGTCGTGAGTCCCAATGCCCCGGCACCTCGCCGAGCCACGGCAGGCCCGAGTCCTTATACTTCGGATATGGCTTGAGAGCGGCGATCATGAATGTCCTTCCCCTTCGCGCCCTTCGCGGTTTCGAGTGCTACACTCTTTTTGCTTCGCGCGCCACCTTCCCCATCCCTCACGCGACGACGCGAAGGAATGATTGATAAAAGACGACCCAACCTCTCCGGGGAACGTTAGCTCGCAGTGCTTATATATTGAATATCCTCCAAGGCTCATGCTTTAAGCCCTTTCTCTTCAGAGTCCCCAGAAACAACTGCGCCTAGCGCCTGCGCCGTTTCCAATGTCGCGCGTTCGGCATCACGTGTGAAGTTCTCGTCGCGAAGTCTGAGGAAGGCTTCCGGATTCTGCTCGCAGTGATAATAGTAGTGCCTCATACGAGCCATTTTTTCCTCGTCACGCTGCTGGCGTTTGGACGGTCTTATATGCCCAGTTAGTTTCATGCCGGTATGGGCGGCTTTGCCCAGTGAATACACAAGGACAACAAGCCCCCAGAAGGGATTTGCCCAACCCAATAAGGCGACTAATGACGGAATCACCACAAGCCACACCATCAAAGCGGCCTTTAATAGGTGAATGCCTATCCGCATTTGTCGGGCCTTGGCGTAAGCCTGTTCGCGGATTTCGTTCTGCGTTCTGAAGGGGACGCAGCGAAAGACTTCTCGCAACCTATTACCTGATAACGCTCCCTCTGGGAATTCGTCTTTACCCACAATCCCCCATTTGATGATAATCTCGCCATCGTGGATGTAACCGTTGAGATGGTTGCTCGGGCGGACTTGCTCTAAGCAAATAGGCGAATCATCTAAACCAAATGCGCTTACCATCAGTGGTATGGGAAATCGCCGTATCCAGTGCGCCAGTTCCCGCTCCATGCTTTCCGCAACCTGTCCGGCGTCTATATGAGACAATATGCTCAGATTCAAGCAGGCAAAATAGTCGCCAATACGTGGTGGGAAATACTCGACAAAATATCCCTCACGGGATTCTCTAATGGTAACATAAAAAATCTGTTCCAAGCCCGGCTCCTTGTGCTGCGGATATGGCTTGCGACCGGCGGTCATGGCTTTCCGCTCCCGTCGCGGCCTTCGCGGCTTCGCGCGCCACTTTCCCCTTCCCTCACGCGAAGACGAGAAGACGCAAAGAAAGACAAGACAGCCTGACCGGGCCTTAGCGGGCTGGCGTCCCTGTATTCCAGATATGGCTTGAGTTGGGCGATCACGACGCGCTCCTCTTCCTGCCTCGGCGCGTGATCTTGCGCGGCTGATCGTCTTGCGCGTCGCCGTCCTCTGTGGCATTCAGCCGGTAGAACTCGTGCAGCTTGGCCGCCAGCAGTTTTTTGTCCGGCAGTTGCGTTTGGTACTCCGCGATGAGCGCCGGGGAGGCGCTTCGGCTCAGCGCGTATTCGACCACCTCGTTGTCCTTGGACGCGCAGAGCAGGATACCGATGGCGGGGTTCTCGTGCGGCTTGCGGTGGTCTCGGTCGAGGGCTTCCAGGTAGAAGTTGAGCTTGCCGAGGTGCTCGGGCTCGAAGCGGTCCACCTTCAGTTCGATGGCGACGAGGCAGTTGAGTCCCCGGTGGAAGAAGAGCAGATCGAGTGTGAAATCCCGCCCGCCGACCTGGAGCGGGTACTGGGAGCCGACAAAGCAGAAGTCCCGGCCGAGTTCGATCAGGAATGCCTTGAGCCGTGCCAGCAGCCCGCGGTGCAGGTCGGTCTCGCTGTGCTCATCGGGCAGGTCGAGGAACTCGACCACATAGGCGTCCTTGAAGACGCCGGCCGCGGCGGCGTGAGTTTGTCTCACCACTGGTGAGAGTTTTGGCGGGTTGAGCACCGCCCGCTCGAAGGCGGCGAGCCGAAACTGCCGTTCCAGTTCGCGCTTGCTCCACTGCTCGCGGATGGCCATCCGCAGGTAGAATTCCCGTTCTTCCGGGCGTTTGCACTGCCCGAGGATGATGAGGTTGTGTGTCCACGGCAATTGTGTCACCAGTGGTGTCACTTTTTCGTCCCCAGCATAAGCGTCATAAAATTGCCGCATCCGAAACAAATTACGGCGGGTAAAGCCGCGTAGCCCGGGCAGGGTGCGCTTCAAATGCCGCGCCAGTTGTTCGACGACACCCTCGCCCCATTCCGCGGCGGCAATCTTGCGGCTGATATACTCGCCAAGCCGCCAGTACAGGCCGACGAGTTCGGCGTTGACCGTCTGATACGCGCGCTGCCGGGCGGATTGAATCAGATGGACTACCTCGGCGAAGGACGTTTCGAGCGGCTGGGCCGCGGGCCGCCTGGCAAGGTCATTATCGGGGGGGCGCTTCCTGGTCATGCCTTTGCCCCTTTCAGCAGTCCATCCAGCAGCCCCTCGGCCTCCTTCTCGATTGCGAGAATGTCGGCGGCGATTTCTTCAAGTGTGCGCAGGGGCTGGGGCTTGTAGAAGTGGCGGGTGAAGCTGATCTCGTACCCGATCTTGATGGCGTCTTTCTTGATCCATGCGTCGGGGGTGTAGGGCAGCACCTCGCGGCGGATGAACGCCTCGATGCCCTCCTTCGCCGAGGCTTCGGAGGGCAGGCCCCCCGGATTCCCGGATGCCGGAGCCTCCAGGAAGGGGATTTGTTCCGTGTCGCGGAGGTCAGAGTCGGGCTCGTACTCGACGACGGCGCGTTTGCCGTCCACGGTCGCGCCATACAGGCCGTAGAGCGGGTTGGCCTTGGCCTTTCCCGGCTTATGCACCTTGGCGATGACGGGCGGCGCGTCCTCGACGCGCCAGCTCACCGCCCTGAGGATGTGTTTGCGGTCGGCGGCGCCAAGCCGGATACGCGCGTCGTCGAGCGCCTCTTCCACGCGAGCGCGGAAGAGGTTGTGGTCCTCGAAGAGGCCATCGCCCAAGGCGTTCCGCAAGGCGGTGGCCGCATCCACGAGGCGTCCGTCGCGTTCCCAAGTCTTCGGATCGAGCAATTTCTTGCGCTTCTTTTCGGGCAGGCCCTTTGGGGGATCCTCGTCCGTTGGGTCGGACGTATCAGACGTATCGGACAAATCGGACAGGAATCGATCTGCAGAAGCGGCAATCGCGCCGAAATCTCTGAAGAGCGCGTCGCCGAACTCGTCGTAGATCGCGCCGCGGAGTTCCTCGTCGCCGGAGGCGAAACGCAGCGATTCGATGGCCTTGTGCGAGAGCTGGCTGTGCAGGCGCAGCGGTCGTTCGACGGTCACTTTCCAGTAGCCGAAGGCGGCGTTGGGGAAGATTTTCGACTCGGGCGTCTCCTGGAAATCGAGGAAAGCGCGGCAGATGCGGTCGATGTCCTCGGGGGACAGTTCGCAGTTCTTCTTGCCGAGGTTCTTGCGCAGGGGTCTGAACCACTGCGTGGCGTCGATGAGCTGGACCTTGCCCTTGCGGTGGTCCGGCTTGCGGTTGCTCAGCACCCAGACGTAGGTGGCGATGCCGGTGTTGTAGAAGAGGTTGAGCGGCAGGGCGACGATGGCCTCGAGCCAGTCGTTCTCGATGATGTAGCGGCGGATGTTGCTCTCGCCCTGGCCCGCGTCGCCGGTGAAGAGGGAGGAGCCGTTGTGCACCTCGGCGATCCGGCTGCCGAGGGCGGAATCGTGGTTCATTTTCGAGACCATGTTCGCCAGGAAGAGCATCTGTCCGTCGCTGGAGCGCGTGACGAGGGAGAGTTCCTCACCGTCGTGCATGATCCGAAAGCGCGGGTCGCGCATGCCGTCCTTGCCGCCCATCGCCTCCAGGTCCTTCTTCCAGCTCTTGCCGTAGGGCGGATTTGAGAGCATGAAATCGAACTCCCGGGCGGGGAAGGCGTCGTGCGAAAGGGTGGACCACTCCGCGCCGCCGACGATGTGGTCGGCGTGGTCGCCCTCGCCCTTGAGCAGCATGTCGGCCTTGCAGACGGCGTAGGTCTCGGGGTTGATCTCCTGGCCGTAGAGGTGGCAGTCGATCTCCAGCCCGCGCCGGGCCGCGATGCCCTTGACCGTCTCCTCGGCGACGGTGAGCATGCCGCCGGTGCCGCCGGCGCAGTCGTAGAGCAGGTACAGACCGGACTTGAGTCGGTCCTCGATGGGCAGGAAGACGAGGTTGGCCATGAGGCGCACGGCGTCGCGCGGGGTCCAGTGTTCGCCCGCCTCCTCGTTGTTCTCCTCGTTGAATTTTCGGACCAGTTCCTCGAAAACGGTGCCCATCGCGTGGTTGTCGATACCCGCCGGAGAGAGATCAATCTCGGGGTCGAGAAACTTGCTGATGAGCGTGCCGAGCGCGTCGGCCTTGGACAGGGTCGAGAGCTGGTTGCGGAACTTGAAATTGTCCAGGATGTCCTGAACATTCGGCGAATAGCCGTTCAGGTAGTCCTCGAAGTCCGCAAGGAGCTGCTGCTGGCTGCCGCGCGACTTGAGGTCGCGCAGGACGAACTTGGACGTGTTGTAGAACGCCTTGTCCGCCGCCGCGGCCAGCGCGGCGCGCTGCTCCGTGATGCCCGCGTCGTCGAGCATCCTCTTCGCGTCGAGCACGGCCTGCTTGGTGGGCTCCAGCACGGCGTCGAGCCGCCGCAGCACGCACATGGGCAGGATCACGTCCGGGTACTTGCCCCGCTTGAACAGGTCGCGGAGCACGTCGTCCGCGATGCCCCAGATGAAGGAAACAATCTTGTTGTGCGTGGCTTGGTCCATCATTACCCCGTCCCGGTTACGTCAGCCGGCGAATACATGCGAGGGGCGGGGCGCCCGCGAAGAGGTATCCTCACCCCTGAGCCATTAAACCTGATTGAGGGATGGAAAATCCACATTGCAGCATCCCCGGAGCCGCGCAGCTCAAGAAAGTCCGGCTCAGCGTTCGTGCCGCGACTTGCCCGGAGTAGTCATCTTGCTTGCATTCCGGCCATGCGGTTGTTCAGCCACCTCGCCGCCTGCGCGTATTCGCCCTGCCACGCGCGGACGCGCTCCTCCAGTTGGGCGAGGGTCTCCAGCCACGAAATTTCGCGGTGGTTCACTTGACCCCTGCGCGGGCAGTATCGTACATGTCCGCATCCTGCGTATACGTCTGTCCAGTCGCCTTCGTATCACCGTTTCTTGCATAATCGTTCCAATGGTTGACACGCGCCTTTTGCCGCGAAGGTTGGAAAATGTGCCACGCGGCGGGGGAGTTCGCTGTCGTGCCAGAATAACCAGGCTCAACTTGACGAGGTTCATGCCATGTCAGAAACCGATGATACCCGGTGCAAACTCCGCACGTTGCTGCTGGCAGTGATCAAAACTGCAATGACAGACTTGGCGAGACAGCCGCTCAAACGCTACAACCCGATCCTGCAATATTGGCTCCTCATAAGTCCAAGCTCGAAGACCCCCATTGATCATAATCGAAGAGCTTTGGGGATGCACATCAAAGATATTAACGACCTTGCCTGTGCGGTCGGCTTGCCGGAACTCCTCCGGGGCTTGGAGGCGGAGACAAGCGCTTGCGAGATGAGACTGGAACAGCTTCTAGAAACCCAGGCCGGCAGCATCGAGCCAGGCTTGTTGCAGGTATACTCCCCGGTTGAACGGAGATATTGTATAGTCCAGCGGAATCCGGAGTCGCTTGTGGCAAATCTCAAAAGGCTCCTCGACGAGATCGTGCAATTGGATTTCGGGGAGCGGCACGCAAGTGTCTTGGGCGAGTCCCGCGCATTGCTTCGCACTACGGAGAAGAAGGCGGGGGCGGGACCGGGCAAAGGACTGACGATGACGGCGGTTTGGAAGCTCGCACAGAAGCGAGGGGTCGGAGGAGAGTGGAGGCGTACAACGTATATCAACCGGATGAAGGATGCCGTCGCCGAGGGGGTGATTACGCCGCCGTTTGACGATTCGACGGTGGCGGTGATGAGCGAGTATCTGAGCACTCACCCGCCGCGTGAGTACTATCCCAACGGCCGGGAACCCGCCTGATCTCGCCGTCATATGCCGGAAGTTGCGCGGTCCGCATATTGGACAAATTGGACAAATTGGACAAGCGCGGACTTTCCTTTCCCTTTTCCCCTTCATAACCCATTCAGGGCACGACACTTACGCCGAAAGCTGCCGGGAAACCGCTTGTCCAAATCCGCGGGCTGCGGAGAAATCGTGTAGGCTTTCACCGCGACTATGCGGCTTGGCCGCGTTGGCATGGGACCGATTAACGGAAAGGATTGAACGATGGCGATTGAAATCGAATCGGAACTGCTCAGCGTCGGGGAGGCGGCCGTGATGCTGCGCCTGGGCAAACGGACGCTGTATCGTCTGGCGGACGTAGGCGCAATACCGCGTCCGGTGAAGGTGGGACGGGCGACGCGGTGGCGACGGCGGGAGCTCCAAGAGTGGGTTGATGCCGGATGCCCCGACCTACGGCGGGTCGGGCTTGATTCGAGCGGGCTTCGGTAAGGGAGGCGACGGAAGTGGGCCGCGATAAGGAACGGCAGGCGCGACTCGAGCGCGGCATCTACGTGCCGGGCAAGGGCGCATCGGCGCATACGGCGCCGCTTCGGTTTGACCTTCTCGAATCGGCGGCGTACCGGGCTTTGTCGAATCCGGGGCGGTTGATTTTGCTTTTCATGGTCAAGGCGTGGTGCAAGACGACGGGATGGGAGCGGCGGCCGGCGTCGTTCTCCTTCTCTTGGGCGGAGGTTTGGACTATCATCGGGGAGGCCGCTTTCTTGAAAGCGCGGCGCGAACTTGTAGCGATGGGGTTTTTCGAAGCGCGCGGGGAAGACCAGGCGGGGACCCCGGGCGCGCCGATACAGTATCGGGCATCGGCCCAGTGGATGGATTTCAAGCCGTCCGCGGCGCTGGCGAAACAATGGGCCGACCAGGATCGCTATCGGCGGGAACGGGTCGAGAAGCAGCATCGACGCCGGGCACGTTTCAAGCGGAATCTCGGGCGAAAAAAGTCTACCGCGTGCGAGGTGGTAGCATCGCCCACTCTTCACCCTGCGGGAGGTGGTAGCAAACGGCCATGCTACCGCCTGCGGCAGGGTGACGAGTACCCGGAAAATGCCGAAATGCTACCGCCTGCGGCAGGGGGATATGAATTAACCATTGAGTCCAGACCGGCGACGGGACTGGAAGGAGAGAAAAACGCCACTGGAGGGGGGGGAGCGGGGGGGGAACCCACGCGGGAGGCCGTCGCCGTGGCCGATGTGGTGGGCGACGTGGTGGCGAATCTGAAAGCGTCTGTGAATGGCACCGGGCGGGCGGCGGCATTGCTTGCGCGTGTCGAGGCCGTGGGCGGCTGCAAGAATGGTTATCGGGTGTGGTGGCGTGCGGTCACGGCGAAACTGCCGCCCGAGGGTCTGGACGTCTTGGACGAGCGACTTGATTATGTGGAGAAATGTTCAAGCCCGGAGCAACGCCGGCGGAAAGACCTTGGCGAGTTGCGGCGGCCCGGTGGGTTCCTGGCGAAACAGGTTCAGGGTTGGGCGCGGACGCATCACGTGCGGCTGCCGCGACGGCGATAGGCAACAATCCGCGGCGTGGGGCCGCGGTAAACGAAAGAAACAGATCATGAGCGAGATGACGATGGAGACGGCGCAGGCGACGGTGAAACTGCGGGATGAGGAGGTCCTTGAGCGAATGCGGGAACGCGGCGAAACAAGGCAGGTAACGGAGCTTTCCATCCCCGAACTGCAAGCTGCCGATGACCTGGCGCGATTGCATCACGCTGCGGCGCTGGCGGAAAGGGCAACCGGGTTCCGGGCGCGGCTCGAAGCGAAGAAGGCCGTCCGCGTCGCGTATGAAGCCGCGAAGGCGGCTTTCGAGGCGGCTGAGCGCGCCCTGAACCGTGCCCGCGCCGCGCAGGATGCGTGCGCGCGATCACGAGGTGAACTCCAAAGTCTGAAGGCCACACACGCGGACCTGCTCGCGGAGGTTGAACTTCGGACCGATTGATGAGGACCGGGCGCGTTCGTGGCCCGTGCGCCGACGCGCCCGAAAGGGACTTGACAAACAGCGGAGAGTGTGTAATCATGGATACCATGAAGGCAAGACCGACACTCCGGGACCTGCTCGAGGCCGCGATACGCAAGACCGGGAATCTGCGGCAGATCGAGCGGCATACGGGCGTCAAGCGCCAGTCGATGATGAAATTCCTGCGGGGGCGTGATCTTCGCCTTGCGACGGCCCAAACCCTGATGGACTATTTCGGGATCGAGGTTCGGCGGGGGGGCAAGCCGCGGGCATGAACATCTTCCGTAAGAGTTTCACCATCGCCTTACCCAAGGGCGCAAAGGTTTTTGACCGCGACGGGGAAACGTGGGCGCGGTGGCGCGGTCGGGGCGGGAAGACGCGGGAGTGCCGCGTCATCATGGGGCGCGACGGCTCGCGGCGGGCGGTCCAGATGTCGAAAACCTGGACCATGCGGTATACAGACCATACCGGAATCGAGCGAGAGGAATCGACCGGGCAGACGGATCGGGGACTGGCGGAAATCGTGGCCGCGGACCGGGCGCGACGGGAAGAGCGGATTGGGGCGGGCGTCCTGACACTTGCGGAAGACCGGATGACCACGTGGGCGGGCGCGCCCTTGTCCGTGCATATTGCCGACTACCTGGACGGCCTTCGCGACGCGGGGCGCACGCCGCGGCATATTGGGGAAGTGCGGGCGGCTCTCGAAGCGACCGCGGCGGCGTGTTCCTTCGACTACTTGCGCGACATGAACCGGGAGGCCCTGGAAAGGCATCTTGCGTCGCGCCGGCGGCTTTCTCCCGAGCGCGGCGGGATCGGGGCGCGTTCATCGAATAAGCACGCCACATATTGGAAGTCCTTCGCGTCGTGGGCCGTCGCAGAGAAACGGCTTGCCAACAACCCCTTCGCGGGGCTGCGCCGGGCAAATGAAGACGTTGATCGGCGGCATGAACGGCGTGCGCTGTCTGAGGCCGAAGTCGAGGCGCTGCTCGAGGCGGCGGCGCGGCGCCCCTTGGAAAACGCCTTGCGTGCCTGTCGCGATAATCTTCCGGCGGCAGACCGGCAACGGCTCGCGGCCCTGGGCGAAGCGCGGGCGTTCTTCTATCGGTTTCTGGTTGAAACCGGCATGCGGTATGGCGAGGCGAAGTCGCTGCTCTGCTCGCAGGTGCGGCTTGACCATGACCCGCCTTTCATCGAACTGGCGCCGGGCGCCACGAAGAACCGGCGCGGGGGCAGGATTCCCTTGCACGGCGATCTGGCGGAGGCGCTTGGAAAACATATCGCCGGGCGCGTGTCGCGCGACCTGGGGCAACCTGGCGCGGGGAACGTGGTGTCTTTTGAGGCTCCCGACCCAGACCCGCGGGTATTCGACGTGCCCTTGAGCATGGTTGCGCCATTCGTCAAGGACTTGCAAGCGGCGGGCATCGCAAAGCGGGATCGGGCCGGGCGGGTTGTGGACTTGCATTCTCTGCGGGCAACCTTCGCGACGCGACATGCGCGGGCGGGGACCCCGCCTCAGGTGTTGCAGCGGCTCATGCGGCATTCCACGCCGCACTTGACCATGCGCCATTATGTCCATCTTGACCTTGGTGATCTGGGCGCGGCGGTCGAGGCGCTGCCCGCGATGGGTCCGCGAAATCTTGCACGAAATCTTGCACTGGCGGGGGGCATTTCAGGGCAATATGAGGCACGCGGGGGCGCTACCGTAACAGAAGCGGGGTGTGATACCGCGGCGGGACAGTCCGAGAGAATCGGCAATAAAGACGCGGGTAGGCGCAAAGGGGCACTGTCTGGCATAGTTAAGTGTCTGGTGAGCGGGGCGGGACTCGAACCCGCGGCCACCGGATTAAAAGTCCGATGCTCTACCACCTGAGCTACCCGCCCACGAAGGGATGACGCCGTGAAGCGGAAGAAGGGGAACGGCGTCCACATGAAGTAATCTTACACTCCGCGGACGCCGCGCCGCAAGGATTCGCGCGCGCGAACTTGTTTGCGGTGGATTGTCCCCGCTCAGGGGATGATCACCCAGGCGTCGGCCACGCAGACAGCCCCAAGCCGCTGACCGAGGGGCGTCGCCTTGAATGCCTCGAAGGTGTAGGCGGCGGGCTCGTCCTGATTGGCGGGGGGCAGTTGGAAGACGTGGCCGGATTCGGCGCGTTCGAGTCGTTTCCCGGCGTAGACGCGCTCGACGTAGCCCACGGTCACTTTCTTGTTGTCGCTGTTGAGCCGGGCGACTTCGCTGTAGAACGCCTTGCGGTCGTCGTTTTCCTCGGCCATGAGCTTCTGAATCTCGTTCTTTTTCTCCGCGTCCTGCAAGGCCGCGCAATCGCGCAGGGCGAGGTAGCCGCGATTGGTCTCGCCCAGGCAGCCCTGGACCTTGAGTTCGTTGATCTTGCCGCTGCGCTCGTTGATCTTCTTGAGAATCTGGCGATAGCGCGCGGATTCGGTCTTCAATTCCTCCGCATAGGCCGGGCGTATCGGCGCGGCCCACTCGAGCACGCCGCGCAAGTGCGACGACGGCGCCGCGCCCGGCGCGGCCAACTCGGGGATGACGTCCGTCTTGCCTTCCATGTAGTCGAGGACGGCGTCGGCCTGTTTCTCGATGTGCCGAATGTCGAGCGTCACGTGGGCGGTGATCTGGTGTTCCGTGCGGATGACGCACCCGACCGACAGGATAAGACCGGTCACGGCGGTCGCTATTAGCACTCGCTTCATGGCAGGTACCTCCTTTTTGGGATACTGGACGCCGCGCGCGACGTCCCTATTCATCGCCGGCGCAGGCCGCCCCGTGTCACCCGGACCGTGTGCTATTGTAACCGGAAGCGCGACGTTTTGCATTCCCGCCGGCGGCGGGCCTCAGGGGACACGCACGATCACGGGGGTTATTGCCGTTCGCGGGCGCGCAGAGCGGCGACCACTGCCTCCGGATCGGCGGTGATGTCGATGTCGAGCGTGAGGTCCTTGCTTGCGAGCACCGCCTTGCCGGCGATGCGCCCGTCGGCGAAGCCCAGTTTGAGTGACGCCGAGTCGAAGGCGCGCTGCTCCTTCTTACCGACGACGTCGCGGAGCATCCGCTCGAAGGACTTGCCCATCGGGATATCGCGGACGTACTGCGACAACAGCAACTGCTCGACCATGTCCCGGTTCATGCTGAACCCTTCGCGGGATTCAAGGTCAACGGTCAGATCGGCAAGTTCGCCCGCCGACAATAGCACCGCGATAGTGCCGGTGGCGCGGCCCGTCAGCGTGACGCCCGGCGGCTCGAACTCCTTCGTGAATCGGTCCAGGTCCACCTGGGTCAGCTTTGCCTCGACGCGGACAGGCCGCCCTGCCTCAAGCAGGCCCGCCGCCAGTGTGGCCTCGACCGTCCCATCGAATACCGTTGTGGTGATGCCGTCGCTGCTGAGCCAGGAGCCGTCCGGTTGGAGCGTGGTTTCAATGCCGGTGAGGTTCACGCCGCCCGCGCTCAGGGCGTCCATATGGATGCGCACGCCGCCGGAGAGCCCGTCCCGCCAGGCGATCCCGCCCTCTGCCCCCAATCCCTCGATGGCCGCCATCGCTCCTGGAAATGCTATCCGCGCGGCCCGGACCGTGCCTCGAACCTCGCCGCGCGCGCCGGAAGCGTCGTAAGCCAGCGATCCTGTGACATCGATCTCGCCATCCCCGTCGGCGAGATATTCGAGCGCGACGAGCGGCCCGAAATCGGTCACCACGCGGAACTCGGCCACGTCCAGCGCCAACGGTTGCATGGCGAAGACCGCGCGGGGCGCGGTCACGCGCGTGTTCTCGCCCAGCGTGATTGACAGATTCTCCGCCCCAAACTCGCCGCTGTCCGCGGCGTACGCACACGCGCCCTCGAAGCGAAGTGTTTCGCCATAGGGCACGGCGAGGTCGCCCCAGCCCAGCGTGTCGGTGGAGAGCGTGAACCGCGCGGACAGCGCGCCGTTCGCGTAGCGCACGGGCGCGTCAAAGGCGATTTCGCCCCACAGGTCCGGGAGGCCCAATAACGTCGCAAGCAACTCCACGTCCCACTTACCGCTTAGCGTCCCACGCGCCGTCCCGGATTGCGGCTGCGCCTCCCAATCGCTCCCGGTGATGTCGACGCCTTCGGTCACGGCGAGGCGCCATGTCTTGCCGCGCCACTGCGAGAAGTCGCGGGATGCGGAAAGCGCGCCCGTCAACCGCGGGCCCGGTTCGGGAAACGCCCGCGACGCGACTACCAGCCCTTTCGCCGTGAGGTCCGCGTCGATACGCCAGTCATCATCACCCAAGTTCGCCTTGACCGACCCGTCGAGGCGAGCGGACACGTCCTCGGGCGGCGCAGAAGCCGTCAGCACGCGCAGCCACAGGAACGGGTCGATATCCCGCGCCTCGATGGCGGCCTCGACCGCGCCATCGGGTTGCAGCACGCCGGTAAGCAAGCACTCTTGCCCGGCGAGAGCCGCTTCGAACTTGCCATTCACTTGCGTGCCCGCGTCGTCGAAGGCGATGTCGCCCTCGGTGCGGAGCAACGCCTCGACAGCGTCGCCGAAACCGGGATGCACTGCGCCTTCCCAGGCTAGTTGCCGCAGCCCGGCAGGAGGGGTCTTCTTCTCCTGCCCCGTCAAGCCCGCGGCAGCGGGAATCCAGCACACCTCGATAGATCCCCCAAGACTTCGCAGGTCCGGCGACCACTCGATGTACTGGCGATATCCTTCGGGAACCAGCGCGACAACCTGATCCCGCGTCCAATCCGCGAAACGCACTTGCGCCATTCCCACAGGTCCGGTCTCCGGCTCGGCATCCTCCGTCTGCGCGCGGGCGGCACAGCCCGCCGTCGGCGCGCCGCTGCGCACGGCAACGGTTACTTCCTGACCCGCGTTAAGCGTGATCACGCCCTCGAATCCCGCGTCCTTGCCGAAATCGCCCGCGCCCCGCGCGGCCAGGTCGCCCGCATACCAGACCATCGGCGGCGCGCCCGCCTCGAGGCTCGCAATCCGCGCGACGACTTGCGCGTCGACGCTGTCGGGGTGGCGGCGGGTCACGCGCGTGCCGGAGAAATCGGCGCTGTCAAAGCGAACGGGCCACGAATCGCTCCGCATCCCAGCCGCCGCGAGGGCCGGCTCATGCAGCACCAATCGCTCCACTTCGATGTCGAATGGCGGCAGGCCGTCTTCTTGCGCTGCCGCTTCTCCAGACCCGACCGACAACTCGCCTCGCGCGCGTAGGTCGATCAGTCCGGGCACCGCCGCCTCGCCGTCGAATTGCCACGCGTCACCCTGACGCTGCAGCAGCAGGTTGACCGCCCCCTCCCGCGCCTCTTCCAACGCGCCGCCCAGCCGCCAACGCGCGTGGACAGGGTCTCCCGAGACGCGGCATAACAGGTCCTCGAAAGACGTGATGGTTGCGGTGAGCCCAAGCCCCTCGACTTCAACGGGGGATTCCCCGAGACTGTTACGGAAGTCAATACGGGCGATGCGCGTCGTTACAGGCGTCGCCAACAGCGGGTCGATGCCCGACGCAGGCGCCGTCAGGAACGCGCGCAGGAAATCGTGGTTCGTAGTTGCCGGACCGGTCCCCTCGAGCGCCACGCGCAGTCGATCGATAGTGAGTTCCCGGACGTAGCGACGGTCCTTCGGGAACAGGGCGTAGGCTACGCGCAAGCCGTCGATGGTGATGGTGGGTTGCTCGATTCCCGGCTCGCGCAGTTCAAGCCGCGTGGCCCGCAGCCCGCCCCGGAATCCCACGTCCTCGACCGTGACCGCCGCGCCCAGCACGCGCCCAAGCGCGATGCGCACCACAAGGGGCTGGGCCGTCCCGGTGAAGAGAAGCGCGGCGATAATCGCCAATAGCGCGAAGCCCACGAGCAAGACTGCAAGACAACCGCTGCGGAAACGGGATCGGACGCTATGCTCGGGCGCCGTCACGGCAGCGGCTCACGAGGCATCGTCGCCGGAAGCGGCGCCGCCGGCGGGCGGCTCGGCCTCTTGCGGTTCCGGCGTGGGCGCCTCAGCGGCGGGCGGCTCGGGCTCGGGCTCGGGTTCGGGCGCGGGTTCGGGTTCGAGTTCGGACTCCTTGACCTCCAGGATATACGCGATTTGGAGATGACCGATGAGCGGGATCAACTTCGACTGGGTGAACAGGTCCCCCTCCGCCAGCTTGATGTGCGTGACGTCGGCCAGCGGCTGGTTGAACGTCGGGTCCACGTCGATCCACTTGCCCACCCACGCCTTCGCCCACTGATGGAAATAGAAGCCGGGGTTCACGCCGTCCACGTAGACCACGCCCGCCACCTCGCGGGCGGGCAGGCCCGCCGCGCGCGCGAGGCCGATGTAGAGGATGCTGTGCTCCGTGCAGTCGCCCTCGAGGGTCTCGAGCACCTCGATCGCGTTGCTCAACCGCGCGGAATACGTGCTGCGCATGTTCTTGTACACCCACGCGCAGAGCAGGTTCGACACTTTCAGCGCGTCCGTCTCGTCGCCGACAATCTCCTTCGCCTTCTCGACAAGCCGCTGGTCGTCGCATTGGATGAACGGCGTCGGTTCGAGCCACTGCGCGACGGACGGATTCTCGATGGGCAGCCGCGCCGGGGTGAAGTCGTCCAGGCGGATACGTTTCGCCTCGAAGACCACGTGGTCTCCGGCGTCCGCCACGAACTGCCGCTCGTCGTTGAAGACATGGTCCTCCGAGAGCGGGCCGCGCAGCAGCAGACGCAGCGCGTCGCGGTCGCGCGGATTCTCGATGCGCCGGTCCACCAGCGCCGCGTTTGATACGATCACGTCGTTGACGTATTTTACGTCCTTCGCCACCTCCTCGGGTTCGAGACGCATCGTGAACATGCCGGCGGCCACGTCCTCGAGGACCGTGCCGTTCTCGGCCACATACGAGACCGATTCGAGCCCCATTTCCTTGAGAACCATCTTGATCTTGTAAACCTTCGTGGGCACGCCGTCGAGCACCCGCTCGTCCATGCCCACGATCTGGCTCTGGCCCGTGATCTCGCGCTGGAACATGGGCTCGAACACCGAAAACTCGATCTGGTCCCCCACCTGCGGGCCGTCCATCACCCAGCGCTCGTGCTTGAGCGCGTCCGCCAATGTCTCCCGCGGCTTCGGCAGCGCGACCTCGCCCCCGACGCCGCCCACCGAGGTCGTCAGGATAAGCTGGTCGTCCCGCACCACGGCGTCGAAGGAGTTCTTCTTCCCGCTGGGATCGACGAAATGCGAATCAATCGCCTCGAGGCCGCCGTCCGGCGCGTACAGCCGCCGCGCATAGATTTGCAGTTCCTGCCGCACCCCCTCCATCACGATGCGGAACCGCGCGTCCTGCACCAGGATGATGCGGTTCTCGTCATCCTTGCTCGTGGACATGAGCGCATAGCCCGATTTCTCGCCGTTGAGGTACAGGCCATACCAGGAATCGCCCAGCAGCGCGTCGATGTTGACGTCCTGCGCCACGAGCAGCCGCGGGAAAAGCAATCCGAAAGCCATCGCAATCACCAATCGTTTCATCCGGGAACTCTCCAGCATAAGGGTTCATTGTAACCTATCGGGTGAAACCTGCGATAGTTGCTCCGTGGTAAGGTTTCTGATCCACGCTAGAGGTTCCGTTGCGAGCGACGGCTGACGATCAGCGGAGTTTCCGAGAGGACATCAATTCGTCTCCCAAGCGCATGGGCGTGTTGGGCATGGCGATGAAACCGGAATCCGCCGAATGGCTGGAACAGCATGGTGAACAGCATTGAAGACCCGCAGCATGACCGAAGCCAAGAATGACATCTGCGCCATCATCAGAGAGGTGGAAAAAGAGGAAGTTCTCATCACGCGGCACGGCAGGCCGGCGGCGGTCATTATCGGCTTTCGCGACGAGGACGATTGGTTCGACTACCGCCTCGAACACGACGAGAAGTTTCTGCGCAAGGTCGTCCGCGAGAGAGAGGAGATACGCAAAGGCCGGTTCGTCGCCCTGGACGACCTGACTGACTGAGGATTGCCTGATGGCGCGCGCCGTGAGCGCATTCGCATGTCCCGCCGACGTCCGGTCCGGCGGTACGCCGAGCCAAGATACGGGGTCCGGGAAAACTACTCCGTGTCGCCGCCGCTATTCGGCCTCGATTTCGAGGTCGTAGCAGAAGCGGTGTTCGCCGTCGCGCGGGCATTGAACCAGCCATTCGCCCTTGGGCGACACGATGCCGGTGGGCGCGTTGATCGCGCCTTCCGTCGAGGCGGCGTTGGCGGTGACGATGTGGCAGCCGCTCTCGATGGCGCGGAGGCGCAGGTTCGCGTCGTGGAATTGAAGGTATCGCTGGTCCGTGCCGGAGTTGACGCTGTGGAAGATGATTTGGGCGCCCTTCTGCCCGAGTTGATACGACAGGCGCGGGTCCGGGTAGGGGCCGCAGCCCGGCGTTACCCAGAGGTCGTTGCAGATCAGGCAGCCGAACGTGACGCCCTTGTACTTGAAGACGCGCAATTCCTCGCCGGGCCGGCACCACTCGCGGTCACCCTGCGTCGGGACCAGTTTCTCATGCGTTCCCAGCAGTTTGCCCTGGTCCGTGTAGATGCGCGATTGGATATACGCTTTGCCGTCCATGCGCGCGCCCGTGCCCACAATCGCCGTGACGTAGGACTGGCGGCACGCGGCGCCGATCTGACGCCACGCCTCCTCGGTGCGCGCATCGCTGAAATCGTTGTTGTACCCCGTCAGCGCCATCTCCGGAAACAGGATAAAATCGCCGGTATACCCGTTGATGTGCTCGACAATCTTCGGCAGGTTATCCTTCTTGGAAGGGGCCACGTTCATTTGCACGCCGCAGATGCGTATCACAGCCATGAGGCTTCCTCCTAGAGGTTCATTATCGTTGCCACCCGTTCATCCTACCATACGGAAGCCGGCGGCGTCACGGGGCGACGAACACCGAAGCGACGGCACGCACACGACGGTCGGAATGGACTCCCACCAAACAGACTCCGCGCCTCGCACCCGCGCGCCTATCGGGCGCAAGGTTGCGAAGCGCGGCGTCAAAGTCGTTCAGCCCCCTCAGCCGCCGAGCAGTTGCAGGGCCGTCTGCGGGATGATGTTGGCCTGTGCAAGCACCGAGGTGCCGGCCGTGACCAGAATCTGGTTGCGCGTGAAATCGACGGTCTCGCGGGCGATGTCCGCGTCGCGAATGGCGCTTTCGGAGGCCGCCGAGTTTTCTTCCTGGATGGCAAGCGTGTTGATCGTGAACTCGAGGCGATTCTGGATGGCCCCGAGGCGGCTGCGCACCGTCGATACGCTCTGGATCGCGAGGTCCACGGTGCTGATGGCCGAGACGGCGAGCGCCTGCGTCGAGATGGACACGGGGTTCACGCCGAGGTCGTCCGTTTTCGCGCCTTCGACCACGACCAGCAGCGTCTGGCCGGGCCGCGCCCCCGCCTGAAGCGTGACCGTCTGCGCGGAACTGAGCACGCGCAGGCCGTTGAACTCGGTGTCGAGCGCGATGGTGTCGATCTGCGCGAGCAGTTGGAGCACTTCCGCGTCGAGGGCCTCGCGGTTCTGCGTGCTGTTCGTGCCGTTGGCCGACTGCACCGCCAGTTCGCGGATGCGCTGCAGGATGTTGGTCGTCTCGCTCAGCGCGCCTTCCGCCGTTTGCACCAGGCTGATGCCGTCCTGCGAATTGCGCTGGGCCACGCGCGCGCCCCGCACCACGGAATTGAACCCTTCCGCGATGGCGAGGCCGGCGGCGTCGTCCGCCGCGCGGTTGATGCGAAGGCCGCTCGAAAGGCGTTCGAGCGATTTGTTGAGTTGGAGCGTGCTCTTGCGCAGGATTCGGGCGGTATTCAGCGCGGAAACGTTGGTGTTAATTCGAAGACCCATGACGAATATCCTCCGTGATCGGGGTCACCTTTGCATCCTTGCATCGGTTCAGAGCCGCGAGCCCGTGCGGCTCGCGGTTCCACGCCTGTGTATCGGCGCGGCACGGCGAATCTTTAGGGCGTCTCCGCGCGGAGGGCGGCCAACGCCCGCAGAAAATCCGCGGGCGGCGGCGCGGTGAAGGTCATGTGCTCGCCCGTGCCGGGGTGATCGATGCCGAGCAGTTCGGCGTGGAGCGCCTGGCCCTCGAGGGCATCGAGCGCCCGCCGCGTCTCCGGCGGGACGCGCCAGTCGCGGAAGTCGGCGACGCCGTAGACCGGGTCCCCGAGGACCGGCCTCCCCGCGAAGCGCAGATGGACGCGAATCTGGTGGGTGCGTCCGGTTTCGAGTTGTAGCGCCACGAGCGAGGCGACGCCGAAGCGCTCGAGCACCTCGAAGTTGGTCACCGCGTCCTTCCCGCGAATGCCCGTCACGGTCATGCGCTTGCGGTCGGCGGTGCTGCGGCCGATCGTGGCGTCGATGCGCCCGCGCTGCTCGCGGAATTCACCGCGCACCAGGGCGAGGTAGCGCCGGTCGAAGCGGTGTCCGGCGGCCTGCTCGCCGAGGGAGGCGTGCGCCCGTGGCGTTTTCGCCACGACCATGACGCCGGACGTGTATTGATCGAGCCGGTGCACGATGCCGGGCCGGACCGGGTCGCCGCCGGGCCGCTGAAAATCGGGGCAATGGTGGAGAATCGCGTTCACCAGCGTGCCGCCGTAGTGCCCCGGCGCGGGATGGACCACAAGCCCCGACGGCTTGTTCACCACGACGATGTCCGCGTCTTCGTGGAGGATTTCGAGGGGGATATCCTCGGGTTCGAGGCGGATTTGCGGCGGCGGCGGAATGCGCGCGGCCACCTGCTCGCCGCGTGTCATCGTCCGCGCGGGCTTGAGGCAGGCCTGCCCGTTCACCGCGACGCGCCCGTCCTTGATCAGTTTCTTGACGAAGGTGCGCGAGGCGTCCTCGATGACCTCGGCGAGGAACACGTCGAGCCGCAGCCGCTCGTGTTCTTCCTCGACCACGGCCTCGAAGATTTCGTCATTCCGCGGGTTCGCCGGTTCCATGAATACTCCGAAAATGCAGCAGCGCGGCCATGAAGTCGTCGCCGAGATGCCACGGCAGATAGTCCGCGTGCTCTTCCTCGGCGACGCGCGCGTTGATCGTCTCGACGGCCGTCTCGAGCACGGGGATCATGGCCAACCACAGGTCCTCGCGATCGATCCAGAATCGCGAGTCCACCTCGAGCACCGTCGTCAGCAGGTCGCCGGGATGCCGCTGCGCTTCGAGGAACGGCTCGTCGATCAGGAGCTCGATCGCGAGAGGCACGGTATACGACAACGCCATCCCGCGCGCGATTAACTCGCGCAATTCCGCCGGGCTCAGCCGCCGCGCCGGCTTGTTGCCAAGCCGCCGCAGCACCATCGCGCGGTCCTCGTCGTCGCGGACCTCCTCGTAGAGGCCGGGCTGCAACGCGATCAGCGACTTGCGCACGTCAAATGACACTGGAAGCGACAAGGGCCGTTTCTCCTTAGCCTGGGCCGCGCGCCCCGTACCCGCGCGCCGCGCGGCGCCGAGTATATCATGCCGGCGCGTCGCCCGCGGGCCTTCGCCCGTCTTTCCACGGATTCGACGGCAATTTGACCGCCTCTCCTTCGCGCGATACGATCCGTCTTCGTTCCAACGATCGCATGATTTCCGGGAGGTTTCCGTCATGTCCGAACGCAAGACGATTCACGTCGTGTCGAATTCGCATTGGGACCGCGAGTGGGTGTACCCGTTCGAGGAGACGCGGCTGCTGCTGCTCGATTTCATGGATAACCTGCTCGATCTTCTCGACAAGGACCCGGAATTCCATTCGTTCACGATGGACTCGCAGACGCTGTGCGTCGCGGATTACCTCGAAGCGCGGCCCGAGGAACGCGCGCGCATCGAGAAACACGTGAAATCGGGCCGGCTCATCGTCGGACCGTGGTACTCGCTCCCCGAGGAGTACCTCGTGAACGCGGAATCGCTGGTCCGCAACCTCGTCGTGGGCCACCGCGACGCGAAGGCGCTCGGCAACGTCTCGAAGATCGGCTACACGCCCTTCGGTTACGGGCAGACCTCGCAGATGCCGCAGATTTACCGCGGCTTCGACATCGACACCATCATCTTCTATCGCGGCATCAACACGCCGAAAAGCGAGTACATCCTCGAAGGGCCGGACGGATCGCGGCTGCTCGGCATGCGCTTCGGCTGCATGAGCCGGTTCAGCTACTACGTCTACGTCTATCGCGTGCTGCGCTACGGTTCGGACGACGTGTTCAAGCGCTACGACTGGGACCGCGGCGCGCTGCCGTTCCGGCTTGCGAGCGAGCGGAATCCACGCGGCCACTACTACATCCTCGACAAGCACAGGAAGCAGTGGAACGACGGCCCTATCGCGGCCCAGCTTCAGAAGCTCGTGCGGGACGAATCGGAGCACTTCACGACGAGCCACATCTGCTGCATGCAGGGATTCGACTCGTCGGACCCCGACCCGGAAGAAACGCGCATCATGAAGCTGTGCCGGAAGCTCTTGCCGGACCACACCATCAAGTTCTCGAATCTCGAAGAATACATGAACGCGATGCGCAAGGAGGTCAAGGACCCGACGGTGCTCACGGGCGAAAGCCGCGACCCGGGCTCAACCGGCAAGTGGACCCATCTCTTCGGCGACGTGATCAGCGCGCGCATCCGCTTGCGGCGCGCGAACCACAAGGCAGAGGTCCTGCTCCAGCGCATGGCCGAGCCGTGGAGCGCCGTCGGCGCGATGCTCGGCGACCGTTACGAGAAGACGACGCTCGACCGCGCGTGGCGGCTCCTCCTCGAGAACCACCCGCACGACACGATCACCGGCGCGGGCACCGACCAGATGGAAAAGGACTCGTTGTTCCGGTTCGATCAGATTTCGATCATCAGCGAGGGCCTGGCGCGGCGCGGCATGCAGTCGGTGCAGGCGCGCATCGACAACTCGGACCTCTCGCCGCGCGACACCGTCCTCACGGTCTTCAACCCGTGCCCGTTCCCCCGGCGCGGCGTCGTGTCGGCCTACATCGACCTGCCGCAGAACATGGAATACGACGCCTTCAGCGTGCGGACGCCAGACGGCAGGGAGAAGCGCCGCGTCCAGACGAAGGAGCGCTTCCCGATGGGTGTCCTCGTGCGGAACCTCCAGGACATCTCGGTCGAACTGCGCGCGGACCGCGTGCTCTGCCACATCGACGTCGGCGACGTGCCCGCCTTCGGTTACCGGACCTATCACCTCGTCCGCGAGAAGGATTTCGCCTACGTGCCGGGGACGCTCGCGCCCGAGGCGCGCGTCCTCGAAAACGAGCACCTCCGCGCCGTCTTCAACAGCGACGGCACGATCGACCTGACCCACAAGGAATCGGGCCGCGCATACACCGGCCTGCATTACATCGAGGACACCGGCGAGACCGGCCATTCGTGGATACACATGGAGCCCGAGTCGAACGAGACCATCACGTCGCACGGGTCTCCCTGCGCGATTGCGCTCGAAGAGGCCGGGCCGCTGCTCGCGCGCATGCGCGTCGATTACCACATGCGGATTCCGGTGGACGTCGAGGACACGCCCGGTATCGACTTACGCGAGGGCAACCTGAACAACACGCACCGCACCGCCGAACGCCGCGAAATCGTCGTCACGAGCCGGTTTACCCTCCGCGCGGGCGCGCGCCGCCTCGACGTGACCACGTCGCTCGAAAATACGTGCAAGCACCACCGCATGCGCGTCGTGTTCCCGACCCGCCTCGACTGCGACCGCACCGACTCCGAAGCCTGCTTCGACGTGATCTCGCGCGACATCCACGTGAAGCGCGGCAACGCCTATTACGGACGCCCGAATCCGCAATATCCGATGCACCGTTTCGTCGACCTGACGGACGGCAAGAACGGCTTCGCGATCCTCAACAACTGCGGCCTGCGCGAATATGAGGCCATGGACACGCGCGAGCGACCCCTCGCCATTACCCTCTTTCGCGGATTCACCTACCGGAATTCGCCCGTCTTTGGCCGCTGGGAGACCTACCCCGACATGGAACTCGCGCAGTGCCTCGGCACGCACGCGTGGAGCTACGCCATCTACCCGCACACCGGCGACTGGACCAACGGCGTCTACACCGAAGCCGAGGACTTCAACCTCCCCCTCGAACCGGCGCAGGCCGGCCCGCACGCAGGCACGCTGCCGAAGAGCATGGGCTTCCTCGAACTGCGCGGCGACAACATCCAACTCACCGCCTTCAAACGCGCCGAAGACCGCAAAGGTAGCTACGTCGTGCGCGTCTTCAACCCGACCGACAAGCCGCTCAAAGGCAAGCTCATCCTCTCCAAACCCGTCAAGAAGGCCTGGATCACCAACCTCAACGAAGACCGCCGGGAGAAGATCGAGCCGAAGGGCAATACCATCGCGCTAAACCTCGGGAGAAAGAAGATCGCGACGATCGAATTTCAGACGTAATGCCGGGGACTGGCACAAGCGAGTGAGTCTTCGAGCGAGACGTGCCTGTCCCCGATCTTACGTACAAGTGGCTTGAGTGCCAGAAGTAAGTACTACAAGTGTCTTGAGAACCCTTAGTGCGAGCCGTAGACTACACCGCAGACAGTCGGGGAGGAAAGAATCGATGCCAAGAACCGCGCGCGTGGTCATTCCGGGCGCACCGCACCACGTCACGCAGCGGGGCAACAACCGGCAACAGGTCTTCTTCGAAGACGCCGATTACGATAAATACCTGCGGCTGTTGCATGAGCAATCGCGAAAGTACGGCTTGACGATTCATTCCTATTGCCTCATGCCGAACCATGTGCACCTTGTGGCGACGCCGGCGACCGAGGAAGGCCTGGCCAATGCCGTGGGGCGGACACATTCCTTCTACGCGCGCTATTTCAACTGGCGGCGAAATCAAAGCGGGCATCTCTGGCAAGGACGCTTTTTCTGTTGCGTACTGGATGAACCGCATACGATGGCCGCAATGCTCTACACGGAGCGAAACCCCGTGCGCGCCGGGCTAGTGCAGCGCGCGTGGGACCATCCGTGGTCAAGTGCGCACGCACACGTGAACGTCACTGATCCGTGGGGACTCTTGGAATGGGGCCTTTGGGGCAACCTGTTCTTGGGCGGCGGTGATACCTGGGCAGAACTGCTTCAAGACGGTTCGCGTCAAGAGGACGAGGCGCTGATCCGCGAGCATACGCGGCTGGGCAAGCCGATGCGCCGCACGGACGGGGCTAAGGAGATATGACATAGCGCCGGGGACTGGCACAAGCGAGCGCGTCTTCGCGCGAGACGTGCCTGTCCCCGATCTTACGTACAAGTGGCTTGAGTATCGGAAGCACGCACCACAAGTACCGCAAGTATCTTGAGAATGCTTTGCGCAAGCCGTAGACTACCTCGCAGACGATCGGGGACAGGCACGTCTCGTCCGCCTGCGGCGGACTCGCTTGTGCCAGTCCCCGGGCAGATGAGGACATGTTCGTGATGCGCCGTATACTGACATTGGTCATGTTGCTTTCGTGGGGCGCCTCCGCCGCGGAGATCGCCACGGAGCGCCTACCCGACGAAATACGCGCGAAGCAGATTCGCGAATTGCGCTTCGGCATGTTTATCTGCTGGTCGTTCAGCACCTTCTCGGGGGAGGAATGGACCCGGGGCGTGACGGACGTCGCCTTCTTCAACCCCACGGGCTGCGATACGGACCAGTGGTGCGCGACGGCGAAGGCCGCCGGCATGAACTACATCCTGTTCCTCACGAAGCATCACGACGGATTCTGCCTCTGGGACACGAAGACGACCGACTGGAAGGTGACGAAGAGCCCGTTGGGCATCGACGTGCTGGCCAAGTTACGGGAATCGTGTGCCAGGCACGGCCTCAAACTGGCGCTCTATTTCTCGGAAGGCGACTGGACGTGGCCGGACCACAAGAACGCCGCGCTGAAGAAGGAACAACTCCGGGAGCTTTGCACGGAGTACGGTCCCATCGAGTTCTTCTGGATGGACCATGCGCAGGGCGACGGGGGGCTCGATCACGAGGCCACGGCCGCCTGGGTCGAACGGTTCCAGCCCAATTGCCTGGTGGGGTTCAATCACGGCGCGCCCGCGGGGCGGCTGGCGCTGCGGGAGCGCGGACGGCCCGGCCCCATCGGCGACGCGGCGGCGTCGGAGTACAACAAGGAAGCGGAGAGCGCGTACACCGGCTACCTTGCCGCGGAATTCACCTACCCCATCCTTCCGAAACACGAAGGCGGCGCGGATTGGTTCTACTCGCTGCCGAAGCACGACGCCCTGTGCCATTCCGCCGAGAAGATTTTTCAGGACTACCTCGGGGCCGTCGAACACGAGAACCTGTTCTCGCTTAACGTGGGACCCGACTACGCGGGCCGTCTGCGGACCATCGACGTCGAGACATTGCGGGCCGTGGGCGAAATGATCCGCGCTTGGGAAGCCCGAAGCGGCGATGCGGACGTGACGCCGAGTACCGACGCGACCCGATGAAGACAATAGACTTTCGGGGACAGGCACGTCTCCCCCGCGAAGCGCGGGGTCGCTTGTGCCAGTCCCCGACTACATCCTATCTCGCCGCGTTGCCGAGGATCGCGAGCACGTAGCTCCGCCCGTGAACGGCGAATAGCGACAGCGCCTCGGCTTGCAGGCAGTTCAGCGTCGCAATGGCGCGCGCGCCGTGGGCGGCCTCGATCATCTCGACGATCTGGCTGCGTTCCGGGCGGTCCGCGAGTTCGACGGACGGGTCCGAGACGAACTGGGCGGGCATGTATCTCTTGATGGCTTTGTCCAACCTGGCGGCCATGGCATTCGAGCTGCGCGCCAGCGCCTTTCGCGGCGCGCTGTCGGTATAGGGCGGGATTTGGCGGGGTTGGCGCAGGGCCGCGATCGTGGGGTCTGCCTCCTCGTCGTTGCGCGAGGCCCGCGCGAGCATGATCCCCTGGTAGGTCTCGATCGCCATGTGTCGGTTCGAGACCAACTGCACGGCATTGTCCTTGAGCCGGGAAAATCCCAGCATGTCGAGCAAGTTGATCCACAACATTCGCAGCGTGCTGTACCCCGGGAGCACCGTCGTGTGATAGGGCATGGACAAGTCGGCCATGGTGTGCAGCCCCCAGCCCATGAAGCGCCAGCCCCAGTAGTCGCACCCTTGCCGAAACGCGAATTCCGACAGCGACTTGAACAGGTGAATGCGGTGCTCGGGGTACGACTCCTTGAGGAACGGCGCGAACAGGAAAACTATCCGGGCCTCATGATAGAAGCCCATGTGAAACGGCGCCTGCGATCCGTAATCGAGGGCGGGATTCCCGAACGCCTGCACCCCGAACCCGAAAACCTGCCCGAAATCCGTCCCGTTATCCGTGAACAGCCCCACGTCCATTCCATAGTCCGGCTCGTTGCTCGCGGTGGCGACGATATCCACCGGCGACGCCAATTCGCCGGGGCTTAATTCCGTGAAATCGAACGCGGAAAGCCACGACGTGTCTTCAAGATTGGACACTTCGCCCGGATCGAGCAGGCGCTTTGCCCCTTCGGCCTCGTCGGCCAACGCCGCGAGATACAGCGGCGTCTTCGTGTTCGGGTTGATGCGGATCGCGCGGAAGAAGCGATCGCGGACGTCCTCCGCGTTGCCCGTGGCCTCGAACGCCAGCGCGTCCGGCCGGGGCGCGTACCACGACAGATTGCTCCTCGCCCACGCCTCTTCCCGCGCCAGCAGTTCCGCCAAGTCCTCTTCCACCGCGAGGAGAAACGCCTCGAGGGGAACCGCCTCGGCCAACGGGGCCTCGGCCACTTCGGGCATCGTGGCCACCACGGGTTCGGTCACCAGCGGGTGATGTTCCCACGCAACGACGGCTTGCGCGCAGCAAAACAGCGCCCCGTGCAGTGCAACAATATTGATGATGACTCGTTTTTTCATCGAACAACTCCTGCGGCTCGCCCCCGAATCACGTCCGGATGCCTCAAACTATACCACGCAACGTCGGACCATGTCACCGCCTGTGTCGCGCCGCTTTTCCTCCGATGCGCATGGCTCGGGTACAATAGAGCGGATGCCCGCGTGATCCTTCGAGTACGTGCATGCCTAAGAACGAAAAAGACCATCTCATCGAACTGCCGCGACCGCCCATCGTCGAAAAGGTGATCCTCGCGACGCTCGCCCTACCCCCGGTCTCCGGCGAGCGTATCGAGGAATCGCTCGACGAACTGGCGCAGCTCGCCTGGACCGCCGGCGCGACGGTGACCGCCACCATCGTGCAGCACCGTCCGAAGCCTTGCCCGGCCACCTTGCTCGGCAAGGGCAAGCTCGAAGAAATCAAGGCGATGGTCGCCGAACTGGGCATCGACGCGCTGGTGTTTGACGGCGAATTGACGGCGCGCCAAGGCGCGCACATCGAGGACACCATCGGCTGTAAGGTCATCGACCGAACGCAGCTCATCCTCGATATCTTCGCGCAGCACGCACACACGCGCGAAGGCAAGCTCCAGGTCGAGTTGGCGCAACTCAGCTACATTCTGCCGCGTCTGGCCGGGCGCGGGTCGATTATGCGGCAGCAGGGCGGCATCGGCGTGCGCGGCCCCGGCGAACAGAAACTCGAAATCGACCGGCGGCGCATCCGCGAGCGCATTCAGCGGCTGCGTTCCGAACTGGACGCCATCCGCCGCAACCGACTGGTCCAGCGCAAGACCCGCGAACGCCGGGCCACGGGCAAGGTCGTGCTCGTGGGCTACACGAACGCGGGCAAGTCTTCGCTGCTCAACGCATTGACCGGCGCTGGCGTGCTCGTCGAGGACAA
Organism: Candidatus Hydrogenedentota bacterium; assembly: GCA_029556545.1. Classification (GTDB taxonomy): domain Bacteria; phylum Hydrogenedentota; class Hydrogenedentia; order Hydrogenedentales; family JAGMZX01; genus JAGMZX01. Next base: position 37,556 of record JAKQEQ010000052.1, read on the forward strand.
GCTGTTTGCCACGCTCGACCCGCGGGTGCGCAAGTGCGCCCTGCCGAGCGGGCGCACGTTTCTGCTCGCGGATACGGTGGGCTTCGTGCGCAAGCTGCCGCACACGCTCGTTGCGGCGTTCCGCGCCACGCTCGAGGTCGTCAACGAAGCGGACCTGCTGCTGCTTGTCATCGACGCGGCCCACCCCGCCGCCGAGGACCACGTGCGCGCCGTGCACAGCGTACTCGAGGAGATCAACGCGCTGGACCGCCCCATCGTCAAGGTCTACAACAAGATTGACATGCTGTCGCCCGAGCGCGTCGCGACACTGGTCGACCCGGCGCGCGAGGCCGCCGTTGCCGTGTCGGCAAAGACCGGGACCGGGCTGGATGCGCTGCTGGAACTCCTCGACCGGCAACTGGCCACGACGCGCCGCCGCGTGCGCCTGCGCATCCCGCAGTGCAAGGCGGCGGTAATCGCGCGCATCCATCGGGACGGACGGGTGATCAGCAAGTCGTATGAGGGCGACGATATCCTCCTGGACGCCGAGCTCGAGGAATCGCTCCACGGCCAACTGCGGGAATACGTCGGGGCTTGACGGCGAGGGGACGGCGCGCGACTTATTCCACGTAACCGAGCGCTTCAAGCGCGCGCAGGTCATCCTCGGTCAGGGCGGCCTCTTCCGACGCACCCCGTCGCGTTTCGCGGTCCCAGCGCTCGATCAGGGCTTTCATGCCCGAAACGCGCCGCGTCTCGGCGGTGGCCCGGTTGTCCAGTTCGCCGGGGTCCTCGGGGAGGTAGTAGAGTTCCGGGCTCGCGCCGTCGCAAATGAGCTTCCAGCCGTCGGCAATGACGCCCTGAAATTGCGGTGGGGCCGCGGCCATGCGCTTGCGCGCGCCCGGCAGTTTCGGGACCGCGCCGCCGTAGGTTTCAACGACGCGGACACGCCCGGCGGGGGGCGGATCCGCGATGACGTTCACCCCCAGCATGCCCGGCAGGGGCTGTAGGCCGGCAAGACCCAGCAGCGTCGATCCGACGTCCACGCCCCGCACGGGAACACCGGTTCTGCCCGGCGCGATGCCCGGCGCATAGACCATGAACGGAATCCGCATTTCGTGGTGGTAGATGCGGCGGCCATGGCCAAGATAATCATGCTCATAAAGGCTTTCGCCATGGTCGGCCACGAAAAGGATGACAAGATTGTCCCGTCGTCTACCGGCGGGGTCTCCACGCTCTCGGAGGGGATATCCTCTGCCTGATCCGTCTGATCCGTCTGATCCGCCTGATCCGTCTGATCCGCCTGATCCGTCCGATCCGTCTGATCCGTCCGATCCGTCCGATTCGCCCGATTCGCCCGATTTGTCCGGCGAAGCCGCCTCTGTGCCTTCCCGATCCGACAAGAGCACATCGAGCAGCAGCCCGATCTGAGCATCGGTGAAAGCCACTTCCGAGGCGTATTTCCGGCGCACCGTCTCCGTCCTCTTCATGAAGAGGCGGGGCTTGTTCGCGGGCGCAAATTGCTTATGGAACTCATACGGCGCGTGCGGGTCCGAGTAGTGAATCCACGCGAAAAACGGCTTCTCCGGCGGCCGGTCCCGCAGGCATTCGAGCGCGATGCGCGTTACCTCGTCCGCGGACCGCTCGCCTTTCAGGATGCCCCAGCGCTTCTGGTGAAAGTGATCGTCATAGACGTCAAAGCCGCGGTCGATATGGCTCAACTTGGTCTTTAGCGTCCAATTGCTTTGCACGCAGAACGTGAAGTACCCCGCGTTCTGAAACTCCTGTGCGACCGTCTGAATCCCGGCGGGCAGCCGCAGCCCGTTGCGCGTCATGCCGATCATGCGCGGGTAACGCGACGCAAGCATGGAACTCATCGAGGGCGCCGTAAGCGGCACTTCGCACACGGCGTCGTCAAACACGAGCGATTCCGCCGCCAAGCGGTCTACATGAGGAGAAGTCGGATACGGACAGCCGTAGCAGCCCAGAAAATCCGCGCGCAACGTGTCGACCGACAGAAGGACGACGTTCGGGGCGGTTCCGAGGAGCGCGCTATAAAGCAGCGCGTATACGGCAGCCAAGTTCACGTTACGGTGCCGGCGCCTCGACCAGCGGTTCAGGCTCGACGGGCTCGACGATCCGCACGGGTACCTGGGCCGTCAGCTTTATGATGCCCCCGTCCTTACTGCGTATGGTCACGGGCACACCGTCGGACCGATAGGCCGTGAATTCCATCATGAAATCGCCGGTCGGCGCTTCCTGGCGGGCATCCACCTGCAATGACCACACCCCATCCCCCGCTTTCTCGTCCCCTTCCGCGCCCAAGTCGTTCAAGGTCAGCGGATAGCGTGGGTCCCCCTGTACGGCCCCCTTGATCTCCGTGATGATGCCGTGCTTGTCCTTCACCTTCACGGTTAGCAGCCCGCTCCCGCCCAATTGCAGCGCGGCGGGCGAAATCGCGGCGCTCTCGAAGCGGGGCTGCCCCGCCATAGTGTTGCAGCCGGCGCAGACCCCGGCGACGATCGCAACCGCCAGCACATAGATCAACCGTTTCATCGTGTCCCACTCCGCTTCAGTCGTATACGGATACTACGCGCCGCACGGAATGCTTGATGACAGACAAGACAAGGCGCGGCTCAATCGAGCCTAGCCCACCGTGCGCGCCCCTGTCAAACGCCCGCGCCCCCAAAGCACTCTCGCCGCCAAGCGGGGCGCACCGATGAAAAGGGCCTCTCCCTGAATCGGAGAGGCCCTTTACTGTGCGACGGTTACTGTCTCTTGTCTTTATTCGCAGAGCTCGAACACGCCGGCGGCGCCCATGCCGCCGCCGATGCACATGGTCTCGAGACCCCACTTCACGCCGCGCGCCTTCATCTCGTAAATGAGTTGCGTGGCGAGTTTCGCGCCCGTGCAGCCGAGCGGGTGGCCGAGCGCGACGGCGCCGCCATTCACGTTCGTAATCTCGGGATCAAGGCCGAACTCGCGCACGACGTAGAGCGTTTGCGCCGCAAACGCCTCGTTCAGCTCGATTAAGCCGATGTCGGCAATCGTGATGCCCGCCTGCTTCAGTGCGTCGTTGATCGCTGGAACCTGGCCCGGCCCGAGGTAGCCGGGGTCGCCCGCGCCGACGGCGTAGCCACGCAGCCGCGCCAGCGGCTTCAGCCCCATGTCCTTGACCATCCGCTCACTGACCAGCACCGTCGCCGCCGCGCCGCAACTGGTCTGGCTCGAGTTGCCCGCCGTGTGCACGCCGAGTTTCGGCGACGCCGCAAAGGCCGGCCGCAGCTTGGCGAGCCCCTCGAGCGTCGTGTCCGCGCGGGGGCCCTCATCCGTGTCGAAAATATAGGTGGACCCATTAGGCCCCTTCACTTCGAGCGGGACAATCTGGTCCTTGAACTTGCCTTCCTTGATCGCCGCGGCCGCGCGCATGTTGCTCTGATAGCCCCACTTGTCGCAGTCCTCGCGCGAGATGTTGAAGTCCCTGGCCACATTGTCGGCGCACTGGCCCATGCCCGTGTACGAGCGCGCGTTCGTGCGCACCAGCGCCGGGTTCGGGCACGTCTTGTTGCCGCCCATCGGGATCAGGCTCATCGACTCGGTGCCGCCGGCCACACCGCACTCGAGCATGCCGACCTCGATCTTCGCGCCCAGGCTCGCCATCGTCTCGAGCCCCGACGAGCAAAACCGGTTGATCGTCGCGCCCGGCACCGTGTCCGGGAGCCCGGCGGCCAACAGCGCGATCCGCCCGACGTTCATGCCGGCTTCCGCCTCGGGAAAGGCGCAGCCCATGACGACGTCCTGCATGCGGTCGCCGGAAATGCCCGACCGTTTCACGGCTTCGCGAATCACCACGGCGGCCATATCGTCCGGACGCACGTGCGCGATGGCGCTGCCCGCTTTCGATTTGCCCACGGCCGTCCGCACCGCGGAGACTACATAGACCTTATCCATAGTTCTTTTCCTCCTCACGCGTTAGTTGCGCAACGGCTTGCCGCTGGCCAGCATATGCTGTATGCGTTGTTGTGTCTTTTCCGTGCCGCACAGGCTGCAGAAGGCCTCGCACTCGAGGTCCAGCACGTCCTGCTCGGTAATCGGCGTGCCCTGAATGCGGTCGCCCCCGCACAGGATATGAGCGACCTTGCCCGCGATCAACATGTCGTGCTCGGAAGCGAACCCCGCCTCCTTCATGCCCCAGACCGCCTGGAGAAACGCCACTTCGGCGCTTTCGCCCAGCGCCCACAGGCGCGGCGGACGCGGCGGGCGGTAGCCCATCTTGATCAGGCCGAGGCACACGTCCTTTGCCCGGCCCACCTGGAGTTCGAAGTTCGGCTCGATGATGTCGCTCGGCCGCACGTAACCCAGTTCGATGAATTCGCCGCCGCTCGTGCTCACCTTCGCCATCGCGATGTTCTCGAATCCGCGGCGCACGTACTGGAACGGGTCCGCCTGCACGTTCTCGGGAATGTGTTCCAGGGCGCGCACCAACATCTCCTTCGTGCCGCCGCCCGCCGGGATCACGCCCACGCCCACCTCGACGAGGCCCGCATACGTCTCGCCCGCGATAACGCACTTGTCCGTGTGCAGGCATATCTCGACGCCGCCGCCGAAGGTGTAGTGGTGCGGCGCGGCTACGACGGGCTTGTGGCAGTATTTCATGCGCATGCCGACGGCCTGCAGCCCGCGCACCATCGCTTCGAGACTCGCGAAGTCGCCCTGCATCGCCGCGCCAAGCACGAGGAAAATATTCGCGCCCGCGCAGAAATGCGGCCCCTGGTTGGCGATAATCATGCCGTCGAACTTGTCTTCTTCGAGCAGGTCGACGCCTTGACTCAGCATGGCCGTCAACTCCGCGTCGATGACGTTCATCTTGCAGTGGAATTCGCAGCAGACGATGCCGTCACCCATGTCGATCAGGCTCGCGCTCTCGTTCTTCGCGACTTCCCGCTTCGGGTCGCCGGTCTTGACCGAGACCAGCTTGATCTCCTTCGGGTTCTTCGGCACAGGCTTGTACGACTTCGAGGCAAGGTCGAAGAAAAGGTCAACGCCGTTCTCGGTCTTGTAGAACGACTTTGCGCCTTTCTGTTTCATCGCCTTCGCGATGGGCGGCAGCGCGACGCCGACCTGCTCCATCCGCGCGCAGACGTCGTCGAAGCCCAGGATGTCCCACGTCTCGAAGATACCCACCTCCCACGCGAAGCCCCAACGCACCGCGTTGTCGATGTTCACGATGTCGTCGGAGATTTCGGGGATGCGGTTCGCGGCGTACACCGCCATGTTCGCGAAGAACTTGAAGAGCCACTGGGCCCCCTTGTCCTCGCTGCCGTGCATGATACGCAGCTTGTCCGCGAGGTCCTCGACCTCCCGCACTTTGCCCGTGCACTCGAAGCGCGGTTTGATCGGCGGGCGGTACTCCAGCGTCGTCGGGTCGAGCCCCAGGATAATCCGCTTGCCCTTCTCATCGCGATCGTTCGTGGCCTTATAGAAGCCCGATCCGGACTTGTTGCCAAAGTAGCCCTTCGCCACCATCTGGTCGAACCAGTCCGGGCCCGACATGATGGCTTGGCACTCATCGTCCGGGCACCCGTTCTTCACGTTGGCCACGACCTTCTGCAACGTATCGAGGCCGACCAGGTCCGCCGTCCGGAACGTTGCCGAACTCGCGTGCCCGATGGCCGGGCCCGTCAGCGCGTCCACTTCCTCGACCGACAGGCCGTCCTGCACCATCGTGTGCATGACGTACTGCATCGCGAAGGTGATGAGGCGGTTCGCCACGAAATTCGGCGTGTCCTTCGCGTAGACAATGCCCTTGCCCAGGATGTTCTCGCCCACCTGCGCCATCAGCTCGATGACTTCCGGCAGCGTGTCCGGGCCGGGGATTAACTCGAGCAGCTTCAGGTAGCGCGGCGGGTTAAAGAAGTGCGTGCCCATAAAATGCTGGCTCATCTCCTTGGGCATGCTCTCGGCCATCGCGCGAATCGGGATGCCGCTCGTGTTCGACGTGACGATCGAGCCCGGCTTGCGGTGCTGCGCCACCTTCTCGAAGACCGACTTCTTGATATCGAGGCGTTCCATCACCACCTCGATGATCCAATCGCAATCCGCGATCTTCGCCATGTCGTCCTCGAGGTTGCCCGTCTCGATCATGTCGATGTACGACTTGCGATACAGCGGCGACGGCTTCGCCTTGAGCAACATTTGCTTGTTGCCCTCCACCAGCGCGTTCCGCTTCTTTCGGTTCTGCTTGTCCGCGTCCGACAGATTGGGCGTGACAATGTCCAGCATGACGCTGGGGATGCCACAATTCGCCAGGTGCGCGGCGATTGTCGCGCCCATGACGCCCGACCCGAGGACGGCGGCCTTCTTGATTTGTCTCATCGGCGCCTCTCCTTGTTGCTGCTTCGGGTTCCCTACCTAACGTTCGTTAAACACGGGAATCTTCATCCTACACCATTGCCGCGCGATGGTCAAGTCTCGCGATGGCATGGCATAAGCCACTGATAGACAATAAGTTATGCCGGGCGGAACGCCGAGCTTCGTCCAGAAGAACTCGGGACAGGAAGGGACTGAAAGGACGAAAGCGACGGAAGAAACCGGGCTTTACAGGCAATCGGGACACCGCGTGGCAGCTAGACGGCCTCGCAAGTCTCGCGTCGTATCTGCGATGCCCGTCGCGCCCCATTCCCCAGGACAGTTGTTGCTTTGCCGCACATCCTTCCGTAATATGACCGCTACGGGAAACGGAGTGTAGGCTGTGCATCCCTCGGGTACTCGGGTCGGGATCGTCTACGTGGCGGCGGGGTGCCTGCGGGCCGCGCGCGAGTTCACCCGCCGCACCCGGCGACACGGCCTGCACGCCGGTTGGACCGCGCTGCGCGCCCACGCCTGGAACTTCTACATTCGCGTGCGCAATAAGGCGTGTCGACGGCCCCGGGTGATGTGCCCCTGCTGCGGGTGGACGGGGTACGCATTCCGCATCCTGGACGTGGGCCACTGGATCGTGCCACATGTCGCGTGTCCCCGTTGCGGTAACCATGACCGCCACCGCATGCTGCACTACTTCTTTCAACGGCGCGCCGCCGACTTCTTTCGCCCGGACGGCCGGCTCCTCCATGTCGCGCCCGAGCCCGAGACGCTACGGTTCCTACAGTCGCTGCCGGGGCTTCGCGTCTTCATCTCCGACCTGCAACTCGGGGCGATGGGGCACGCGGGGGGGCAGCTTCGCATCCGACCTCACGCGCATGGCAGTGCGGGACGACGCTTTCGACTGCGTCATCTGCGTGCATGTCCTCGAGCATATTCGCGACGATAGGCGCGCCCTCGATGAAATCGCCCGCATACTGCGCCCGGGCGGCACGGCGCTGATCATGGTTCCCTTCGCCCCCGTGCCGGAGACACGGGAGTATGACGCACCCAATCCGCTGATCTTCGATCATGTCCGCGATTACTCGATCAACGACTTCCGCGATCGGCTGGGCGCATTCGATGTCGAGGAAGTCACGCCGCGCGATCTCATGTCAGACGAGGAACGGCGGCGATGCCGGGTCGGCGACCATCAGGTCGTCTACCGCTGCCGTCCGCGGAAGTGACGCGAGAACGACCCGGAGCGGCGGCTTGCGACCCCGGTCTTGCCGGGATATGCTGTCCGACGAAGCTCGCGCCCGGTGAGACGGCGCCGGTCGTTGTCATCGGTCGATACCGCCGAAGCCGGGCCGGATCGCCGTCGATAAGGAGTCGATTATGAGCACGCACGATACTCGGGCGGAATTATTTGACGCCTTCCGAGAGTTAGCCGAGATTGTCCCCGAGATGCGCGCCGGCCAACTGATAGCGGCCGTCGGAGAGGTCTGCGCCGACATGCATGGCCGCGGGCTCTGGGACGCTTCCGACGCGGAGGTGCTTGAGGCGGTGTGGCGGTTCTGCCGCGATTATGAAGCCACGACCGTGAGGGCGACAAACCAGGACGGCTGACAAGCAGGCTGATGTCGCCGTTTTCCGAGGTGAATATGCGCACATGGACTCGACAAGAAGCGCGCGCGTTCGCCGCGCGCTGGCTCCCCGCGTGGACCGGCAACGACCCGGAGCGGCTTGGGGCGTTCTACGCGGATGACGCGTTCTACAGCGACCCCGGCATCCCGGCGGGCGTACGCGGGAAAGCCCCATTGCTCGCGTATTTCCGCAAGCTGCTGGCGCGGAATCCGGAATGGACCTGGACGCAAATCGAGGGGATTCCGATGGAGGGGGGCTTCCTGAACAAGTGGAACGCCATGATTCCGGTAGGAGACGAAACGGTCGAGTGCGTCGGCGTCTGTCTTGTCCAGTTCGACGCGGCCGGTCTGATCTCGCGCAATGAGGTGTACTTCGACAGGGCCGAATTGCTCGCCGCCGTCCAATGCGCTTCAAGAAAGCGATGATCGGCAATGCCCGCCGCGCCCAGCGCCGCATTGAATGCAATCGAAACGTCTGGACACCGAAATCCGCGACCACCCACGCCAAAGCAGCCCCCATCAAATCAAAGGCGACGATACCGCGCGCCTGGTCGGCAACGGAACGCGGCGGGATCGCTTACTTCATCCCTCTTGTCGGCCGCGCGATTTCTTCCGCGACGGCAGCTCGTAACCGGCGCGGCGGGGGTAGTCGAGCAGGGCGTTGGCCTCGTCGCAGTTGGTGAAGCGCTCCTTGTCGGGGTCCCATCGTAGCGGTTCGCCGACGCGGCCAATGTCGCGAGCGATATTCACGAGGTAACAGAGGGTCGAACTTCGCTGGCCGTACTCGATGTCCGCGGTGCAGCGATCGCGCGTGCGCATGCAGTCGAGCCAGTTCTCGATATGCGGCTGGGTCTCAGGAACGGTGAGCGGCGCGGGACGGTCCGGCGCTTCGATCAGTTCCTTCGGGTCCGCGGAAATCTTGTCGCGGTTAATCTCGATCTTGCCGTTCTCACCCACGAAAATGCAGCCGAGCCCCGGCCCCCGGTCGCCGTCGAGGTGGAGACGGAGTTCGGACCCGTTGGCGTATTTCATGCGCACCTTGGCGCGCGGGCCGACCGTGCCTTTGCACATGCCGTAATACGCCGCGCCGGTCTCGTCCTCCGAGATCTCCCGCTCGTCGAACGCGCCCGTGGGCAGGTCCTGGACAGCCTCTTCAAGGACGACCTCGACGGGGCCGGTCTCGTCGGTGCCAAGGCCGCGGTTGATCTGGTCATAGCTGTGGGCGCCCCAGCCGGTGACGCCGAAGGAGATGCCGCCGCCGTCGTAATCGCGCCATTTCGCCCAGCCCTTATGAATCTCGGAGTGGTACGGGCGCAGTTCCGCCTGATTGGTCCAGATGTCCCACCAGTTCTCATCGCCGCCGGGCGGCAGTTCCTCGGCGGGGAGCGGCGTCCACGTGAACGGCCCGACGAAATCCGGGGCAAGCACGTACGCGACCTTGCCGAGCGCGCCGTTCTTGACGAGGTCGCTGGCCCAGTTGTTCAGCGGCATCGAACGCTGCTGCGTGCCCACCTGCGTCACGCGCTTGTGCCGCCGCGCGCACGCGACCATTTCCCGGCCCTCAGCGATGGTAAGGCTCATGGGCTTCTCGATGTACACGTCCATGCCCATCGCCATGGCGTGGCACGCGACCCACGCGCGGGCGTGCGTGGTGGTCTCGACCATGACGCCGTCGAGGTTCTCCCGCTCGATCATTTCGCGAAAGTCCGTGTAGGCATTCCACGTATCGCCCTCCCGCTTCCGGCCCATGAACGCGGCCACGCGCGGCTTGAAACAGTCGCAGATCGCCACCACGCGCATCTGGGGAATGTGGAAACACGTGTCCACGATGTCGCGGCATCGGCCGCCAAGCCCGATCAACCCGACGTTGACGACGTCGTTCGCGCCCGGCCCTTTCCGGCCGAACGCCCGCGCCGAAATGAGCAGCGGCGCAGTCGCCGCCGCGGCTTTCAGGAATCCTCTACGACTAAGCATGTCTCGGTCTCCAAGAATGGGGTACTCCCCGTGGGTTACGGAACGGGCTCAGCGTAGCACGCGCCCGCCGCCGCGTCAATGAAGGCTGCTCCCGGCGAGGCGCCCCGCTTCACCTACCTTGAAAATTCGGTTGCGTCGACCGAATTTTCAAGGTGCGGGAAACGGATGTCTTCGGGCGGCTGCGCGACTTCCGGCGGCCAAACATAAATTGATACGCCCCGTCGCCGCTTGCTATACTTGCGTATTGTGCTCGTGTCGGGCGCGGGGCCGCACTAGGGTCCTGCGCCATGCGACGTTACCCCCGAGAGGAGGTGTAATCCAGGTGACCAAGGTTCGCGTGAAACTTGACGAGCCGTTCGAGAAAGCGCTCCGCCGATTCAAGAAGAAGTGCAATAAGGAGGGCTTGATGCAACGGCTGAAGGAAGTCAAGCACTACGAAAAGCCGAGTGAACGCCGACGCCGCAAACTGGCGAAGGCCATCTCTCGGTCGATGCAGGACATCACCAAGTAACCCCCCTCGAATGTGAACGCCACGGGCGCGGTCCCGAGAGACCGCGCCCGTGTTGTATCTGGAATCTGGGATCAGATGACGCGCACCTGAGCAAGAATCGGTTCGAGCCGCGCGAAGCCGCCCTCGCTCATCGGGGTGAGCGGCAGGCGCAGCACGTTCTCGATAAGGCCCATGCGCGCAAGCGCGGCCTTCACGGGCATGGGGTTCGTCTCGAAGAAGAGCCCCTTGAAGAGCGGCATGAGTTCGTAGTGAAGATCGCGCGCGGCCTCGAAGTTCCCCGCCCCCGCGTGCCGGCACATCGCGGCGATCCGATCAGGCGCCACGTTCGCCGCCACCGAAATCACCCCGGTCGCGCCGACAGACATCATCGGCACGGTGAGCGAGTCGTCGCCGGACAACACGGTGATGTCGCACAGCCCGCGAATCTGCGAAACCTGGTCCACGCTACCGCCCGCCTCCTTGATCGCGACCATCTGCGGGAGTTTGTTCAATTCCGCCACGGTCTCCGGCGTCATGTTGATGCCGGTGCGGCTCGGCACGTTGTACAGGACTATGGGAATGTCCACGGCCTCGGCGACGGCGCGGTAATGCGCGATTTGCCCCGCGGCGGTGGGCTTGTTGTAGTACGGCGTGATCAGAAGCGCGCCGTCGCAACCCGCCTCCTTTGCGAAACGCGTCAGATCGACCGCCTCGCGTGTGTTGTTCGATCCCGTGCCCGCGATCACGGGGATGCGCCCGGCCACGCGCTCCATGACGAAGCGGATGCACTGCTTCTGTTCGTCGTGCGAGAGCGTGGCGGCCTCGCCAGTGCAGCCGCACGGCACGATCCCGTCCGTGCCGCGCTCGATGTGCCAGTCCACCAAGCGCCCGTAAGCGTCAAAATCGATCTCGAAGTTCTGCGTGAAGGGCGTCGCGAGCGCGACAATCGATCCACGAAACATGGTGTCATCCCTCTTGTTGTAGGACACGCGCCTGAAGCCGCACGCCGATTATACCAAGGTTCCAAAGCTCACGAACATGCCGCCACATCGCGCGCTCCGCTAGAACGGCACGTCATCGTCGGCGCCGCCGGCGCCGTTGCCGTCGTCGTCGGGCATATCCAAGTCCGGGTCGAGCGTCGGGGGCGGCGGCGATTCCCGGGCGGCGCGTCGGTCCGCGATATTGCGGAATCGCTGCGTTTCCCGATCGAAAAGCATCTCGACCAAGCCGGTCGGGCCGTTACGCTGCTTGGCCACGTGTACGCGGATGAGATTGGGCTTCTCCTCGGCAATGCTCTTGGGCGGTCGCGACAGAATAAGCACCACGTCCGCGTCCTGCTCGATGGCGCCGGACTCGCGCAGGTGCGCGAGTTTCGGCATGCCTTCGTCGTCCTTCTCCGCTTCGCGGTTCAACTGAGACAGCGCCAGCACGGGCACACGCAATTCGCGCGCGATGCCTTTGATAGCGCGGGAAATGCCGGCCACCGCCTCCTGGCGATTATCCGGGTTGCCGCTGCCCTGCATGAGTTGCAGGTAATCGACAATGATGAGGTCCACCTGCCGCAGCGCAGCCTGGCGGCGCGCCTTCGAGCGCAGTTCGAGGGGGCCGATGCCGGGCGTGTCGTCCACGTAGAGCTTCGCGCGGCTCAGGGTGTCCGCGGCCCGCTGGACCTTGCGGAATTCGTTGCCGGCGAGAAAGCCCTCCCGAAGACGCCGGGAATTCACGTCGCCCTCGAGGCAGAGCAGCCGCTGGACCAATTGCTCTTTCGACATTTCAAGGCTGAAGATGAGCGCGCCCTTGTCGAGCCGGTTCGCCACGTGGGCCGCGATGTTCAGCGCGAAGGCCGTCTTCCCGACCGACGGGCGCGCGGCCAGCACCACCATGTCGGACGGCTGGAGGCCGGCCAGCAGCACATCGAGGTCGTGCATGCCCGTCGCGAGACCCGTGATGCCCGTATGCGATTTCATCTGCTCTTCGATGCGGTGAATGCCCTCGTCGAGCAGGTCACTGATGGAGAAGACCGGGTTAAGCTGCCGTTGTTCCGCGATGGCGAAGATTTCCTGTTCGGCGCGGTCGAGCAGCCGCTCGACCTCCCCCACGCCCTGGTAGGCCTGCCCGGCCAACCGCGTGCATGCCGCGATCAACCGCCGAAAGATGGCCGTGTCGAGCACGATCTTCGCGTAGTGCTCGACGTTCGCCGAGGTCGGCACGGCCCCACTGAGGTCGGCGATGTACGATGCGCCGCCCGCCCGTTCGAGGGCGCCCATCCGCGCCAGTTGCGACACGAGGGTCGTCGCGTCGACGGGCTGGCCGCGGCGAAACAGTTCGAGGACGGCCGCGTAGACCAGTTGGTGCGCCTCGACGTAGAAGACGTCGGCCGCGCTGTCGTGGAGTATCTCGATGGCCGCGCCCACGGCCTCGGGGTTCAAAAGCATCGCCCCAAGCACCGACCGCTCCGCCTCGATGCTTTGCGGCGGCGTGCGATCGAACGGCGTCCCCGCTGCTTGTAGTGCCGTGGCCATATCGACGCTTCCGCGTCAGCCTTCCTCGCCGGCTTCCGCCGGCGCTTCCTCCGGCGCTTTCTCCGGTTCGAGCGGACTCACCCACACGCGAACGTTCGCCTCGATCCCTTTGCCGAGGCGAACCGGGACCGTGAAAATGCCCAACTCCTTGATATGCTCTTTCAGCAAGACGGCCTTCTTATCGATTTCATGCCCGAGAGCAACCAGTTGCTCGGCGATCTGGGCGCCCGTGACGGAACCGAAGATCTTGTCGCCCTCGCCCGCGCGCACCTTGATTTCGACGGTCACACCCTCGAGTTTGCGCGCCTGTGCCGACTGCTCGGCCCGCAATTTCTCTTCGCGGCGGCGGATGATGCCCAGCTCATGCTGGACCTGCTTCGCGCTCGCCGAAGATACCGGCACCGCCAGCTTGCGCGGCACCAGGAAGTTCCGCGCGTAGCCGTCGGCCACCGTGACCGTGTCGCCCATGTGCCCCAATTTGTCCACGTCTTCACAAAGGATCAGTTTCATGCCTTCTTTCTCCATCGTATCACGCCTCATCCGGGCGCGCTAGTCATCCTCATTACGTTCTCGTTCCCGTTCCCGGGCGCGTCGCGCCGCGATGGCCCGCCGCAGCCGGGGCCGGAATTCGGCCCAGGTATCGAAGAACCCGACGCCGCAGAAGACGGCGTGGGTTCCCGGATACACCACCATGCCCAGGAAAATGGCCGCCGCGAGAAACGGGCGCAGCCGTAACGCGCTCAAGGCGAACACCAGGACCGCCAAGCCGTTCAGCCAGTACACCGCCGCCAGGGCAATGGCCGCGTTCCACGACACGTTCCGCACCAGCGCGACTGGCCAGCGCCCGTAAGCGAAGAAGCCCAACGCGGACAGAATCGCCGCCCACACCAGCCAATCCGGCGGGCGGAAATTGCGAAAACCGCCCGCCAACATGGGCCTTCCCATCCGCGCACGGACCCACCTCGCGGAAAAAGACACCACAATCACCGCGCTCATCAGGACCGGCCACAGGGCCATGCCCAAGTTGATCGCGTCCCAATGCTCCTGCATCCAGCGCAACAAGCGCGCCGTCTCCGCCACGCCGGGCGTCTGCGCGTCCCGCGCCGCCTGAGCGTCACGCGCCGCCTGAGCGCCGGAACCTTCATCGCCATCACGCCGATCTTCAACTGTCGTGGCCGCGGGGGTAACCGCCTCCCGGGTCTCGGCCCGTTCGGATTCCCGCGCCGCGCCCGCCTGCGACCGCAGTTCCTCCAACTGCATTTCGAGGAACTCGGCCGCGAAGGCCCGACTCTCTTCCCAGGTCGCCAACACGCCGCCCGCGACAAACAAGTACGCCGGAACCGTCACCAGCGCTACGCAGCGGCCGTAAGTCCAGTGCCGCCGAAATCCACAGGCCAGGATGAGGCCCAAGGCGGCGGCCATGCCGTAAAACGCGGCCCCAACCGGGGAACCCGACCCGACAAACGCGCCCGCCGCCGCGCCCGCCGCCAGCCCCGCCGCATGCGACCAGCGCGCGGAACTCCCCCACACGGCAACCGCCGTCGGGAGCATCCACAAGCCGAGCAGCGCGACCAACGGTCCCGCGCCAACGAGGCCCGCCCAAGCCAGCGTCGTGCTCAGGCCGCAAACGGCAAGCAATGAGACCGCATAGCGCATGACCGGTTCACATCCGCGGCGACCGCGGACGGTCAATCCGCCACAAACGGCAGCAACGCAATTTGCCGCGCCTGCTTGATCGCGCGGGTCAGCATCCGTTGATGCCGCGCGGTCGCGCCCGTGATCCGCCTTGGAATGATCTTGCCCCGTTCCGTGATGTAATGCTTCAGGAGGCCGATGTCCTTGTAGTCGATATATACGACGTGATCGACGGTCAGGCGGCAGACCTTCTGTCGCAGGGACTTCTTCTTCTTCCGCTTCTTACTGCGCTTCGCGCGCACTTTCGCCTTTGCTTTCGCACTTACTTTCGCCATAGGGTGTCTTATATCCTCAATGCTTTAGAACGGTATGTCGTCTTCCGGAATCGGTTCCTCGATCTGGCGCGGCTCCGGTTGGGCGTTCGAGGGCGCCGGACCACCGCCACCGCCACCGCCACCGCCGCCTTCTTCCCAGTCCAGCGGCACAACGCGCGACCCGGAAATCTCGATCTTCGTGCGCTTCTGCCCGGTATTCTTGTCTTCCCAGGCGTCGCTGCGGATGCGGCCCTCGACCAAAACCGGCCGGCCCTTCTTGAGCCGTTCGCCGACCCATTCCGCCTGCCGGTCCCACAGCACCACGTCCACGAAGACGGTCTCTTCGCCGCGGCTGCCATCCTTCTTCTTGAAGTACCGCGTGTTCGCCAGGCCAAGGCGGCACACGGGCCGGTTGTCCGCCACGTAGCGCAACTCCGGGTCACGCGTGAGCCGACCGGCTATAAGGACCTTGTTCAGATCGGGCAACCGTAGATCCGACATGCGTTCATCCTCTCTCGGTTGTGACTAATCCTCGTCGTCCCGGCCGTTCTCATCGTCCTCGTCGTCGTCCGTTGCCGCTACGGCCGCTCGTCGTTCCGGGCGCCCGCCGCGACGCCCGCGGCGACGCGGACCTTCCTCGTCCTCGTCTTCCTCGTCATCCCGGCCGCGATCGCCCCAAACGCCGCGCCCGGCGACACCGGCCCGAATCTCCTCCTCCTTGCGCAGTTGCTGCTCCGCTTCAAGGCGCAGCATCTGCTCGTCGAAGTGGGTCACGAGATATCGAATGACGTGCTCGGAAAGCCGGAAATACGTCTCCAGCTTGGGGATGACCGAAGGCCCGGCATCGAAACGAAAGAGGATGTAACACCCCTCCGCGTGTTTCTTTACCTTGTACGCCAACCGACGTCTGCCCCAGATATCCAAGCGCACAGTGGCGCCGCCGTTGTCGGTCACGATCTTCTCCACGGCCTTGGCCACCGTCTGGACGACATCGTCTTCCGCCTCCGGCGTGACGATGTACAGCGCTTCATATGTCCTGAGACTCAAAACAATTCACCTCCTTCGCGTGCTTGTTGGTTGATTGCGTGAACTCATGGATCGCCGCAATAGCAGTGCATAATAGCAAATGATCGCCCTTCCCCTCAACCTGAGGCGGGACTGCGGAATACGCGCGCGAAAAAACACGCGCCCCTTTATCTTGGGTCCCTGATTGCGCCTCGTGCCCGGCGCGTAACCCTATAGCCCGAGCGCCTTTGCGAAGAACCAATCCCGCAGGCGGTCCGGCAGCAGCTTCCCCAGCCAGATTTGCAGCCGAGCGCCGCGGCCCACGAGGTAGCGCGTCCGAGGACGGCGCGCCAGCATCGCATGGGCCGCTTTGCGCGCCACGGCTTCGGGCGGCGCGCCCATGCGTTCCAGCACGGCGACCCGTTCTTCAATTCGATCGAGCGCCTTCCCATACGCCGCCTCGCACTCCTTGGGCAACATCGCGCGGAGCGCAGTCCCTTCCCGGCCCGATTTCTGCCAAATCGGCGTCCTGATGACCCCAGGCTCGATCAACGCCACCTCGACGCCCGCGGATCGCAATTCCGCGCGCAGGGCGTCGCTGAGAAAAGCGATCGCGGCCTTCGACGCCGCATACGGGCCCAATAACGGCATTGCCAGACGCCCAGAGACCGAGCCGATGTTCACGATCCGCCCACAACCGCGACGCAGCAGCGGGAGGAACGCCTGCGTCACGGCCATGACGCCTATGACATTCACCTCGAACTGCCGGCGCAGATGGAACGCCGGCAGGAATTCGAGCGGACCCGCCACGGCGATGCCGGCATTGTTGACCAGTCCATACAGGCCGCGCTCGCCGCAAGCCGCTTCGATCGCGCGCGCCGCGGCCTGGACGTCCTCATCCCGGGTCACATCCAGCATAATGGGCGTGATCCGTTCAGGCGCTTCGGTGCGAAGCGCCTCGCCGTCCTCGGTCCGCCGCACACCCGCATATACGCGAAATCCGCGCGCGGCCAGTTCGAGGGCGCAGGCCTTACCGATGCCGGTCGATGCGCCCGTGACAACAACGATTCTCGCGGTGTCGTTATATGCATTCATGCTTGCGACTCGGACAAGTTTCCTCGGGAATTGTGGGCAGCGATACGGCTTGGACTGCCCATCCGCCAAGCGGACCGCGGCGCGGGACATGCGCCGCCGCTACAAACGCGCCCTCAATGATTCTCTCCGAACACGTGCGCGGAGAATCGATAGAGCCGGGCGCCCGGCGTCTCCCATGCGCGGGGCGGCGCGCCCGCCTTGCGGCAGATGCCGTCCAGATACTCCTCCAGGCCCCACCCTTGCTCGACCGGCACCTGCGGCAAGAGAAGCCCGCCGCCACGGGGCCCCGCGTGTTCCAGGTACAACCCGTCACGGCCCACGACAATCTCGCGCACGTCGCGCACCGGGATAAACGGCGATCCGGGTTCCTCGCCAGGACACAACGCGGAGACCTCGATCACGATTTCCGGCAATTCCTCCGGCGTCACCGGCGGAAACCGCGGATCCCGCGCCGCCGCGTTGACGGTGTTGTCGCGCACCGTCGCCGCGAGCGGCTCGATACCCTGCGTGTAGCCGATGCACCCGCGCAGGTCGTGACTGCGGCGCAGCGTGACGAACGCGCCGTGCCGCTCCCGCAGTCGCGGCGTAAGTGGGTAATCCTCGATGCTAACGTATTCACCGCGGCGCACGTAAGCATCGAGGCTCTCCCGCGCAATGCGCAGCAGCAGCCGTTCTTCCTCGGGCGACAGAAAAGGACTTTCGGGTTTACTCATCTGATTTGGGCTCCGATGCGGACTCGGCGGTGGGTAATGGCGCCTGGGTCAAGTCGTGAAAATCGATGGCCGCGTAACTCACGGACCGGGCCGGCATCCCCGTCATGCGGCCCGACGTGTCATAGGCGACCACCCGGCCGAACGCGTTCTTCGGCAGGAGCCGCAGCAGCAACAAGATGGCGTTCTGACCGCCGATCGGGTTGCGCGTCTCCCGCAGGTACGCGCGAAACGCTTCCGCATCCCGCGCGAGAATCCGGCTGAACGCCGTGTCGTCCAGCGCCTTGATGCGCTCCACTATGTTTTCCCGAAACGGGACGTACTGGAACTCCTCGCCGTACTGCGTGAAGTTGCTGCTTGCCACGATAAGCGTCCGCTCCGTCACGATGCCCCGTATCGCCTCCGCCACCGCGTCCAACACATGCACGTCGAATTCCCCGCCCGGCCTCGAGAGGTCCCCCACAAGGATCGGGACCAGCTCGAAGTAGCCCAGGCGCTCCTGCAAGAGAGGCAGCAGAACCTCGATGGCGTGCTCCTTCTCGTGGACCTGGCTGCGCTGGGCCACCTCGTCGTAGCGCAATGTCCGCAACGTCACTTGCGGTGACAGGCAGAGTTGCCGGATCGCGGGACCGGCCAGCGGGGTCACACCGAGCGGCGTCGCGAACCCTTCGACCGCCGGCACGCTGCACCCTGGGAACGTCGCGAAGTTGGACGGCGCAATCACGATCACGCGGTCATACTGGCCCGGTCGCAGTTCCTTGAAGGCATGGGCCGCCACCGCGCCCGAAAACCCGAACGCGCTGTGCGGCGCAATACACGCCACCAGCCGCGCGTTCATCGGCTCCACGCCCGCCTTCTCGAAATACCCCCGGATCACCTCCCGCAGTTTCGCCGCATCCGCCGGGTAATACGTCCCCGCGTTCACCGGCGGACGCACCCGCACTGTCGGCGTCGCGCCGGGAAGCAACAGCGCAGCCGCCAACACCAGCGGCATCAGCCGAATAAAGGATTTGCTTCTCAACCCCTTCATGACCTCTAGGATAGCATATCTGCCCCCTGTTCGTAGTACACGCTTCAGCACGCCGTTCGTAGTCCACGCTTCAGCGTGTATCAGCGCAATGTATCAGCGCAATTGACCAATCGCCCCGCGTATGTTACAATGTATTACCGAGAAGCGAGGAACGTTCCGGTGCAATGGCGCAAGTACAGAGCGGCGTACCGTCTCGGGCGCGCGGCGGCGGCGATCGCGCTGGCGTGTCTGTGGACCTTTGCGTTGTTGTTCGGGTTCGGCCACGCGCTCGCTCACCACGAGGGCTCGTGCCTCGTGTGCGTGGTCGCGGCGACGCTCGGTAAGAGCCTTGAGACGCCGCCCGCGCTCGCAGCCCCGGCGTGCATCCCAGCGTCCGCCCCAATGGCCGTTTTCGAAGTCCCGCTTCCCGCCTGGCGGCCCGTCTCGCCGGAAACCCTCCGCGGCCCTCCCGCCGCGTGCTGATTCGCCACGAAAGTTTCCACTGAAGCATGCAATCCCCCATGACGTATCGCTTCAATCCCTTATAGCGGTCGATGGGGTGTGAGAGGACTTTTCCAAATGAGACGCCACGGATTTACCTTGATTGAATTGCTGGTGGTCATCGCCATCATCGGCATCCTGGCGGCAATCCTGCTGCCGGCCCTGGCGCGGGCGCGCGAGTCCGCGCGCCGTTCGAGTTGCCAGAACAACCTGAAGGAACTGGGACTCGTCTTCAAGATGTACGCGAACGAGGATCCCGGCGAGCGGTTCCCGCCGATGAAGGCCACGAACTGCGACAGGACGCCCACGGCGGGCATGGCGACGATGGCCGATATGGAACTCGTGTACCCCGAGTACCTGAACGACTTCAACGTACTCATCTGCCCGAGTTCGCCGTTCGCGGCCACGGCGGTCAAGATGTGGGACGAGGGGGACAACCCGTCGACCAACTGGAAGCACGCGCTCGAAGACGGACATATGGCCCTGAACGGCCTGCCCGTGTCAGGCAACGGCATCGTCGAGCCGTGCGAGGTTTACGAGCATCCCTATGTCTACGTCGGCTGGGCGATCAGCCCAGGGTGGTTCCAGACCGACGCGGATTTCGCCTTTTTCGACGAAGCCGTCGAGGCCAAGGCCGCGGAGATCGTCCTCGCGCCTAGCGGCGAGGCCGCGCGGCGCGCCGCCGATGAAGACTGGGAATTCGAAGGACACGACCACGGCAAAGACCACATGCAGGCGGAAGGCGTGGCGTACCGGCTGCGCGAGGGAATCGAGCGCTTCCTCATCACGGATATCAACAACCCGGCGCAGGCCGCCCAGGCGCAATCGACGCTCCCGGTGGCATGGGACGAATTGTCCGGCGAGGAAGCGGACCACTTCAATCACATCCCCGGCGGATGCAACGTCCTGTACCTCGACGGGCACGTCGATTTCCTGCGCTTCGTGCCCCAACCCGGCGTGCCCTACAACAAGGGCAACGACTTCCCCGTGAACGCCGCCGGGCTCATCCTGCACGAAGCGTCGCACGCCCATGACCACGATCACTGACAGGTAGCGCGCACCGATAGCCCGCGACAACGGCGGGGCGGTTCACGCCGCCCCGCCCCAGACGCGCAAGTCCCGCGCCGTCAACCCTCGTTGACCCAAGGACAGAATCCGTCTTCCGTCCCCTCGACCGGGCAGTCGCGATAACCGCCAATATTGAAGAACTGAATAAGCCGCAACAGTTCCGTCAGTTCGATCCGCCAATTGCGTGGGAAGTAGTCGCTAGAATGGGGCGCGCACGACTGATCGCCCGGTCCCGGTGCATAGCCATCCTCCGTCCCGGCGTCGCAATGGAACCCGTCCGAGTTATAGAACTGAATCACGCGCAGTAGCTCCGTCAGATTGATTTTGCCATCGCGATCCTGATCCGCCGAATGCCATGGCTCCGGCGTCTGCTCCTCGCCCTCGCCTTCTGCTTCA
>JAKQEQ010000053.1 GCA_029556545.1 Candidatus Hydrogenedentota bacterium
CGTCAGGTCGCCGCGCTTGTACCGCCCATACGCCCCGCTCTCATACCAGTCCGCGCACCATTCCCACACGTTCCCCGACATCTGATGCAAACCCCACGGGCTGCACCCCGCCGGATACGACCACACGCCACACGTCGTCTCGTTGCCCTTGTTCGTGTCGTTTCGGCACTTGCTCGCGTCCCAATCGTTGCCCCACGGGTACTCCCGCCCATCCACGCCCCGCGCGCCCTTCTCCCATTCCAACTCCGACGGAAGCCGCAACCCCGCCCAGTCACAGTACGCCTGCGCATCCTCCCAACTCACGCACACCACCGGGTGGTCTGCCTTCTCCGCCGCAAACTCGTTTCCCTTCCACACGGGGCCAACGCCCAATGAGTAGTCCGACGTGTCCGGGGGGCGGTGCCCCGTCGCGTCCGCGAAGCGCTTGTACTGGGCATTCGTCACTGGGTGCAGCGCGAGATAGTAAGCGGGCAAGCGAACCTTGAACTTCTCTCCACCCGCCAGGAACTCGCCCTCCGGGATCAGCACCAGCAGCGTGCCATCCACCGGGTTCTCGATGATCAGATCGCATTCACCGGAAATCTGCTGCTGAACCGGCCCACCTTTAGCCGCAGTTCCGTTTGCGATCCGCTCGTTTTCCATGTCTACCCTTGATCAGCCCGCCAGTTTCGCGTTCGTCTCGGCCCAGCGGGTTAACGCCGCGATTTCCCGCGCGCGCGACCGCGAGAGGGGGTACGTCTCGCGCAGCGCGGTCAGAACATCGCCTGTTTCGAGGTCGCGGTCCTTTTCGAAGGCGCCGAACAGGCCGGAGATGACCGCCTGCTCGATTTCCGCGCCGGAGAAGTCCTTGCTCGCGTCCACGAGCGCGGCGAGCTCGAACTTCGCCGGGTCACGGCGGCGTTTCGCCAGATGAATACGAAGTATTGCGTCCCGTTCCGGCTCGCCGGGCAGCCCGACGAAGAAGATGTCGTCAAAGCGGCCCTGGCGCAGGAACTCGGGCGGGATGCCGGAAAGGTCGTTCGCCGTAGCCACGACGAAGACCGGGCTGCGCTTGTCCTGCAGCCAGGACAGGAACATGCCGAACACGCGCGCCGCCACGCCGCCGCCGCCTTGGCCCTGCACACCCGCGAAACCTTTCTCGACCTCGTCTATCCAGAGGATGCACGGGCTGACGGCCTCGGCGGTCTGGATCGCCCGGCGCAGGTTGGCTTCGGAATTGCCGACATAGGGACCAAAGACCCGGCCCACGTCCAGGCGCAGCAGCGGCACGCCCCAAGTCCCGGCCAGGGCGCGCGCGGTCAGGCTCTTGCCGCAGCCCGGCACGCCCACGAGCAGCACGCCCTTCGGCTGGGGCAATCCGGCATACCGGGCAAGCCCGGCCAGCACGGGCAAGCGCGCCTGGAACCAGTCGAGCAGGCGGCGCAGCCCCCCGACGTCCTTGAACGAGTCCGACGCATGGTAGTACTCGAGTATCCCGGACTTGCGGATTACCTGCGTCTTTTCCTCGACGACGCGCCGCTCCACGCCCGGGACCAGCCCCCCGCACTGCAGCACGGCGCAGCGCAGCGCGCGTTCGGCTTCTTTCAGGGTCAGCCCGCCAACCGCGCGGACCAACGCCGAGCGTTCATCGTCATTCAGTGTCACGGGAAGGCCCGTTTCCCGCGCCTCCTCGGCGACGGCGTCGATGACCGGCTCCAAATGCTGCCGGTCCGGAAGCTGGAACACGGCCAGCGAGATGTCTTTCTGCAGTTCCTCGGGCGCCTGGAAGAACGGGGACAGGAACAGCATGGACTTGTGCGACATGCGCACCACCCGTGCGGCGTCGCGGATGAGACGCGTCGTCACCGGCGTGTAGTGGTGGTGAATGTCCTGGAACAGGTAAATCGCTTCCTCGGTGTTATCGATGCAATGCATGAGCGCCGCGGTCGGGTCTTTGAACGAGTTCCGGGCCACGAGCTTGTCCTGGTCATCGCGGAGGCCGCGCGACGCGCTCCATATGTAGAGGCGGCGCTGGTTTCCGCGGTCTTCCGAGAGCCGCTGGGCGATACCGCGCACCGCCGTGATGACGCGATCTTCCTCGAAGGAATACACGCAGACCAGCGGGTAGCCGGCGCGGATGAGGATTTCCAGTCGGCTTTCATCGTCATCGACCATGCGCGCGCGGCGCGCGACGGTCTCGAGGTCGCGGCTGAGTTCCTCCGCGTTCTGGTAGCGGAGTTCGGCGTCCTTGTGCAGCATCTTGCGAATGACCCGAATGATCCGATTGTCCACCCGTCGTTCGCGCAGCGGGGTCTCGTCGTACTGGGCGGACATAATCTTCTGGATCATCTCGCCGAACTCGCCCGAGAAGGGCCGGCCGCCAGTCAGCAATTCGTACAACGTAATCCCCAACGCCCAGAGGTCGGCGTTGGTGCCCGAAGCTCCTTGCAGGGCCTCGGGCGCCATGTACTCGACCGTGCCGATGCGCGTGCTGGCCTTGTCGCTCGTCCGCGCCAATACCCGGGCCACGCCGAAATCCAGCAGTTTCGGCGTATTGTCCGCCGTGATGAACACGTTCTCGGGCTTCACGTCCCGGTGGAACACGTGCGCGTTGTGGGCATACGCCAGCGCCTCGGAGATCAGGCCCACGTACCGCACCGCCTCCGGCGCGGCGAAACAGAGTGCCTCTCGCAGCCGCGCGCGAAGCGTGGCGCCTTCCAGGTACTCCATCACGAGGAACGACACGCCTTCATGGCTCTCCAGCGCGAAGACGCGCAGGATATTCGGGTGGGACAGCCGGCTGGTGACGGCGAATTCCTTTTCCAGTTCCGCCAGCCCTTCCCGGTCCTGCTGGTGCGGGAAGCCCAGGGCCACGACCGGTTCCGGCTTCGCGGCATCCTCATTCCGGGCGCGATACACGCTCTTGAACGCGCCCGCGCCCAGGTACGCTTCCAGCACATACGGGCCGAACCGTTGGCCAATCTTGTAGGGACCACCGGATGACATGTTATCGTCCTTTCCGTCAGTAGGTCAGAGACCCATACTCAATAAACACATCCGCTCGCTCGAGCTTGCCGAATCTCCATCTTGCCGTATCGATCACTTACTTCTTCGACTCGATGTGTTTGTGCCATGAATATCTCGGTATTCGGACTAGGGAATTTCTGTCTCCTCAGTGTCTATTTACATAGCGCAACGGAAGCCATAGTTATCTCTACGCAGGGTGGGATCGTCGCATTCACGCCCAGCGCATCTAAAGTCGCCTACACCTCGACGGATGGCATGTCTTGTCGAATCACGCCACGATCCACCCCGCAAGACCCGAAAACAATCGTTGGTATGTGCCAACTTCAGCTTGCCTTGCTTATACCGTTCGTATGCCCTCGGTTCATAGCAGTCTGCGCACCACTCCCAAATGTTCCCTGACATTTGATACACCCCCCACGGGCTGCAACCTGCTGGATAGCCCCAAACATCACACGTTGTTTCGCGGCCTTTGTTCGCGCTGTTCCGGCATTTGTTTTCGTCCCAGGTATTGCCCCACGGATACCGGAAGCCGGTCATGCCCCTGGCGCCTTTCTCCCACTCAAGCTCTGTAGGCAGCCGCAGTCCTGCCCACGTGCAATACGCCTGCGCGTCGTCCCAATTCACGAATACCACCGGATGGTTTGCCTTCGCAAGCGAGAAAGAGCTCTTCAGCCACACTCTATTGTGGCCGGGCTTGTCCAGCGGCCGATGATTGGTTGCCTCCACGAATCGCCTGTATTGCGCGTTTGTAACTGGGTGAAGCGCGAGATAGTATGCGGGTAGCCGCACCGGAAATGCTTCATCGCCTGCCAAGAACTCGCCCTCAGGGATCAAGACCAGAAGGGTTCCGTCTTTCGGATTCTTGACGGGCAAATACACGCGCACAAGGTCAATATTCTGCAAAACAGATACGAGCGTGTGCTCGCTATCATCTTCGTACATCATCAGATCAGAACTCGAAAACCCGCTTGGGCTGTTTGGGCGCGGGCGGCGGTTCCGAGACCGCGTCCGCGCCGGCAGCCGCGCCGGCAACGCCTTCACTGCTCGCCCGGCGCCATTTCCTCCGGGCTTCGTCCCACAGCACGCGGACCTTCGGGTCCACAGACCGGGACAACGGCACGGTCGTAGTAATGGCCTGTTCGAGATGGCGGTCTTCGAGTTTCGCTTTCTCTCCTTCGGCAAAGGCCAGATACAGGGACGAAATAACCGCCTGCTCGATTTCCGCGCCCGAGAACCCGTCACACGCGGCGACATGCCGCTCCAGGGCGAAATCGTTGTAGTCGCGATGATGTTTCGCGAGGTGAATGGCGAGCACGTTGGCTCGTTCCTGAGGCGTGGGCAGGTCGATGAAGAACACGTCGTCGAAACGGCCCTTGCGCAGCAGTTCCGGAGGCAGGCCCTCGATGTCGTTGGCCGTGGCGATAGTGAACACCGCCTTGGTCTTCTCCTCCATCCAGGTCAGCAGCGTGCCGAAGACGCGCGCCGTCACCCCGCTGTCGCCCTGGGGGCCGCGCGTGCCCGCCAGGCCCTTCTCGATTTCGTCAATCCAGAGCACGCAGGGCGCCACCGCCTCGGCCATCTTGATCGCGCGCCGCATGTTGTCCTCGGCCTGACCCACCAGCGGCGCAAACACCTTGCCCAGATCGAATTTGAGCAACGGCATCTGCCATTCCGCCGCGACCGCCTTGGCCGTCAGGCTCTTGCCGCAGCCGGGCACGCCCACCAGCAGCAGCCCCTTCGGGCTTGGCAGGCCGAAGGCGCGCGCCGCATCCGAAAACGCCTTGCCCCGCTGTTGCAGCCACGCCTTGAGCAGGTCCAGCCCGCCCACGGTGCCGAACCGTTCCGGCGTCGAATAGAACTCCAGCATGGCGGACTTGCGAATGATCTGCTCCTTTTCCGCGAGGAGCAGGTCCACGTCGCGTGCGTCGATGCGACGGTTGGTCACGATGACCTTCGCCAGCGCGTTCTCGGCTTCCATCAGCGTCAGGCCGTTCAGCGCCTTCACGATGCGCTCGCGATCGCCCTCGCCCAGGTTCGTCTCGACCTTGGGGTCGTCCCGGAACTGCTCGATGTTGTCTTCCAGAATGGCGAGCAGCTCCGCCTCGTCCGGCAGTTCGAGATCGATAACCGTCACGTCTTTTTCCAGTTCCGGCGGAATCTTGAGCACCGACGACAGGATCACAATCGTCTTGTAGGAACCTTTGAACGGACCTATCACGTCGCGTAACTGGCGGATGATCAGCGGGGACGTGGGCGCGCGCTCGTCGAGGAAGAAATGGAAGTCTTCGAGGATGAAGATGCCCGGGTCCTCCCGTTCGAGCAGGAACGGGAGAATCAGTTCCGGGTTCTTGGGCGCGGCCGCGGCCACGGGCCGGAGGTCCACCGTGCAGAGCCCCCGCGACACGGACCAGACATAGGGCTTTCGCCGCGGCGCTTCGCCTTCTTTAAGGATGCCCGCGATGAGCTTGATGGCCCGGTCCTCTTCCGCGGTCACCAGGTACAGGATCGGATAGCCCGCGCGGATATACGTCCGCAGTTTCTCCTGAAACGGAGAAAGCGGCGCGGCTGGGGATGTGGAGGCGGTTTGCTGTGTCATTGGCCGCGCTCCCGGACGCGTTCTTCCTCGCAAACCTGCTCGAAGCATTCCGGCTTCAGCGTCCGCTCGCCCACGGGCGACCCGAGCCGCTGCTCCAACTCCCGCGTGAACTCGATACACTCCTCGCCCGTAGCACCCAGCGCTTCGATGTGCTGCGTCCCGTCCTTGTGCAACGTCACCTTAATCTTTCTCATGACCCGGTTCCTCCAATCTTCTTGCTCTCATGTGCTATTCAATGATTTGCCGTATGAACACCCCACCCGCCACCCGCTGACCGCTGACCGCTGACTGCTGATAGCTGACCGCTGACTGCTGACCGCTGACCGCTTCCCCAAAATCGCGACCGCGCCTCCGGCGCGGCCAGAGGGGGGAACCCCCCCTCTGGACTCCCCCCCGGCAAAGGGTAAAAGGAACAAAGTGCAAAGGGTAATCATAAAACCGTCCTGCAGCAACGAAACCCGCGGCGGACGCTGCGCATCGCCGGGCCGCGGTGGTGGCGGTTGCGGTACGCGCAGCGGAAGGCGTCCGCGTCGCTGAAGCACCACGACCCGCCCCGCAACAGCCGAGCGCCGCCGTTCGCGGGCGCCGTCAGGTCGCCGCGCTTGTACCGCCCATACGCCCCGCTCTCGTACCAGTCCGCGCACCATTCCAACACGTTGCCTGACATCTGGTACAGCCCCCACGGGCCGCACCCCGCCGAATACGACCACACGCCGCACGTGGTCTCGCGGCCCTTGTTCGTGTCGTTCCGGCACTTGCTCGCGTCCCAGTCGTTGCCCCACGGGTATTCCCGCCCGTCCACGCCGCACGCGCCTTTCTCCCATTCCAACTCGGACGGCAGCCGCATCCCCGCCCAGTCGCAGTACGCCTGCGCATCCTCCCAACTCACGCACACCACCGGGTGGTCCGCCTTCTTCGCCGGAAACCGCTTGCCTTTCCATACCGGCGTGCCCCAATCCGCCGTGTCCGGCGGCTGATGCCCCGTCGCGTCCACAAACCGCTGGTACTGCGCGTTCGTAACCGGATGCAGGGCCAGGTAGTACGCGGGCAGACGCACAGGAAATGGCCCGCCGCCTTCATCGCTTCCCTTGCCGCCCGCGAGGAACTCGCCCTCGGGGATCAGCACCAGCGGCGTTCCGTCTTTTTCATTCTCGATGATCGGCGCAACGCCCAGCACCGCCGCAAGACCGAAGTCCGCCGGGGTCAACGGCCACGTGATGGGCGTTTCTTGTATTTCTTCAATCATTCGTCTGTGGCCTTCAGTCCACGAATGCGGCAATGCTCAAACTTACTGCTTGTCATCTTGGCGCTATCCCAGTTCCACCGTCTTGGCGCAACGAAAGCCAACCTCGGCTCTCTTTTCTGTCGGGGTGCCGCTGCGGCGGTATGCGCAACCGAAGTAGTCCGGGCCGTAGGCCTGGCTGTAAAACGACCCGCCCCGCAACACCTTATATTGTCCGCCAGCGGGCGAAGCCAGGTTTCCGCGCTTGTAACGCTCATATACCTCCCCTTCATACCAGTCCGCACACCATTCCAGCACGTTCCCCGACATCTGGTAACCACCCCATGGGCTACACCCTTGGGGGTACATCCATACGCCGCATGTATAGCCTCTGCCTTGGTTCGTGTGGTTGCGGCACTTGCTCGTGTCCCAAGTGTTGCCCCACGGGTACTCCCGCCCGTCTACGCCCCGCGCGCCTTTCTCCCATTCCAATTCCGAAGGCAGTCGCAGCCCCGCCCACTCACAGTATGCTTGCGCATCCTCCCAACTCACACACTCCACCGGATGGTCCGATCTTTCGGCAGGAAAACGATCACCCTTCCACACAGATTTGCCCCTTACTGTCGTAGGGGGTGAGTGGTGCCCCGTCAGTTTCATGAAGCGTTTGTACTGCGCGTATGTCACCGGATGCAGGGCCAGATAATACTTGGACAACCGAACCGGGAACCTGTAATCACTCGCTAGGAACTCGCCCTCGGGGATTAACACGAGCAACGTCCCGTCCTTTTCGTTCTCGATGATCGGCGCAATGCCCAAGACCGCCGAAAGACCGAAGTCCGCCGGGGTCAGGAGCTTGGTCGCTTCCATATCTTCAGTCGTTACCATTTTCTTCGTGCTTCCTGTCGCCATTACCCTCCGCCGCCATCTTTCAGCCCCGCTCCGAGTAGAGGAGGATGATGTCGCCATTCTCTAACACTTCCTCCGACTCAAGAACCCGGTCTTCGAGACGCATTTGTTCCTTCACCAAATGGTAGCCGTATCGTTGGTTCAGTTCCTGAAGCCATGCTGTATTGCAGCGGTTTCGGCGGTCGAACTCGGAGATGATCGCCTCGAACTCGCCGGAGTCCTGCCGCTTGAAACCCACGTCGTTGGCCGCCGCGCCGATGTACTTGCGGCGGATGATGACTTCCGCGGTCTGCGGCCGCAGGTCGCCCCGGTAGCCGAACAGGTGTTGCGCTTCTTCATGGACCTCGACATCCGCGAAGCCCATTTCGTGCAGGGCTTCGACCAGGAACGGAACCTCGCGGATTTGCGTTCGAATGCACGTGTAGTGAGACATCGCATGCCCCTTTCTTCAGCCCCGCTCCGAGAGCAGGATGACCAGGTCGCCGTTCTCCAAGGTCTGTTCTTCCTCGACGATGAGGTTCTGCTCAACCGCCTGGTTGCGGACGAGGTTGTACGCGTACTGGCGGTTGACCTGCTGCACGAACGTCTCCTGCCGGATGGGCGAGTTGCCTTGGACGCCCCACCAATCGGCGACGATGTCGTACTCCTGCGCCTTGCGTTGGAATCCGATGTCATAGGCGCAGCCGGTGTTCACCACCACCTCCGCCGTTTCGCGGTTGCTCGCATACCCGCGCACGACGAGGTTCTGGCCCTCCTGAAACTGGTAGTGCAGGTCGCGCAGGGCCTGCACCAGGTGCTCCCGCTCGCGAATTTGCGTCCGAATGCGTAAGAAGTGTGACATAACGTGTTCCTTTCGTATTAGCGGTCAGCGGTCAGCCGTCAGCTGTGCTCGGATACCGGCAGATCCCTGCGTTGAATCCCTTTTTCCGGCACGTTTACGTTCTCCGACTTTCGGCGAGCTTCCGGATGAGGCTCGCCAGCATTTGTTTCACCTCCGTTACCGCCGCGGAAAGACGGTCGTGATCCGCACGTGGAATGTATCCCAGGTCGCGGGCCAAGAAGAGATGATACTCGACCTCGCTTGCCGAACCCATAGCCGCGGTGAATATTGGACCGCCTTCGGCGGGGATTCGCGTAAGGAAGCGGGCCGGGGACTGCCACAAGCGACCGCGCGTTTCGCGCGGGAGACGTGGCTGTCCCCGAGTGTCCAGGCTGATGGCTGTGAGCTTGGGGACAGGCACGTCGCGCTCGAAGACTCGCGCGCTTGTGCCAGTCCCCGATCTTGGGTCATGATCGCCGGCGCGGAACGATAGCGGCCTGCGCCCGCTCTCTGTCTCCACCGTCTCACTCATTCATCCCGTCTCCTTTCCTCAAGTTTTCACCACCTCGATTTCCGCCGTCCCTTCCTTACGGTCATCCCTCCTTCGAAAGCACGAGTTTCCGCTTGTCATCCGCCACAGGCGGCGGTTCCTCGCTCGATGCCGGGAATGCGCGGCCCTCGGTCAGCCATTTGCGTAATGCCTCGATGATCTCCGCGTGCGACTTGCTCAAGGGCACCACCTCGGCCATCGCATCGAGCAGGTCGCGCATTTCGATTTCACGGTTGTGGTCGGCGAAGGCAGTGAACTGCGCCTCGTGCACCACGCGCTCGATTTCCCGACCGACGAAACCTTTGCTCTTCGCCACGAGTTCGTCCGTACGGAAGAAACTCCGCTCCGGAAAGGTCACGCCCGCGCGCTCCAGGTGAATCAGGAAGATAGCCTTGCGCTCCTGACTGTTGGGCAGGTCCAGGAAGAAGGTGCGGTCGAAGCGGTTCATCAATTCCGGCCGCAACGCCTCCACTTCGTTCGCCGTGGCGATCACGAACACCTGCGACTGATGTTCCTGCATCCAGGTCAGGAAGCTGCCGAACACGCGCGTGGCCGCGCCCGAATTCAAGCCGCCCGCCGCCGATCCCGCGAACGCCTTCTCCATCTCATCGATCCACAGGATGCACGGGCTGACCGTTTCCGCCAGCATGATGGCGTGGCGCATGTGCTTTTCCGATTCGCCGAGCAGCGACTCGAAGACCGCGCCGATGTCCAGCCGCAAGAGCGGCATCTTCCACAGGCCCGAGGCCATTTTCGCGGACAAGCTCTTGCCCGTGCCCGGAATGCCGATGAGCGCCATGCCATGCGGGAACGGCACTCCCGCCTGTTGCGCTTCATCGGAAAAGGCCAGTTCGCGCTTCTTGACCCAGCCCTTCATGAGGTCGAGACCGCCTACCGACGATTCGCCCTCTTCTGCGGGCCAGAACTCGAGCGCGCCGCTTTCCTTCACCACTTCGCGCTTGACCGATGTAATCAAGTCGATCGCTTTTTCGTCGAACTTCTCATATTTCGCGTAGACCCGCGAGAAGGCGCGCAGCGCCTGGTTCGTGGTCAGCCCGAGGGCCGACGACACGATCTTTCCGCGCACCTGCGGGTTCGGCAACTGCGACCCCTTCAAGTCGCGCGTCTGTTCCGTGAAAAGCGCGGCCATGGCCAAGCCGTCCGGCAGCGGCGCGTGTACCACCAGCACGTCGTCCTTGAGTTCCGCCGGCAGTTCGAGCATCGGCGTGATGAATACCAGAAACTGGTTCTTCTCGCGCAGGGCCGGCGCCATGTTGCGCAATTTGCGGGTGATGTATCCCTTCTTCTGGTTCCACGCATGGTGAAAGTCCTTGAGAATGACCACCGTCTTCGGCGGCATCTGCTGCGCCAGATGCGGTAGGACCGTGTCGGTCGTCATCTCCTTGCGTGGCAGCGGGGGCTGACCCTCGCGCACCGCCGTAAAACCGTCCGCCAGGTCCCACGTGTACACGCCGAAGCCCGCCTTGTTCGTGGCTTCCGCGATCACGCGCGTCATCCGCTCCTCCTCGTAGGTCACGAGATTGATCAGCGGCACATTCGCCGCAAACAACGAAGTCAGTTCTTCC
This sequence comes from Candidatus Hydrogenedentota bacterium, assembly GCA_029556545.1. Taxonomy (GTDB): domain Bacteria; phylum Hydrogenedentota; class Hydrogenedentia; order Hydrogenedentales; family JAGMZX01; genus JAGMZX01. The sequence goes on from JAKQEQ010000053.1 coordinate 10,687, forward strand.
TTCAGGTCCATAACCATGTTCCTCCTGTCGTTCCGGCCAGGTTCCTTGTCCCCGCGAACGCTGTCAAAGCAGGCCGACGGGAATGGCCGAGGCCTTTTCAGTCAAAGGTATAGGCTCCTTGCACATGCAGACGACGCCGCCCTCACCCACAGGTTTTCCGAGCCGATCGAGCGCGCCGAACGCGCGAACCCACTCTCGGCTTGGGGTGGCCCCCCGCTTGATTTCGAGGGGGAAAAGCCTCTGGTCCCGCGCGAACAGCAAATCAATCTCCCTGCCGTCCTTATCGCGGTAGTAGTACAAATTGGGCGTGCGCATGCGGTGCCACCAACTCTTGATCACTTCCCCAAACACATACGTCTCGAACAAGGCCCCGCTCATGGCGCCCGCCGCCAGGGTCTCCGGCGTCGTCCACTCGGTAAGATAGGCGCACAGGCCCGTGTCCAGGAAGTAGAGCTTCGGGGTTTTCACGAGCCGCTTGGTCACGTTCGTGTGATACGGCTGCACCAACATCGCCTGATAACTGGCCATGAGAATGGAAAGCCATGCCTTGGCCGTTTTCACGGTCACGTCCACGTCGCGCGCCAGTTCGGACAGATTCAGCATCTGCGCCGTGCGCGCCGCGCAGGCCTTCACGAATCGCAGGAAGGCCCGCTGATCACCCACCTGCGTCAAGTCGCGCACGTCGCGCTCGAGGTACGTCTGGAGGTAGGAACTGTAGAACAGGTCGCGGTCCCGCACGTCCCCGGCGTGCAGCGCCGGGAACGAACCCAGCCAGATACGCTTGAACACCGATTCCAGGCTGGACGGGGCCGCCGTGGCCGCGCGCGACGCGATTTGGTCCTGCGTCGGCAGGAACGGGTCCAGGTCGTGTTTGCGCCGTTCGAGTTCGCGGCGGGAGAAGCCCAGCAGGTTGATGACCGCCACACGCCCGGCAAGGCTTTCCGAGATTCCCTTCATCATGTGGAACTGCTGGGACCCCGTGAGCCAGAACGCGCCGCAGGTCCGCGAGGCGTCTACCTCCATCTTGATATACGGCAGCAGATTCGGCGCGTACTGCACCTCGTCAATCAGCACCGGCGCCCGATACCGCTGCAGGAACAAGGCCGGGTCTTCATTGGCCAATGCCCGCGTCGTAAGGTCGTCCAGCGTAACGTACCGCCGATCCTTCCCGCGGAGATGCCGGAGCAGGGTCGTCTTGCCCACCTGGCGCGGCCCGGTCAGCAGCAGCACGGGAAACTGGGTCGCGGCATCCAGGAACGCCGCCTCAAGGGTGCGCGATACGTACATGGCTGTGTCCGTCCAATTTATATTGTGACTCCAATATAGCCGATCCATGCCCCCGAGATAAACCGCCTCCGGCGCGGCGCTGTATCTGATGCGTTGCGGTTGCATTTCCCGAAGAAAAAACGCGATCGCGCCCTTCGGGCGCGGCCAGAGGGGGGAAGCCCCCCTCTGGACTCCCCCCGGAAAAGGGCAAAAGGGATAAAGAACAAAGGGTAATCATAAAACCGTCCTGCAGCAACGAAACCCGCCGAGGGCGCGGCGCCGCGACGGGCCGTCGTAGGAGCCGCGGCGCGCGCAGCGGAAGGCGACCGAGTCGAGGAGGGCCCACGACCCGCCCCGCAACAGCCGATACTGCCCGCTCGCGGGCGCTGTCAGGTCGCCCCGCTTGTACCGCCCATACGCCCCACTTTCGTACCAGTCCGCACACCATTCCCACACGTTCCCCGACATCTGATGCAAACCCCACGGGCTGCACCCCGCCGGATACGACCACACGCCGCACGTCGTCTCGCCGCGCTTGTTCGTGTCGTTTCGACACTTGCCCACGTCCCAATCGTTGCCCCACGGGTATTCGCGCCCATCCGTCCCCCGTGCGCCCTTCTCCCATTCCAACTCCGAAGGCAGGCGCAACCCCGCCCAGTCGCAATACGCCCGCGCATCCTCCCAACTCACGCAGACCACCGGGTGGTCCGCCTTTTCCGGAGGAAAGCTTTTGCCCTGCCACACGGGCGTGCCGTAGTCCGCCTTCTTCGGCGGCCGGTGGCCCGTCGCGTCCACGAAGCGTTTGTACTGCGCGTTCGTTACCGGGTGCAGCGCGAGATAGTAAGCGGGCAAGCGAACCTTGAACTTGTCATCGCCCGCCAAAAACTCGCCCTCGGGGACCAGCACCAGCAGGGTGCCGTCCTTCGGGTTCTCGACCAGCCACTCCACAGGCTATTCCTTCTCTCGTTCCGCACTTCTCAACTTCTCAACTTCTCAACTTCTCAATTTCTCAACTTCTCAACTTCTCACTTCCTACAGCCTCACGACCGGGTGATCTTCCAAGAGGACAACGCCCCTGAGATTATCGAGCGCCGTCACCAGCAGTCGGCGGTTGCCGTCCACGCGGAACGAGCAGAGAAAGCGCTGCTGGTCCCGTTCGCGATTGATGGGCGGGTCCGCGATGATGAACGTGGGGTTGTCCTCGTTCAGGTACACATGCTGGTTCTGGGTGGCCACGCCGACGCCGACGCGCAGCACGCCGCCCGGCCCCACAACGCCGTCGCCGAGATCCCGCCGCTTTAATTGCGAGACCTCGAAGATTTTCAGGCCGAGCCGCGTTTCGCCGTTGTGCGTTCCCTTGACCCAACGCCGGACCGCCTCGGGCGGCGTGGGGTATTCCGTGCCTTTCTCAAACAGCAGTCTGAACTCGTTCTGCTTCGTCTCGCGGTTGTAGACAAGAATGGAATAGTCGTGGCATAAGTGGGGGGTCACCACGCCCTGGCACGCGCCGCGCACGACGGCCTCGAATGGCCGGTCCTGAAAGACGCGCTCACCGAACATCTCGACGAGTAATCGGCGGACCGGCGGCGCCAGGCTGGTCCCGCCCGTGACCAGCACGCGCGTGACGTCCGCCCTACGCATTTGCGTCCTGACCGCCGCATTCTCCAGCGCCCGGTCCACCGTCTCGCGCACGCGCTGCGCGAAACCCTGCCGCAGCAGGATGCAGCCGAGGCAGGCGTCGCCGGTGTCCTTGCGCGGCCGCGCGGTCCCCGGTGCGCATGCGGGGCAGCGGGCCGTGTACGCCGTCGAGTGCACCCGCGGCGCGGCCCCATACTTGTTCACGACGCTGATGGTCGCATCCTCTTCCGACGGGTTGGACAACCTGATCTTCGCCTCTTCGGCCTGCCGCAGGATGTACGTCTCCAGTTCCTGCCGGGCGGTCCCGTTCAGACGGTGTCGCTCGCAGAAGTCCTCCAGCAGCCAACGGTCAATGTCCACGCCGCCCAGTTCCTCGCCCGCCGCGCCAAGTTGTACGGCCTTCGGGTCCTGGCCCGGCTCGAGTTCCAGGCGCACGGCGGACACATCGAGCGTGCCGCCGCCGAAATCGAAGACCACGAAGCGGTCGTTCCGCCGCGCCATGCCCATGTACCCGAACACGCAGGCTGTCGGTTCGTCCTGCAGCCGCACCCGCCTAATGCCGAGGGACTCCGTTACGCGCAGCAGCCAGTCCTGGAAGTCCTCGAAGGCCTCGACCGGCGCCGTGAACGTGAATTCGTCGTGCTCGAACGAGATGCGGTCCCCGGCCCACTTCAGCAGCGTCGAGAGGAAATCGTCTCCGGCCTGCGCCGCGTTCTTGAAACCGTACGGAGTATTCCGAACCCTCGTGTTGTGTTGCGCGATGGCCCGCTTCATCCAGCGGAAAGTATCGGGGTGCTCCGCCAGGCCCCGGGCCGATACCTGATTGCCGATCAGGGTGGCGGTGGGGGAGTAGTGGATGAGCGAAGGCGTCACGTGGACCACGTGTTTCGTGTCGCCGGGACGGCCCTGCCACACGTAGGGCCTCGTGATCTCCGGTATCTCGATGGTTTCCGCCTGCTGCGTCGCCTCGTTGAACCGGGCAATCACGGTGTTGCAGGTCCCGAAATCAACGGCCACCTGTCCCATGCCTTATTCCTCCTTCGACCGCACCATGGCCTTGAGGATCACCGTCTCGCCGAGCCGGTAGCCGGGCATCTCGACGACGACCGGCGTGCCCGGATGGACGCCGCCGCCGCTCATCCGCTGGTGCGCCGCCGCGTCGAAGCCCGCTTCCTCGCCTACATCGCCAATCTGTTCGAGCCCGGCCTTCCGGAGTTCCTTCATGAGGCCCTCGAACAGCGACAGCAGGTCCCCGGCCTCGACCGGCCGCCCCGACCGGTCCAGCGCCTCCAGCGTAGCCAGGTTCGACAGCGACCCCGCCAACCGCTTGAACAGCCGCGCCAACTCATCCGCGCCCGCCTCCGTTTCCGCCCGCTGGCGTGCGGCCTCGATATGGCCGTACTCGGCCTGCATCTTCCGGATACGCTCATCCCGCTCGCGCAGGTCCATCTCAAGCGTTGCAACCCGCGCGCGCCAGCCCGCCTCGGTCTCGGGCATCGGCCCCGTACCCGCCTTGCGCCGCAACAGCGCCGCCGCGCACCGCTCCAGAAAGCCGCCTGTTCGCTCTCGCTTGCTCATAACGCTTCTCCCCCGGCGTCGCGCCGGCTTGTTACGCCTCTTCCACTTCGACCGCGCCCTCGTACGCCTCGACCACCACGTCCTCGATGTCCACCGCGTCCATGCGGTGCCCGATCAGCCCGCGCAATACCTTGCGCACCGCGCCAAACTGGCCGACCCACGCCTCGCGCGGGGCCGACTCCAATTCCTCCAAGTGCGCCGGTGTCGCGCGAAGGGGCCACAAATCGAGCAGCGCGCCCGCCTCATGCAGCGCGCAAATCCAATAGTTGTCGTCCTTGACGCCGTCCTGCGCCAGGCTGCCCCGGCACAAGCCCGTCGCGTAGCCCGCCATCCGGACCAGCCAGTGCGGATGCGTGCGCACCGTGTTCGACGCCGCGCTGTCCGGGCGGCACTGGCGCGCCAGCGCCGCGACAATCCCGACGCCCTCCGGCGGCGTCGCGGTCTTCAGCTTCTCGATCAGCGTATCCACGGTGCCTTCCGGCGCGGCGGCGAGCCAGCGTTCGAAGACGGAACTCGTGGTGTCCGCCGCCTTGCGTTTGGGCGGCGCGTATCCCGCGGCGTCTTCCAGCACCTGGGCGAACATGCTGCGATCCCGCGGGTCTTCCGGCTGCCAGCCTGATTTCCGGAAATGCTCGATGAGCGGGTAGCCGTGCTTCATCGGAAGCTGCAGGAACGCCTTGAACAGCCACGGCCAGTTCCGCCGGCGCAGCGCGGCCTCGAGCGCCCCCTGGATTTGCGCGTCCGTGCACTTGTGCAAGTGGCGCCCGACGCCCAGGAAATCCTGGCAGCGCCGGTCGCCCGTGCGGATCACGGCCATCACATGCTCGCGCACCGTTTCATCCGCCTGGTCGTATTCCATGCGCAGGTTCTGGAACTCGTAGTCCTCCCGGAAATACGCGTCCAGTTGTTTCGTGACAAACAGAAACAGGCTTGCCCGCTCCGTGCGCGTCGGGCGCCTCCCCGTCTGAATGCACAAACGCGCGGCATGGCCCGCGGGGTCGCGGATCGCCGCCTCGCACAGCGCGTCCACCGCGTCCGGGCGGCGTAGTTGCCGCAGTCCCGTGTCGGCGATGGCGCGGACCTGCGGGTCCTCCGACGCCAGCGCGCCCAGGAGCAGCGGCACCGCCTCCGGGCCGCCGTCCGCCGCCAACGCCTCACAGGCCTTGCGCCGCCGCTGCCGCCCAAACAAGGGCATCCGGCTTTGCAGACGTCTTGCGTAACGATCAATCAGTCGCTGTTCCATGGTTCTGACCTCCTATGCGCCGCAACGGCGCAGATACACCATAACATGACGCTTTTCTCGCGGCACTTGATTCGCCGCTGTTACAAAGCTCTCGAAGGAGCAGACCTCCTCGAACAGATTCCCATAGCGTTTCATCGCATCACCTCACCGCTGATAGCTGACCGCTGATAGCTGATTGTCTGTAGCCCCCGAACGGCGCGCCGCCGGCGCGCGAAAAAAATTCGGCCGCTCGCTTCGCTCGCGGCGCAAAGGATAAAAGGAATAAAGAACAAAGGGTTATTCATAATAGAGTCCTGCAGCAACGAAACCCGCGGTAGACGTCGCGCCGCGCCGGGCCGTAGCTGCTGCGGCGCGCGCAGCGGAAGTAGTCCGAGCCGCTGAAGTACCACGACCCGCCCCGCAACAGCCGAGCGCCGCCACCCGTTGGCACCGTCAGGTCGCCGCGCTTGTAGCGCTCATACGCCCCACTGTCCCACCAGTCCGCGCACCATTCCCACACGTTTCCCGACATCTGGTAGCAGCCCCACGGACTGCATCCTGCCGGATACGACCACACGCCGCACGTCGTCTCGCTGCCCTTGTTCGTGTCGTTTCGACACTTGCCCGCGTCCCAATCGTTGCCCCACGGATACTCGCGCCCGTCCGCACCCCGCGCGCCCTTCTCCCATTCCAACTCGGACGGCAGGCGCAGCCCCGCCCATTGACAATACGCCTGCGCATCCTCCCAACTCACGCACACCACCGGATGGTCCGCCTTCTCCGCGGGAAATCCTTTGCCCTTCCACACGGGTCCGCGGCCCCATGAGTAGTCCGCTTGGTCCGGGGCGCGATGCCCCGTCGCGTCCACGAAGCGCTTGTATTGCCCGTTCGTCACCGGGTGCAGCGCGAGATAGTAAGCGGGCAAACGCACCGGAAACGGCCCGCCGCCTTCATTACCTCCCTTACCGCCCGCCAGGAACTCGCCCTTGGGGATCAAAACCAGCAACGTGCCGTCCTTCTCGTTCTCGATGATCCGCAGCGCGCCCCAGCGCTCGCGCGCCAAGTCCGGCGGTTCCATCATGCCCGAGAATGCGTCCATGAACACCCCTCCATCGCGTGGTCCCCAAGCCTCACACGATAGGCCATGGCCGCGCCCAGCATCAAGCCCGTTTTCAGGCTGCAGACAGGGCGCATCGGAACCCAAGGTCAGCGGCGCGCGTGTGCGGCGCGTCGTTGCCCCGGGCCGCGCATGCAAACAGGTCTTCGTCATTGTGCCAGCACCCTCCGCGTAGGACCCGATAGATTCCGCCCACGGGCGGCGTCAGGTCGCCCTTGCGGTAGCGGCCATACGCCCCGTCCTCGTACCAGTCCGCGCACCACTCCCAGACGTTCCCCGCCATCTGACACAACCCCCACGGGCTGCGCCCTTCGCAAAACGAGAACACGCCGCACGTCGTGTCGTTGCCGCAGTTCTCATCGTTCCGGCACAGCTTCATGTCCCATTCGCCGCCCCAGGGGAAGCGCCGTCCATCGCGGCCCCGCGCGCCCTGCTCCCACTCCAGTTCGGAAGGCAGCCGCAGCCCGGCCCATGTGCAGTAGGCTTGCGCATCTTCCCAACTCACGCACACCACCGGATGGCCGGCCTTCTCGGGCGGGAAGGTCCGGCCCTGCCAAACGGGCGTGCCCCAGTCCGATTGCTCCGGCGGCGGATAGCCCGTTGCGTCCACGAATTGCTTGTACTGCGCATTCGTCACCGGGTGCACTGCGAGGTAGTACGCCGGCAGCCGCACCGGAAACCGTTCCGCGCCCGCCAGAAACACGCCCGCATCAATGCGCACGAGCCACGTCCCGTCTTTGGGGTACTGCGTCGCATCCCCCAGGCCGCACGTATTGCCGCCCCGCTCTTCTCCGCCGTTCTCTCTTGACGTGTGTTCCAGATGCATCGCGTTCACCATCCGCGCCGTAGAGGCGCGCTCCCTGGCCGCCCCGGTGCGCGGCCCTCGTCCCACCACCCGGTCATTGCTCATTCATCTGGGATTATTATACATCATAGATTGTCTTTTGTCAATGACTATTTTACACGAATATGCCCGGAAACGCCGCAAGGGACAACGGGGTTTTGCATTGCGGGTCAGGGGGTGCCGACCACTTGCAGGTCCGTGCATTGGACCGGCTTTGGGCGAAGGTATATCCTTCTGGCTACGCACGCCCTGTGCGTCAAGTCCCGTGTTTGGGGGCAGGCAACGCGCATGAGAAAGGTAAGGGGTATGGACCTGCAATCGTTTACCAAACATCTGCGAGCGGTCGTATTCGCCGACCCGGCATTGGATCGGCGTCCTTTGGAAGACCTTCTCGATGCGATACCGGGGGTGGCCGATCTCACGGATATGCCTGCGGGGACCGCCGTCCTGGTGCGCGCTGACCTCGATACCTCCGTCAAAGACGGCAAGGTGAAGGACACAGCCCGGATTGAGGCCTGCGCGCCAACGATAGCATTTTGCTGTGAAATGGGGTGGAAGCCGGTCGTATTCGGCCATATTGGCCGTGATCGTGCAAACTCGACCCGGCCGATTCGGGATGCGATGCAGAAGCAGATCGAACGCAAGGTGGTCTTTATTGAAGACTGGCTCGACGAAGAGGGGGGCCGTCTGAACGGTGCGTTTGTCGCCAAGGTTGCGGCAGCGGAAGCGGGCACGCCTTTCCTGTTGGAGAACACCCGCAAGTATGCGATTGAAACCGCGCTGTGGGGCATCGATGAGGCCGGGCTTGCGGGCGTTGCGCCGCGGCTGTACGCAATTGCGAGAGACATGCGTCACAGACTGACAGCGGTGGAAATCAACGAAGCCATCGCCGCATCAAACACGGATTTCTCATCGTCAGTCGTACCGTTGTTCATGGACCGCACGGCATTCGGTTCTTACATCGCCGAAGAGCTGAAGACCTCTGTCCGCGAGGTCCGCAAGGCCGATTGCGTGGTTTTCAGCGGGTTGAAGATTGACAAGCTGGATGCGCTCGAGGGCATCGTGGAGCGGGGCGCGGTCAAGATGATCATCGCGGGCGGGTCCATCGCGATGGCACTCATCAAGGCGCGGGCGCAACTTGAGGGGAGAGACTTCTTCCTGGGTTTGGCGGAAACCGACCCTGCGCAGAAGGCGTATATCCCTGCAAAGAGAACGGAACAGGCACAGCGGCTCATCACGAGATGTCGCGACAGCGGCATCGCGGTCGTGCTGCCCGCGGACTTTGTCCTGGAAAACGGCGTCGTCAGCGGATTGATCCCTGAAGGACACGCCCAGATGGACATCGGACCTGAAACTCGGTCCCTATTCGCCGAGACATTGAAGGCGTACGCCCGGAAACGCCGACAAGCGTCTGAACCCTGCATCCTCTTCTACAACGGCGTGCTGGGCAAGTTTGAGGAGCCTGCCTTTGCCGAAGGGACGAAAGCCTTTGTAGGACTGCTGAAGGAACTGAAAGACGCCGGTGTTGCGGTGTATGTTGGTGGCGGCGAGGGGCGGAAGGCCCTGGAAACCTATGGCAGGATTGAAGACGTGACCCACGCGTTCACCTGCGGGGGGACCATTCTGAAATCGCTGACCAACAGGCATATAGCGTTCCTCAAGGCCATGTACTTGCAGAACAGGGGATTGATTGACGGTTCTGATGATGACCGGTAGGACGCGATGGCAATCTGTGATTCGCGGGCGCGCGCCGGGTTCGCGAGCTTTTCCATTGGATTACCCAGGGCAAAAGAATATGCTCGGCTGGGGGGCAGGAGCGGTGGCGGTTAACACAAGCATTCCGGAAAGGAAAGGATCATGCGCAAAATCATTTCTGGCAACGTTCTGGTCGCTCAAGGCGGTGGACCGACCGCCGTCATCAATCAGAGTCTGGCGGGAGTGGTCGTGGAATCCCGCAAGTTCCCGCAGATTGGCCACGTGTACGGCGCCTTGCAGGGCGTACAGGGCATCGTCAACGAGAAACTCATCGACCTGACGGAGACGACCGAACACAACCTCGAAGCGGTGGCCCAAACGCCCGGCGCGGCGCTGCTGTCCACACGCGACAAACCGGACAAGGAATATTGCGGCAAGATACTCAAAGTGCTTTGGAAACACGGTGTCCGGTATTTCTTCTACATCGGCGGCAACGACAGCGCGGAGACCTGCCTCATTATCAAGAAGCAAGCCGCGAAAGCCCGGCACAAACTGCGTGTCGTTCACATCCCCAAGACAATCGACAACGACCTGCTGGTTACGGACCATTGTCCTGGATACGGCTCGGCCGCCCGCTTTGTTGCGCTGGCTTTTGCGGGCGCCAATCTCGACAACCAGGCCTTGCCCGGCGTGTACATCGGCGTGGTCATGGGGCGCGACGCCGGATTCCTGACGGCGGCGTCCTGCCTTGCCAGGACATACCCGGACGACGGGCCGCACCTGATCTACCTGCCGGAGCGGACCTTTGACGAAGCCCGCTTCGTCGCCGATGTAAAGACCGTTCTCGCCAGGCACAAGCGTTGTGTCGTGGCCGTGGCCGAGGGCATCAAGGACGCAAAGGGTAACCGAATCGGCGCGGACTGGGAACACGTGGACAAGTTCGGCAACCCCTTGCTTTCCGGCGCGTTGGTGGCGAAACGGCTGACGGACGCGCTCGAGCGCGACAAGAGCATCGAGCGGATTCGCGCGGACGTGTTCGGTTATCTGCAGCGGAGTCTTCCCGGCTGCGTGAGCGAAGTGGACCGGTTCGAGGCGCGCGAAGTCGCGGAGAAGGCCGTCCAGTACGCCATCCGGCATGACTTAGACGGTTCCGTGGCGATCCGGCGCATCGGCGACTATGCGGTCGAGTATGCACTGAAGTCTTTGGAGAGCGTCGCCAAGAAAACCCGCCACATGGAGGATGAATACATCGCCGCCTCAGGTACGGATGTCACGGAAGCTTTTCGGGCATACGTGAAACCGCTGGCAGGTCCTTTGCCCTGCATCGAGCGCATTGCCGCGCCCGCCGTTCCCTCCAAACCACAGGGACGCCGCGCCGGTGGAATGCGTGTGCGCTGAAGGTAAGCGTGTAGTAGCCACAGACCGCTAACAGGTGACGGATCGAAGCCATCACACACGTCCCAAGAATCGGCCGCTCGCTTTGCTCGCGGCAGAAAGGGCAAAGGACAATCACAAGACCGTCCTGGCGCAGCGGAAGCCGAAGCGGTCGTAGCGCCCCGCCGGAACGAGGCGGTTGTCGCGGTACGCGCAACGGAAGTAGACCACATCGTTGAAACGCCAAGACCCGCCCCGTAACACCCGAGCGTCGCCGGTCGCGGGCGGCGTCAGGACGCCCCGCCTGTAGCGCGTGTACGCGTTGCCTTCCCACCAGTCCGCACACCATTCCCAAACATTACCCGACATCTGATACAGACCCCACGGGCTGCATCCCGCCGGATACGACCACACCCCGCATGTCCTCTCGCTGCCCTTGTTCGTGTTGTTCCGGCACTTGCCTGCGTGCCAGTCATTGCCCCACGGGTACTCCCGCCCGTCTGTTCCGCGTGCGCCCTTTTCCCATTCCAGCTCCGATGGCAGACGCAGCCCCGCCCACGCGCAATACGCCTGCGCATCCTCCCAACTCACGCACACCACCGGATGGTCCGACTTCTCGACAGGGAAGGTTGTCCTATGCCACACCGGCGTCCCCAAGTTCGCCTTGTCCGGCGGGCGGTGGCCCGTAGCGTCTACGAAGCGCTTGTACTGCGCGTTCGTTACCGGGTGCAGCGCCAGGAAATATGCTGGCAGCGGCACCGGGCACCTCCTCTCGCCCGCCAGGAACTCGCCCTCGGGGATCAACACCAGCAGCGTGCCGTCCACCGCATTTTCGATGATCAAGTCATGCTTGCCCGCGCCAGGAGATTGCATAGACGGACGCACGTCAATCTTCGGGTCCGCGCGCATGCTCATCTACCGGTTCCTTGACCACCCTGTCAGCGTCTCAAACGCCGGAATGCCTGCATTCCCATGTTCTCGGGTCCTCACTTAGACAGTCCTGCAGCAACGAAACCCGACGCCGACGCTGGGCAACCGCCGGGCCATTGATGCGGCGCGGGCCGCGCAGCGGAAGCTGACCGCGCCGTCGCTGACCCACGACCTGCCCCGCAACGGCCGAGCGCCGCCGGCCGCTGGTGGCGTCAAGTCGCCGCGCTTGTACCGCCCATACGCCCCGCTCTCGTACCAGTCAGCGCACCACTCCCACACGTTCCCTGACATCTGATACAGCCCCCAGGGGCTGCACCCCGCCGGATACGACCACACCCCGCACGTGGTCTCGCTACCCGTGTTCGTGATATTCCGGCACTTGCCCGCCTCCCAGTCATTGCCCCACGGGTATTCCCGCCCGTCTGTTCCGCGTGCGCCCTTTTCCCATTCCAGCTCCGATGGCAGACGCAGCCCCGCCCACGCGCAATACGCCCGCGCATCCTCCCAACTCACGCACACCACGGGGTGGTCCGCTTTCTCGGGCGGAAGACGCTTCCCCTTCCACACCGGTGTGCCCCAATCCGCCTTATCCGGAGACCGGTGGCCCGTCGCGTCTACGAACCGCTTGTACTGCGCGTTCGTCACCGGGTGCAGAGCCAGGTAGTACGCCGGCAAACGCACCGGAAACGGCCCGCCACCTTCATCAGGATACTTGCTGCCGCCGGCCAGGAACTCGCCCTCGGGGATCAAAACCAGCAACGTGCCGTCCTTCGCGTTCTCGATCAACCACTCGGGACGGAGCCCATCCACCCCCTTGCTGACGCTTCCTTCCAGGGAAGGACCTTTCAACCAACGTAGCATGCCCCCTCCTGTCCGCCTCTACCCGCGCTTTATCCCCAACTCCCGCTCGATGAGCGCCTCGACCCATTTCTGGATCGAAGTATCCTCCTCCGCCACCCGAATCCGCAACGCTTTGTGCGTATCCACGGACAGTCGCACGATAATGGTTCGGCTCGATTCCGTGTCCCGTGTCTCACTTGTCAATGCTCAAGTCCTCCTTCAGGCTGCCTGGACGCAAATCTCCGATTGAAGCCACTCTTGGAATCTTATATATCATAGATTGAGGTTTGTCAAGATTCGCGCCTGCCGCTATCGGGAAAGTAGCTACGGCTAGTCCCAACGCGCGAGCGCAGGCGCTCCCGCAGTCCGCGACAAACACCCCGTCCGTTGTCCAAGACGCCCGAATGGCGTGACACGGAAACTACCTCGCGAATGTTGATGAAGTTGCGGAACTTCTTGATGACCGCATTTTTCGGGCCTGTGCCGTCGAAATGCTCGCCGTCTTCTGCATAGTAGAGGTGGTGTCTGCGGCGGTCGAGAAGTGGTTAACTTCAATCATAGCCGACAATCGCGCCAGCAATGGTGCCGATTACTGCGCCGACGAGGACGCCCACGGCAGCTCCAGTAGACCCGTTGCCACCGGCGTGTAAGTCCAGGAGAGAACCAATCACGGCGGCTATGCCCCCGAACAATCCGGCCGCCTGTGGGGTTACCTTCAAACTCACGGGCTGCTTCAATGTTACCATTATCAGCGCGGCAAGGACGACGCCCAAAATGCAACCCGCAACGCCCCCCCCAATGAACACCGCGCTGAGCGTCAGGATGGCGTTATCTGCTAGTTGCCCATTCGCAGGCACACCCGCCGATTGAGGCGAAGCAGCTGACTGCTCTGAGGCGGCCCCGCCCTGCGCACCGGGAACGGCTGCTTGCGTACTTGCCGCACCTTCTTGGGCTTTGTAAACAGAACCTCGTCCTTCTTCCGTACCATGCCGAGCGGCCAGAGCGACTTCCTGCTCTTTGACCGAATCATGCGTGCCTGGGGTTTCAGCGTTGCCTCCAGCGGGCGTGGTCGGCGACATATCAGCCGCTGATTCCACCATTGCCAATTCAGCACTACTTGGCTTCTCAGCCGGCAGTACTGTCTCGCGCGCCTTTTCTCCGTTTCCCTCCTCTTCAATCAAACTGCCCAGATACCATCCTACCGGTAGCGTTATTGAAGATACAATCGTCAGGCCTAAGATTATGAATAGCAGGTCTTTCTTCATTACTGGTCTCTCCTGCTACTGTGCCGGTTCAGCGGGAATTGGACACCGGCCGACTTTCGCAAGCGGCTACAGTCGGTCGTAGCCGTGCGTCTCCTTTTCCGTTTTTTGAGGCATAGGAGGGCTATCAATCCGATGGGGCTTGGTGAGGGACGGGACATCAATTGCGCGTCCTGTCCCTCCGCCCATCGTCTTGATGATGAGCCCTGCCGGGCTATCCCTTGGCACGGTTGCTCGCCAACAGACCCGGCCTTTATCTCACGCGGCAGGGTTAGTTTACAATAACGCGCCGTAATACGCAAGGGATTTATTTGAAATTGTGTTTGTTTTGAATCCTCTAGAGCACCTTGGCGGCATTGCTTACGTTCGGCCTGGATTTGCTGGTTGCCTCCTTCGAGTATGTCTTTGGGGAGCACGACCGTTTCTGGTTTTCCTTGTTTTGGTTCAGGTTGTAGGGCGCACGGTCCCATGACCTGAACCGTGGCCTCCGTCCCCGGCAGGCTTGTTGTTCGCATGAGTGGACAAGTTCGCGATCCTCGGCAAACTACGATATCCGGTCCGCTTTTCACCATTCCAGGCGAACAAGGTCACCCTTGCCGGGGTCCCTCGACCTTTCTCACTTGCCACCATGGCCGTCCCGCTGGGCGTCCCCATTCAAGAGCCGTTCCAGCAGCCGCAGCCGGTCGTCGGGAGCCAGCGTGTCCACCTCGTCGAAAAAATCACGCTGGGCGTTCGCCTGCGGGCCTCGAAGAACAGCGCGGAAACAAGCTTCGAGGATTCGCCGAAGTACTTGGACAGGAGACTGCTCACTTTGACGTTGAAAAACGTGGCGGTCAGCCCGTTGGGCGCCGCCGCGGCGAGTAACGTCTTGCCCGTGCCGGGCGGCCCGTAGACGGCCCGATCATCGATGACGATCAACCGCGCCGCCGCCCGCAAAGAGATGTCCGTGCCTTCCTCTATGTCATTTGCCTTCTTGTTTCCCCCCCGGACCATCCCGGGGGGTGTTCTTGCCTTCGAGCAGTCTCGCGAGCCGTTCCCGTTGCGCAGGGTCCAGGCCGTCAATCGCCGCTGCCAGCGCCGCCAGAGGGTCATTTTCAGAAATAGTGCAAGGGAAACCTTCGCGGGTCTGTAAGTCCTTGTCGCCGCAGCAGTTATCAGTGGTAGAGCATCGGACTTTTAATCCGGTGGCCGCGGGTTCGAGTCCCGCCCCGCTCACCAGACTTTTTCCTATGAGAGATGTTGCCGGAGCGCGCCCCCCTCGTCTTTATTGTCGATTCCTGCGCACCGTACAGGAGCACTATACAAGCCTGAATCTGCTACAGTCTTGCTAGGCTTTGCGGGATTCTGATGTGTAGAGACAGGAGTTGGTGCAAGGGAAACCGCCGCCGATTCCGTCTTGAACGCGTTCAGAGGTGGCAGAGCCGATACCGCGGCGCCCATATCGCCAAGGTCAAGGCGCATGTAGTGCTGCATCGTCAACGCCGGGCTGCTTTGCGTTCTTCTTGTTGATTAGCGGCTTCCGATACGGCGTCGAATTGCCGGTGGACTTGTACTTGGCAATCTGGTCGTCGACAAGGGCGTGGTGTTCGCGCGTTTGGCGGGGGGGCCGCGGAAGAACTGCCGCGGTATGGTATGCTCAGGCTGTTGCCGGTGACCGGAGGCGCGATTGCGGCGGTCCGTGCATCGTGTGGCGCGTGTGACGAGGCAGGGGAAGTCGTCATGGCTCAGGACGAGGGTCTGCCAGGCACGTTTGTGTGCCCCGTGTGTGGCGCGAAACAGCGGGTGGGCGCGGGCGGGGGAGAGGAGGATGTCGCTTGTTCGGTTTGCGGGATGTACATCACCAATGCCGTCGCGTCGCCGTCGCCGCCGGGGAACGCGTTTGCGGTGCGTGTCGCGACAAAGGCGGATCTTCTGAGGTTGCGCGCGAAGTGGGGGGCGCTTCTCGCCGGGATAGTGGCGCCGCTGCTTATCTTGGCGCCGATGTCTCTCTTGGTCGGTGCTTCGGGCAGCGCACAGAGCTTGCGCCTCTGCACGGTGAACCTGTTGCTTGCGGCGCTTCACGGCTATGCGCTTATGGTCGGCAGCTACAGTCCCGAGATCATTTCGAGAATTGTCCGGGTTGATATGGATCGCCGCCTGCTTCTTGCGCTGTTTCTTCCTGCTTTTCTGGTCGCGCTCTTTCTCGGGTACTACACGTACAGTCCTTGAAGCCGTCCAAGGTGGGAGGCATGCCGAGCCGTTAGCGGCAGTGCCCGGGACGGGCCGGAAAGCGCGCTGGGCGTGCCCTGTGGTAGAATGCCCGCGCCATGAATCTTCCGAACAAATTGACGGTAAGCCGGTGCCTGCTGACGATTATCTTCGTGGGCTTCATGTCGTTCGACCACGTGGCGGCGTATCTGCTGGGGTTGGTCACGTTTATCATCGCGGCGATCACGGACTACTACGACGGAAAGATCGCTCGGGAGCGCAACCTCATCACCAATTTCGGGAAACTGCTCGACCCCGTGGCGGATAAAGTGCTCATGGTCTCGGCGTTCGTCATGCTGATGCAGGTGCCCGAACTGCACGTGCCGGGCTGGACGATCGTCGTCATCCTCGCCCGCGAGTTCCTGGTTACGGGCGCGCGGTCGCTGGCGGCGGTCGAAGGCTCGGTTATCGCGGCGAGCATCTACGGCAAGCGGAAGACGGTGTTCCAGATGACTTACGTGATCACGTTTCTTTCGGTGGTGGTCGCGCTGCGGCTCGCGGCGTTGCTGCCGCCGGTTGCGGCGCTGTTGCCGGGCGGGATCGACGCCTGGCGCGGCGCGCTCGCGCCGGTGTCGCTCGTGACCATCGTGCTAATTGCCGTCTACACCCTCTACTCGGGAGCGCGCTTCGCCTGGCAGAACTGGAAGGCGCTCCGGCTCGATTCCGCGGTATGAACCCGACCGCCCCATCGCGCGCCATCGTTGACCTGCGTTGCTACGCGCACAACCTCGGCGTCGTGCGCAAGCTCGTGGGCGATAACGTCGCCATCGCGGCGGTCGTGAAGGCGGACGCCTACGGGCACGGCCTGCTGCCCCTCGCGCAGAAGGCGCTCGAGACGCACGTCGCCATGCTCGGCGTCGCCACCGTGGACGAAGGCCTCCAACTGCGCAAGGCGGGCATTCGCGCGCCGATCCTCGTGCTCTTCCAGCCGAACCGCGAGGCGCTGGCCGTGGCCGTCGCGCACCGGCTGACGCTCATGGTCTGCGACGTCGAGACCGCGCGCGCGCTGGACGAGGCCGCGCTCAAGGCGAACAAGGTCATGCCCATCCACTGCATGATCGACACCGGCATGGGCCGCCAAGGCTTCCACCTGGAGACCGCGCCCGAGCAGCTCCAGTTCTTGACCCGCGTGCCGCGCATCGACATCGAGGGCCTCGCCACGCATTTCCCCGTGGCCGACAAGGCCGAGGACCCCTTTACGGAGAATCAGATCAGGACCTTTAAGCAGTTCCTCAAGCTCGCCGCCAAGACCGGCATCCCCTTCGAAACGGCCCACGCTGCCAACAGCGCCGCCATACTCAACTATCCCGCCGCGCACTTCGACCTCGTCCGGCCCGGTCTCATGACCTACGGCGTCTGGCCCGTCGAGGGCCCGCCCAAGCCGGGCCTGATCCTGCCCGTGATCCGGTGGGAGACCCGCGTCACTCAGGTCAAGACTCTCGAAGCGGGATCGAGCGTCAGCTATGGCCGCACCTACACCACCCCCGACCGGATGCGCGCCGCCGTGCTGCCCATCGGTTACGCCGACGGCTATAAGCACAGCCTCTCGAACAAGGCCGACGTCCTCATCCGCGGCGTCCGCTGCCCCGTCCGCGGCGCCGTATGCATGGACCAGACCGTCGTCGAAGTCACCCGCGTCCCCGACGTCGCCGAAGGCGACATCGCTACCCTTATCGGCAACGACGGCGACGAAACCGTCACCGTCGAGGAACTTGCCCGCCACGCCGGCACCATCCCCTACGACATTCTCACCGGCATCGGCAACCGCGTGCCAAGGGAGTATGTAGCGTAGCACGGGCGTCCCGCCCGTGATTGAAGACATGGGCAAGATGCCCATGCTACGGGGTCACGCGAGGTCGGGGTTGTCGAGCATGGCGTCTTTCATGGCGCCGATGTCGGTGGAGAGGAGGACGTGGTAGATTTCGGGGTTGCGCAGGCGCTTGAATTCGTCGGGCAATGCGGCGATTTGCGCTTGGGCGCGGGCGCGGATTTCCTGGATGGGCGGCGGGTCGCCGATGCGGCGTCCGTCTCGGAAGGCGGGCTGCAAGAGGGCTTCGGCGCGGGCGGCGGGCTCGGGCAGGTGCGCCTCGTGGTGGGGGCGCACGCGGTGGCGTCCGGTGATGACGCCGGATTCGGCCCAAGGCTCGCCGGCGCGGTAGATGATGTCGCCGATGGGTTCGCCGTCGGCGTTGTGATAGCGCACGAGTTCCTTGCGCGCGGGGTCGGTGGCCTTGTCGAGGTTGGAGGAGATCTTCATGCGCGGGGCCCAGACGCCGTTTTCCTTCACGGCGACGAGTTTGTAGACGCCGTTGAGGGAGGGGCAGTCGAAGGAGGTGATGAGGTGGGTGCCGACGCCCCAGGCGTTGATCTTCGCGCCTTGGCGCTTGAGGTCGGCGATGATGTCTTCCTCGAGGTCGTTCGAGGCGACGATGAGCGGGTCGTCGAGTCCGGCGTCGCGCATCATGCGGTAAGCGATCTTGCTGAGTTTGGCGAGGTCGCCGGAATCGAGGCGGATAGCGGGCCGCACGGGGACGCCCAGCGCGCGCATCTCCTGGAAGGCTTTGATGGCGTTGGGCACGCCGCTTTTTACGGTGTCGTAGGTGTCGACCAGGAGCACGCAGCGCTCGGGGTAGAGCCGGGCGAAGGCGCGGAAGGCGTCGAGTTCGTTGGGGTAGCTCATGACCCAGCTATGGGCGTGGGTACCGGTGACGGGGATGCCGTAGGTCTTGCCGGCCAGCACGTTCGAGGTGGCGGTGCATCCGCCGATGTAGGCGGCGCGCGAACCGCTCACGCCGCCGTCCGGGCCGTGGGCGCGGCGGAGTCCGAACTCGATGACGGGTTCGCCGTTGGCGGCGAGGCAGATGCGGGCGGCTTTCGTGGCGATCAGGGTCTGGTAGTTGAGGAAATTGAGGAGGGCGGTCTCGATGAGTTGCGTCTCGAAGAGGGTGCCGTCGACCTGAAGTATGGGTTCGAAGGGGAATACGAGCGACCCCTCGGGCACGGCGTGGACCTCGCACGTGGGCCGGAACTCGCGGAGGAAATCGAGGAACGCCGGCTCGAACATGTTGAGGGACGCGACGTAGGCGAGGTCGTCGTCGTTGAAGCGAAGGTGTTCGAGGTATTCGAGGAACGGGCCGAGCCCCGCCATGACGCTGAAGCCGGCGTGGGGGGGGAGACTGCGGAAGAAGTAGTTGAAGCAGGCTTGCTGCTTGATGCGGCCCTCCTTCCAGTAGCCGGCCATCATGGTCAGTTCGTAGAAGTCCGTCAGCAGCGCGAGCCCCTTGCGTGCAAACCACGGGTCGATAGGGCCGCTCATTCGAAGTCTCCGGAACGCACCATGTGTACGCCGGCGGCGCGCATCTCCTCGATCGCCGCCTCCTCCGTTTCGCGGGCGACGCCCCGGCAGCCATCGGCGACGAGATAGGTGTCAAAGCCGTGGCCGAGGGCATCGAGCGCCGTCGCGCGCACGCAATAATCCGTCGCGAGACCCGTTACAAACAGCCGCTGGATGCCCCAGCCCTGCAGCTTCTCGACGAGGTCGGGTTCGCCGTCGAAGGCGCTGTACGCCTCCTTGTCCCGGTTCATGCCTTTGCTAACGACGAGGGCGTCCATGGGCACGATGAGGTCTCCGTGAAACTCCGCGCCCGGCGAGTCCTCGACACAGTGTTCCGGCCAACTGCCGTCGCGGTAGTCCGGCGGCTCGTGGAAGCTGCAATGGTCGCGCGGGTGCCAGTCCCGCGAGTATACGGCCCGGTGGAACTTCGGGATAATATGGTTAATCGCCGCCACGACGAGGTGCCCGTCGGTCACGGGCAGCGCGCCGCCGGGGCAGAAATCATTCTGGACGTCGACAACGATGATCGCGTCCGTATCCTGCACGACCATGCCCATCACTCCTTACACACACATCGTAGAGCGTACTCCAGTATTCGCGCATGGTCAAATGCGAGGGGCGGCGGCGCATCCGCCGGAAACCACCGCGCGGCCCGCGCGTCATCGGCGGCCTGCGGCGAGACCTTGCGCCAGTCCGCCTCGCCGACGTAGGCGACGGCAATCGAGCGGCCCCGCGGGTCGCGGCCCGGATCGCCGAAGGCGTGGAACTGCCGCAGCGGAATCCCCGTCAGCCCGGTCTCTTCATCGAGTTCCCGGGCGGCCGCCGCATCGAGCGTCTCGTCCATTTCGACGAAGCCGCCGGGGAACGCCCAACTTCCCGCGAACGGCGCGTGCTTGCGCTCGATGAGCAGCACTTCCCTTCGCCCGTCGCGGACCGTGAAGACCACGGCGTCGACGGTGACCATCGGCCTCGGGTAGGGGTAGACGAATTGCGATCGCGAAGCGGCCATGATCTGTGCTCCCGCTTGGTGATGGACGACATGGACTCTGAATGGGTTGGATGGACCCCGCGCCGCGCACAGCGGACCAAGTGAACCAGCAGAGCAAGGTTCGCCGGGCCAACCCCCGCCCACTTCAAGTTCTGTTCATCTTCACCCTTCACCCTATCCTACCGAACCGGCCCGCTTTACCCCAAGGCGGCGCCTTCGCTATGCTTCCGCCCGACAGTGTGGAGGGAACAAACGATGCGCGCGCCCATCGGGATTGGGGTCCTGAGTTTCGCCCACGGCCACGTGCAACTCTATGTCGACGTGATGAAGCATTTCCCCGATGTGCGGCTCGTGGCCGCCTACGACGACAACGAGGCGCGCGGCCAGGCGGTCTGCGACGCGGCGGGCATGCGCTTCACGCCGCACATCGAGGACGTGCTCGACAATCCCGAGGTGCAGGCCGTCATGATCGGCGGCGAGACCAGCCGCCACGAGGAACTGGCCGTCGCGGCCGCGCGCGCGGGCAAGCACATCCTGCTGCAAAAGCCGATGGCGTTCACGCTCGAGGCCTGTGACGCCATCATCACGGCGGCGGCGCGGGCCGGCATTCACTTCTCGATGGCGTTCCAGATGCGGCACGACCCCGCGAACCAGCGCATTCGCGAGATCGTGCGATCGGGCGAGATCGGGCGGATCGCGGTCGTGCGGCGCCGCCACTGCATCGGCTGCCTGCTCGATCCCCAGTTCGCGACGGGGTGGACCAAGTGGCACACCGAGGCCGACAAGAACAAGGGCATGTTCATGGACGACGCGGTCCACGCCGCGGACTGGTTCCACTGGACCGTCGGCAAGCCCGTAAGCGTCATCGCCGAGATCGACAATGTCATCACGCAAATCGCGCCGGACGATAACGGCGTCGCCGTGTATCGTTTCGAGCACGGGGAAATGGGCATCCTGCTCAACAGTTCGACGGTGATGGCGGCGGAGAACACGACGGAAATCTACGGGGAGCGGGGCTGCCTCATCCAGAATTACGGCGACGCGCCCTCCTGCGGCGTGCCCCGCCGCCCGGACGGCCCCGCCGTCAAGGTGTTCCATTACGGCCAGGCGGAATGGGAGGCGCTCGACGTGCCCATCCCCGCGAGCCACGGCGACCGCATCCGCGCCGTGCCGCGCCCCTGGGTGGACAGCCTCCTGGACGAGACGGCGCCCGCCGCGGACGCCCACGACGGGCGCGTCGCGACGGAGATGATTCTCGGGGCGTATCAGGCGGCCGCCGCGGGCCGCCGCGTGCGCTTTCCCCTGTAACGCCGCTACGGCGCCGCCAAGCGTGCCGCCGTAAACTCACCCTCGACCAGCACCGGGATCGAACCCGTGGATATGGTGAAGTACCACGTGCCCTCGAGCGTGTCCATAAAGCCGTCCTCGTCCTCGTCGGCGGTTATGGCCTCGAATACGGCGACGCTCGTGAAGCCCTCGACGTTGTCCGAAGCCACGATGTTCAACGAGCCGTCGGGCTTCATCGAGCCGATCACGATGTCGTAAGATATCTGTTGGGGCAGGCCGAGGAGCACCGTAAGCACCATCACCTCCGGGCAATTGAAATCGAACGATATCTTGCCGGTCACGCTATGGTTCAGCGGATACACGTTCAACAGCGTTTCCTGCTTGAAGTCGAAGTGCAGCACGCATCCTACAGGCTCCTCGCCGAGAATGGGGATGTATGAACTCCATTCGCCCTGATACTTTCCCGTCGCATTGTACGGGGGCACCGGATAGAGCGGGCAGCCCGCCAGCGCGCCCGCAGCCACGCCTACGAGAATCGCTTCACGCCATCGCATCGCTTCGTCCCCCTTTTTTTCGGGGTTTGTTCCTGCGGCGCTATCCCGCACTCGCGACGGCGGTCAAGCCGCCGCGCAACGTAATGATATTAGACCCGATTAACGCGCCAAAACTCCAATCGCCCTCGATTACGTCCATCCTCCCGTCGTCGTCGGCGTCCTGGCCCCGCGCCGAAACGAACACGCCCTGACAGGTCAACTCCTCACACGCTCCGGACACGAAATACAGGCTACCGTCCGGCAGTTGCGCGCCCGTGAGGCTCAAATGGACGATGGCTGGGAAACCCAGTCGGCCGAGCTCGCGCAGCGCACCGGGGCAGGTCATGTTGAGCGTGATCGTGCCGCGCACGAGGTGGTCTTCCGGGAAACCCGCTTCCACGTCCTGTTCAAGCGCGACCGTGACCACGCATGAGATAACCTCGGAGGAACCTTCGAGCGTCGCCTCCCAGGTCCCCGAGTAGACGCCCGAACTGTCGAACGGCACAATCACGTACCCGATCGGACAACCGCAAAGCAGCAGCAGCGGCAAGGCCGCCCACATCGACAACGCACGGTGCTTCTTCATGACGTTCATCCTATACCGTCCCTTGCCGTCTAAACGCAAGCGGGTTACCGGTCGCGGAGGCCGGTAACCCGCGCTCGACTTAAACTTATACGCGGCGGTCGCTCGTTACTTCCGCCGCCGCAGCGCCAGTGCGCCGCCCAAGGCGCTCATCGCGCTCAATAGCGCCAGGCTGATCGCGCCCGCCGCTGGCAGACCCAGCGTGCCCGTCAATGTCGCCAGAGACGACGGCAATGTCTCGTAGTTGTCGCTGATCAACAACTGATACGCGCCTTCGTCCTCGACGGCAAAGCTCGGGAACGACAGGGTGGGCGTGTCCGAGCCGACCCACAGCTTCTCGATGTCCACGATCTGATCGCCGTCCTTGTACCACTGATACTGCAACACGCCCAGACCGCCCGCGACGGTCACGGACAACTCGTGCGGGTCGCCGTACTTGATCGTGGCGCTCTCGATATCGTCGGTGATGCTCATGTGCGTCCCGATCACGACCGTCGCCGATTCCGACGCGGTCTGGCCTCCAACATCCGTGATCTCGACGTGATAGGTGTGTTGGCCCACGCCGACCGAGGCCGGGTTGATTGTGAGGGTCACCGTGTCGCCGACAACCGGACCGGTCGCGACGCTGCCCACGCCCGCCTTGAACCACGTATAGGTGGTTACGTCCTGGCCGCCGGAGAACGTCGCGCTCAGGTCGAACGGGGCCGCGTCCACGTACACTTCGGCGCCCTGCGGCTGCTCGGTGAAGTTCAGCAGTTCGGCGATCACGTAAATCACGCGTGTCTCGATACCCGCCGAGTTGCCTTGGCCGTCCGCGACGCTATACATCACCACGTAGATGCCCAGCGTGTTCGTATCCACCGTGTCGCCGCCGATGATCACCGGCAGCGGGCCGTCGCAATCGTCAACTGCGGTCGCGCCTTGCTCGACGTACGTATCGCCGAGTTGGATTGTCATTATCGCGGGGCCGATGCGCGTGAGAACAGGCGGCTTCGTGTCCACCACGTCCACCCGCCGCTGTTCGGTCGTCGTCGAGTAGACGTCCGAGACCTCGTAGGTCACGAAATACACGCCCACGACTTGCGTGTCGATGGGCAGGCCCGTCGTGATGATCTGGTCGCTCACGTCCACGCCGTCGTCGTCCGCGGTTGCGCCCGCGTCATTGTACGCATCGCCGCACTCGACCGTTATCTGACTCGCGCCCAGGATGGTGATGGTCGGCGGCGGGTCCGCCACGATCAGCATCGTGCTCGCCGAGTCCACGGCCACGTTGCCGTTTCCGTCGTCCGCGAAGTAGTACAGCGTGTACGTCGTCGGGTACACGCCCGGATCCAGCAGCGGGAACGGGACCACCGCGTTCAGCGCGTCCCGCGCCTCGACCGAAACCGGCACCTCGCCGACGCACACGTCGCTCGCCGACACGCCGTCGAGGGCCTGCGCCTCCGTGAACGGCATGTCGAAGCTCAGCACCAGCAGGTCCTTCGGCAGGCCGAAGAAGACCGGCAGGGTCGTGTCCTCGACCTGCACCGTGCGCGTCTGCGGCACGGCCGCAAAGCCGTCGCTGTCCGTCACCGTGTACGTGAGCACCACCGTGAGGCCGTCCGTAGCGGGGAACGGGAACGACGCGCCGCTCACCTCGACGTCGACCGTGATGTCGCCGTCGTCGGGGTCCGTCGCCGCCACGCCCGCCATAGCGTCGGCCAGCGTGTAGACGTCGCCGCACTCGATGGTGACCGCCGCGGGGTCCACCGTGGTGGTCGGCGACGCGACCAACTCGACCAGCGCGCCGTCGGGGACGGTCGTGGTCCAGGTCTGGCCCGCCGCGAGCGTGCCGGCGGCGTAGCCCTCGCCTTCAAGCAGCCGCGCCACGCCGTCCACGCGCAGGCCGAGGCCGGTGAGCACACCGGCGGCATTCGTGTTGCGGATCATGACCTGATCGAATCCGTCGAAGACCGACGTGCCCGCCGCCACGGTGAATACGTGCATCTCCGCGCCGTTGTCCGTCCCGAAGGTGTGCTCACCGACGTTCCAGTAGGTCGGTTTCAGCCAGCCGTTCGTGTCCGCCGGGCCGAATTCCATTTCGCCGATGACCGGCGTGCTCGAATCCGTATACGGGTTATTGCCCTTCAATACGACGTCGTTGTTGGTCGATCCCGCGACCACCGCGCCGTTGAGCGACGGCGATCCCGCCGAGACGGCCAGCGGCGTCATGTTTGAAATCATTGTGAAGCGGCCATTGTGCTCGGGCGCGCCGCTCGCGGCGTTGAGCCCGCGCACCGTCGCGGCGTTGGCGATAACCACGGTACCTTGGAGTTTCACCATGCCTGGAGTGCCGTGACCCGCGCCGCCGCCCGCGCCGCCGCCCCCGCCGTCGCCCCCGCGACCGCCTTGGCCACCCGCGCCGCCTTGGCCGCCCGCGCCGCCCGCGTAACCGGTTAGTCCGCTACCGGAGCCGCCGGCACCACCGCTCTGGCCGGCAAGCGCCGCGCCGCCAGTCTGCCCGGCGCGCGCGCTCTGACCTGTGCGACCGCCTGCGGGCGCCTCGGCATCCACGGCCAATGTCGGGCTGCTGGTGACACGCAAGAGCCCCTTTGCTCCCAACACTACCGCGCCGCCGCCGCTGGCGCCTATCGAGCCGCCACCGCCACCACCACCCGCACCGCCCGCGCCGCCGGTGCCGCCCGCGCCACCACCGCCGTTTGCGGTAGCGTTATTGCCGTCCGTATTCTCGTTCGTCTGTCGCGCGCCTCGGTTTGCGCCACCACCCGCACCGCCGTTGGGGCGGACGGGGGTGTTGCCATTCTCCGGCGCGGGAAGGCTGTAAGCGCCCGCATTATTCACGCCGGGCAGACCACCCAACACGCCAATCGTTCCCAAGATACTGCCTGAGGAGCCGCCGGATCCGCCGGACCCGCCCGCGCCGCCGCGCCCCGCGCCACCGCCGCCGCCTTGGCCACCGCCGCCGCCGCCGCCGGACGTTCCTCCAAGAATCCCGCGCCGCCCCGCGCCGCCGCCGCCGCCGCCGCCACCACCACCACCACCACCACCGCCACCACCGCCGCCA
>JAKQEQ010000065.1 GCA_029556545.1 Candidatus Hydrogenedentota bacterium
CGGCGGCGGATCGGCGGCTCTCGGGACG
Organism: Candidatus Hydrogenedentota bacterium; assembly: GCA_029556545.1. Taxonomy (GTDB): domain Bacteria; phylum Hydrogenedentota; class Hydrogenedentia; order Hydrogenedentales; family JAGMZX01; genus JAGMZX01. The sequence continues at coordinate 29 of JAKQEQ010000065.1, forward strand.
GAGCGTGGCGGCCACGGCGGCACTGGCGGCAGTTCCGGCGGCGGCGGCGCGGGTTCACACGGCGGCGCGGGCGGCAACGGCGGCGCAGGCGGCAAGGGCGGCAACGGCGGTGGCGCGGTCGTTTTGTCGGCGCGCGGCTTGCTTCAGGTCACGGAAGCGTTGCAGGTCGATGTTTCGGCGGGCGCCATTGGCGCGGGAGTGTCCGGCGCCGCGGGATCTACCCCCAGTGGCTTCAACACCGGCAGTAGTGGAAGTCCGGGACAGCCCGGCGGCAACGGCGGGTGCTTCAGCTACATTTTTGGATCGTGCTGCGGTGGCCGCGGCGGCAACGGCGGGCTGGGCGGTAACGGCGGGCACGGCGGCGGCGGGGCCCCGGGCGGCCAGGGCGGCCAGGGCGGCAACGGCGGCTACGGCACGCCGGGCATGGTCAAGTTGCACGGCTCGATCCTGCTGGTGCGCGACATGACGGTCCGCGCCTTGAACCAGCGGCCGGGTGAGGACCCCGAAGCCAACGGTCGCCTGACGCTGATTTCGAACATGAGCAACGCGGCGTACCTCGTGAACCAGCCGTCCACGTTGCAGCCCGCGACCATCGTGAGCGCCCGGACGCAAAATCCCGATATTCGTGGCGGCACGGTATTCGACACGTGGCCGGACCATCCGTATCTGCCGAATCTTGTTACCGGGGCGGGCACGGAAGGGTTGGTTCGCGTCGGCGATGCGCGTATTCCAGATTACTACCAGCGCAGCATAGTGGAAGACCCGGGAAATCCGGTGGACTTCCAACTGGGCGACGGATCGCTGGGGATCGTCGGGCAGCGCATCACGGGCACGGACAACGCATTTGACCTCTATGAGCAGATTTTCGTATTGAACACGAGCGGCGTGGATGTGGACAATCTGTTTCTCCAGGTGGGCAGCGGCACGCCGGTCAAGATCAATGGCCAGAGCGGCGTGTTGGGCGCGGGGCAAATCTGGACGACGACCGTGCGGTCCGGCGCGACGGTGCGCATCCTCCAGACGCCTATTATTATTACGCAGCCGCAAAACGTGACGGAGTTCCCCGGCGCGAGCCCGTACATGAACGTGGTCGTTGTGGACAACAGCGGCACGCCTATCGTGTATCAGTGGGAGACGAGCATCGGCGGCGTTTGGCAGCCGGTGGTTGACGATCCGCGGCCGGTTAACGGGATTACCGGCGCGACCACGGACATACTCTTGTTCTCGAATATTCAGTTCCCGCCGCCGTTCGACTTGCAGGGCGATTACCGGGTTCGCATCACGAACGACACGGGACCGTCGAACAGCGTGGTTTCGCAGACGGCGCGCATGCAGATTTGGCCCCCGCCGGAGATCATCCAGCACCCGGTGAGCGTATTGAAATACCCGCATTCCACGCACGTGTTCAACGTGGTGGCGACGGGCTTCGCCCTGAACTACGAGTGGTTCTACGCTCCCGAAATCGCGCCGAATACGCCGGGCACGTTCGTGTCGATAGCGAACGCGGTGCCGCCGCTGCCCGCGGCGTTCAAGAACTTCGTGGCGAACGAGCTTTCGCCGTCGCTGTTCTTCACCGACATCGGGATCGCTCATGAGGGCTATTACCGGTGCCGGGTCTCGAACCTGAGCGGCGAGGCGACTTCGAATCACGCGCGGCTCGGGGTCGAGCGGGCGCCTGAAATCACGCGCCAGCCCGACAGTCTGTCGGTGCCCGCGGGGTTCGATGCGACCTTCTTCCTGGAGGCCAGCGGCACGATTTGGTCGTACACCTGGGAGGTGTCGCTGGATCCGGAGGATCCGTTCGGCTGGAGCATCGTCAGTTCGTCGACCATCGATCCGAACCTGGAAATTCTGGGCGCGCAGGCCGGACTGTATCCGGCGGGCGACGAAGGGTATTACCGGTGCGAGGTCTCCGGTGCGGGGTATTTCGTGTACTCCCGCGTGGTCACGCTGACGGTGACCGACCCGGGTATTGTGAAGCAACCCCAGTCGCGGTCGGTGAACCCCGGGGTGACCTTGAATCCGGCGTTCACCGTGGAGGCGGTGACGGCGTACCCGCCGCTGTCGTACACGTGGTATCACGACGGGGTGCCGTTGGCCGCGCCGAATTCGCCCAATCTTGCGCTCAGCGCCATTGCGGAGGAAGACGAGGGCGAGTATTGGGTCGTTGTGACCAACAGCAACGTTCCCGCGGGTACGGCGCAGTCCGAAGTAGCGTACCTGACGGTCAATGATCCGCCGGTGATCCGCAACCATCCGGAGGACGTGACCACGGACGTGGGCACGGGCGTGCAGTTGTTTGTCACCGCGTCGTGCGACTTCCCGATGAGCTTCCAGTGGTATCGTCAACCGCTGGATGAATCGCTGCCCATGGAACCGATCCTCGACAGCGACGGGTTGCGCATAAGCGGATACACGGAATCGGCGCCGCCGGGCGTTCACACGCGGTTCCTGGAGATATTCCCCTCGATCCAGAGCGATGAGGGGTACTATCAGGTGGAAGTGAACTCGCTCGATATCGGCAGCGTGATTTCGAATCGCGCGCGGGTGATTCTCGGACGTCTCCTTGTCTGCGGCGTGGAGAACCCGCCGTTGCCGTGCCTGACGCCGCTGGGCGACACGCGCGTGTATGTCAATCACACGCTACAGCGGTTCACCATGTCCACCACGGGCGGCAGCGGCACGCGCTTCTACCAGTGGATGATCGACCGCGAGGACGGCAACGGCTTCGTGCCGGCCCGTCCGGTGATATCGAGCAACGCCGATCCGTTTACGGCGCAATACGACATCATCGGCGTGCAGTTCAGCCACGCGGGCATCTACCGCTGCGACGCGACCGACAATAGGCCGTTTGTGGTCAGCACCCCCGAGGTCGGGCTGGATGTGTTCTCGCACCTGAGCCAGGCCGTCCTGGCGAACGGCGAGCCGGTCGTGATCGTCACGGAAGAGGGTTTCTTCCTCTTCGAAGTCGGCGTGTCAGGCGGCATGCCGCCGCTCGAGTACCAGTGGGAGAAGGAAACGGGCGCGAAGGCGTGGGAAGTCCTTGCGATCACGACCGTACCGTCGTTCCTGCTCGAAGACATTCAGATGAGCGACGAGGGCAACTACCGCGTCGTAGTCACGGACGACGGCACGGACGTGCGCACCTCGAACGCGGTCTACCTGGATGTCAAACACGGCGTGCCTGCGGTGTCGCTGCTCAGCCTCGGCCTCGCGGCCGGGCTGACGGCCCTTGCCGGCGCGGCGTCGTTGCGTCGCAGAAGGAAGTAGCAGGCGGAGTAGGTCAATTGACTTGCACGGGGCCGGACGCGCCAGGCGTTCGGCCCCGTTTACTATGCGCGGCCGTAGGCGACGCCTGTCTTGTCGGACTGGTCCGACCGGTCTGACAAAACCGATCGGCCTGCGCCGCCGCCTTTGGGAGACCTCACCATGATCGACAAACAAGAACGCCGCGCCTTTCTTGAGCGCGGGAGGGCGCGCGTACGCTGGGAGGGCGAGCCGCTGCTGGGCAGCGTCTACGGCGAGGAGGAAGTCGAGGCGGCGGTCGCCGCGATTCGCCGCGCGATGACGATCAGCGAGGGCTTCGGCTTTTCCGGCGAACCGATCCCGACCTTCGAGCGGGAATTCGCCGCCTACATCGGCGCGAAGCACGGGATCGCGGTCAACAGCGCCGGGCCGGGCCTCGACATGGCGATGCGCTACCTGCGCCTCGAACCCGGCGACGAGGTGATTGTGCCCGCGGTCAATTTCGTGGCCGCGCCGCTGGCGGTTGTGGGCGCGGGCGGGACCATCGTGTGGGGCGAGGTCGACCCGAGCACCTTCCAACTCGACCCGGACGACGTCGCGCGGAAGATCACGCCGCGGACGCGCGCCATTTTCTCCGTGCACATGAACGGGCTCGGCGCGGCGATGGACGACCTGATCGAGGTCGCGCGCCGGCATCCGCACGAGCGATACGGGCCGTTGCCCGTGGTCGAAGACGTGGCGCGGGCGTGCGGCGGCGTGTCGCGGGGCCGCAAGCTGGGCAGCCAAGGGTTCTGCGGCGTCTTCTCGTTCCACACGATGAAAAACATGGCGACCCTCGGCGAAGGAGGGATGATCACGACGAATGACGACGATTTCGCGGCGTTCTGCCGATCGACCCGCTTCTATGGCATGACGACGGACTGCTGGGGGACCTCGAACGTCATGACCACGGTCCAGGCCGCGGTCGGGCGCGTGCAATTGCGGAAGTTGGACGACTTCATCGCGGCGCGGCGGCGCCTGGCGCACCGCCGCCACGAGATGCTGGCCGACGTGCCGGAGATCACGCCGCCTTACGAGCCGCCGGACCGGCTGCACACGTTCTACCTGTACACGTGCCTGATCGCGCCCGAGTGGGCGGGGGAAAAGCGGGACCGGCTTATCCGCATGATGGACGAGGAGTACGGCGTGAAGTTCATCGTCGCGAACGCGCCCGCGTACCTCAACCGGAAGATTTTGCAGGAGCATTCCCGCGGCTGGCCGCTGGCGCAGTCCGAGGACATCGGGCGTCGGCTCTTCTGCGTCCCCATTCACCCCGCCATGTCCGACGAGGACAACGAGTTTATCTGCGCGGCGCTTATCGAGTGCATCGACCGGCTGCGATGAGTCAGGTATCGCTTCCCGTGCGCCGCCACCGCCGCCAATAGGCGATCACGTCCTCGAAGCGGAAGAAGAGATACGCGCCGAGCGCGAGCATGACGATGGGCGACGCCAGTTGCCGCAGCCACTCCCGCGAGGGAACGCGCAACCCGAATGCTTCTTGCGCGTGCGCCGTAACCCAGATGCCGGCGAGGCCCTGCGCGAGCCCGGCCGCGCCGCGGCAAAGGAGCCAGAGCCCAAGGACCGAGAACGCGATCCCCTGGATTTCCAAAGCCGTCAGGTTGTTCGCGGTCGGCGCGGCGCCACCGCCGTCGGGAAAGGTCCACGCCGCCAGACGCCGGCTGTGCACGAAGCAGGCTATGCCGCCGCCGATAACAAGCAATGGCAACACAATCATGAGCAAGACCGGCAGCAAGGGGCTTTCGTTGAGTCCCTCGACCTTCGAGTCCGTGATCAGAAATGCACCGCTGGAAATCCCCGTGATGAACGGCTGCATAGCCTCGACGATGACGTAGATGCCCGTGATGCGGAACGCGAGCGTCGCTACTTCTTGCCCGGTCATCTCAAGACTCCTTCCCGCGTTATGGCGGCATTTGTCCGAGCCCTACTTGCCCGCCAGCGCCTCCCGCTTCGCCTCCGCGATAATGTGCGCGGCCTCGTGCCAGTCTTCGGCGGGCAGCACGCCCGCTGCCGCGGGCGCTATCGACGCGATGTGCTCGGGGGTCTTGATGCCGACGATGGCGCTCGTGACGGCGGGGTGCGTCAGCAGCCAGCGAATCGAGAACTGCGCGACGGTGAGGCCGTGCATTTCGGCGATGGGCCGCAGCGCATCGAGCCCGGCCAACATGCGCTGGAACGCTTCGCCTTGGTAAAGGGGCAGGTTCTTCCGGTCGTCCTCGAAGACGTGGTCGCGCTCGTACTTGCCGGTCAGCAGGCCGCGATGGAGCGGCGAATAGGGGATGACACCAATCTGTTCGCGGAGACAATAGGGCAGTTCGCGCGCCTCGACCTCGCGGTCGATCAGGTTGTAGAGCGGCTGCAGCGACGCCACGTCGATATATCGCTGGTACAGTGCTACTTGGTCCGCGTTGAGGTTGCTCGCGCCGAAAAAGCGCACCTTGCCCTCCTGTTTCAGCCGCCCCAACGCGGCGGCCACCTCGTCGGGGCGCGTCAACGGGTCCCACGCATGCACCTGGAACAGGTCGATGCGGTCCGTCTTCAGTCGCCGCAGGGCGTCCTCGCACTCCTGAATGATGAACGCATACGACGTGTCCGGATGCCGCTTCGGCTTCTTGAAGGTCCAGTAGAATTTCGTCGCGAGGATGAAATGGTCTCGATTCCCCGAATCCTGGAAGTAGTTGCCGAGCATTTCCTCGGCGTAGCCCTCGCCGTACGCTCCCGCCGTATCGACGAAGTTCACGCCCAGTTCGACAGCCTTGTCGAGGGCCTTGCGCCAAGGCGCGATCGGCACCTCGCCCCAGAAGCGCGGGGAAAGCTGCCAACAGCCGAAGCAGATGCGGGAGACAAGAAGTCCCGATTTGCCGAGTTGCGCGTATTGCATGATGTCGTTCCTCCTGGCTCGCGCGGTCCTTGTTGAAAGGACTGACACGGACGAACACGGACAATCCGTGTAATCCATTCGGGCGCATGTATCCCCGATCCACCTGAGCAGTCTAGGACATGTTCTTGGCGAGGTCAAACATCTCCACGGGGTCTTCGTTGGCATGATCAACGCCGCGTGCGTATGATGGCGGAGCCGGGGATGGGGAAAGTGCGGTGTTATGCCCAATTCGCGCTTGCGCGGGAATGACGGAGAGATTCTGACTCAGGATCAACGTGAGGACAAGCCGATGCACGACGAAACACATTACGGCTACTATGTGAGAACTCCTTACCTCCGTGCTTCTTCCGCGCGGACGCGCCAGTCCTTGATGGCAATCGTGCTCCTGATCGCCGTGTCGGCCGCCGCGGTCGCGGAATCCGCGGCGGACGCCGAGGCGTCCTACGAGCGCGCGTTTCTCGAGCGTTTTTCAAAGGCGGACGCCGCGGTTCCCCTCGAAGAATATGCCTCCGCCGCGCGGTATGACGCGCTCTACCTGGGCGACGATCTCGACGCGGCGTTGAGCACGGTCAACAACGATCAGGGCGGGCTCGCGTGGGGTTTGTCTTACCGCATGATGTCGCTTAACGGTATGTACCGGGCTACGGGCGACGCGAAGTACCTCGAAGCCAATGTGCGCTGTATTCGGGCCTCCCTCGGGGCCACCGACGACAAGCGCGGCAAGGCGCTCTGGACCGGGCGCATCGTGCCCGCGTGGGGGTGCGACAAGTATGCCCAGCGCGGGCGCGCCGTCTTCGCCGTGCACACCGGCATCATCACCGCGCCGATCTTCGATTGCCTGCTCCTCGTGAAGGAGAACGCCGCCTTGTCGGCATCGCTGGGGGCCGAACGCGACGCCATCCGCGACGGGGCGCGCGCGGCCTTGGCGGTCCACGATCGCCAGTGGCGGGACGGGCCCGAAGCGGAAGCGGGCCATTACATCGGCTTGGACCAGGAGGACGTTTGCGAAAACAAGCCGCTGCCGGGAAACCGGATCAGTGCGATGGGGTGGGCGCTCTGGTTGTCCGCGAAGATCGACGGGGACGCCACGCATCGCGCCCGGGCCCTCGCCATCGGACGCTACATCAAGAATCGGCTGACCCCGACGCCCGAGGGCGACGCCTGTTTCTGGCCTTATTGGCTGCCGGAGGCGCCGGTCACGGACGCAGCGCCGCGCACGGCGGTCTCGGGGGAGGACACGTCGCACGCGGGCCTGACGATGGCCCTGCCGCTGGCGCTCGGCCTGGATGGCCACGTGTTCGACCACGCGGATATGAAGCGCTTCGCGAACACCGTGACGCAGGGCTTCGCCCGGCGCGAGGACGGGGTCCTCTACGGCAAGATCACGGGCACGCCGGACATCGGTCCGGAGTACGTGGCGCTGCCCTGCCGCTGGATCCCGCTGGCCCGGTACGAGCCGGGCGTGCGGCCTCGCATCCTCGCCTTCTATCTCGGCTATCAGAAGCGGCCCGGTCCGCTGGATATCGCGGACCTCCTGCTCTGGGGGCGACCGTAAAGGGGGTATATACCGCGACGCGGGCCGTAGGCCCGTAGGATGACGGTCCGGGGCAAGGCTCTGGGAAGCCCTGTTTCGCCCTTTCAGGGCTTCACATTTCTTTGCATTTCTTTTCCCAGGGCGTTGCCCTGGGCTGTCATGTCGGCGCCCCTTCGGGGCTGCAACACTGCCGGGAACCGTATGGACCGCAGAGGGCGGTCCATGGACCCGCCGCCGCGCGGTGTTCGGATCATGGCTTTGCATACCGCCGTCTGCTATATTGGACGGTCCCATGAAAAACCTGCACCAGATTCGGGAAATCAGCACCCTTTCCTTCAATGAGCGGGTCTTGCAGGAGGCCGAAGACGCGCGAAACCCGCTCATGGAGCGCCTGCGTTTCCTGGGTATCTTCTCCTCGAACATGGACGAATTCTTCAAGGTGCGCGTCGCGAGCATCCACCGGCGCATCGAAATCGGCAAGAAGGGCATGGACGAGGTCATCGAGGTCGTCAGCACGAAGGCCCAGGAACTCGAGGAGCGGTTCCAGGCGGCCTACGCCGAAATCACGGCGGCGCTCGCGGGCGAAGGCATTCGCATCCTCACCGAGCACGACGTCAACAGCCAGCCTCCGGCGCTCTCGGCGTGGCTGCGCGAGTACTTCAACAACGAAGTACTGCCCCACCTCGTGCCGATCATCCTTCGCAAGGGCCGGCCTTTTCCGCAGTTGACGGACGGGGCGCTGTACTTCGGCGTGAAGATGTGGGGCGAGACCTCGCGTTACGCCATACTTGAAATCCCGGCGCAGTTGCCGCGTTTCGTTCAGTTGCCGAACGGCGACATCATGTATATCGACGATGTAATTCGTTATATGTTAAACGAGGTTTTTTACATTTTTCAGTACGATGAGATTGGGGCCTACGAATTCAAGATATCCCGGGACGCGGAGTTGGATATCGATAACGATTTTACGGAAGGCTACGTGCGGAAGATGGAGCGGGTGCTGCGGCAGCGGAAGGGGGGACGCCCGGTCCGCTTCGTATACGACGAGTCGATCCCCTCGGGATTGCGCGACATTTTGCTCAAGGAGTTGAAGGCCGGGAGGGACGACACGCTCATCGAGGGCGGGCGTTATCACAACATGCGTGACCTGATGCGGTTCCCGAGCCGCCGCGCCGATCTGTCCTTCGAGAAGCAGGAACCGGCGAAGCATCCGATCCTGTCCGAAAACCGCGCCCCCATGTTTGAGATTATGGATCAGCAGGACCTGCTCGTGACCTATCCGTATCAGTCTTTCGACCACGTGGTGCGCGTGCTGCGCGAGGCGGCCATCGACCCGCGCGTCACGTCCATCAAGATGACGCTGTATCGCGTGGCGCGGACGTCGCAGATCGTGAACGCGCTCGTGAACGCCGCACGCAACGGCAAGCAGGTCACCGTCTCGATCGAGTTGCTCGCCCGCTTCGACGAGGAGAACAACATCCGCATTTCGGAACGCCTCCTTGAGGTGGGGGCCACCGTGCTCTACGGCGTGCCGCCGATGAAGGTCCACTCGAAGCTCTTGCTTATCACGCGGGAAGACAAGCGCTACGCGGGGTTGTCCACGGGCAACTTCAACGAAACGACGGGCAAGCTATACGTGGACAGTTGCCTGCTCACGGCGGACAAGCGGCTGACCAGCGACGTGGCTTTGGTCTTCGAGTTTCTGGAACAGGCGTCGAAGATGCGGGCGCTTACCCCGCCGAAGTTCAAGCATCTGCTCGTGTCGCCATACAATACCCGCAAGCTGCTGAAGAAATACATTGCGCGGGAGACCGCCAAGGGCCGCGACGGCTATATCTTCATCAAGGTTAATCACTTGACCGACGACAAGGTTATCGAGTCGCTTACCGCGGCGGCGGACGCGGGCGTGCGCATGGACCTCGTGGTGCGCACGACCTACGCGATGCTTCCGCATAAGAACATCCGGGCCATCTCGATCCTGGACCGCTATTTGGAACACCAGCGCGTATTCATGTTCGGCTCGGGCTCGGACCGGGCGGTGTTCATGAGTTCGGCGGACCTGATGGAACGCAATCTGGACTGGCGCGTCGAGGTCGCCTTCCCGGTCTATGACAAGAAGCTGAAGCGCGAGGTGGCGGAGGTTATGAATCTGCAGCTTGAGGATAGCTGCAAGGCGCGGGTCCTCGACGCCGTACAGTCAAACCAATACAAATCGGACGGCGCGGACGGCAAACGCGCGCAGTACGCCACGTATGACTACTACAGAACGAAATGGGGACAATGACCGCCCATTCCGCGCGGCTATGCGGAACGACCAGGGGCTAGAGCCGATTGCGCACGGAAGATAGGCGGCTAACCGCATCTTAATGGGAGACTCGTTCATGCTGAGCGCTTTGCTGATATTCTTTGTCGCGCCTGTCGCCGCGGCCAATCCCTGCACCAACGGATCCTTCGAGGCGGTCGCGCCCGACGGGCGCCCCGTGGATTGGGAAATCCTGAATCAGGGCGAGATCATCACGACGGACGCGCACACGGGCAAGCGCGCGCTGCGCCTCGTGCGTGTCGCGGACGACCCGATCCCCGAGACGGGGCTGAACCGGCGCTGGCAGCCGCGCAGCGGCGAGCAAGGCGCGATGATCGATCGTCTCGGGGGCGGCATCGAGTTCTGGTACAAGGCGGTGGCGGCGACGCATTCGAACCTGCACATACAGGTCATCCCGATGGATGAAACGGCTTTCGAGACGGGGCCGTATCGCGCGGAATTCACCGTCCCGACGGCGCACGTCGGCGACGGCGCGTGGCATCGGGGGCGGCTGAAATACGACTACTCGGCGTATCCCGAGGTCAAGTGGGTGCATTTTGCGGCGCGCATCCTCGGCGGCGCGGGGGAAATGCTGCTCGACGATTTCGCATACGTCGAGACGGTCGGGCCGATCCTCGAAGTGGTCGGGCTGCGCTTCGAGGAGTGCGAGGACGCGCCCGGCGAATGCGGGACGCTTTTCGCCAAGGTCTCGAATAGGGGCGACCAGCCCACGGACGCCGTTACGGTGCGTCTCCTCGCGCCCGAATCGTTGCGCATCGAGCCCGACGACGCCACCCTTGAAGCCCTTGGCCCCGACGAGGCGCACAGGCTTTCCTGGCGCGTGATCGGCAGACGGGAAACCGCCGGGGTCCTGACCATCGAGGCGGCGGCGGGCGAAGAACAATGCGCCGCCTCGTTTGATTTCGCGCCGAAACTCGTGGTCGAACGCTACGGGCCGGAGTCGCCGGTCCTGCTGCAGGGCAATGACGCGACATTCGCTTGCACGGTTCGCAATGACGGCCACGCGTTCGCCGTGACGCCGCAGGCCCGTTTCGTGTTTCCTGACGGCGCGACGGAAGTCCTGCGGCCCGACCTTGCGCCGGGCGCGCGCGCCACGTTCAGCGTCTCGACCGGCGAGACGGAGCTGCGGGACTGCGAACTGCGGGCGCACAACGTCGAGCCGACGATGTTGGGGCCGGCGTCTCCCGTTGTTGTGTCGCCATTTACGATGGCGGCGCCTTCCGCCGGGCCGCGCGCCGCGGCGTCGCGCAACGGGGCGGTGATCGAGAACCGGCACGTGCGCTCCGAGTTCTACCGGGCCGACGATGGCTTCGGTGCGGTGCGGCTCGCGGCGAAGGAGGGGGACGAGCAACGAACGCTCGGCTGGCTGCCGTGCCTGAGCACGCTGGTCTATCGGGATTCAGCGGGCGCGAGACAGGAGGTCCGCGTGCGGGTCGATGTGCCGCCGAAGGCGGACAACGGCGACAGGGCCGCGCTGACCTTCGATTGGCGTCATACGGATGGCGACGGTATCGAATGGCATGCGGAACTGGTTTACAGCCTCTCGCGCGATGCGCGCATGATCGAGGCGACCTATAGCCTCGGGGCGAGCGGCCACCGGGAATTGGTCCGCTTCGACGGGCCGATGGTCTACGCGATCGAACGGGAGGAGGCGGTGTTCCCCGGCCTGGAATGGCTCGTGGACGACGAGGTCTCGTCGGGCACGCTCGACATCGAGGAAGGCCACCCGGACCAGGTGCGCTATGTGCCGCACCCGAACATGATCACCATTCCCGCCATGGGCGTGCAGGGGCCGGGCGGCGCGATCGGGCTCCTATGGAACCCGCGCGAGGCGTGGGACGGCGTCCGCGACCGTCCCGCCGCCGTTTTCGCATCGCCGGACCGCTTCAACAATCAGCGCGCCCATCTCATGGGGCTGCAACTGCCCTCCGTGCCCGAGTTCCTCGACCGCAACGCCCGCGAAGCGGCGCGGCCCTACCCGCTGCGGGCGGGGCAAACCGTGAAACTTGGCTGTGCGATCCTCGTGGACGGAACGGCGCGCGACGCGCTCGCGGCGATGGACGCTTGGTTCAGCCGGTACGGCGTGCCGTCGCCCGCGCCGCTGCCGCGCGGGAGTTATGAGGCGGAGATCGCCTTCTCGATGCGGGCGTATCTGGAATCGTTGTGGGACGCGGAAACGCGGCAATGGTGGTTCACGAAGAATGGCCCGCGACAACTGTCGTATCTCACGCGGCCCGCGGATTACGTGGCCGACCTGATCCTCGGCGCGCAGGTGAGTCCCGATGCGGCGCTGCGCGAGGCATGCGTCGAACGCGCGCGGGAAGTGGCGGCGCTTATCGAGAAACCGGCGCGCATCGACGCGTTGCGTCGAAACGGCGGCATGGACTTCGGCGCGTCGAATCCGGCGCATATCGAGCAACTGTTGGCGCAGCGCGACGAACGCGGCCTCTGGTTCTTCGACGCGGACCACGAGGACCAGGGCATCTTCAAGGGCTTCGACTACCATATTCTCGGTCCGGACAACGCCGTCGCGACGGGCACCTGCGCGCAACCCGCCACGCAGGTGCTGCGGTTCGCGCGCGTCGCGGGCGACTGGCCCGCCTATGCGTCCGTGCGCAACGTGCTCGAATTCATGGCGACGGAGCGCGTGCCGCGCGCGGCGCAGGTGTGGGAGGTCCCGTTCCACAGCCCGGACGTGCTGGCCGCGGCGCAGGCGGTCGAGGCATACCTCGAAGCGTACCGGTTCACGGGCGAAACGCTCTGGCTCGATTCCGCCGTGTACTGGGCGCGGCGCGGCCTGCCGTTCATCTACTTCTGGGACGATCCGGAACAGCCGTTCCTGATCGGCGCAAGTATCCCGGTGCTTGGGGCGTCCCTGATGAAACACTCGTGGTTCGGGCGGCCCGTCCAGTGGAACGGGTTATGCCTCGCGGAGGCGCTGCTGGATCTCGCCCGGCACGACCAGAGTTATCCTTGGCGGCGCATCGCGGAGTTGATCATCCATAGCGCCATTCAGCAGCAGGCCGCCGAGGGCGAGGACGCGGCGCTGTGGCCGGACTCGATCGGCGCCATCGACGGCGACAAGTCGGCCTGGGTCTTCGCGCCGCGCCAGATTTTGCGGTGCGTGGCGAAGCTGTTGGGCTGCGACGAGTCGCCGCGGACGGTTATCCTTGGCGCGGGGACCGAGCGCATTCACATAACCGCCGTGGCGGACGTGGACGGCGCGGTATGGTCCGGGGACACGGTCGCGTTCAGCGTCACCTATCCCGAGGGCGAACAGGGCACGGTGGTCGTCGCGAATATCTCGCGGCCCGAACAGGTGATCCTGGACGGCGTCGCCATCACGCCGCGCGACGCGCTGTCGGACGCGCCGGACGCGGCATGGACCTACGACGAAGCCCGCGCGCTGCTGATCGTGCGCGTGCCGAAGGAGGGGGCAAGCACGTTGCGGATCGAAGGCGCGACGTACCGCCTGCGGGACGTCAATCCGTAGCGTTTGTGAGGGAGTTTGCGGCGTCCGCATATTGATTTGAACACGAGACGCCGGCTGCACTCACTCCCCCTCCCGGACCCAGGCCTCGTTGAAGCGTGCGTACTTGATGGTCTTGGTGTTGAGCGAATAGGTGGCGTGGAGGGCGCCGTCCGGGGTTTGGACGAGCGAGGGGTAATCGAAGCGCTTGCCGGGGGCGTTCTCGATGTGGCGGGTCCAGCGCCAAGTTTGCCCGCGGTCCTCCGAGATCGAAACGGCCAGCCGGTCGCGCTCCTCTTCGGAATCGTTGTAGATCATGGCGAGTGCGCCGCTTCGGAGCACGATGGCCTCGATGCCCGCGTTGGGATGGGGGAGCTCGGTCGGGGTGACGGGGCCCCACGTCACGCCGCCGTCCGTCGAGTCGCTGCGCACGATCCGTTTCTGGGGACGGTCATTGCGGAAGAAGGCCGTCATCGCGCCGTCGGGAAACTCGACTACGGACGGCTGTTCGAGGCCGAGGCCGGGCACGGCGCGGGAGAAGGTCCAGGTTTCGCCCGCGTCACGCGTGAAGGCCATGGCCGCAATGGTAAAATTCTCGTTGGCCAGCGGGAGCAGGAGGGCGCCGTCCGCTTGGATGAGCGGATGGGCGCGGGGCATCCAGCCGAGGCGGCGCTTGAAGGGGTCCTTGAGCCAGCCCCGCATGAGGTTCAGCCCCTTCCGCAACTGCGGGTCGGCGTGTTCGGCCTCCGCGGGGTCCTCGAACTCAGCGAGATGCACGACGAGCGCGCTTTCCCGGTCCCATCGCGGCGGGCCGGGCCGCGCGTAATCGGAGGCGATGCGGTACTGGAGAAGGGCGCTGCCCCATGAACTCTCCGGCACGCCGAGGAGTATGGCGTGAAAGAGCCAGAGCCGGTCTTCGTTGTCGACAACCATGCACGGGTTGTTGTCCGACACGCCGAAGGTGTCCACCATGACGAACGGGGACTCCCACGCATCCGCGCCCGCGGGCTTGCGACTGCCCGCGATACGCACGTCGGCGCTCTTGTCCTTTTCCTTGTCGAAGTAGGGCGGCGGCAGCGCGGGGCCATTCTCGTACCAGACGACGCGGAGATCGCCGTTCGGGCACGCGACGATACACGAGGCGTGGACGTGGCCCCGGTCGTCCTGTTCCGGGTCGAAGATCAGCGCGGTTTCGAGGAAAGGTTGGTCCGCGGCGGCGAACGCCGCCAGGATGCACCATGCCGCTGTCATGATCATTGTTCTTGTCCTTCCATTGCCCGCAGCAGTCGCGGGTCGACTTCGCCCCAACGGTCGCGGAGCTTCTCGACGACGTTGCGGGCCCGGTCTCGTTGGCCGTCGCGCAGGTACACGACGGCGAGATTCTCGTGGGCCTGCCGGTCCGTGGGCGCCAATTCGATGACCCGCTCGAAATGGGCGGCGGCCTCGCGGTGGCGGCGTTGCCTGGCGAAAGCGAGGCCGTACCGGTTCAGGATCGGCGTGGCGGTGATATTCACGGGCGGCGCACACGGCCAAAGGCCGTCATCATACGGTTGCGCGTCGTCCTGGCGGCTCTTCTTGTAGAGGCGGTACTGGACGTCGATGTTGGTCTCGATCCAGCGCATCTTCTTCGCCGCCTCGGGGTCGATCAGGAACGCCTTCACCGGATGATAGTCCCGGCGAATCCACGATGTGTCCTTGAAACTATAGAGCACCTCGACGTCCCGCAGGAAGAGGTATTCCGGGCGCAGGTCGCGCAGCATGTTTTCGAGCGAGCGCTTGCCAGGATTGGCGCGGCTCCACGCGACGACCGCGCGGCTGTCGAGCCCTGGCCAGTCGTACACGTTGCCTCGCGAGTAATACCCCATATAGCCGAGCGGCTCGCCGCCCACCGCTTCGTCCGGCTGCATCCGGTCCCGCAAATACAGCCCCGCCTCCTTGCGGAGCGCGTCCTCGACGTGGCGCTGCACTTGGCGGTCGGTGGCGAAGGTGATCGGCAGGACGGCGACGAACAGGCCGACGTATGCGACGGCCAGCGCCGTCTGCAGGATTGCGCGCGGGCGATCGCGCAGCCATGCCGTCGCGCCGGCGACGCCGCGTGCCCCGAGGAAGACCAGGGCGGCCAGGAGCGGCATCTTGTACCATCCGAAGATTATCGGAACCGCGTAGACGTAGTAGACGAGGTACACGAGGGCGAAGCCGACGAGGGGCCAGAGCGGCCACTGACGCCCAAGAACAATCACAATCATACCTATAACAACAAATACAGATATAAAGATACCAACAGGGCTGAGGTAGCCGCTGGAGAAGAAGACGTTGACCGTCGCGCCGTGGCCGCAATACGAGGGGCCGAGCATGGACTGGAATTGCGCGGCCGCGCGCATCCACGAGTAGTCGAAGATTTTACGCCACGTCATCAGGCCCACCTGGTCGATGAACTTCGGATAGCCCAGGCCCTTGGCGATGATGGTGTGGGGAACCGGGGAACCGTAGTAGAGGAACGTGAAAATGACCCACGGCAGATATAGCGCCAGCGCGACGGGGACCACGCGGAGCAGTAATTGCCGGGGAGCGCGAAACAGCCCGTAGATGCCGACGATGATGGTCCAGAAGGCGAAATCCGGTCGGGCGAGCATGCACAGTCCCAGGCTTATTCCTAAAGGCAGAGGTTGCCATGCAATCGCGTAATACAGCGACATGACGAACGTGAGGACAACGAATTGCGTCTCCATGCCGCTCGCGGCCCAGAGAATCTGGCTGTGCTCGAGCGCGACGTACCCCATGACCAGGCCGATCAGCGGTCCCGGCAACCGCACGCGCGGATGCAGCCCGATGGCGAGGACGTACAGAACCGTGAGGGCCGCTGCGGGCAACGACACGATTTTGATGAAGTCGACGCCGAACCCCACGCGGACAAGGTCGCCGATGAGCGGCACGAGTACGCTGAGCGGGCTCGTGAACCCGTGCAGGGGCGGCTCGCCGGGGCGGACGTGGGTGAGGCCGAGGCCGCCGACGAGGTTCTCGGTGTGGAGGCAGGTGATGAGCGCGTCTTCCCAATACCGGAGGGCGTATGCCATGTGCACGGCGCGGACCGCCATGGCCGCGAAGGCCAGGATCAGTCCAGCGCGGATGACGGCGCGGTCTTCCGCGGCGTCCAGGCCGTCGATGCGCAGCAGTGCGCCGGCCCGCTCGGCGAACTTGTCCAGAAACGCCGGGACGAAGCTCGGCCCGCTTTCCCGGCGCGCGGATGTACTTCCTCGCATTTTGGCATCGTACAAGAGGCCGCGACGGTGCGTCAATGAAACGGCGTTCGGTTGATTCGCGGCGGTGCGAGCCATGCGACTCATACTATCTATCGGACGGATCGGACGGATCGGACGGATCGGACGGATCGGACCTATATGGCCCATAGGCCCCATCGTTCTTCCGACACCCTGCGAGAATCGCGCGGCGTTGGGAAGCCGTTTGGAAACCGCGTATACTACATCGGCGGCCGCGTGGGGCGCGGACGCCGCGAAGCAAGAGCGGAGAGGAGAGCAAGGCACAATGATTACAGACCATGAAGTGACACGACGCCGTTTTCTTGGGAACGCGGCGCTTGCCGGGGCGGCCGCGGCGGTGCTGCCGGTTGCGCGCGGGCGCGCGGAACAGCAGGCGTCCCCGGCGGCGGGGTGGCGGATCGGTTTCTTCACGCGCCCGTGGGACCAGTATGACTACCGCGCAGCCCTGGACGCGATAGTCGAGGCGGGGAGTAGGCACGCGGGCTTGATGACGACGAACTCGCCGTCGCACCTGGTGATCTCGGTGCAGACGACGCCGGACGAGGCCCACGCCGTCGCGGACGAGTGCCGGCAACGCAGCCTAACGATTCCGTCGGTATACGGGGGGCACTTCCCGGTCGAGCAGTCGCTCGAAGCGGGTATCGACGGGCTGAAGACGCTCATCGACCATTGCGCGACCGTGGGCGCGGAGGACCTGATGTTGGGCGGCGTGGGGGACCCGGCGATTCAAGGGCCGTATTACGAGGCGGTGGCGGCGTGTTGCGACTACGCCGCCGAAAAGGGCGTCGGGATCAGCGTCAAGCCGCACGGGGGGCTGAACGCCACCGGCCCGCAGTGCCGGGCAATCATTGAAGGGGTGGGGTGCAAGAATTTCCGGCTGTGGTACGACCCGGGCAACATCTTCTACTACTCGGACGGGCAATTGGACCCGGTGGACGACGCGGCCACGGTGGACGGATTGGTGGTCGGGATGTCGGTGAAGGACTTTCGATTGCCGAAGGACGTGATGGTGACGCCGGGGACGGGCCAGGTGGATTTCGTGAAGGTGTTGTCGCGGCTTCGGCAGGGCGGATTCAGCACGGGCGCGTTGCTGGTGGAGTGTCTGGCGCCGGGGGAGTTGCCCCAGCTTCTGGAGGAGGCGCGCAAGGCGCGCGTGTTCCTGGAGGAGATCGTGGCGCGGCTAACGCTGCCGGGGAAAGTGGATTAGGCGAGGCGGGCCGGCTGGACGATATGGACGATATGGACGATATGGACGGAATGGACGGAATGGACAGGCGCGTTGTCCCCGGTGAGAGGAGGCCGGGGGGCCGCCAAGGCTATGGGTCTCCCTTACCCGGAGGGAGGGGATGCGATAAGATAAGGGCTTTCGCGGATGCCAAAAGACCACCGACGACGACAGGAAAAACTGCTTAAGAAACGGCGCAAGGAAAAGGCCAAGAAGAAGCGCATGCACATCGCGACGTCGGCGAGTTTTGAACGCCGCTTGCTGCGCGATGCGCGCGACTACCCGATCCTCGAATGCTTCGTCAACAAGGAGTGGCGGGAGCAGGGGATAGCGAATGTTGTGGTAGCTCGCGCCCAGTCGGAACACCTGACCCTGTTCGGCGTGTTCCTTGTTGATCTCGGCTGTCTCGGCGTCAAAAATGCGTTTTGTAACGTGAGCGTCACGCGCTCGGATTACGGGGAGTTCAAGGAAAATTTTCGGGAAGGCAACGAAGGCTTGTCCATCTGCTCCGTTTCGTTGGCGCATGAGATCGTCTACGGCGGCTTGGACTACGCGAAGGCCATCGGGTTCCGCCCGCACAAAGACTTCGCGCTTGCCCAACTAATCCTCGAACCGCGCGAGGCGATCACGTTCGATAACGGGGTGGAATTCGGAAAAGACGGAAAGCCCTTCTATTGCAGCGGCCCGAATGATAACGTCGATCGGATCATGAATCACCTGACGAAGACGCTCGGCCCCGACAACTTTCACTATATCGTGCACGTGGCGACAGAAGACTTCGAGTACGAGATAGATGATGAACTGGGGGAGACCGAGGAGTGAGGCGCGGAGTCTGCCGTGGCGCCTTCTCGCAGGTGCTTGTCGCGGCGGGTAGATGCGCATAATGAGAAAGGCTTGATCAGCCCCGGTTTTCTTGCATTTTCGGTCTTTGCCGGGTACACTTACGGTGTAGCTTGGGTATTATGGTGGGCTAACCTTATTGAGGCATTATAAGCTTGGAATGTGAGGCGTTATGGAAGCAGTTGCGGGACGGGAGCATGACGGGAACGTTAAACAAAACGGGAAACGGGAGCGGCGTCGCATAATCCGGCAGCAGTGCCGGGTACACATCGAGATGATCGTGCGCTGTTCGGCGGGGGCGACGAACGACTGGAGCGTCAACACGATCGACGTGAAGGGTAAGTTGCTCGATCTGAGCGACGAGGGCGCGATGCTTTTCACCAAGCAGGCGTTCATGGAAGAACAGGCGCTGCGCCTCACCATTTACCTTCCGGATGAGGCGCCGGTCGCGACGATTGTGAACGTGCGCTGGTGCAAGGCGCTGGAGGACAAAGGCGGCAATGCGTCCGGGGTGCGATTCCGCAAGGTATCGCCGGAAGCCCTGACCGCGATCAAGCACTTTCTGACCCGCCTGCAATCCGGCGAATTCAACGGAGAGTAGGTCGGCGCGGGTCTCAAGCGAGCAGCGCGCGAAGTGCGCCTTCAATGTGGGGGTGTCGAAACACAAAGTCGGAGTCCAGCAGCCGCTTTGGCGTTGCGCGGGTACTGGTCAGCAGCAGGGCGATTCCCATCTCGCCGAGGGCCAATCGCACCGCGAACGCGGGCATGGGCAGCAGCGTGGGGCGGCGCATGACCTTGCCCAGCGCCTTGGTGAATTCGCGGTTGGTCACGGGGTTCGGCGCCATAGCATTGACGGGTCCGACCAGCGTGTCACAGGCAATGCAGTGATCGATGGCGGTGACTAGATCGTCGATGGCAATCCAGCTCATGTATTGGCGTCCGTTGCCGACCACGCCGCCGAGTCCCAGCTTGAAGGGCGTCACCATGCGCGCGAGCGCGCCGCCCTTGGCGCTGAGGACCGCGCCGATGCGCAGGTGAACCACGCGGATACCCGCCTCGACGGCCGGCGCGGTAGCCGCTTCCCACGCCTTGCAGACCTCGGCAAGGAAGTCATCCGCGGGCGGACTCGTCTCGTCGAGGAGTTCCTCGCCGCGATCGCCGTAGTAACCGATGGCCGAGGCCGAAATCAGCACCGGCGGCGGTTGCTTCGTCTTCGCCAGGGCTTCGCACAACAATCGCGTTCCGCCTACCCGGCTTTCGCGAATACGGGCCTTTCTTTCCGCCGTCCATCGCCCGGAGGCGATGTTTTCCCCCGCGAGATGCACCACGGCGTCCAGCCCCTCGATACCGTCAACGTCGATGTTTCCGCGCGCCGGGTCCCATTGGGCGGTGGTTTCGGCAAAGGGGCCGTCGCCGCGCACGAGCCGCACCGGGACGTCGCCGCGAGCGTGTAGCCGCGCAACCACCGCTTCACCGACCAAGCCCGTGGAGCCTGTCACGAGGATTCGCATCGGAGTCTCTCCCGTGTTGCGTGCCGCGACAGGAGCATATCGCGCGGTCGCTCGACGGTCAATAGCCGCTCTTTGCTCAGAGATCGGGGACAGGCATCCCGCGAAGCGCGGGACGCGGCGCGGGGTCGCTTGTGCCAGTTCCCGGGGGAGCGCTTGTGCCAGTCCCCGTCGATACTCGTAATCGCCGCTCGCTCTCTGTCGCGGCACACTGCTTGACTTCTAACAATAACAAGACTTACAATGAGGGCGGGATTACGGAATTGCGCCATGGCCAAACCAAGACGGTCCTCCATCAGTCGCGAGTTGGAACTCGAACACCCCATCGAGGATATACGGCACGAAGCCGTGCTGAACGTTATCCGCACGGCGAACGTGTTGTCCCTGCAGGGGGCCGCGCTATTTCGGCGGTTCGGACTGACGGAAGCCCAGTTCAACGTGCTGTTCGCGCTGAAATATAAGAAGCAGGCGTGGACGCAGTCGGACCTCGGCAAGCGGCTTGTGGTGACGCGGGCCAGCATTACGTCGGTGTTGGACAAGCTGGAGCGGAAGAAGCTGGTGCTGCGCGCGTCCGTACCCGGCAACCGCCGCATCCACCACGTCGAATTGACGGCGAAGGGCCGCGTCCTGGTGGATGAAGTGGAGGCCGTGTACCGCGCCAGCATTCACCGGGCGCTGGCGGCGTTTTCGGAGGCGCAATGCCGCCGGTTGATCGGCGGCCTGGAGCGGCTGCGCGAAGGCGCGGCGCGGCTCTGAAGTCTCGAGAGGCATCGAGAAGGCCCGGAGGTGTCCGGGTCGGAGGAAACGCAAGCATGGAAAGCGTACAGCGTGCCCACGGGCCGAGCGGCGGCCAGTTCAACCGCGGCGGTTTCTGGGCGCTAATCGTCACGCAGTTTCAGGGCGCGTTCAACGACAATCTGTATCAGTTCGTGATCATCTTCTTTCTGTTGTCGCTGGCGACCTCGACGCCGGTCGAGGCGACCGACTGGTACGGGAAGCTGGTGGGTCTGTTCGGCACGAAAGACTTCGTCTACGCCTTCGCGTCGTTCATATTCGCGGTGCCGTTCATCATATTTCCGGCGCTATTCGGGGCGCTTGCGGACCGGTACAGCAAGCAGCGGGTGGCGTTGGCGACGAAGTATCTGGAAATCGGCATCATGGCGCTGGGCGGTCTGGCATTCGTGAGCGGCCAACCGGCGTTCTGCTGGTTTGTCCTCTTTTGTATGGCCACGCAGAGCGCCATTTTCAGTCCGGCCAAGTACGGGATCATTCCGGAGATTATGCCGGAGCCGCGGCTGTCCTGGGCGAACGGCATTCTGCAAATGGGGACCATCATCGCCATCATCGCGGGGACCGGGATGGCGGGCGCGATATCGGACGTGTTCCGGGGCCGTACGTACGTCGTATCGCTGATCCTGGTGGTGCTTTCCGTTCTCGGCACGGTCTCGGCGCACTTTATCACGAAGCCGCCGGCCGCCAATCCGTCGCAGCGGATTCCGAAGAACCCGCTGCTTCCGTGGGCGGGTATGGGCCGGTACTTTCGCGCCATCTGGAGCGAACGTCTCCTGTTCAACGTGGTCCTCGGGTACGTGTACTTCTGGTTCGGCGGCGCGCTGGTGCGTCAGAGCGTGCTCAAGTTCGGCAATTCGTCGCTGGCGCTCTCGGATGCGATGACGGGCTACCTCGTGGCGATGATGGGCATCGGCATCGGTGTGGGCGCGGTCTCGGCGGGGTATCTGTCGCGCGAGAAGATCGAGACGGGCATCGTGCCGGTCGGGGCGATCGGCATGGGGTTTTTCTCGCTGATCCTTGCGGTGACGGGATGGAGTCTGGGCGACACGGGCGGGTTCGATGCGGCGTCGGCGGGTATCGCGATTAGCGGGGTCATGTACGTTTTTGTCATGGTCGTGATGTTCTGTTTGGGTTTCTTCGCGGGGTTCTTCGACGTGCCGTTGGCCGCGGCGATTCAGGCGCGCGCGCCGCTGGACATCCGCGGCGGGGTGATCGCCACGACGAACATGCTGACTTTTGTGGGTATTGCTTTCGCGAGCATTCTTTTCTACGGTCTGAGCGTCGCGGGTCTCAGCCCGAGCGGCATCTTCTTCGTTTGCGCACTCATGTCCGCGGGAATGGGCCTGTACATCTGTTTCCGTATACCGTCCATTCTGCTTCGGGCTGTGCTCTGGTTGCTCGCGAACAGCCTTTACCGCATCCGTGTGCTTGGGCGGGACAATGTACCGGAGCAAGGCGGGGCGCTGCTGGCCGCGAACCATTTGTCCTTCCTGGACGCGCTGGCGTTGATGGCGTCCACGGACCGCGACATTCACTTTCTCATGGGAAAAGAGGTCTATGAGGCCCCGGTTATCCGGCGTCTGGCGCGCCTGCTCAACATCGTTGCTCTCGATCCCCACGGCTCGGACGCGCACGTGCGGGAAACGATGGCCGCCATGCGGCGCCTTGTGGCGGCGGGCGAGGTGGTTTGCGTTCCCGTCGAGTGGCGCTTCGCGCGGGACGGCGTGATCATGCCGTATCACGACGATTATCGGGCGATCCTGGGCGAAGTGGAAGCGCCTATCGTGCCCGTGCATCTCTCGCATCTTTGGGGAGCAATCTACAGCATGGAGAACGGGCGCTTTCAAGCGATTCGCCCGCCGCGGATTCCCCACAACATCATGGTGCACTACGGTCCCGAAGCGCCCCGCACGGCGGCGGCCGTCGATATTCGAACGGCTATCCAGCGGCTGGGCACGGAATCGTACACGCGACGCCCCCTGGCGCATACGCTGTTGCATCGGGGCTTCATCAAGGTGGCGCGCCAGCATAAGCGCCGCCTGGCGATCGCGGACGCCGTCACGGGCGAACTCAGCTTCTTCAAGACGCTGGTGGGGAGCATCGTGTTCGCGCGCAAGCTGCGCCGTATCCTCGATGATCAGCCGATGGTCGGCGTGCTGGTGCCGCCGTCCGTTGGCGGCGCGCTCACGAACATCGCGCTCCAGATCATGGGTCGCGTGCCCGTCAACTTGAATTACTCCGCGTCGAAGGAAGCGATGGCTTCCGCGGCGCGCCAGTGCGGCATTACGCAGGCGCTCACGTCGAAGCGGTTCCTCGAACGGCTGCCGCTCGAAGTGCCTGGCGAGGCCATCTACCTTGAGGATATTCGCGCAACGATCACCGCCATGGACCGCATTGTGGGCATGCTGTACGCGCTGTTCGCGCCCGCGTGGCTGATCGAGCGCGCCGCGGGATCGCCGCGCGGGCGGACGCCCGACGATCTGGCCACCATCATCTTTTCGAGCGGCAGCGAGGGTGAGCCGAAAGGGGTCATGCTCACGCAACGCAACATTTTGTCGAACATCGAGGCGGGTCTCGAAACCTTCCCGCACGGTCCGCACGACCGCATGATGGCGTTCCTGCCGTTCTTCCATTCCTTCGGCTTCACGGTCGCGCTCTGGCTGATGCTTCACTCGCGCTGCGGGGTCGTGTACCACGCGAACCCGCTCGAACCGCGCGTCATCGGCGGGCTCGTGCACAAGTACGAATGCACGTTTCTCGTGGGCACGCCCACGTTCCTTCACGGCTTTATTCGCCGTTGCGACGCGGAACAACTCAAGAGCCTGTCGTGGGTGGTCTGCGGCGCGGAGAAGCTGCCCGAGCGCATTCGCGAGGCGTACCGGGAGAAATTCGGCACGACCCCGATGGAGGGATACGGCTGCACGGAGTGCGCGCCCGCGGTATCGACGAATACGCCGGATTACGAATCGCCGGGGTTCTTCGCGCGCGGGGTGAAGCACGGGAGCATCGGTCGTCCGTTGCCCGGACTGAGCATCCGCATCGTGGACCCGGAGACGGGCGCGGACCTGCCGCCCGGCGAGGCGGGGCTCATGCTCGTGAAGGGCGTCAATATCATGAAGGGCTACCTGGGCATGCCCGAGAAGACCGCCGCCGTGCTGCGCGACGGCTGGTATGAGACGGGGGACATCGCGTCGGTGGACGAGGACGGCTTCATCACGATCACGGACCGGCTGGCGCGGTTCAGCAAGATTGGCGGCGAGATGGTTCCGCACGCGAAGATCGAGGACACGCTGCACCAGTTGCTCGAACTTACGGAGCAGGCGATCGCGGTGACGAGTCTCGCGGACCCCCGCAAGGGCGAGCGCCTGGTGGTGTTGCACACGCTCGATGAGTCCCAGGTCGGGGAACTTCTGGCGAAACTGCCGGAGTCGGGCTTGCCGAACCTGTGGCGGCCCCGCCCGAGCGCGTTTCACCGGATAGACGCACTGCCAGTCCTCGGCACCGGCAAGATGGACATCCGGGGCATCCGCGCCATGGCCCAGGAACTCGATACCGAGGAGTGACTGATCCGACGGATCGGACGGATCGGAAAGATCGGGCGGATCGGGCGGGCGCGATGACTCGACGCCCTACTTTCGCGCCGCCGCGTAGAAGTCGGCCACTTTGTCCCAGCGGACGACGTTCCAGAACGCGGCCACGTAATCCGGGCGGCGATTCTGGTATTTCAAGTAGTAGGCGTGCTCCCAGACATCGAGGCCGAGAACGGGGGTATGTCCCTGCATGAGGGGGGAATCCTGGTTCGCCGTGCTGTAGACATCGAGTTTTCCGTCGCCGTTCACGACCAGCCAGGCCCAACCGCTGCCGAATCGGGTCGCCGCCGCCTTGCCGAACGTGTCCTTGAGCCCGTCAAACGCGCCGAATGTGCCGTTGATGGCGTCCGCGAGGTCGCCCGTGGGATCGCCGCCGCCGTTCGGGCCCATGATTTGCCAGAACAGCGTGTGATTCGCGTGGCCGCCGCCGTTGTTGATGACGGCTTGGCGCTTTGCATCGGGCACGTCCTGGATGCCGCGCAAGAGGTCCTCGACGCTCTTCGCCGCGAGGGCGTCCAGACCTTCGAGGGCCGCGTTGACGTTGTTGATGTACGCCTGATGATGCTTGCCGTGGTGGATTTCCATCGTGCGCGCGTCGATGTGCGGCTCGAGCGCGTCGAACGCGTAAGGCAACGGGGGTAGTGTGTAGGCCATTGTCATTCTCCTTCGTATGCTGTGTTCCGCCCGCCGGCATTCGTCCCCGTTCTTGCTCCGTGGCATAACGCAATCACGAGCCGTTTCGGTTCACGAGGCGAGCAAGGCTTGTTTCTGGTTTCAATAGTTATGAAACGGATTCGCGTCCGTGAAAATTCCTCGTGTCGTTCCCCCGCTTGGGTGTCGATACGTACCTGGCCGCAGGCCTCGCTTTGACACGCCGCGAGGCGCGGGCATATACTGCGCCCGAACGTAAACGCCGCACGTGGCGGCGCCGGGATTCGGCGCGGGGAAGCACGGTGAGAGTCCGTCGCAGACGCGCTGCTGTAACCGGGGACGAAAGCCACAGTTTAGCCACTGTCCGCAAAGGAGCGGGCATCTTGGCCCCGAAGCGTGGGGCGGGACGCCCCGCCTCCTGAGGATGGGAAGGCGTGGCGAGTAGGGTGATCCGGGAGCCAGAAGACCTGACCGAGACCCGATGCGTTCTTGCAGCAACTCGCGGAAAAGTTGCCGCAGGAAAAGGGTCTTTTCCTTCCTGCCTGCTTTTCCCCCAGTAACGGTGTCTGGGCGTGTATGCGCCCGCAACATTGGAAAGGGGAAAACCCATGACCTTGCTTGCTTCCTCGCGCAAACCATTCTTTTTTCTCGCGGTATTTGTCATCCTCGCCGCCGGAACGGCCTGGGCGGTGACTATAACGCCGCTGGCGGACTTCCCGGCGCCCGCGCCCGGCGCATATGTCGTGACCGGCGCCGCTTTGGGCGATGGGCGTTACCTGATCTGGGACGGGGACGCGGTGTATATCGAATCGGCGACCGGGACGGGCGGGTTCGCGCCTGTGGCGGACGGCTACGCCGGCGACCCGGGGTTTGCGGCCGTGGCGGAAGACGGCCATACGGCGGTGCTCGGCGGGGGATTCAACGGCAATTTGTATCTCTTTGACGCCGACCAGCCCGAGGACTTTGCGCCGGAAAGCATTGTCGCGAACCGACCGCACTTTACCGGGGCTTTCCTGACGGACACCTTGGTGATCGTGGACGCGGCCAAGCCCGATTTCTCGGGGAGTGAACTGGCCATTGTCGATCTTGCGGCGAAAGGGGGGAGCGCGGTGGCCGTCGTGACGAAATCCGCGCGTTACGCCTTGCCGAAGACGGTGGTAATTGAAAAGCCGCCCTTTTCCTATTCAAGCGCGATTACCGTGGATACGGTTCGCGGCGTGGTCTATGCGATGGACGGCAACACGCGCGAATTGCGGCAGTTTTCCGTGAGCGCGATCATCGCGGCGTACACGGGAAGCAACGTGCTCGACTGGGAGACGGACGGCGCGCTGGTGGGGCAGGCAGGGATGTACTACACGGGCGGGGTGAGCGGGATCACGTCAGAAGGTTTTCTCGTTATCGGCGGCTCGGAGGGCTACCTGCTGCCGGGCGGCATTCAATTCGTCGCGCTCGTCTCCGGCGACGTCGTGGCGCTGATCGACCCGACGGGCAACCGGGATTTCTATTCCGTCGTCTTCAATCCGGTGGCGCAGACGCTGCTGGCGCTGGTCGAGGGCGCGTGGCAGGGGCAAGCGTACGCGGTGGATTTGGCCTGTGTGAACAATCCCGAGGGCTGCGCGCAGCCTCACGGCGGGCTCTACCGCGTCGGCGACGAACTGTGCCTGAGCGTTCCGTGCCCTGTGTCGTTGGGCAGCGGCTTCGACTGGCGAAAGAACGGCGCGCCGTTGAGCGACGGCGGGCGGGTCAGCGGCGTGACTACGCGGACGTTGCGGGTCATGGCGCTGCAAGTGGCGGACAGCGGAACGTATACGTGTGCCTACGAAGACGGCGCGAAGGCGCAACAGACCTTCGTGGCGCAGGTTCAGGTGGGCCAGGCGGTGCCAGTCGCCAATGGTGCGCTCTTGATCAGCCTCACTGTGTTGCTCGGCCTCTCGACCGCTGTGGCAGCGAAGCTGCTCAGTCGATCCACTACTCGGTAATCAGCACCAGCGTGCCCTTGGCGATGAGGTCGAAGGCCGTGATCATGTCGTCATTGGTGAGGCGGACGCAGCCGTGGGAGGCGGGAGTTCCGATGAGCGCCTCGCCGTTGGTGCCGTGGATGTAGATGCCGCGGGTGGTCGAGTCGACACAGACGCCCGCGGCATTGTGCCCGCGGTTCTGTCCAGGTTCGAGTCCCTCGAGGACGAGGATGCGCGTGAGCACCATGTCCTCGGGTGATTCGTCGCCGGGTTTCCAGATGGTGCGGGTGGGCCGGCGGCTCTTGAATTCCTGTCCCCAAGGGGCGCCGTCACCGACCTTCTGCATTACACGGTGCCAGCCGAGGGGTGTCTTGAAACTTTCGAATTCCGAGCCGACCCCGTTTGCGGCGGTCGAGCACGCGGCCTGCCAGATGATGAGGTTGTCCTCGATGAGGTAGAGCATCTGCCGCGCCACGGAAACCCATACGGCGCAGCCCTCGGCGACCCGGTCGGACCAGCCGAATTGTTCGAGCCGCGTCCGATCGTCTTTTTCGAGGCGCGGCTGATGACGGAATTCACTTGTAGTCATGGCGATAACCGATCCTTCTGATTCCACGACCGCGTCTTCCGGCATTTCGACCTCTGTGGGTTCCCCTTGAACGACCGTTTCGGACTCGCGGACGAGGCGGGAGGTCTCCGCGACTTCGATGCCGGCATCGCGCGCGCGCTGCGCGCCGGCGAAGATGGCGCCGGTGGCGATGGCGCAAACGAGCAGCGTTGTTCCCAGCAGGCGGAGATGCCAAGGCGTCATGAGGCGTTCCTATGTTGCGGAAATGACATAGAGCGCCTCGTCCGCCAGGAGGTTTGGCCAGATACGCCAGACGCCGCGGTTGCTCAGCGCGATTTCCTGTTCGACGCGGATGTTGCGCTCGCGGCAGAAGGCGCGGAAGTCGCGAATGGAGAGGACGTGCCGGTTGGGCGAATCGTACCATGAGTAGGGCAGGCTGCGCGTGACCGGGGCGCGGCCGTTGATGAGCATCTTGGCGCGGACTTTCCAGTAGGAGAAGTTTGGGAAGCTGATGATGCACTTGCGTCCGACGCGCAGCATTTCGCGCAGCACGAGATCGGGGTTCTCGATGACTTGGAGGGTCATGCTCAGGATGACCCAATCGAAACTTTGGTCGGGCAGCGCGCCGAGGCCCTTGTCCGCGTTGGCCTGGATCACGGAGACGCCGCGTCGCACGCAGGAGATGACGTTGCCTTGGGCGAGTTCGATGCCGACGCCTTTCACGCTCCGCTTGCGGATGAGGTCGCACAGCA
Organism: Candidatus Hydrogenedentota bacterium; assembly: GCA_029556545.1. Classification (GTDB taxonomy): domain Bacteria; phylum Hydrogenedentota; class Hydrogenedentia; order Hydrogenedentales; family JAGMZX01; genus JAGMZX01. Next base: position 28,701 of record JAKQEQ010000065.1, read on the forward strand.
GGGCGCCGTCGCCGCAGCCGATATCGAGCACGCGGCTGCCCTCGTCGACGAGGTTGCAGATCATCTCATAGTCGACGCGATGGCCTTCATAGATGCTCGAAGACGCGGCGGCGGGCGGGCCCAGGTCCGTCTCGGAGGAATCGAGCGGTTCCGGCGCGCCGATTCGCTCGGGATGCAGGGTGTTTTCGAGAAATCCCGCGACGAGCTTGGCGAGCACCTCGAATTCGAGGAGAAAGGCGTCGTGCCCGGCGTCGGTCTGGATGCAGCAGTAGGAAACGTCCTTCTCTTGCCGGGCGAGGGCGTAGACGATTTCCTCGGACTGATACGGCGGATAAAGCCAGTCGGAGGTGAAGGAAATTACGAGCATGCGCCCTTGCACGCGCTTCATGGCCTCGTCGAGGCTTCCGTAGCGCGCGGACACATCGAAGTAGTCCATCGCCTTCGTGATGTAGAGATAGGTATTCGGGTCGAAGCGATTGACGAACTGCTCGCCCTGATAGTCGAGATAGGTCTCGACCGAGAATTCGCTCTGGAAGTCGTAGCTGAGCCGGTCGCGATGTCGCAGCCGCCGCCCGAACTTGTTTCGCATGGACATATCCGAAAGATAGGTGATGTGCGCGAGCATGCGCGCGATGGCGAGTCCCTTGGACGGCATATCGGCGTCGTAGTAGTCGCCGTCGCGGAAACGGGGGTCGCCCATGATTGCGTTGCGGCCCACGGCGTCGAAGGCGATTTGCTGCGCGCCGCTGAAGTGGGTGGTGGCGATGGGTATGGCGGAGCGGACCATCTCGGGATAGCGGGTAGCCCACTCGAGGGCCTGCATGCCGCCCATGGAGCCGCCGGTGACGGTGAGGAGTTTCTCGATTCCGAGATGACGCAGGAGTTCCCGCTGCGTCTGCACCATGTCGCCGACGGTGATGATGGGAAAACTCAGGCCGTAAGGCTGACCCGTGGCCGGATTGATGGACGAGGGTCCGGTCGACCCCATACAGCCGCCGATGACGTTTGAGCAGATGACGAAATACTTGTTGGTGTCGAAGCCCTTGCCTGGCCCGACCATTGAATCCCACCATCCCGGCTTCGCGTCCTGGGCGTGGTGGATTCCGGCGACGTGGGCGTCCCCCGAGAGCGCGTGAACGATGAGAATGGCGTTCGAGCGGTCTTCGTTGAGTTCACCGTACGTTTCGTAGGCGAGCGTGATCGGGCCGAGTTTCTGCCCGCCCTCGAGGACCATTTCGTTCGGCGGTTCCGCGAAGGTGAAGTATTTTGTGTAGACAATACCGACGGAGGTCTCAACCGACATCCGGGCGCATCCTCTGTTTACGCTGAACACGGCGCGGGCGGGATACCCATGCCACGGGATCAAAAAGGCGGCGTCGTTCACGTGTCGGGAACTGCGCGCCACCTCGATGCCGCCCCGATCATATCACCTGGCATGCGCACGGGCCAAGATCGGCGCCTTGTGCGGGCGGCGCGCTTGCGGTATGCTCGTTGCGTTTGCGGGAGTATCAGCGGTCTTACCCTGGATGAAACAGCGCGAAGGGGACATACGCCATGCATAAGATGATTACGCTCTATCATTCGCTCGTAGCGGCGCTGCTGGGGCTGTATGTGGGCGCGGCCTGGCTGTTGCTGGGCCTTTTCGGGAGGGGCGTCGGTCTTGGCCGTACGCTTTCGCTGGGGCCGATGTATCTTTCGATGACGCTGCTGATCGCCTTGACCATCCTGTTCCTCCCGGCAATTGTCTTCTGCGGCATGCGCGCGTGGCAGCGTTCGTCAAGGAATCCGGACCGGTTCCGCCGCTTCGTCAGTCTGCCGACGCTCGCCCGCGTATTTTCGTTGCAAGGGGTGCTCTTTTTCGCATTGTTGCTCGGTCTGGAGACGCCTTGGGCGCGCATCCTCAAGACGGACTGGAAGGCGGTGGCCCGGGGCCTGGTGACGACGCCGGCACCGCGCGCGCTACCCTCCGATGACAGTATCGGGTTCCCCGAATTGCCTTTGTCGTCCCGGGACCCGTTCGCGTGGACCGTCACTGATCTCGACGGCAACGCGACGCCGATGGCGTCGCTCGTTGGCAAACCGCTGTTTGTAAACTTCTGGGCGACTTGGTGCCCGCCCTGCCGCGCCGAATTGCCGAATATCCAGCGGTTGTATGAGAGTCTCACGGACGCGGACGCCGCCGTGCTGCTGATCTCGAACGAGGAACCGGAAACCGTAAAGCCGTTTCTTGACGAGAACGGATACACGTTTCCGTGTTACCTTAGCGAGGACGACCCGCCCTTCCCCTTCGCCGTGAGCAGTATCCCCGCCACGTTCATCGTCGCCCCAGACGGCGCGATCGCGTTCCATCACGTGGGGCCGGTGGCCTGGGACGGCGGGCGCACCCGCGAATTCCTGATCGGGCTCGCCGGTGCGGCGGAGGTCGCGCCCGCGCCGGACGCGTCCGTGGCTGAACCCGTGATCCCGGCACCAAGTACGGCGGAACTGGCGGTCAGTCCAAATTCTTAGTCCCTGCCTTTGCCGGAGGCGCGGGCGGGGATGTAGTCTGGGTTCAAGGCCATTTCCTGGGCATTGACGGCGCGGCGCCACGCCACGAGCTTGCCGTGTAGTTCCCGGGCAAGTTCGGGCATTTCAGCGGCGAGATTGCGCGTCTCGCCGAGGTCGGTCTCGAGATCATAGAGTTCGAGCGCGCCAGGGGCGTCGGGTGCGGTTACCGAATGCTCGAACCACTCGATGAGCTTGTAGCGCCCCTGGCGGATCGCGCCGCTCGGGCCGAGGCCGATGCTGTGGTAGTGGGGGAAATGCCAATACAGGGTATCGCGGTCCAGGGACGCGGCCCCCTTGAGCGCAGGCGTAAAGCTGATGCCGTCCACCGCCGCGCCGGGATCGGGCGCGCCCGCAATCTCCGCGAAGGTGGGGAAGAAGTCGTTGCTGTGGACCATGGCATCGCTGACGGAGCTGGCCCGCACGACACCGGGCCAGCGCACGATAAGGGGCATGCGGATGCCGCCCTCGTAGAGGTCCGCCTTCGCGCCGTAGAGGGGCTTGCGTCCGAAGCGGCCATAGAGGTCGCCGTTGTCCGAGAAGAAGACGACGATGGTGTTGTCGGCGATGCCGAGTTCGTCAAGCGTATCGAGGACACGCCCGACATTCGTGTCCAGGGTTTCCATCATTGCGGCGAGGACGGGGTTATTGCCCACCTCGTTACAGGCCTCGGGCTTTACGGCGTACTTGAGGATGCGCGGGGCGTACTCCATCTCGGGGCGGTGCACGGCGCTGTAAGCCATGTAGCAAAAGAACGGCTTGTCGTGGTTCTTGCGCATGAAGGCGATGCCGCGGTCCGTGATTTCGCGCGTGTGGTGTGCGTCATAATCCGGGTCCGCGCCTGCGGCTGCGGCCTCGCTCGATTCCGGTTTGTCCAGCGCCAGCACGTCCTCGAAGCCTTGCGTGTCGGGGTCCCCGGGGCGGCCCGGCCGGTACAACTTGTCCACGCTCAGGTGCCACTTGCCGAAATGGCCGCAGGCGTAGCCGGCGTCCCGGAGCATTTCGGCGATAGTCGTCTCTTCGACGGGCAGATGCTTCGTCCAGTCGGGTGTCTTCAACTTCGCGTTGGGAAAAGGGCTTCCCGGTATGAAATCCGTGAGGTGCAGGCGTGCCGGATACTTTCCCGTCATGATGCTCGCGCGTGTCGGCGAACAAACCGGCGCGGCGGCGTAGGCGTTCATGAATCGCATACCTTCGGAGGCGAGGCGGTCCACGTTGGGCGTCTCGTAGAACGGATTCCCGTAGCACGCCGTCTGATGGCGGCCCAGGTCGTCCGCGAGCATGAAGACGATGTTCGGCCTCGTCTGGGCGGCTTGGGCGCGGCGGGGCCACGCCGCGGCAAGCGCGCCCGCGCCAAGCAGTGATAAGAACGTGCGACGGTCCAATGAACTCATGTCAACGGTCTCCTCGATTGGAACTTGTTATGGAGTTGTGCAAGGTGTTCGTAAACGCCTTCATCCATGCGGAGCACTCCCGCTTGAAGCGGCAGCAATAGAGGTTGCCCGAGACCACCAGCGGCTCATCCACGTACACGGCCCCGACCACCTCGGCGTCGAAGCGGCAGCGCGGTATGGTGGTCACGCGCACGCCGCGAATGAGGTCGGCGGTGGCGAGAATCTCGATCCCGTGGCAAATGGATGCGACGGGCTTCTGTTTCGCGAAGAAGTCCTTGACGATGCGGATGAGGTGCGGGTCATAACGCAGGAACTCGGGCGCGCGGCCGCCCGGCAGGACGAGGCCGATGTAGTCGTCGGGGTTTACGTCGCGGAAGGCTATTTCCGCGTTGATCTTGTATCCCGGCGACTCGATGGTGATGTCCCAGGCCGGGTCGTGTTCGTGTTGGACCAGGTGATACGCCCGTTTCTCCGGGGCGGCGACGACGACCTGGAAATCCTCGCCGAGGCGGTAGTAGGGGACCATTGTGTCGATGACTTCGCCGCCGTCGCCGACGACCAGCAAGACCTTATGCATTGGCGCGATCCTCGTCTATTGCCTGTAGGCCTCGAAGATGGCCGCATTATCGCATTCGCCCGCGCCGCGGTCCACGACTTCCTGAAGCAGTCGGGCGTGGAGTTCCGATACGGGCGCGCGCGCGCCGATGGTCCGCGCGAATTCGAGGATCAGCCGCACGTCCTTCGCATGCTGGGCGAGCCGCGCGACCGGCGGATCGTAGCGGCGTGCAATCATCTTCGGTCCTTTCGTGTCCATGGCGACGGAGTACGTCTCTCCCGCCTTCAAGACGTCGAGCACCGTGGCAAGGTCGAACCCGGCTTTCGCGGCGACGCCGAGTGCCTCGGCGAGCACCAGCCGGTTCAGGCCGAAGACCATATTGACGATCAGCTTCATCCGGTTGCCCTGGCCGGGGAGATCGAAGAAGTACTGCGCCTTCGTGAAAGCCGCCAGCAGTTCCCGATACGAGGCGTCCGCCTCGCGGTCGCCCACGAGCGCGAGGGCCTCGCCCCTCGAGATCACTTCGCTGGAGCCGGACAGGCATACGTCGATCAGGCGCGCCCCTTGCTGGGCCAGCCGCGCATGGTCCACCTCGATGTCCTCCGGGCGCGCCGTCGTAATGTCCAGGAGCAGCGCCCCCTCTTGCAGCGCCTGTGCCATGGCCTGCCTGCCCCATAGCAGCGCCCGCCGGTCCTCGGAGGTCATCAGGCACAGGAAGAGGGTCGAAGCGGCGGCGGCGACATCACGCGCCTCGGGAAGCACCCTGACGCCGAGGGTGGCGGCGGCCTGACAGGCTTGCAGCGCGATATCGCAGCCGCAGACGGCGTGCCCCGCGGCGAGGAGCCGCGCGGCCATCGCCTTGCCCACCAGGCCGAGACCGACGATGCCGACGTCCATGGTACGATCCTCGATGCCGTTACCGGTCCGGCGTCAGCGCGCCAAGCGCCGAGCGGTATTCCGCGTACAATGCATCATAATCGGGATGGGCCTCGGAGTCTCCCCCGGATACGCAGGCGGCGAACCCGAATACGAACGGCGCGTCCCTGTCGACCGGCGTGGCGTCGGGAGGGACCGCGTCGTCCTTGGGGCCGGTCATGGACTTCTTTCCAAACGGATTGACGACCATGACGCCGTAGTCCCGATTATGGAACCACGACGGGCGGAAATTGTTCGGATTCGCCGCGAGCAGGATTCCCGCGCGGCGCCCATCCACGATCCCGGAGAAAGCGCACCAATCCGCCTGCCTGCCCCAGGTCCCGGCCTCGTTCTTCCCGCCGAGATTGTTGAGGATGTTGCCGGAACCGTGCTTGACCGTGAGGGGCGTGGCGAGGCGGACGCCGAAACCCATCTCTTCCTGGTCGCCGAATGCGACGTTTTCGGCGACGGCGCGGAACCGGGATTCCGCGATAAGCCAGCAGGCGTCTTGCGAGGCGCGGACGGAGTACGCGCAGATTTCTTCGGCAATCAGGCGCGGCGGCGTATCGAGGGTTTCATAGGCGTTCACCACGGCAAACGTTCCGACCGCGCCGTCGCGGGGCGCTTGATCGAAACGCACGTGACGCACGCGCGCCTTGTTCCGCCAGAAGTCCGCGCCGCCGAGGTCGCCGAAAGCGAGCCAGATGCCGGGGTGAAAAGTGGGGTGATCGAGATTCCCCTCGTCCTGCGCCGGGTCCGGCGGCTGATTCCGGGTGACCTGGACGCCGTTTGGGGCCATGACACGGCAGAAGTAGGGGCGCGGAATCTCCGGGTCTTCGTAGACATAGGTCGCGAACGGCTTGCCGTGTACAAGGATATCGAGGTTTCCACGAACTTCGTGGAACGTGATGCCCGGCGAATCTTCCCGCGCTACGGCGGGGAGCGATGCCAGACCGACCAGCGCGAACAGAAGACACAGGCGCATTGCAGGTCCTCCCGGCGGCGAGTGGGGAACAGGATCGTTGATTTCGTAGAATATGATAGAGTCGCGGCTGACGGCTTTGCAATGACGGGAGGACGGGGACGTCAGACAATCCATGGAGTACACCGCCATGAGACCTTGTGTCATTGTTGCCTTGATGTTGCTACTGGCGACTGCATCCCTCTTCGCGTCCGAAGCGGCGCCCGAGTCGAGGCCGCAGGCGACCGCAGGCGACGTCGTGCAGGCGCAAGTGGTGTTGACCGTATCGGAAAGCAAGCGGCTCATAGCGAAGGCGGTCGCGCGGATGCCGGTAGTGGAACGCGCGCTCAGAGACGGAGTGGTCATCGTGGCGAAAGGGACCACGAACACTTACGTGGCGGAGGAGCTGGCGGGCGAGCCGGTTCCTCGGGGCGCTTTCGTTTACGGACGAACCTATCCGGCCAAAGGCGGCAAGGCGCTGCCCGAGGTCGAGGCCGTGAGCGAGGTCATCTTCGTCAACGGCGAACGACGGCGGGACCTCTCTTTGGACGAGGCGCTCGATAAGCTTGAGCCGGGCGACGTGGTGATCAAGGGCGCGAACGCGCTCGATTATCAGAACAAGACGGCGGGCGTGCTCACAGGAAGCCCGACCGGTGGCACCTCCGGTAAGGTCCTACCCTATGTCGTTGCCCGCAAGGCGCACCTGATCATTCCGGTGGGGCTCGAAAAGCAGACGGCCTTCCCCGTGATGGACATCGCGGCCAGGATGCGCGAGCCGGTCGAGAGCCTCAACGATATCCCGTCGATGTTCCTGCTGACCGGCGAGATCTTCACGGAGATCGAGGCGTTGCGGCTCTTGGCGGGAGTTTCGGTCTTCCAGGCGGCGTCCGGCGGTATCGGCGGCGCGGAGGGCGCGGTCCGGCTGGTGCTTCGCGGCACGCGCAATCAGGTCGAGGCGGCGCTGCGACTTGTCGAGGGCATTCAGGGCGAACCGCCCTTTGTGGAGTGAGGCTGTCCTCCGGGCCGGCAAGGGCGTCCGGGGACAGGAAGACGAGAGGGGCCGCACATGCGTGAAGACAGCGAGAGGCGGGGCGCCAAGCACTTGGCGCTCGGGGGAGCGTTTCTGGGCTGGTTGTTCGCCGGGGTGCAACTGGGCTTGATGCCCCTGGCGTCGCTGTCCGTGTCCAAGGACCTCATGGGCGAGGCATTCAACCCTACGGCGGCGGGTTCCTGGTTCGCGAACTACACGGCGGCGCTGATGTTCGGCGCGGCCATCGGCGGCATCCTGCTGGGCAATTTCGGGGATCGCTTTGGCCGGGTGCGCGGCATGGCGTTGAGCATTTTCTGTTACGCGGGTTTCGGCGCGGCGGGCTATTTCGTACGCACCCAGGAGCAACTCCTGGTGCTGCGCTTCCTGACCGGGCTCGGCGTGGGGGGCATCTGGCCGAACGGCGTGTCGATCATCGCGGAATTCTGGTCCGATGTGTCGCGGCCCATGCTGGCGGGCATGATGGGCACGGCGGCGAATCTCGGTATCCTGGTGATGTCGCAGTTCGGCACGCTGCATAAGGTGACGCCGGACTCATGGCGCTGGCTGATGCTCACGGCGGCGGCGGCCCCCGCATTACTCGCGGTGCTGGTCTGGGCGTTGGCCCCGGAGTCCCCGAAGTGGCTCCAGAGCCGGGTGGCAGGGACGCTTGCTCCGGCGAAGGCCCCTATTCGAGAGCTGTTTCGCCCGCCGCTGCTGGGGGTGACGCTGGTGGGCATCTGCCTGGGCGCGATCCCGCTGGTGGGAGCGTGGGCGTCGAGCAAGTGGATGATCCCGTGGGCCGATGAGATGGGCGGGCTGGCGAACCCTGGGTACAAGGCGACGACGCAGGCGTATTGGTCGGTGGGCGCGGCGATTGGGGGGCTCGTGGGCGGTTACGTGGGCAGCTTGTTGGGGCGGCGCTGGTCTTATTTTACTATCAGCCTGTTCACTTCCGTGATTACCATCGGCATCTTTGTCTTCCTCGAACCGCTGCAACGCGGTTTCCTGCCGGTGGTGTTCGTGCAGGGCGTGATCGCCACGATGTTCTTCGGCTGGCTTCCGCTTTATCTGCCGGAGTTGTTCCCGACGCGTGTGCGCGCCACGGGCACGGGCATAACGTACAATTCGGGGCGCTTCATTTCGGCGGCGGGCGTGCTGTTCGCCGGGGTGCTCGTGCGGTTCTTCGAGGGGGATTACGCGCGGGTGGGCGCGATTACGGGACTGGTGTATGCGCTGGGCATGTTCGTCATCTGGTGGGCTCCGGAGACGAAGGGGAAAGAACTGAAGGCGTAGCGGCGCGGGCTTCCTGTCCGTGACGGAGCAAGGGCGCGGAGCAAAAGGACGTATACCATGCAAGGAAGGCTTCTGGGGATCGTCATCGCGATATGCTTGGCGGGCACGACGGTCGCGGAGGAGGAACTGCCCGGTCTGGTCGGCCCTTATTATGGCAATGCGGACCTGACGGTATTGAACGGGGGCGCCATCCTTGAATCTCTGAACGTTGCGTGGGACGCCAACACAGGCCGCGGCATGGAGTGGTCGGGCTGGTGGGAGGGGTGCGTGCGCGGGCCGGTCACGGGTACGGTGCACTTCGGTATTGAAAGCGCCAAGAGCGCGTTGATCGAGATTGACGGGGTGAAGGTGGGGGAGGTGCGTAATGGCCGCGTCCTGTCGGGCGGAGACGTGTCGATGGTGAAAGACCGCCGATATCCGGTCCGCGTTACCTACTGGCATACGGGCGGCACCGCGTCGTTCCTGCGGGCGACGTGGTCCTGGGAAGGGACGGCGGCGCACGCGGTCCCGGCGGCGTTCTTGACGCACACGGCGGCACAGGAAGAGGAGCACGAGTATGTTCCGTTGACCTCGACGCGGGAACAGATAGCCGCGTTGGACCGAAGCCGGTTCGCGACGGTGGATGCGCGGCATTTCACGGTTTTTCGCGAGCCGGGCCGCTTCGCGGGGTGGCCGGCGAACCGGGGCATATGGCAATGGGGCGACGAAATCCTGGTGGCGTTCTCGGTGGGGGAGTACAAGGAGTTCCTGGAGGGGCATTCGGTGGACCACGAGAAGCCGATTTACCTTACGTTGGCGCGGAGCAGGGACGGGGGCAAGACGTGGTCCGTGGAAGAGCCGGTGAATCTCGGCAAGCAGCGGAATGCGACGACGGGAGGCATGGCACGCGACGAGTTTCTCACGCCAGAGCCGGTGAATCTCGACAAGAAACGGAAGGCGACGGCACAGTGCCCGGGCGGCATCGACTTCGAGCATCCCGATTTCGGGCTATACGTTAACCGGGACGAGTTTTCGGTGACGTACGACCGGGGCGCGTCGTGGGAGGGGCCCTATGCGCTGCCCAATTTTGGATTGGAGGAACTGACGGCGCGGACGGACTACATCGTCGATGGTCCGCGATCCTGTTGGCTGTTTCTGTCGGCGAAAGACGCTACGGTGCAGTCGGGACTGGCGGATCGGGCGTTTTGCGCTAAGACCACCGACGGCGGACAAACGTTCGAGCTGTTGTCGTGGATTAGCACGGACGCCTACCGGTCGGTCATGCCCGCGACGGCGCGGTGCGCGGAGAACCACCTCGTTACGGCGCTTCGCCGCCGCGTGGACGGTGTTGTGGACAGCAAGAAGCGGGTCTCGAATTGGATTGACGTGTTTGAATCGATGGACGGCGGGCGGGAGTGGCGCTTCCTGAGCAAGGTCGCGGACACGGATGCGGGCCGACGCAACGGCAATCCGCCGAGTATGGTCCGGTTGCGCGATGGGAGACTTTGCGTGGCCTACGGGTACCGCGCGTTTCCGTTCGGGATGCGGGCGAAACTCAGCGAGGACAACGGCGGGACGTGGGGCGAGGAGATTCATTTGCGGGATGACGCGCGGATGGGCGATATCGGATATTCGCGCACGGTGCAACGCATGGACGGCAAAGTCGTCACGGTCTATTACTACACGACCCACGACGCGCCCGAGCAGCATATCGTGGCCACGGTATGGGAACCGCCGGCGCCCTCTTCGCGCGGTGAGTCACGCCGGATTGCCGAGTAGCGGCGCACTTGCCGACGGCAACCGAATTCTCAACGGGTTCGTGGATCACCGTCACGGCTTGGGCGCGGCAGGGTCAACGGATAGCTGCCTGAGTTCGGGAAACTGATCCCGGAACCGGGTGATCGCAAGGAGACTTGGCGCGGGGTTCTCGTCCATCATGCGCTTGAGCGCATCGAGCATCTCGCGCTCGTTGGGCGCAACCGCGCCGTCCTCGAAGACCACGCGCAGCACCGCCGACACCGCCGTGACGCCGAAAACGCCGGCTTCCGGGCCGAGCGCGACCTCCGCGAGTCCCTCCACGAGGGCGCGATCTGCCTCGGGTATCTTGCCGGCGTCTTGAAGCGCCGCGTATTCGAGGGCGAAGCGCTCCTGCACGGCCGCGCGGGCCTCGGTCAACTGCGACACGGCGCGGCGATAGACCACAGCCCCGACGACCAGTGCGAGGCACGCCACAATCAGGCAGCCGACGGCGCAGCCGCGCACCCCTCGTGAACTGCTGTTCTGGCCGGTCTCCTGACCGCGCCACTCCCGCGACCGAAGGTCTCCGAAATGCACCCTAGTCTCCACCTTCTCTTGCGTACACGCTGAATCCCACACTCGCGAACGACACGATGCCGCCGACGGGGTCGGGCGCGTAATCGTAGTGCAAGACCTTGCCTGCCGCGCGGCCATCCAGTGTCTTGAGCGCCGCGTAGATACAGCCGAGCCCGCACACCTTGCGCGTGTTGCCGTCGCGCATGACGGAGGCGTACCAGCGTTCAGGGTCGCATGCCGTGGCGTGGGCGAGGTCCTCGGTGTCGCGGGCGCGCACGGCGGCCACGACGCCGTCGTCGATGTCGAAGGGGTCGCCGAATCGTTTGCCCACGTGGGCGAGGTCCGCCGCGGCGATCACGGTGACACGGCGATCGGGCGGCGCGGCGTAGGCGCGGCACGCTTCAAGGAACGCGGCGACGCGCTTGATGCGCGACGGGTCCGTCAGTTCGGGATCATCCGAAAACGGAGCGCAAAGGATGGGCACGATCCTGACGGCGGTCCCATAGAGATAGCCGAGCATGACCGCCTGGAATTCGATGGAATGCTCCTTCCGATGCGCGAGTTCGTCGGCGAATATGTCCCAGTCGCATGCCGCGGCGATATGGTCTACGGCGTCCTGGTCCGTTTCGAGGACGCCAAAGGGCGTCTCGAACGATTTTCTGGTCGCGATGAAGGGTGTCGCGCCGCCGCAATGGGCCACGCCGAAGATGAACGCCGTGCGCGGCGGACCGGCCTCGTGTAGGTGCTTGTAGCTGTGCGCATAGGCCGCGGCACCGCGCAAGAAGTCGATGTGCGGCGCGATCAGGCCGTCGAGCGGTGGCGCGTCGGCGTCGCCGGGGGTGCCCAGGGCGCCGGGTCCGGCGTCGGCGGTGAAGAACCCGTCGATGTACGCCCGGAGTTCGTCGGGATTGTCGGGATACGATCGGCCCGCATGCGCGGCGACGCGCGTGGGCGCGTCGTGGAAGGCGTTCTGGATGCGATCTCGCAGTTCGAGGAAACGGGGCGTAAGAAGAAAGCCGCACTGGTCAAGATACGCGACGACTTGCAGGATCTGATCTTCGGGCACGTGGACGCCGCCGCACTGCTCGGCGAAGATGGCCTGTACCGCCGCCGCGTCGTTCGCGCCGTCGAGGCAACTGGCCACGAGAAAGGCGTGGGGCGACAGGAGCAGTTGCTCGTCGACGTAGCCCGAGGCGTCCTGGAGACAGAAATGGGGTTTGCCCTCATGCTCGATGAGGATGGTCTCGATCGCGCGCAACGCCGGCAAGGGTGTGCTCATAGCCGCTTACACTATAGGTCCGTGGGGGCGGGATGCAACGCGGGCGAGATGCCCCCGCTCCTGTGCGCGCGGGGAGAGGGGGACGGATCGGACGGATCGGACGGATCGGACCATCCCGGTCGTGTGCGCGCGGGGAGAGGGGATCGATTACGATTACGATTACGATTACGATTACGAGGACGAGTATGGGGACGAGGAATAGGCGTGGTGGCTTCGGGGGTTCCGCTTGAGGGTGGGCAATCGACCCACGTGAGCCGGAAAGGGGCCTTTATCATGGCAAAACGGAATCTATATCAAACCGTGTTACCGGGGCTGGCGCTGCTTGCGTTCTCCGCAAGCGCCGCCGCCGGGGAAAGCACCGGAGCGGGCGGCATGGCGGCCGCGGCCGTGGCGTCCCGTTGGGCGCATATCCTCGCGGCGATCGTCATGCTCGGCGGCTCGGTCTTCCTGCGGTTTATCCTGATGCCGTCGGTTTCGGAGGCGTTCGGGCAAGAAGGACACGCCCGGCTGCGTCCGGTCCTGATGCGGCGATGGCGGCGCGTGGTGCACACGTGTATCGCGCTGTTCCTCGCCAGCGGCCTCTACAATTACTTCATGGTGACCGCGCCGCGTCATGCGGGTCAGCCCGCGTATCACGCGCTGTTTGGAATCAAGTTTTTGCTTGCGTTGGCCGTGTTTGCGCTGGCGAGTATTCTGGTCTCGGGCCGGGAACGGCCCTCGCCGGTCCGCGCGAACACGCCGCTCTGGCTCGGGGTTACGGTGGGGCTCGCGGTCGCGACGGTGCTCATCGGGGGAATCATGAAGTTCATGTAGGCGAGGGGGGCGCTTCCCGCGATTTGCGATCATGGCGTCGTCATGATGGACGGTATGGACGGTATGGACGGTATGGACGGTGTGGACGGTGTGGACGGTGTGGACGCGCGCGGGATGTGCGCGTGTCAGCCGGTGAAGGGGGAGTGCCAGCCGCGGCTGAGGTAGTCGGCGGTGGTCAATGCGACCATGATGATGAACCAGAAGAAGCCCGCCCCCACGAATACCCATGTCAGATGCGAACTGTACTTCACGTGCATGAAGAAGAGCACGATGAGGACCGCTTTGGTGACGGCGATAGCGAGGGCGATCATGAGGTTGAATGGCTCGCCGAAGTGGACTTCCGCGGCGGCGATGGTCAGGACCATGAGCACGGCGAGGGCGATGAGGACCTTGAGGTAGGTTGCCGGGGTGACGATGTGATGCTCGGACATGAAGCGAACTCCTACCGCACAAGATAGAACATGGGGAAAAGGAAGACCCAGACGATATCGACGAAGTGCCAGTACAGGCCGAAGTTCTCGACGGCCATGTAGCGTTGCGGGCCGAACGTGTTCTTCCGCGCGAGGACCATGAGCACGACCATGATGCCGAAACCGATGATCATGTGCAGCGCGTGCATGCCGGTCATGATGTAATACAGCACGAAATACATCTGGAGCCCACCCTGATTGGCGACGTCGGCGAGATGGCCGTAATGGTGGCCGTAGGGGCCCCAGTTCGCGCCGGGGAAGACGCCCTCTCGGTATTTCGGGAGGTACTCGAACTGGAGTTTGATCGCGATGAACAGCAAGCCGAGGGCGAGGGTTGCGACGAGCGCCTGGAAGAGGCGGCGGTTGTCGCCCGTTTGCGCGAAGTACACGCCGAGCGCCATCGTGAAGCTGCTGCACAGCAGCACGGTCGTGTTGACGCCGCCGACGAAGACGCTGAGCGACGCGCTGCCGGCGAGCCAGGCATCGGGGTTCAGAAGCCGGTACACCGCGTAAACGCAGAAGAGGCCGCCGAAGAACATGACCTCCTGCGCCAGAAACAGCCACATCCCGAGCGTGCCGGCCTCCTTCTGCTGTTCCGCGCTGTGAAAGTGGTGCGCGACGTAGGCGTGTTCCGCGTGCGACGTGCTAGACACTGAGTTGCTCCCTTCCGGTGTAGGCGTAGGCTTCTTCCGTGACCACGGGGTCGTGGTCGAAGTTGTGGGGCGACGGCGGGGACGAGGCCTTTTCCCATTCGAGGCCCTTCGCGCCCCAGGGGTTCGCGCCCGCCCGCCTGCCGAAGACCAGCGACCACGTGAAGTACAGCACCGGCAGCAGGAAGCCGATGCCGAGAATCATCGCGCCTGAAGTGGAGAAGATATTCAGGAGTTGCCATTCTTCGCGGTACGAATGATACCGGCGCGGCATGCCCTGCATCCCGAGGAGGAATTGCGGGAAGAAGGTCGCGTTAAAGCCGATGAATACGATGATCGCCGACAGCTTGCCCAGCAGGTGATTGTACAGGCGGCCCGTGATTTTCGGCCACCAGAAGTGGAGTCCCGCGAGGTAGGCCATGACCGCGCCGCCGACCATGACGTAGTGGAAGTGCGCCACGACGAAGTAGGTGTCGTGCAGGTGGATGTCCGTGCCGGTCACGCCGAGGAAGAGGCCCGTGCCGCCGCCGATGGCGAACAGCCCGAGGAACCCCATGGCGTAGAGCATGGGCGCGGTCCATACGATGTTGCCGCGGTAGAGCGTGCCGACCCAATTGAAAATCTTGATGGCCGACGGTACGGCCACGAGCATGGTCAATACCGAGAATACGAGGCTCGAATACATGGCTTGCCCGCTCACGAACATGTGGTGGCCCCAGACCAGGAAACCCACGATCGCGATGGCCACGCTCGAAAAGGCGATGAACGGGTAGCCGAAGATGCGGTTGCGCGCGTTGCACGCGATCACCTCGCTGATGACGCCCATGCCCGGCAGGATCATGATGTACACGGCCGGATGGGAGTAGAACCAGAAGAGGTGCTGGAAGAGGATCGGGTCGCCGCCCAGCGCCGGGTCGAAGACGCCCACGCCCCAGACGCGCTCGATCGCGATGAGGAAGATGGCGATGGCCACGACCGGCGTCGCGAGCACCTGGATGATGCTCGTGGCGTAGTGCGCCCAGATGAACAGCGGCAGGCGGAACCAGGTCAGCCCCGGCGCGCGCATGGTGTGAATCGTGACGAGGAAGTTCAGGCCGGTGAGGATGGACGAGAACCCCGTCACGAACGCCGCCATCGCGGCGAGGAAGACGTTTGTGTTGGCATACGTCGTGCTCAGCGGCGAGTAGAAGGTCCAGCCGGTATCGACGCCGCCCGTGACAAGCACGAGCACGCCCAGCGTGCCGCCGATCATGTAGACGTACCAACTCGCCAGGTTCAGCTTCGGGAACGCGACGTCCTTCGCGCCAATCATCAACGGGATAAGGAAATTGCCGAGCACGGCGGGGATCGACGGGATCAGGAAGAAGAAGATCATGACCACGCCGTGGAGCGTGAAGTAGCGGTTGTAGGTGTCCGCCTGCATCAGATCGCCCTCGGGCGTCAGCAGTTCGAGCCGAAACGCCGCCGCGAGCAGACCCCCGACGAAGAAGAACACGCTGATCGAGATGAGATACAGGATCGCGATGCGTTTGTGGTCCAGACTGAAGAGCCACGACGCCACCGTCTTGCGCCAGTTCAGGTAATGCACGGCGGGCGCGGCGTTCGGATCGGTCACGACGGTAGCCATCTTACTTCACCTCGGCGATCGCCACTTGCTGCTTGGGCAGCGACTTGATGTACGCGATCAGGTTCATCAGTTCCTCGTCCTCGAGCTGGTTCTTGTAGCTCGGCATCAGCGGCGCGTAGCCTTTGACGACCCGGTACGACGGGTTCAGTATCGACTCGCGCAGGTATTCATCGTTGACCACGACCGTCTCGCCGGTGGTCATCTCGACGGTCGTGCCGTGGATGCCCTCGAGCAACGGCCCGCGGTTCTCGACGCCCGCCGTGTGGCAGGCGGCGCAGCCCAGCCGGTCGTAGAGCCGCCGGCCCGCGGCCAGCACGTCGTCCGGCGCTTCGCCGCCGCCTTCGCCGCGCAGCCACGCGGCATAGGCCTCCGGTTCCATGACGAACACGCGGCCGCCCATGGTCGAGTGCTCCGTGCCGCAATACTCGGCGCAGAAGAGGGGGTACTCGCCGGTCTTTGTGGCTTTGAACCACATCGTCGTGTATTTCGCGGGTAACACGTCCTGCTTCAGACGGAACGCGGGGATGAAGAAGCTGTGGATGACGTCCTGAGAGGTCATGGTCAGCCTCACCGGCGTATCCACCGGCACGTGCAGTTCGTTCGTCTCGCGCATCCCGTTCGGATGCCGGATTTTCCACATCCACTGCTTACCCATGACGCTTATTTCGAGTGCGTCGTCGGGCGCGTCATAAGCGCGGAAGAAGAGCACCGAGCCCCAGACGAAAATGCCCAAGGCAATGATCACCAGAACCACGGTCCATGCTATTTCGAGCTTGATCGCGTGCGGGTGATACGAGGGCCGGTCCTCCTCGGGGCGCTGGCGATACTTCACGCCCCAATACAGGACCACGGCGCAGACCACGAGGAAGAACCCGCCCACGAAGAGGATCAGGAACCAATACAGCGGGTCCACGCTTTCCGCGAAGGTTGACGCCTTTTCGGGCAATACTCGGAAATCAATCATCGTTGCTATCCAACCACCTGATGCTCATGACGAAGTCCGCTCCGTTCCCAAGGGCGCGTTGACGTGTTCCGCGCGGGCGGCGCGCCGGACGCGCAGGTAGTGCAATAACCAGAACAGCAGGAGCGCCGCGACCACCGCGACGCCCATGAGCCGCAGCGCGTACATGATGTAGAAGCCGTATGCGCCCTTCGACGGGTCGTAGGCGTAGCACAGCAGCGTGAGCCGGTCGATAAGCGAGCCGATGCGGCCCTCGCCCGCGGCCACCAGCGCCATGCGCAGACTGCGCGGCAGGTATTCGAGGCCGAACATGTAGCTCGATACCCTGCCGCCGGGCGTCAGGATCATGATGCCCGCGGCGTGCGCGTATTGGTCCGTCGCCTGATCGTAGTAGTAGCGGAACCCGACGACCTCCGCGAGTTCCTCGATTTCCGGATCGCCGCCGGTGAGGAAATGCCAGCCCGCCTCGCCGCCCTCGCCGCCGTATTGCGCCAGGTAGTTCTGTTTCTTCTTCGCGGCAAGCTCCGATCCCTCGCGCGGGTCGATGCTGACCGTGACGACCGAGTAATCCCTGCCCAGCTTCAGCCCGAGCCCGCCCGCGTCGAATGCCTGGACCATGCCATCGAGCACGCGCGTGCAGAGCATGGGGCACTCGAAGTACACGAGCGCGAGCACGGCCGGCTTGTCGTTCAGGAGGTCGCGAAGCCGCACGCGCCGGCCCGCCTCGTCGTTGAATTCAAGGTCCAGCGGGACCTGGGCGTCGAGCTTCTGCTCGATGTAGATGTCTTGATACTGCTCGGCGGGGTCGGGCCCCTTGAATGAGAAGGGGTCCACCTGCACGCCGGGCATCTGGCCGCGGCCCGATCCTTGCGCCCAGCCGGTTCCAGCCAACGACGCGATGCACAGCGCCGCGGCGAGCACGCCGGCGAAGGCGCGCGCGTTCCCGTGTGGTACGTGCTTCATCGCGCCGCGTCTCCCGAGGTCGTGGGCATTTCACCGAGCAGGGGTACGTCCACCGCTTCCGCGCCTGAACGCTTGTACGGCACGCGGCCCGAGGCGATAAGGTCGATGGCCTCGTCAATCGGGATATGCACCCGTCTCGGCGCCTCCGCGACGGAACCGTAACCGTTCAACCGTTGCCGTGCCGGCACGAGCACCGCGTCGCGCTCGGCCTCGGGATTGCGTTCGAGTTCCGGTCCGCGCACGACGGTGGTCCGGGGCAATTCGATGGCCGACGGCGCCTCGGCGCTTCGGCGGCGCTCGAAACCGCGCACAATGAAGAGGGTGACCACCAGGGCGGCGACCGTCAGCAGCATTACCGCGACGGCGAACAGCGCGATGGCGTTGGGGTTCAGGTCCCGCTTCTCGTAGCCGTCGCCGGGATGTTGGTTTTTTTCATGCATGGCCGTGGGCCTCACGGGTTTCTTTCAGGAGCAACATTTCGGCGCGCGGATCGTTGACCGGCAAGAGGGGCCGCTTCAGGAGTTCGCCGAGGAAATGCCAGAGCCACAGGCCGCCCAACGCGGCCACGGCGGCGATCACGAACAGGGTCGTCGACAAGTCGATCCGGTTGGCGTGCCCCGCGAACGAAGGGACCAGATTCCAGTACACGTCCACTACGCGCATGACGAGCAGCAGATACGCGATCCGCCGCAGTTCCAAGACGCCTTCCTTCGTCTGTCGAAACAGGAGGACGATCATCGGAACCAGAAAGTGGAACAGCGACAGAATCACCGTGATTCCCGTGAGACCGCCGCCGTCGCGCTTCAGGTACCAGCCGATTTCCTCGGGCAGATTGCCCGACCAGATGATCAGGTATTGGCTGAAGGAGATGTAGCTCCATAGCACCGTAAACGCGAGCAGGAGGTTGCCCAGATTGAGATACTGGCGGTGGTTCATCGCCTGCGCCAGCGGCGGCTCGCTGTCCATGTACGTGATTGCGATGATGCACAAGGCGAGGATGCTGAGCCCCTGACTCACGATCCACAGCGGCCCGTAAATGGTCGAGAACCATTCCGGCTCGGTGGACATGCCCCAGTCCGTCGCCGCCAGCGTCATCGTCAGGAACATGACGATCATGGCGGGCGCGCTGAGCCGCCGCATCCACACGGCGTACCGCGCGTCGCCGGTCGCGTCGAGGCGCGCCGACCAATGGCTGCAGACCCACGCGAGCGCGCCCCAGACCGCGAAGTACACCACAAAACGCGCGAGGAAGAACGGCGTGTTCAGGTAGGCCGTCTTGTTCGCGACGACGTGATGGTCCGCGACGTAGGCGGGGTCGGTCCAGGGATAGAGATAATTCTTGCCGAGCAGGAACAGCAGCAGGAACAGGGGGGCGAAAACCCACAAGGTGCGCGACGCCGCCTCGCACAGCCGCTGTATCACGACGCTCCACGCGCCGCCCGCCAGGTGCCGCAGCAGCACGCCGAAGAGGCCGCCCGCCGCCAGACCGAATACAAGCACATACGCGACCAGCCAGGACTGGAAGAATCGCGCGGGCGAAAACACGAGCGCCAACAAACTGAAGAGCAACCCGGCGACGCCGATCAACAGCGCCGTCCGCCGGACGTCGTTGATGCCGCCTTTCAGCGTGTCAGTGAACATGGCTTGCCTCTTCCCGTTGTGATGCTGCTTGCACGGCTTCCTGGATGCGTTGCCGTTCGGCGGCAGGCAGCGATTCGAGATTGACGTTCTGGCTTAATTGCAGCGCGCGAATATAGGCCGCGATGGCCCAGCGGTCCTCGGGGGCGACCCGCGAGGCGTAACTGTACATGCGCCCGAACCCGCGTGTGATTACGTCGAAAAAGTGGCCCTCCTCGACCTCGAGCAGCCGCGGAATGTGATACGAGGGCGGCTGGGGAAATCCGCGCCGCACCACCACGCCGTCGCCGTTGCCCAGGAGACCGTGGCACGGCATGCAGTTCACCTCGAACCGGTCGCGGCCGCGCTCGATCAGCGCCTTTGAGATGGGGAAGTAGTTGGCGTCCAAGAGCGCGTCGCCGACTTTCCCCGTGTGGAACCGGTCATCGGTGACGACGGGCGCCTGATCCGTGCCGGTGATTTCCGCGAAGACCGGCGAGGTCCATTCCCGGCGCTTGTTCTCGTAAGGGACGGTCCCCTGGATGGCCGGG
>JAKQEQ010000083.1 GCA_029556545.1 Candidatus Hydrogenedentota bacterium
CCGGTGCCGAGTTCGGCAGCTACAACCTGACCAATTCCGGCGACCCCATGAGTTGGTATCAGATCGCGGCGCTGGTCTACGAGTTGACCGGGCACGACCCGGCCCGGGTGAGCCCGGTGGGCACCGAGGAGTACTTCGCCGGTCGGCATGCCGCGCCGCGTCCGGGCATCAGCACCCTCGACCTGACCAGGATCGCCGCGTCCGGGTTCGTCCCAGCTCCAGCGATCGAACGGTTGCGCCAGTACTTGGCGGCCGCGTCCGGCAGCACAGCGCCTCACCCAGCGTCTGAGCGCAGCGCACCGTAGAGTGGTGACAATCTCTCACCGCCCAGCGAGGCGGCAACCAGAAGGGGCGATGTCATGCGCGGCATAATCTTGGCCGGCGGTTCGGGTAGTCGCCTGCACCCGATCACGATGGCCACCAGCAAGCAGTTGCTGCCCGTCTATGACAAGCCGATGATCTTCTACCCGATCCAGACGCTGGTGGACGCGGGCGTCGAGGAAATCCTCCTCGTGACCGGCGGGAACAGCGCGGGCGAGTTCCTGCGCCTGATCGGCAACGGCGAAGAGTTCGGCCTGAAGCATATGAACTACACGTATCAGAAGACCGAGGGCGGCATCGCGGACGCGCTGGCGTTGGCGCGGCATTTTGTGGGACGGGACAAGGTGGTCGTGGTCCTGGGCGACAACTTTGTCCAGGGCAGCATTCGCAAGGCCGTCCAGGACTTCGAGGCGCAGCCCGAGGGCGCGAAGATTTTCCTGAAAGAGGTGGCCGACCCGCGCGAGTTCGGCGTGGCCGTGCTCGAGGGCGACCGGGTGACGCGGATCATCGAAAAGCCGAAGGACCCGCCAACGAATCTCGCGGTCATCGGCATCTACATGTACGACAATTCGGTGTTCGACATCTGCGATACGCTCGAACCGAGCGCCCGCGGCGAACTCGAAATCACGGACGTGAACAACGCCTATATCCAGCGCGGCACGATGACCTATGAGATTCTCGACGGCTGGTGGGCCGATTGCGGGAGTTTCGAGGCGCTGCTGCGCTCGAACCTGCTCGTGGCCCGCGAGCGCGGCGTGCGCGTCTGAAACGCCCGCGCGAAGTTGACTTCGGTCCGGGCGCTTTGCTAGGATTGCATCCCCGTTATATGGACCGTGCGCAGTGCATTTTCCCTTAGCGAATTTCATGGAGGAACCATGAGCCATAACAAGACATATATCCCTTTGGCCGGGGAGTTGAAAAAACAGTGGTACGTGATTGACGCCGAGAACAAGGTGCTTGGTCGCGTCGCCGTCGAGGCCGCGCGGCTGTTGCGCGGGAAGAACAAGCCGCAATACACGCCTTTCCTCGACTGCGGCGACCAGGTGATCGTCGTGAACGCGGCGAAGGCCGTTGTGACCGGCAGGAAGGCGGACCAGAAGATGTATTACCGCCATTCGGGTTACAAGGGCGGCCTGAAGGAGATTTCGTACCGGCAGATGAAGGAGAAGCACCCGGAACGGATCATGTTCGAGGCCATCCGGGGCATGTTGCCGCACAACCGTCTGGGTCGGAAGCTGGCGCGGCACTTCCGCGTCTACGCCGGCCCGGATCACCCGCACCAGGCACAGCAGCCGCAAGTTCATGAAGTCAAGTAGCGCAGGAGAATCCTTACCGTGACCGACGTTGTTGAGACCGTACAAATCCTGGAACCCGTAACCGAGACGAAGAGGAAGGACCCCTCGGGCGAGGTGGTGTCGGTGGGGCGGCGCAAATGCGCCCGCGCCCGCGTGCGCCTGAAGCCCGGCGAGGGCGCCTTCACGGTCAACGGGCAGCCCATCCATGAATACCTGGCGCGCGACACGCTCGTGCGGCTGGTCAACCAAGTGTTCGACGTGACGGGCACCGCCGGGAAGTTCGACATCCGGGCGCGGTGCGACGGCGGCGGGCTCGCGGGCCAGGCGGGCGCGCTGCGGTTGGGCGTTGCGCGCGCGCTCGTCGCGTTCGACGAGAACCTCCGCAAGTCGTTGCGCCATCACGGGATGCTCACGCGCGACGCGCGCGAGGTCGAGCGCAAGAAGTACGGGCAGCCCGGCGCGCGCAAGCG
>JAKQEQ010000092.1 GCA_029556545.1 Candidatus Hydrogenedentota bacterium
ACGGTGAGTGGGCCGGTGATGTTGTCAAACGCGACATCCCAGCCATCAAACACCCAGCCTACATTGGCCGCGACTATGGGGGCAACAGCAGCATCGCCATGGGCGATGGTCTGTACGAGATCACCGCCGCCAGTGCGTGTACCCTTGCCGTCCAGGTCGAAAGTCACTTGATGAGTGGCCACGCTGTATTGGGCGGTTACGGTCAGTGCACCGGTGATGTTGTCAAACGGGACGTCCCAACCGTCAAATACCCAGCCTACATTGGCCGCGACTATGGGGGCAACCGCAGCATCGCCGTGGGCGATGGTCTGTACGAGATCACCGCCGCCAGTGCGTGTGCCCTTGCCGTCCAAATCGAAGGTCACCGTATAGGTGGCCACGTTGTACTGGGCGGTAACGGTGAGGGGGCCGGTGATGTTGTCAAACGCGACATCCCAGCCATCAAACACCCAGCCTGCATTGGCCGCGACGATGGGGGCAACCGCAGCATCGCCGTGAGCGATGGTCTGCACCAGAGCGCCGCCGCCAGTGCGTGTGCCCTTGCCGTCCAGGTTGAAGGTGACGGTGTAGGTATTCGAAGTCCATTGCGCGTACAGCGTGTGGTTGGATGTCGCGCCTACGATGGTTGTGGCCGTCACCAGCGTGCCGCCAGTAGACGCTGTATACCATCCGTTGAATGTATAGCCCGTGCGTGAAGTCGTACCCAATGTGCCATAAGCTGCGTTGTAGGTTACGGGCTTGGAGGCTGGACTCGGCGTGGAACCACCCTGTGCGTCAAAGGTCACCGTGAAGTTCTTGGGGGTGCCTTCAATCGAAACATTGTCGAGCCGGGCGCCAGGGTAATCGCCCGAGCTCGTCTGGGTGACACCCTGGAATGTGAATTTCAAACTGGTAATGGGGCTCGGGAAGCTCGTCAGATCCACTGTCCTCACTACCCAGCCGCCTGTTGCGTATACGGTTAGCATATCCGTAGTATTCACCGTCGCCTTGATCCAACATTGACCAGTAGTACGTTGGTCATTATTGCACGAGAATCTCAGCGTTAATGGGTTGTAGCCGGCGGGATTGATTGAAAACGGCTCGCTTGTCGTAGCTGTACTTGCGACATTCCTTTGAACCCAGATTATTTGAACGTCCGCTCTCCATTGCATGTCGGCGTCGCCCCTCGTCCAACGATTATTGGCAAAGGGGTCGGTGGAAAAACTTTCCGGCTGACCGTTTGTTCGGTAGAGGGTCGTCTGCCCGTAAGCCGCGCAGCAAAGCACGCTAAAGAGCAGCATTGTAACACTCAATAAGACGGAGCGTGCCAAGCCATTTGATAATCTTAGTCTGGGGCGTATCGTCGGGACATTTGTGATCTTACTTTGGGACATGGTGTGTGTCCTTTCGTTTTTGCTTTTCACCCTCCTGCCCCGCGGGGGCAGGCACAGCATCACACAAAGTAGGCATGCAGTCCGTTCGAGTCCTGTCCGGCACAGCGTTATCCGGAAAGACAAGGCGGAACCACGATCATATCCTGTTTTGCGCCTCATCTCTGCTGCCTTTCATGCTATGAGTTGGAGCTTCACAAATTCTTTAGCGTTCAAGACGTAATCGTTGTTCTGCGCGCTTTCAGTTCCACGCACGGGATGAGCCGCTCGACGGGCGCCTTGCCCGGATCGGCGATCAACTCGAGCATGAGTTTCGCCGCTTCCCGGCCCATCTCCTCGACCGGTTCCTTCATTGTCGAAAGACTGATGCCGCTGTAGGCCGTGACGGGCAGATCGCCCATGCCCATCAGCGCGACGTCGTCGGGAACCCGGACGCCCAAGGCGTGGAGTTCCTCGAGCGTCGCCAGCGCCAAGGCGTCGTTTATCGCGAAGAGCGCACCCGGGTGTTCGCCGCCGGGCGCAAACATGCGGCGCAGAGCGTCGGTCAGGACTTGAGGTCCCGAGGAACCCACGGGGAGCGAGACAAACCCGCGGCCGCTCGCGGGCATGCCGGCTTCCCGCAGCACGGTGAGCGCGGTTTTCTCTCGGACTCGGTGCATCCGCATGGGGTAGTCCACGCTGACGACTCCGATCCGCCTGCGCCCCGTTGCGATCAAATACTCCATCGCCATGTGTGCCGCGGGTCCGGCGTCCCACGCGACGAAACTCAAATCGCGCACGTCCTCCGGACAGTCCCCCAGCAGCACCACGGGCACGCCGGTACGCTGGAAATAGGCATAGATTTCGGCCTCTGCAGGGACGGGCTGGCAGATGATGCCCTCGTCCCGTCTTTCGACGCAGGCGCGCAGTTCCTTGCGGGCGCGCCAGGGCACGTTTTCGTGGACGGAGATGAACGCCGTGTGTTCGGTCTCATCGAACACGTTGTTCATTCCTTCCAGGATGCCCCGGGCCCATTCGAGCCTGAGGTCGATCAGGACGAGGCCGATGGAACCGGACCGACGCAGCCGGAGGTTGCGGGCTATGCCGTTGGGCACGTAGGCAAGATCCGCGGCGGCCTTCAAGACCCGCTGGGTGGTCTCGGAGGATATCTTGCGGCGTTTGGCCTCGCCGCGCATTACGATGGCCACGGTGGACTGGGAAACGCCGGCGCGCCGGGCCACATCCACACTGCTTGCCGCCTTGTTTTTGGAACGGTTCACCTTGCGCCTCCATTGTACTACGTAGTACCCACAGCGTGACTTTGCTCCTGCCCCGTGCAAAGCCGCTGATTCGCCTTGAGTACTACGTTATACCAGAATCCGACCCCGGTGTCAAGACAAAAAATGGGGCCCGCCCCGCGCCCCGGAACAGGACCGCAGGAATTACGTCATCCGACTCTCGCCTTTTTGCCGGAACCGCAGTTGCGCGTCAAGGTGCTGGCCGCGTGCCCAAGGGCTTTAGCCTGCTTCGTAGTCCCCTATTCGCGCTCGTCCGCGCCCCCCTTTCCCCGGTCGCACAGGAGGGGGGAAGGGCAGACAGGAATGTCCGCTCCACAAGGTCCCCTCAAGATGCCCATGCCACGCGATTGAAGCACATGGGCAAGATGCCTATGCCACGCGCTCGCCGCTTGCTTTCGCGTCGTGTCTCCCTGCACGCTTATGGGGCGGACGATGGAAACGCCGCGGGCAGGAAGGAGAACACAGCATATGAAGACGGCATGCTTTAGCGGTTCGGGTTTGTCCGGGGCAGGGCGCGGGACCGGATGTTCTTTGTCACGTCGGGTCTTCGCGGGGCTGATGGCGCTGGTAGTGGGGAGTGTGGCCGTCCATGCCGACGTGTTTGTGTCGCCGAACGGGTCCGACGACAACCCGGGGACGAGGGATAAGCCTTTCGCCACGCTGGAACGGGCCCGGGACGCCGTTCGGGAAATGCGGCGCAGTGGCGCGCTGCCGAAAGACGGCGTGACCGTGTGGCTGCGCGGCGGCGACCACGCGCGGACAACGGTTCTGGAACTTACGGCGGAAGACTCGGGCACGGCAGAGGCGCCTATCGTGTGGCGCGGCTACGGCGGGGAGCGGGCGCGCGTGATCGGCGGGCGCGTGATCAGCGGTTTCCAGCCGGTGGAGGATGACTCGGTGCGCGCGCGGCTGGCGCCCCAGGCGAGGAACCATGTGCTCGTGGCTGACCTTCGCGCCCAAGGCATTCAGGATTACGGGGAACCGCGGTCGCGGGGGTTCGCGAGGCCGACCGCGCCCGCGCACGGGGAACTCTTCTTCGGCGGCATGCCCATGACGGTGGCGCGGTGGCCGAATACAGGCGATTGGGAACACATTGCGGGCTTTCCGGAAGAGGGCGGCGTGGACGACGGTCATGGCACGAACATGGGGGCGCTTCCCGCCGGGTTCTTCTATGAAGGCGACCGGCCGTCCCGCTGGGAAAACGCCGACGACATCTGGGTGCATGGATACTGGGCCTATGATTGGGCGAACAGTTATGAGCGCATCGCGGAGCTGGACCCTGTACGCCGTCTTGTTCGGACCGCGGAACCGCATGGGAACTACGGTTTTATCAAGAAACAGCGTTTCCACTTTCTGAATATCCTGGAAGAACTCGACGAGCCGGGCGAATGGTTCCTGGACCGGCGGACCGGCATGATCTACTTCTGGCCTCCCGCGCCGATCGCATCCGGCGAGGTGTTGTTCTCGTTGCTGGAGCAGCCGCTGGTGAGATTGACGGACGCGAGTCATGTCGAGCTGCGAGGCATTGTGTTCGAGGCGACGCGCGGCAACGCGATCGAGATCACGGGCGGCGAGGGGAATAGCGTCGCCGGTTGCCTTCTTCGGAACATCGGCAACTGGGCCGTGATCATCAACGGCGGCACGAACCACAGCGTTCGCGGTTGCGACGTGTGGGACACGGGCGACGGCGGCGTATCGATGAGCGGCGGGGACCGCCGCACGCTCGCGCCCGGCAACCACGTGGTGGAGAACTGCCACTTCCAACGGCAGGGCCGCTGGTCGAAGTGCTATGTGCCCGCGGTCTCGATGAACGGCGTGGGATTGCGGGCGTCTCACAATCTCATCCATGACCACCCGCACGCGGCCATCCTGTTCGGCGGGAACGACCACCTTATCGAGTTCAACGATATCCACCACATTGCGCTCGAAACGGGCGACGTGGGCGCGATCTACGCGGGCCGGGACTACACGATTCGCGGCAACCGCATCCGACGCAACTACATCCACGAGACCGGGGGCGTGGGCATGGGTTCGATGGGCGTCTACATGGATGACTGCGTCAGCGGAACCGAGGTTTTCGGGAACGTGTTCTACAAGGTCCACTGGGCGATGTTTATCGGCGGCGGGCGGGATCACCGCGTCGAGAACAACCTCTTTGTCGACTGCGACCCGGCGGTGCGCGCCGACGCGCGGGGCCTCGACAGGAGTCCGGTCTGGCGCAACATGGTGGACAAGACGATGCGGGACCGGCTGAACGCGGTTCCGCTTGAACTTTATCGTGAACGGTATCCGGAATTGAAGACCCTCGACGCCTATTACGGCCCGCCGGGCGGCGAGCCGATTGTCGGGGACGCCTTCACGGGCATCCCTCCCGAGGGCAACGTGATTGCGCGGAACGTGTGCATCGGCGCATGGAAGGAGATCACGTGGCACGCGGATGAGAAGACGTTTGATATTCGAGACAATTTCGTCACGGATGACATGGGGCAGGTCGGCGGTCCCAAGACCGGCTTCAAGCTGCCCGCGGATTCGCCGGCTTGGGAAAACGGCTTCAAGCCGATTCCCTTTGACGAGATCGGCCTACGACCCGACGCGGACCGGGAACGGCTCGCACGCATGCACGGGACGTTGCATCGGGCGGCATGGATGGCGGAGGGTACTTACGGCGTAATGACGCACTATCTGATTGCGCCGCCGGGGTCGTCGGCTGAAGAGCGGACGGCCGCATTCAACGGGACCGTCGCAGCGTTCGATCTGGACTTCTTCCTGCGACAGTTTGAGGACAGCCGCGCGGATTGGCTGATCTTCACCATCGGGCAGAATACGGGCTATTACTGCGGTCCGAATGCGTTTCTTGACCGCGTCGCGCCGGGCCACACCTCGGAAAGGAATCTGGTTCTGGAGCTTGCGGAGCGGGTGCAGAAACTGGGTAAGCGCTTCATCGCGTACCTGCCCGCTGAAGTGGCCGGACAGAGCGATGAGATCAAGCGGGCTTTCGGCTGGGACGAGAGCGATCAGAGCGCGTTTCTCCGGAATTACCTGGAATTTGTGCGGGCATACGCGACGGTTTTGGGCCGGACCTGTGATGGCTGGTGGTTTGACGGGTGCTATGATCCCATCCACAAAGGAGCATGGAACTGGCAGGATTGGAGCGACGCCGCGCGATTGGGGAACCCGGATGCCGTAATTGCTTTCAATGACGGCGCTTTCTGCGTGGGACGCGAGAAGCCGGTGTCGCCGTTGCAGGATTACCACGCGGGCGAGGTCCATATGCTGGAAGAGAGCAGGATTCGCTTTGACTTCATGACCCCGGCGAAGGACGTTTACAGGAATGAAGATGGGTACTTGCGCGTGCGCGGGAAAGCCCCGGTCTACTACATGCCAACGTCGCAGTTCGTCGACGGCGTCCAGTGGCACGCATTGGTTCCCATCGATTCGTCGTTCATGGCGCCCGTGATTCCGGATCAGCATTACGAGGACGGGGCGCTCCTCAAGTTCCTCATGGACTGCAAAGCGGTTCGAGGAGCGGTCACGCTGAATGTGCCCATCGACACGTCAAACGGGCACATACCCGCCGCGACCGCGGCGCAGATCAAACGCCTGGGTGAAGCCCTTGTTCAGGAGTCCCGATAGTCGTCGTTGCGGCCACCGTGATCAGCCTCGTGACACGTGCGGGGCGAGTTATAGCCGGGCGGCCCCTTCGTTAGACCGTGAGTCCGGCGAGGTCCACCTCGAGGCGCTTATTCTCAGCCATCAATTCCTTC
The DNA here is from genome assembly GCA_029556545.1 of Candidatus Hydrogenedentota bacterium. GTDB lineage: Bacteria > Hydrogenedentota > Hydrogenedentia > Hydrogenedentales > JAGMZX01 > JAGMZX01. Next base: position 6,412 of record JAKQEQ010000092.1, read on the forward strand.
AGGGTCATGCGGTCCTTGCGGGCGGCGGCTTCTCGTCCGAGGATGGTGACGAGACAGCCGTCGACCGAACGTCGGACGGTCGGGTTGTCGTGGCGGCCCTTGACGATGTCGTCGTGGAAGGTGGCAATGTTACGCACGGCGCCAGCCGCGTAGAGGTTGTCGACCGTACCGCCTTCATACTCTTTTGGTCCGCCGCGCAGGAAGGCGCTGCCCCAGTAATTGAGTTGCGCATAGGCGGACGCGCCGTAGACCTGACAGGTGAGGGCGCCCGGGGCCGTGTTGGGCAAGGCCACGGCCGCGTGGTTCAGGACGAGGCCGTCGTCAAACTCGTACACGACGGAGCAGACGTCCCGCGCGTCGCCGTGCGGCTCGGGGCGGCAGACACGAGACGCGCCCGAGGCCGCCACTGGATTATCGCCGATGACCCATAACGCCGCGTCGACGGCGTGGATGTCGTAATTCACGATGTAGTCGCCGCCGAGGGCCACGTCGTTCACCCAGATCAGGCCTTGCAGGCGGCTCTCGATGGTGGCCGTCTTCGGCGGGTCCTGGAAGCCGCCGCCGTAGCCGTAGGTCTGTACATAGGCGAGGCTGCCGAGGCCGCCATCGAGGATGCGCTGTCGCACTTCGATGTTGACGGGGTCGGTGGGCATCTGGTAGTCGACGAAGAAACAGCGGTCCTTGCGCGCGGCTTGTTGGGCCGCCGCGTCGATGGCGAGACAGCCAGGCACATCGACGGCCACGGGCTTGGCCATGTAGACATGGAGCCCGGCGTCGCACGCGGCGGCGGCGTGTTGCGGGAAGAAGTAGGGCGGCGTTTCGAGGAAGACGGCTTCGACGCCGCTCGCGATAAGGTCCCGATAGCCTGAAAGGCCGGAGAAGCAGTGTGAGTCCGGCACGTCGAATTGCCTGCCCACGCCCCGCGCACGTTCCGGGAAGTAATCCGCCACCGCCGCGATCTCGTAGCCGCCGTGGTCACGCACCATCGAGGCGATCATTCGGCCGCGTCCGCCCAAACCGATCGCGCCGGCCTTGATGCGGGAGTTGGCCGCGCTCCCGAGCGCGGTCGACGCGGCCATGACGAGAAAAGAGGTCGCGGCCGATTGCCGGACAAACCCGCGCCGCGTGATGCGTTCAGATGTGTCATTCCTGGAACTCATGGCGTTGATCCCTCGTTGGTCGTTGTGGTCCGCCGCGCAGTATGTGCGCGCGTGGGAGAGGCAATCAACCCGACATCGGCGGGGTCGGCGGGCGCGATTTCGTGGGCACGACGGCGGCGCGTTGTTGGAAGTGATTCCGGTTAGCCTATATACTGCCTTGGGGGGCCGGGGAACTGGGTTGCAAGCACACGAGAGCGGTCTTCCCATGACACCGGACGTTATAACAGGGGTATCCCGCGACGCGGCGGTCGGAACCGCCTCGTGGGAAGGCGCGCGCATCGACCGGATGCGGCGGCGCTATCAGACGGGGGACGTGTTCATTTCGGTCGAACGGGCGAAACACTACACGGAGAGTTGGAGGGATACCGAAGGCAAGGGGGTGGCGCTGCCCGTGCGGGTGGCGCTCGCGATGAAGAACGTCTACGAGAAGATGACGCATTACGTGGACGCGGACGACCGGATAGCGGGGTATTGGACGGAGCGGTTCCTGGGATTTCCGATTGACATCGAGCGGGGTCAGTTCAATAGCGTTTTCGAAGCGGAATTGACGATGCCGCGGCTCCTGCGTTTTCGCGCCAAGTCCCTCGGGAAGGGCCTTGCCTACATGGTCCGCAAGGGCGTCCTGCGCGAGTTCCTTCGTAATCAGCGGCTTATCCGCGCGAACGGCATGCGGGCGTTGAACATGGAACTCAAGACCATGTCGCGGCGCGAGGTGAATCCCTACCAGATTACAACACCGGACCGGAAAGTGCTGATCCGCGAATTGCTGCCTTATTGGAAAGGGCGCGCGATCGCGGACTGCCTCGAGGCCGAACTTCAGCAATCGGGGCTCTACTCGAAAGACATGTATGACTTCGTGATTGCCGTGCCTGGCAACACGTCGCGGCAGGTCATGATGATCAGTCCCGCGGCATCCATAGCCACCATTCAGGGGCACGTCATACCAAATTTTGACAGCGTGCTTGAGAAGGGGCTGCTAAGAATGGCCGCGGAGGTCGATGCGCGGCGTCTTGACGCGCCACCGGAAACGCGGGAATTCTTCGAGGCCGTGAGTTGCGCGCTGGAAGGCGTGATCGTCTTCGCGCGCCGCCTCGCCGACGCGGTGGCGGTCGCGGCGGCGCGGGCGGAGTCGGCGGAGCAGCGCGCGGAAATGGAATCCATGCTTGCGATATGCCGTCGCTGCCCGTTGCACGCGCCCGCCACGTTCCGGGAGGCCGTCCAAAGTCTGTGGACGGTGAAGACGGCGGTCGAGCTTGCCTATCCCGTGAACCTGCACTGCTTTGGGCGGCTGGACCAGCAGCTTTACCCGTTCTACGCGGCGGACCTCGCGGCGGGCCGCATCACGCGGGAAGCGGCCACGGAACTCGTCGAGGAACTGCTGCTGAAGATCATGTCGTTGAACATACGCCCGGAGTCGAACATTCTGGGCAACTTCTATCACCGGTATCTCGGTTCGTCGCCGGTCACCCTCGGCGGGGTGAGGCCGGACGGCGCCGACGCCACGAACGAACTTACCTATATCTTTCTGGACGCGGCGCACCGGTCGAAGGCTATCACGAATATCTCCGTTCGTATCAACCCCGGCACGCCGAATTCGCTGTTGGAACGGGTCGCCGAGTATCTTCAGGAGGGCACATCGAGTTTTTCGCTTTTCAATGACGCGGTGAATATCGAGGCTATGACGCGGCGTGGGTTCAGCGAGGAAGACGCGCGGGACTATGCCGTCATGGGCTGTGTGGAGACGACCTGCCCGGGCAAGACGGGCGGGATGAGCGCGAGCGCGCTGCAACTCTCGAAGGTCCTCGATATGACTCTCCGGAATGGGGACATGCGGACGATTGCGGGCACCGTCCGCGGAGAAGGGCTGCGCACGGGCGACCCGAGCTCCTTCGAGTCGTTTGACGAACTCGTAGAGGCGTTCCTGAAGCAAGCGCGTCATCTTATCGCAAGAATTGTGGATGCCTCGAATCTGCGCGATCGCCTTTACGCGGAATGGCTGCCCGCGCCCATGATCTCGGCGTTCATCGATGGTTGTCTCGATAGCGGGAGAGACGTCACGGCGGGCGGCGCGCGGTATGATCTGGCGGGAATCTCGATGATCAACGCGTTGGCGAACGTGTTCGATTCGTTGTTGGTGATCAAGAAACTTGTGTTTGACGAGAGACGATTCGGGCTCCGTGAATTTCTTTCGGCCATGGACGACAACTTCGCCTCGCGCCAGGATGTCTTGCATGCGGTGCGGCAGGTGAAGGGAAAGTGGGGCAACGGCGACTCGGACACGGACGCCATGGCCCGCCGCATCGCCGGGGAGTTGTTTGCGGAGACGTACCGGCACACGAATTTCAGGGGCGGCCCGTTTGTCGTCTACATTATCAGCATGATTACCCACACCATCGACGGCCGACTCTCGGTCGCGTCCCCTGATGGACGCAAGGCGGGCATGCCGTATGCCGCGAGCGGCAACCCGTATAATGTCGAGCATTGCGGCGTGACTGCGGCGCTGCGATCGGTGGCGGCGCTGCCGTTCGAGGATGTCATGGGCTGCGCGGTGAACATGAAGTTCCACCCGAACGCCATCGGGAAAGGACCAGTCGGTCGCGCGAAGTGGGCGGCGCTTCTTCGCACCTACTTTCAGATGGGCGGCCCGCAGTTGCAGCCCACGGTGGCCGGCGCCGAGACGCTGCGCGCGGCCCAGCGCGACCCGGATCAGTATCGGGACCTGATCATCAAGGTGGGGGGGTACAGCACCTATTTCGTCGACCTGGGGAAGGAGATTCAGGAAGAAATCATCGCGCGCACCGAACATGCGGCTTCGTAGCAGGAAGCACCGCCGTGTTGACAGGCACCGTCTTCGACATTCAGAACTATGCGATTTACGACGGCCCGGGCATTCGCACGGCGGTCTATCTCAAAGGCTGTCCCCTCCGTTGCTATTGGTGTCATAATCCGGAATCGCATCGCCCGACGCCCGAGATGGCATGGCGGCGCGAGCGGTGCGCCCGGTGCGGCGGTTGCGCGGCGGTCTGCCCGGAAGCGGCGTTGCGCGTGACGGAAGACGGCGTGATCCGCGATTGCGAGCGGTGCGCCGTGTGCGGGCGGTGTATCGCCGCGTGTCCTCGCGAAGCCATGGAGCGCGTCGGTTACGAGGTCACCGTGGAGGAAGTAGTCGCGGAAGTAGTGCGCGACAAGCCGTTTTTTGACAATTCCGGCGGCGGCGCGACGATCACCGGCGGAGAACCGACTTATCAAAGCGCGTTCTTGCTGGCGTTGCTTGATGCCTTGCGCCGGGAGGGCATTCATACGGCCATCGAGACTTGCGGTTATTACGCTGCGGAACTGAACCAATCCCTCGTTGACACGACGGACTTGTTTCTCTTTGACTTGAAGCACGTGGATTCCGAGGCGCACCGGCGCGGGACGGGGGTCCCGAATGAGCAAATCCTCGCGAATTTCAAGGCAGTGCTTGCCGCCGTGGGCGGTGAACGTATCACGCCGCGGATTCCGCTGGTTCACGGCTTCAACACGGCGCCCGACAGCATAGACGCGTTTGTCGCCTTCTTGAGGGCTTGCGGGTATGATGGCGAGGTGCATCTCATGCCTTGCCATCGTTGGGCGAGAGGAAAATACGATCGACTGGGTCGACAGGACGCGTTTCGGGAGGACGGCGTGGTGGAGGAAAGCGCGTTGAGCGAAATTGCGGGGCGTTTTGCGGCAACGGGTCTTGTTCCGGTGTGCCACGGATAAGGGAAGGGGCGAAGGGTGAAGGGTGAAGGGCGAAGGGCGAAGGGTGAAGGGTAAAGGGTGAAGGATGAAGGGTGAAGTTTTGTTTCGGTGTGCCACCGATAAGGGAAGGGAGGACGTCGATTGAGAGTGCTGGTTACGGGCGCGGACGGCTTGCTGGGAAGCAACCTGGTCCGGCGGCTGCTCGACAATGGCTACCAGGTTCGCGTGCTGGTCTATCCGGGCAGTGGATCGACGTCGCTCGACGGGTTGGATGTCGAGTGGGTCGAAGGCGACCTGCTCGACGGCGCACGCGCGCTTGCGGACACGATGCGAGGGTGCGAAGGCGTTTTTCACGTGGCGGCTATTACGGACCTCTGGGCAGACCCGGACTTTACGTGGAAAGTCAATCTGGACGGTACGCGCAACGTGCTTGACGCCTGTGTGGCCGCGGGCGTGCGGCGCTTGCTTTTTGTGGGATCGGCGAGTTCCTTCGAGCCGGGCCCCATGGAGAAGCCCGGCGACGAGTCGGGCGGCTTTCCCGAGGTTTATATCGGTACGGCGTACATGGAGTCGAAGCATCGGGCGGCGGAGCTTGTGCGCGCCTATGTGCGCGAGAAGCATCTCGACGCGGTCATTGTCGCGCCGACCTTTCTTCTGGGCCCTTATGACACGCGGCCCAGCGGCGGCGAACTGGTGCGCCGCTTCTGCGAGAAAGGCATGCGGGTCACGTCTCCGGGCGGACGCAACTTCGCCCATGCGCGCGACGTGGCCGAAGGCGCGCGGCTTGCATTTGAAAAGGGGCGGGTCGGCGAGACGTACATCCTGGGGGGTGAGAACCTGGGCTACAAGGATTTCTTTGGGCGCGTGGGGCGGATCGTCGGACGGGACGGCCCTCGCGGCGTTCTGACGCCGTCCGTTATTCTCGCCGCGGGTTCACTGGCGTCGCATATGGGCAAGATAACCGGGCGCAGGCCGAAGTTTGACAAGAACATTGCGCGGTTGTCACTGCTGAACGCTTACTACAGTTCCGCCAAGGCGATTGCGGAACTCGGCATGCCGCAGACGCCCGTCGAGGCGGCGATCCGGGATTCCGTGCGTTCGCTCGTTGAATACGGGCACCTCTCGCTCGACGGGCGCGCGCAATTCTCCGGGAAGGTGTCGTTGGTGACGGGCGCGAGCCGGGGCGTGGGCTTCGCGACGGCGCGGGCGCTGGTGTTGCGCGGGGCGAAGGTCGTCATCACGGCGCGGGGCGCACAACGGCTCGCGGCGGCGCGGGCGGAATTGGAGGCGCTGGGCGGCGAGGTCGAGTCGGTTTGCGGCGACGTCGGCGTATACCGCGACGCGGAGCGGATGGCCGCCGCGGCCCTGGACCGCTTCGGACGCCTCGACATGGTGATCAACAACGCCGGTGTGTCCATGCGCGGGGCATTCGAGGAGCTTTCGCCGGAAGTGTGCCAAAGCGTGGCCGCGACGAATTTGATCGGGTGCCTGAACGTGTCAAAGGCCGCCATCGCCGAGATTGTCAGGAACCGGGGAAACCTCGTTTTCATTTCCAGTATCGCGGGACTTTTCGGCTTGCCCGGCGCGTCCGTCTACTGCGCCACGAAGAAAGCGCTGAGCGGCCTTGCGGAGTCCCTGCGGCTGGAGCTTATCCCGAAGGGGGTGCACGTGGGCGTGGTGTTTCTTGGTTTCACGGAACACGATCCCGAGAAGCGCATACTTGCGGCGGACGGCAGCCTCGTGCCGCCGGACCGGCCGGCGCATCACACGCAAGCCCATGCCGGGCGGCTAATCATTAACATGCTGGCGAAGCGCAAACGACAACTCATCATGACACCGGCGGGCAGGGTCGGCGCATGGGCCTACCGCGTGTCGCCCCGGCTTCTGGAGTGGCTGATCCTGAAGGCGCAGGCGGGGCAGTGGGGTATTTACAGGCGGTTTTCTTGAGGTCGAGGACCGGGGAGACAAGAATGCGTGACGGGGACAAACCCGCAGTATCCGCAGGGGCCAGCGCACGGCTCTGGCCCAGGGCGTTGATCTTCTTGGTCGTCATCGCCGGTTGGTACGGGTTGTCGCGCGTAATCCCGCTTGAACGCTGGCTGCTGTCTGTCTTGGCGTGGGTCGAGGGGCTGGGGTTCGCGGGCGCGCTAATCTTCATGCTGCTGTACGTGCCGTCCTGCGTGCTCATGTTTCCCGACGTCCTGCCCAACGCAGCCGCGGGCGCCATCTGGGGCGTCGGCGTGGGAACCGTGGCCGTGTCGTTCGGGCGGGTTCTGGGGAGCGCGGCCACTTTTCTTCTGGTGCGGACGATTGCGGGCCGGTGGGCCGAGCACAAGATGGCGGCCGACCCCAAGTTTGCCGCAGTGGCCGAGACCGTGGGAAGGGAGGGGTTTCGGATCGTGGTCTTGTTGCGCCTGTGCCCGCTGTTCCCGGTCATCATGCTCAATTATGCGCTTGGCCTGACGCGGGTGAGCCTCGCGGCCTATGCCGGGGGCACGCTGCTTGGCATGATCCCCCGAACGCTGTTCGTGGCTTATGTCGGTTCCGGGGCGCGATCGCTGGCCGACTTGGCGGGCGGCAATGCAACGCATCTTGCCGGCGATCCATTGTTGTTCTGGGTCGGGCTGGTGATGAGTCTGGTTATCGTGGTCATCTTGGCCGCCAAGGCCCGGCGACTCATCAACGACGCGACGCGCAGGGGCTGAGGCGGCCAGATCGGCTCGTCTATTCTGACTCTTGTGCGAGACGCAGCACAGTCTGCCGGGTAGTGGCATTGAGCCGGAATCGTAACGAGTCGAGTCGGTCCAAGACGGGCCGCACGGCATCGAGCTTACCCTGTTCCTTCGCCACCAACAAGACGCCTGGTAGAGGTACCGGATCGGCGACGTGTTTATTCGTGGTTGGTCAAGTTGTGTGTTTAAGGCTGCCGAGGGCAGATTCTGGATTCCCGCTTTCGCGGGAATGACGAAAAGTGGCCGCGATTCTCCTGTCCGTCATTCCCGCGAAAGCGGGAATCCAGTAGAATTGGCGCAGATGCAAGAACGTGGACAACAGAGACATGAAAATGCTTCTTCAAAGCGTCTAAAGCGAACACGAAAGGAGACGTGTTACTGATGACTGCGGGCATCGGTCACGTCCTGGCGCAGTTCTTCCTCGGTCAGCCGAAACGAGTCCACACCGTAGTCGGCGAGCTTGCTGAGGAATACGGGCTTGGGCATATCGGCGAGATTTGCCGCCGCGCCCGAGGACAGACGACCCAATTCGTATAGCTTGACAGCCGTGAGCAGCCGCAGTTCCGCTCCAAATTGCTCAGGCGATACGCCAAGCGCGAGCAACACCTCGTCGCTATACTCGACCGTGAGCGTTCTTCTCATTATGTCGTTCCTCTGCGCGTGTTCCTGACCGGCATCAAGTATAGCACGGGGCTGGCGTGCGTGGTGTTTCTTCCGTCTACCACGCGTCGAAGGCCACGTTCGAAGATGGGTTGGGCTATAGGAGCGCGGCGCCCTTTATCGTCATGATCTCGTTGGTGGCGTCCATGATCTGGAGCAGCTTGGCGTCGCGCATGTGCTTTTCGAGGGCGTATTCCTTCGAGACGCCGTAGCCGCCGAGAATCTGCACCATCTCGACGGAGTGCTTCATGGCCATGTTCGTTGCGAAGACCCTGGCGGCGGCGGCGATCTTGAGGTCCCCAAGCCCCGTTGCGCCGAGAGTCCACGACGCCTTCCACAGCAGGCCGCGGGCGGCCTCGATCGCCTGAAACGCCTCGAACAGCCGAAACGCCACGGCCTGATGCTGCGCGATCGGCCTGCCGAACTGCACGCGTTCCTTGGCGTAGGACAACGCCTCTTCGTATGCGGCGCGGAGGAGACCGAGAGCCAAATAACCGACGCCGATGTTGCCCACCGTCTTGATGGCGTTGTGAATCATGGGGTAGTGGTCGCCGGGCGGCATGATCATGTAGTCTTCCGGGACGCGCGCGTCTTCGAAGGCCACCTCGGCCTGATTCAGCGCGCGCAGCCCCACCTTATCCAGGGCCTTGCCGCGCGTAACGCCCCGGCCATACGGCACGAGGAACACCCCGGAGCCGCAGATGCCTTTCGTGCGGTCCACGCAGGCGAAAACGAGGTAGAGGTCCGCGATGCCGCCGTTGCTCACGAAACTGGATTTCGCGCCCTGGAGGACATAGCCGTCGGCCGCTTTGGCGGCGGCGGTCTCGTGGTGCACTTCGGGATCAAAGTAGTTACTGCCGTCCGATCCGATGCCGGGCTCCGAACTTCCCCAGGCGGAAATATGCCGCGCCTCGACGTCTTCGCAAAATGGGCGGACGTAAGCATCGATCAAGTCGGTCTTGTGCGGCGCGAGCACGCTTAGAAACGCCGGGGCCACGGACGCCGCCAGCAGTCCCGCGGCGATGCCGACGCCGCCCGCCGCGAGTTCCTCCCAGACCAGGCCCCTGGTCACGGGGTCGAGGCCGAGCCCGCCGTGCTCCTCCTTGATCCCCATCTTGTGGAAGCCCAATTCGTAGGCTTGCCGCATGGCGTCGCGGAACACGTCGCTGCGAAACGCCTGATCCGGGTCGGCCATTCTATCGAGCGCGATCTCGGCGGGCCGGACCACGTCGCGCGCGAATCTCGCCGCCGTGTCGCGAATGGTCAGTTGGTCTTCGGACAAGTCGAAATCAACCATCGGCGAACTCCCAGTCGGTGCGCGAGAACGCGTGGGGAAGGAAGGTCTCGGGTTCCACCTCGGCCAGGACGTTCCCAGGCAACAACCGGTTGGTGCTGGTAAAGAAATAGGCGGCGATCACCTGCTTGCACACAATCTCGCGCCACGGATCGTGAGGCGATTCCTCGAAGACGATCTCGCCGGCGCCCATCTCGAACATGTGATACTCGAATTCGTTTCGTTGTCTTACCAGAAGGACGGGGCCGTCGAATCCACGGCTCAGGTCCGCGGCCGGCATGTACTTGAACAGAAAATTAGGGCCAACCTTAAGCGGCGGCTCGTCGAGCGTCACCGAGAGTTCCGCGCGGACGGTGACGAATCGTATCCCGTGCCGCTCGATCCAACCTTCGGCGATGTTCCCGTCGCGATGCAGGGCAACGCGGGCGAGTTTCTTTGGGAATCCGTAGATGTCGCGGCCATTGTGCATGCGGGCTTCGTCGTTCAGCGGCATGGCCAGACAGTAGTTTCCGATCTCGCCCGCATACTGGCAGCGGATAAAGATCGCGCCCTCTTGATAGCCAGGCCCGAGGTTCGTCTCCGGGAAATCCGCGATGTAACACAAGGCCCAGGGTTCCGCCGCGGGTTCGAGCGGCGGCGGCAGGAGCCGCGCGATGACTTCCGGTTCCGTCTCGTACAAGATGCCCAGCATCCGCGCGCCTGGAAACACGCGCACGGCCAACCCGAAATAACGATCCAACTCTTCCGGTGTCTTGACAAAACCCATGCCGTCTGCTCTCCTCAGGTTTGTGTCCCTTGTCTCCTCGATATAGTCCGCATCCATCGGACTCCCCGTCCGCCGTCCCCCGATCATTCTACCTTCTCGCTTACCATCCTATCAGATGTTCTTGATCAGTCCACGACGTTGATGATGACCGCGTGGGTGAGATGCTTGTCATCGAAGGGGATTCGAATCTCGATTCGATGGTTTTCCACCGGCGCCGCGCCGTCTTTGGCGTAGGGGTTGTGTCGTTTGGCGGGCCAATGAATCGAGGCCGACGCCGGCAGTTCAAAATGACAACCGGCATAGCGGATGCCGCCGCCGACCGCGTCGGGATCGAGTTCGAAGGGCGACTCGCCGATGAACATCTCCTGGTCGGCGTCGGTCTTGAGCGGCTTGCCGATGTGAGGTAGCAGCGTGAGATGCGCGGCGACCGGCTGGCCGGAACCGACGGTGGCGTCGAGTTGCAATCCCAGGCGCCGATCGTCGAAGACCGCGACGCGCACGCGGCATTCCTCCGGGCCGTACCTGAGGTCGAGTCCCAATGCGGGTTCCGTGACCAGTTTGGCGGCATCGGGCACGTGATGCAGCGCGCCTCTCGGGAGGAAATCAGGCGATGCATCGCCGGGGGTATGGCGCAGCAGGGTGGTGTCGCCCACCGTGAACGTGCTCCACGCGGGCTGGAGTTTCGTATTGCCGCCGCCGAGGATCAGGCCGGTGCGGTC
>JAKQEQ010000113.1 GCA_029556545.1 Candidatus Hydrogenedentota bacterium
GAATGACAGTTTTGAGTGGAAGGCCCGTCGCCCGCGCGCCCGCGTCGCAATCCGCGCGCGTGTGGGGAATGACAGAAGCCGCCTTACCTGTGCTTCCAGTTCGAGCAATGTCGCAATCCGCGCGCGTGTGGGGAATGACAGGCGACTTCTTCTCATCGAAAGCGCCGCGGCGGCCTCGGCGATGCCGCCCTACCCTACCGCAACTCGTTCGGACCGCGCAGGCGTGGTGTCCACCCTGTCCACCGCGTCCAAGCACGCACCCGGGCGCGCGGCTCCTCGACACACCGTGGGGGCACTTCGACAGGCTGCCCCGCAGGCAGCACGCTCAGGGACCACGCAGCCGTCACTCGGAGACCCGCGGAAACCTTGGTCCGCGCCCTTCCCCGGTCATCTCGATACAACCTGCGCCCGCGCGCAGGTCACTCGATGACCGGCCCCTGCGCGCCGACTGAACCGGTCGTCGAGTGGCGAACGGGAAAAGAACGGAAGCGAAGCGACGTTCCCCGTTCGCTGTATCGAGACGCACCGGCCGGAGCAATGCCATGCCGTACATGTACATCCTCAAGTGCGCGGACGGAACGTATTACACGGGTAGCACCGTCGATCTCGAGTTGCGCGTAAGCCAGCATCAATCCGGCGGCGGCGCGAATTACACGAAGAGACGATTGCCCGTATCCCTCGTATACTGGGAAGAATACCCTCGCGTAGACGAAGCGTTCGCGCGCGAGAAGCAGGTTCAAGCGTGGAGCCACGCAAAGAAAAAGGCGCTGATCGAAGGGACGAACCACAACCTCCCGCAACTGGCAAGAAAGGTGTTCAGGCGCTAGACCCGTGTTCCCGTGCGCCCGCCCGAACTGGATACCTGTGCGGGCACGGGCTGGCCGCCGGTCATCTCGATACAACCTGCGCTCGCCCGCAGGCCACTCGATGACCGGTCAGGAAACGCGGTCCGAGACTTGGCGGTGCCCGCACGCGGGTCTCCGAGTGACGTGAGGACGCAGTCCGAACGTTGTATCGAGGAGCCCCGCGGAGGGTCGCGAGGAGCCCCGCACGGTCTGCGGGAAGCCCGTACCGTGTGTGGGAACCCGCGTGGCGTAGGCGGGTGCCCTGCCGGTCATCTCGATACAACCTGCGCTCGCGCGCAGGTCACTCGATGACCGGTCCTTGCGTGCCGACTGAACCGGTCGTCGAGTGGCGAACGGGAAAAGAAC
>JAKQEQ010000143.1 GCA_029556545.1 Candidatus Hydrogenedentota bacterium
AAGAGGTGCAACCGTTCGTAGTTGGCAATGACGATCGGTGCTTCGATCTCGCCCCGGCGACTGTGAGTTGCGTCGAATCCGAAGCGGTGTGCTTCCTGCTCGAACTGCCCGGCCACCGCAAGCGGCGTCAGAATCAACACCGGCTTCCCGGTATGGATAGAAACGTTCTGCGCCCATGCCAATTCCATGAGCGTCTTGCCGAGTCCGCAATCCGCGAGAATCGCAGCCCGTCCCTTGCGAACCGCCCAGGTAACGAGCGATTGCTGGAAATCGAACAGCGCGTCCGGCATCACGATCGGATCGAACCCGTGGTCGCCATCGAGCTGCGTTTTCCGTTCCAGGAACGTGAGGTAATCGCTCATGACCGTACTCCGTACACATAGAGCGAGCCATCGACATCACAAAGAAGTCCGTACCCGCGTTGCCAGACATCCCAGCGCGCGCGCGCATGCGCGACGGTCGCGATATCGAGATCGAGCCCGTCACAAATGTGGACAGCACCGACATAGAGCGCCGAGGCCCACGCCGAGGCCCGCGCCGAGGCCCCCGCCGAGCCCCCCGCCGAGTCCCGCGCCGAGTCCCGCGCCGAGGCCCACGCCGAGGCCCACGCCGAGTCCCACGCCGAGGCCCACGCCGAGGCCCACGCCGAGGCCCGCGCCGAGGCCCGCGCCGAGGCCCGCGCCGAGGCCCCCGCCGAGCCCCCCGCCGAGGCCCACGCCGAGTCCCGCGCCGAGTCCCGCGCCGAGGCCCACGCCGAGGCCCAGTCATCCGCCAGGAAGAGCTTCCATTCGGGATTTGGCTCCCCCTGGCAGGTGTACCAAGGGGTTTTCGGGATATCCTCAGCGACGAACTGCATGGCATCGATCCACCACTGAGGTAGGGCGTACGGTCGCACCAATCGCCCCGACGAGCTGACGCATTTGCCCGCGTTGTCAAACGCGGTCACGTCCGCCGACGGTTCGGCCTCGTACACCTGCATCCCCGCTACCGCCCAGTTGTGCATCAGCGAGTCAGGGCTGCACCAATGCCAGCCGGATTTGCAGAGCGCCGGTTTGCGTTGGGGGAGCTCCAGTCCGGGACCGTTCTCGCTGGGCAGGTGTGGGCTATAGTCGAATTCCCCACCATGGCACGCCTGCCCTGTTTTTGAGAGGACCTTGAGGTAGGTCGGTTCACTCATTTGGTATCGCCTTGCGACGTTCGTGGCGATTTGGTCGGTCCGGTTGAATCCGAATCTCGTCCGTCTCTGGATCGGCCATCGCTTCTCGCAGCTTGGCCATCACCTCCTCTTCGGTCAGGTCGTCGCGCTTCCAGGTGGTTCCGCCGAATTGCTGTACCTGCATCGGCTAGACCCGCTCGGGCCAATGCCAGGTACCCGGCTTTTCCCCGCTGGCATCCTGCAGGCGCGACGTTGCCCACATCACCGGCGGCAGACAGTCGTTCGAGTCCTCCGATGTCGGGCTGTCGGTGAACACCTGGAGTTGCACCGCGCTTGTCGGGAGATCGCCCCACACGCGCACGATCAGCGCCGGTCGATGCTGGCCCGTACAAGGGCCGCTTTCGAGCACGTAATGGACTAGTCGTCCGATACTCGGTTTCTGTTCGTCCAACGAGTTTTCCTTTCTGTGAAATTTCACGGCGCTTCTCCGCCGCTACGATGATGGCGTGCAGATGCGCACCGCCCAACCGGCCGTGCGCGCGACCTGCGCACCGTGCTAACTGCATCGCCCAAACGGATTTGGTGATGTCGACCGGTTGGGCGGTGCGCGCCGTGGGGATCGACGCGCACCAGGTCCCACCTTGTATGTTGCTCGTCCTGTCGTCGGTACCCTCCACGATCTCGAGTGACGCGAGCCGCGCCTGGGAGCCGCCGCCGATCCGCTTGGGAGGGGCATCGTGCTTGCACGAACAGGGGCAGCGGCTCCCAGGCACGGCCCCGCCCGAAGGCAGAGCCGCACCCGAAGGAGTGGTGCTCCCGGCCCACCCCGCGATCACTCGCGGAGCTGGCGGCTGGTGAGACCGCCATCAAAGGCCAGGCCGAGGAAAGGGTGGTCATGTCAGCGCCAGTTATGACCGGCAGGGGTCGTCTCGAAATCGTCCGGGTAATAGCCGTCGGGACCGCGCGATCCGCCATCGTCCACCTCGGGCGACACGATGCCGGAGCCGCCGCAGGCGGTGCAGTCGATATGCACATCGATCCACGCGCCCGACTCCGACCGCGCGCGGTCCATCTCCCAGCCGCGGCCATTGCACGCATCGCACACGTCCGGCTCGGGTGGCGGAACGCCATCGCCCCCGCACCGGCGACACGGCGTCTCGCCGTAGGCGGGGAACATGCCACCGTCCTGCACGACCGGGTAGACATAGGGCACGACGCCGCGCCCCTT
>JAKQEQ010000163.1 GCA_029556545.1 Candidatus Hydrogenedentota bacterium
CGATCGAGGACCTGCGCCGCTACGATCTCGTGTTCATGGACACGGCCGGCAACAGCCAGTTCAACCTCGAACAGATCAACGAACTCAAAGGCCTGCTCCACGTGGTGCGACCCCACGAGACGGTGCTGACCATGAGCGCCAACACCCACCTCGAAGACCTGCGCAGCATCGTCTCGAACTTCAAGTGCCTCAACCCGACCTCGGTCCTCTTCACGAAAATCGACGAAACGCGGCAGTACGGGGCCATGCTCAGTATCCTCGTCGAGGCCGGCCTCCCCTTGTCTTACCTCGGCACCGGCCAGAACGTCCCCGACGACATCCGCGTGGCCTCGACGGCCCTCGTCGCCAATCTCATCATGGAAGGCAGGGAAAGCCGTGGCTGATCAAGCGCAATCTCTTCGCGAACTCGTCTGGCGCACCCACAGCGTCGCGCGCGTGCTCGCCGTCACCAGCGGCAAGGGCGGCGTCGGCAAGTCCAACACGAGCGTCAACCTCGCCATCGCCCTCGCCCAGCATGGCCGCCGCGTCATCCTCATCGACGCCGACCTCGGCCTCGCCAACGTCGAGGTGCTCATGGGCTTCAACTCGGTCTACACGCTCCAGGACGTAATCGACGGCGAACGCGGCATCCGTGACGTGCTGGTAAACGCCCCCGGCGGCATCCGCATCGTGCCCGGAACCTCCGGCCTCGCCAAGATGGCCGACCTCCCCCAAAGCGCGCGTCAGAACGTTCTCACCGGCCTGCGCGATCTCCAGGACCAGGCCGACTTCATCCTCATCGACACCATGGCCGGCATCGGCCAGAACGCCGTCGGATTCACCCTTGCCGCCGACGAGGTCCTCCTCATCACGACGCCTGAACCCTCCGCCATCGTCGACGCCTATGCCATGCTCAAGACCATCTACCTCCGCCGCGAGGACGCCGTAATACGTCTTGTGGTGAATATGGCCGCGTACGAATCGCAGGGCAAGGCCGTCGCCGCGAAACTCGCGAACGTCGCCCGTCAGTACCTCGGCCGCAACCTGAGCTATCTCGGCTTCATCCCGCGCGACCCCCATGTCTCCCAAGCCGTCATGCAGAGCAACCCCTTCGTTCTCACCTACCCGAACTGCCCCGCGGCAACGGCCATGCAGCAACTCGCCGCCCGCGTGCTCCAGCAGCAGGTCGAAACCGCGCCCCGGAAAGAAAACTTCTTCCGCCGCTTCGCCCAAAGCCTCGGCATCGCCGGCTAAGCAACGCCGAGCCTTCCGCGCTGCGTGAAGACGGCCTCACACGCCCCCAGGGCAGAAGCCGTCTTCGCCCTCCGCGCACACATGATAGCCGCCGCTGTTGTAGAACTGAATGACCCGCAGCAGTTCGCTTAGGCTGATCTTCCAGTCGGGGCCTTCCATGTAATCCGCGTCGTGCGGACAGCATGTCATGTTCGCGCCAGGGCCCGGAACGAACCCGTCGTCCGTGCTAGCGGGATCTTCCGCGCAGTGGAACCCGCCCATGTTATACAACTGGATAACCCGCAGCAGTTCGGACATGCTGATCTTGTTGTCGCGGTCCCAGTCGGCCGCGTGCCAATCGTCCGCGCACGGCGAGCACGGGTTCAACGCGATCCGCCAGTTCAGCAACGTGCCGGAAACGCCGGCCACCGTGTCCGCCACGCGCAATTCCCACACGCCCCGCATATCCAATCCGTTCAAGAGGCGCAGTAAGTGCGCGGACCGAAAACTGCCCGTGTACGGCGCGACGCCGTCGCCCAGACTCAGCGTCGCATCGTCGTCAAACGTCGTCTCAACAAGATTCGCGCCGCTGGCGGTCAGCCGCGGGAACAACAAGGTCGACGCACCGCCGGGGGCTACAAGTTCCGCAACCAAGTGCCCTACGTCAGCGTGCGCAATGTTTAGTGTCACGGAAATGTGCTCAATTACCCGCGATTCAAACACCTCGATATACGAGGACGTTATGGCGAAGTCCGTGATGGGCTGGGCCGCATCATTCACCAGGACTATGTCGCATTCCGGCAACCCTTCACCCTCGCCTTCGCCTTCGCCTTCCCCTTCGCCTTCGCCCTCACCTTCACCTTCACCTTCACCTTCACCCTCGCCCTCACCTTCACCCTCGCCTTCACCCTCACCCTCACCCTCACCTTCCCCTTCGCCTTCGCCTTCGCCTTCACCTTCACCTTCACCCTCACCTTCGCCTTCACCCTCACCCTCACCCTCACCCTCACCCTCACCTTCACCCTCGCCTTCACCTTCGCCTTCACCTTCACCTTCACCTTCACCCTCACCTTCGCCCTCCGCCCCTGGCGGGAAAACCACCGGCGCTTGATTGAACTCAAAGTCGGCCGGGCCCTGGACCGGCGTCCACGGGATTTCCATCAGAGGCAGGTCCCACCCCAGCGTGAAAATCTTGATGAACACCGTGGGATACGACAGCAGGGTGATGTTGATTTCCGCCTGTTCGTTGTAGTTCGCGATCTCGTTATAACCTTCCGGTGAGACGGTAACCGGCGTCTGTTGCCATTCCTCGATGAATGTCGCTCCGTCGCTGACGGTTATCGAGTCGCAGGTAAGCGATCCGTCGGCCTGAATCGCCGCATCCACCGCCATGCCCGCTGTAAGTTTGAGCCAATCCGGCCACCAGTCGATATTGCCAAGAATAAGTCCGGCTAGGTCAATCGAAAAAAGCTGCCTGCGCGGCGTCTGATCGTTCAGGGTCGATACGCTGTCCAGCAAGTACGAGTCAAACGCGTCCTCGTCGTCGGCCAGCAGGTCGAAATTCGGAACATAAGGAACGTCAAACACCAGTTGCAGCGGGGGCAACCCGAACGGCAATGGAATATCAAGCGCAACCTTGGCGAAAAGCTCCGCGCCGAAGTTGAACCACCACAGGCCCGACGCGGCCCCGACGCCCAACATCCCCTTGGTAAGCGTCATATCGCCCTGGATGTCCGCCCCATGATTATAGGCGGCGGTAAAGGCAAGCCGGACTTGAATCGGGAAGCCGCCGGGATCGGGACCGGACCCGCTCGGCCACCAGCCCGAATCCCACCCCAAATCCAGCATGCTGTATGCGGCGTAGAACTGGACCCCGGTGGCGGCGGCGCGCGCCGGATCCGCCTTGGACGAAGTCACGGCGGACGCGGCATTGAGTCCCGCCTCCACGGCGTCCGGCATCGGATCCGCGTCCGTTTCCGCGTAGTCGAACACTTGCACCAGGACTTCACCCGATACAAAGTCGATTCGGATCAAACGCGGCCGCAACCCAGCGGCTGTCGCCTCCTCCGTCCGCCGTTCCGTATACAGCAGGTCCTTCTCGTGATGAACCTGAAGTTCGAGTGGCCCCCCTTTCGCAGGCAACCGCCACGTCATGACCCCGTGCTCCCACCGCGCCGACACGATCTCCGCGTCCTCCGCACGAGAAATCGAAGCGCCGGCGGCCAACGCATCCTCCAGGGCGACTCGCGCGTACGACGTGAACCCCGGCATGCCGACGCCCGGCGCGCCGGGACGGACCAGCAGGCGCTCGAGTGGCCCGCCCGGGGCGTATCGAAGCACCTCGACCGCCCCCTGCGCCCGCGCAACGCCCTCAAGGGCCGCGTCCGATTGCGCCGCGCCCCCGGGTACATACGCCGTATGCACCAGCGCCTCCTCCGCCGCAACTCCCAACGACGCCACCGTGAATCCACAAAACACCAGCACCCGACACAACATCGTCACTTCCATGATGCGCCTCCCGAGTTCGGCGAAAAACCCTGTTCCTCACCCCGAACAGGTATGGATATTTGAGAGATTTTCGATATTTTCCGGTCTCATTATGACATTACCACGAACGCCCGAAATCTGTCAATCGCGCGTGCGGGCTGTCACTGAGATAGCGATACGCGCGGCCAGCCCCTCGGACGGGGCTCACCCCTACGAATGGCGCCACGCCCGCGGAGCCATTTAACATACCGGCAGAGGCATGTCGCCTCCCCTATCTCCGTCGCCGCAAGATGCGCGAGGCGGCCCACGCAAGGCTCCCCGCCAACCCCGCCAGACCCAGCATGCCCGCAAGCGGCACGCCCACGCCCGCGCCTTCGGAACCGTTCAGCAGCGGATGTCGCGCCACGTAAACGTAATCGGCCCGGGAACGCCCCGCAACGACAATGTTGTCGTATTCAGCGCCGTTGACCCAGTTGTCGTAGTCGAGGTCCCCGTCCGGCGCGAAAGGCTCGTTCGAGGCTTTTCCGGCACGCGTCAACACGGTGTAGCCGCCGCTCAGGGCGAGGTTCGTCTTGATGGCCGCCTGCATCGTGCCGCTGATCGTAAGCAGCCCCGCAACCACGTCCGCCTGCGCCGCGTAAGGCCCGGCCCCGGCCTCGGCGAGGAACGCGGCCCGGTTCGCCAGGAACGTGCATCGGGCCGTGTGGTTCAGGCTGTCCGCGGGATCGCAGAGCACTGCGCGAAACAGCGCGGCCTCCCAACTGTCGACCAGCCCGTTCTGGTCCAGGTCGCTTGTGGTCCAGTCGTACCCAAGCCCGCCGTCGTAAAGTGCGGTTCCCTGTCCGTCAAAGTCCGGACACTCGGGCAATAGGCAGGGGTCGCCTTCCCCTTCGCCCTCCCCCTCGCCTTCCCCTTCTCCTTCCCCCTCCCCTTCGCCTTCCCCTTCGCCGCCAAGTCCGTCAACCACCACGCCCGTCAACGTAATCGGACCCAGACTGGCCGTGCCATAGCCCCGGACCTTGATGGTGAACAGGTCGTTTGTCAAATTCGCGCCGAAGATGTTGAACGGGGCCAGCTCTACGGGAGTAGTCCCGGGTATCGCATTCGTCAGGCTGCCCACCTCGATCGTCGGCGGAGCGCCGTTCACGCCGAAAGTCTGACGGACCGTGTTTGTCGCGGCGCTGTATTCGAGTTGCACCGTGATCCGCTCGACCTCTGTGCCCACGTCAAAACACGTGACACCGTCCGGCGCGTTCGCGGCGCGCGAGATATTCAGATTGCTATGGTTGCGAACGGACCACCGTCCGTGCAGCGTACCGGGCGGGCTTTCGTTCGGCCACTCGATGCCCAACCGGAACCGGGCCACGTCGATCTCGTTCGACGTAAGCGGCGTGCCGATGTACAGGTACGTATTCGACGCGGACAAGAGCGGCAGTCCCCCCGGCTCTTGCTGCTGGATCGACGTGTCCACGGTCCACGTCGCGGTCAGCGTCCAATCCGCGTCGTCCGAGAGCACAATGGGCGACGACCCACTGTAGCTCAGCACGAGGTAGCCGACACCGCCATTTGGCCCGACACTCACTTCATACGTGCCGTCCGGGTTCTCTTCGAGAATGTTATCGCCGCCGTTCGGCCCGATGGTAGGCGAACCCGCCCCGGGCGCGCCCGGAATCGCCGGATCGGTCCAATACAGCTCTTCCGGCCCTTCCGTGTCCCCCCAGACCAGCGTCATCTGCTGCGCCGCAACATCGTATGCGCCAAAGAACGCCGCCAACGCGATCAAGACCGCTAATAACCCCATGTGCCTCATTGCCGGACTCCCTGTCAGATGCCCCGCCCGCCCTCAAGGAACCTTGCTCCCATTATACACAATCGCTACCCCAAGCGCCTACCGCCCCGCAAATAGGGGACAGCCACCTATTTCCGGGTCGCCACCCATATTCCGGCGCGTCCCCGCACCTCTTTGCCGGGGCGTAAGTCGAGCGCGCCATCCGCCTATTCCGGCTCCGCAAGCACGCCCGGGGGCCGCGCATCGGCTATCAGGTCCTGCTCGAATGCATGGGCCATCGCCGTGAGGCGCTCGACAACCTTCGGCTGGGCCGCCGCGAAATCCCGCGTCTCGCCGGGGTCGTCAGGCAGATAGAACAACGCGCTCTCGATGGTCCCTTGCGCGTACTTGCCCGGTTTGCCGCCCGTGCCCGGCGTCTCGATGCGGTTATAGGTATGCGGCAGATGCAGTTTCCACCGGCCCGCGCGCACGGCCTGGAGTTCGTCGCTCCGGAAGAAATAGAAGGTGTCGTGCGGCGATTGAACGCCGAGTCGGCCCGACAGCAGCGGCCAGATGATCCTTCCATCAATAACCCGATCGGCGGGCGGCGCGGACCCGGCCAGATGGGCGAAGGTGGGCAGCAGGTCGAACATGGCCGCTACTTCCCTGCATACGCTCCCGGCGGGGATGCGCCCCGGCCAGCGGGCGATGCCCGGCACGCGCTGCCCGCCGTCGAAGGTGGTCGTCTTCCCTTCGCGCAGCCGGCCCGCCGACCCGGCGTGATCGCCATAGATGAGCCAGGGGCCATTGTCGCTCGAAAAGAACACGAGCGTGTGCTCGTCCAGGTCGAGCCGCTTCAAGGTATCGAGAATCCGCCCGACGGACCAGTCGATCTCCATAATCACGTCGCCGTAGAGCCCTTGCCGCGATTTCCCGGCAAACTTGTCCGAGACGAACAACGGCACGTGCGGCATCGAGTGCGGCAGATAGACAAAGAACGGCTCGTCCTTGTGCCGCTCGATGAACTGCACGGCCCGCTCCGTGTAGCGCGTCGTGAGTTGCGTCTGGTCCGGGTTGGTCTCGATGGCTTCCTCGCCGTCGATAAGCGGCAACTCGGGATACCCCGGCGGCCGCTCGGGCGACGGGATCATGTCGTTCGAGTAGGGCAGCCCGAAGTATTCGTCGAAACCGTGCCGCATGGGCAGAAACTCGGGGTGATGGCCCAGATGCCACTTCCCGAAACAGCCTGTCGCGTAGCCTTGCGCCTTGAGAATTTCCGCGATGGTGATTTCTTCCGGGTTCAGCCCGATCTTCGACTGCGGGAACAGCACGTCGGGCAACCCCACGCGCAACGGATAGCACCCGGTCATCAGCGCCGCCCGCGACGGCGTACACACCGGCGCAGCGGAATAGAAGTCCATGAGGCGCATGCCCTCGGCGGCCATGCGATCGAGATGCGGCGTCTCGAAGCCTTCCGCGCCGAAGCAGCCCACGTCGCCATAGCCCTGGTCGTCCGTGAGGATGACCACGAAATTCGGCTTGCGCGCCGGCAGCTCGTCGCCGCGCGCGGGCAGCGCCAGCGTGGCGGCGCCCGCCCCGAGCGCCGCGAGAAAGGTTCGGCGGTCACACGTGCGCGAGTACATGGCCGTCTCCTCACTCCCGGTCCCACTTCAATAGCCAGGGGTCCTTGGTCCGCTCCTGAAACGCGCGCAGCTTCGCCTGCAACTCGGCGAGCACCGCGGCATGTTGCGGGTCTTCCGCCAGGTTGCGGACCTCGTCCGGGTCTTCCTGCAAGTCGTAAAGTTCGAATCGCGGACGATGCAGGTAGGCGTCCACCGTACGCTTCCCGTACACCGTGTCGCCCCGTTCGAGGACGCCCTGCCACGTGCTCGATCGCCAAAGGTCCGACGCGAACGGATATTCGAGCCCATGCGCGATGTTCCAGATCAATTTGTGCCGCCGCGTCCGCACCACACGCATGGGGTAATACATCGTCACCTCGTGGAACGTGTGCGACGCATACACCTCGTCCCAACCCTCGGGGTCCTCCTCCGAGAGCGCGGCACGGAAAGACCGCCCGTGGAAGTCCGCGCCCGCAGGCGCGCCGCCCGCATAGTCGAGCAGCGTGGGGGTGATGTCGGCCCATGTGATCATGGCGTTGCACACCCCGCCCTGCCGCGCGACGGCGGGATCGCGTATAACGCACGGCAGCCGAATGCCGGGGTCGTAAACGGTGGTCTTCGCCCCGGGGAACGGGATCCCGTTGTCGGAGACGCACAAGACGACGGTGTCGTCCCAGTGCCCCGTTTCCTGGAGCAATTCAAGCACCCGCTTCAGCCCGCTGTCCCCCCGCTGCACCGACATGCAATATTGCGCCAATTCCTCGCGGCATTCGGGCGTGTCCGGCAGGTACGGCGGCACCACCACCTCCTCCGGCGACACCGGGTCCGCGCCGTCGCGCCGGAACGGACGGTGTGGTTCCGTTGTGCACATATAGAGAAAGAACGGTCGGTTATCGTCGGTTTCTATCGCTTTGCGGCAGTTTTCGGCCATCTCCAGAGGCGCGCCGCCCCCGATCTGAAGCTCGAACCGGTACGCAGCCTCCGGCGCCACGTGAAACTTCCCCGCGCACGCCGTGCGGTAGCCCGCCTCGGCAAGCATCACCGGCAGCGACCGCACGGTGTCATGCGACGAGAAATGATGATACCCGTGCTGGAGCCCGTACTGGCCGTTCGCGTGATTGTACTGCCCGGTGAGAATTACGGATCGGCTCGGACTGCAACTGGCCGTCGTGCAAAAGGCGTGCGTGAACCGCGTGCCATGCCGCGCCAGCATATCGAGACCCGGCGTCCGGATGACCGGGTGACCGTAACAGCCCGCGTCGTCCATGCCCTGGTCGTCCGTAACATAGAGCAACAAGTTCGGACGTCGCGCCGGGGCCGCCGCCGCCCGGTTCGTCATTGCGAGCGCCGCCGCGCCCGCGCCCACGGTCTTCATGAAGTCCCGCCGTTTCATCAAGCCGCCCTCCTCTTCCGGGGCCGATGCCCGGCGGCCATAGTACATAGCCATGCGCGCCGCCGCAAGGCGCGCTTGGGGTCCGCGTTTGTGTCGCCGCGGCGGGTCTGGCTATACTCGCGCCATTCCAACAAATGAATGGGCTGCCGCCGTGGTTGAACCGTTTGTCGCGAAATCGCTGACCGGTTGGGGGCGCATCGCGCCGCGGGTGTGCCATGTCTACCGGCCGGAGAAACCCCGGCTTATCGAGAACATCCTGCGCGATCTCTCGCAGCCGCATTTTATCGCGCGCGGTCTGGGCCGCAGTTACGGCGACACGGCGGTGAACGAAGGAGGCGGCGTAATCGATTTCGCGCGGTTGAACCGCATGATGCGCTTCGACCCCGCCACCGGCGTCCTCGAATGCGAGGCGGGCGTCACGCTCGCGGAGATCATCGAGACCTTTCTTCCACGCGGCTTTTTCCTGCCCGTCACGCCGGGCACCAAGTTCGTCACGGTGGGCGGCGCTATCGCGAACGATGTACACGGCAAGAACCATCACCGGGATGGCACGTTCGGGCAATTCGTCCTTGATTTCGGTCTCTATACGCCCGAGGGCCACCTGCTGCTTTGTTCTCCCGAGGACAACCCCGACCTGTTCTGGGCGACCGTCGGCGGCATCGGCCTCACCGGCGTCATCCTGACCGCACGCATTCGCCTTCAGCCCGTGCGCAGCGCGTATATCGTGGCGGACTACCATAAGTCCCGCGACCTCGATGATGCCTTGGCCACGTTCGAGGCCTCAGACGCGCGCTACCAGTATTCCGTCGCGTGGGTGGATTGCCTCGCCCGCGGCGCGATGCTCGGCCGATGCATTCTCATGCGGGGGAATCACGCCGATCCGGCGCAATTGCCGGGGAGCCTCGCCGCGAAGCCCTTCGACGTCCGCCCCCGCCGCGACAAGCGCGTGCCCGTCGATTGTCCCGCGTTTCTCCTGAATCCCCTGAACGTCCGCGTCTTCAACAACCTGTTCTACGGCATGCACCGCTCCGTCGAGGGGCAAATCATCGACTACGATCGGTATTTCTATCCCCTTGACCAGATTCACGACTGGAACCGCCTCTATGGCAGACGCGGGTTCGTGCAATACCAGGCCACGCTGCCGACCGAGAGTGCGAAGGGGCTTGTGGCGCTCCTTGAACGCCTCAGCACCGAGCGACGCGGCTCGTTCCTGGGCGTGCTGAAGCGATTCGGCGACGCGGGCCCCGGCCTCCTGTCCCATCCGATGAAAGGCTACACGCTCACCCTCGACATTCCGAACCGGACCGGGCTCGTGCCGTTTCTGCGCGAACTCGACCGGATACTTCTCGATCACGGCGGGCGTCTTTACCTGGCGAAAGACGCCGTCGCCGCGCCCGAGACGGTCGCGGTCATGTACCCCGATCTGGACCGGTTTCGCGAGATCAAGGGCCGCGTCGACCCGGAGAACCGGCTGTCGTCCTCGATGGCGCGCAGGCTCGGCATTGTAGGCGTGTAGGAAGGACGAAGGCATGGGTCGCAATCCCTTAGATAGCGCGAACAAGACCGCCGTCATCCTCGGCGCGGCCTCGACTGTCGCCCGTTCCATCGCGATGGAATTCGCGCGGGGCGGTTACGCCCTCGTCCTGGCTGACTGTGACCACGAGGAAACCGCGCGCATCGCCGCCGACGTGGCCCTGCGCTTCGACGTCGCATGCCACGCCGTCCCGTTCGACGCCACCGCCTACTGCACGCACCGCCCCTTTCTCGAAGAGTGCCGCCGCATCCTCGGGGTCGAGCCGCAAGGCGTCGTCCTCTGTTTCGGCTACATGCCCGAGCAGCGCGAGGCCCAGGAGGATTTCGCCAAGGCCCAGCGCGCCATCGACACGAACCTCACGGGGGCAATCTCGGTCCTCGAACTTTTCGCGAGTGCGTTCGAGGCGCGCCGGGGCGGGTTCATCGTCGGGCTGTCGTCGGTCGCGGGCGACCGGGGCCGCAAAGCGAACTACATCTACGGCGCGGCAAAGGCGGGGCTGACGTGCTTTCTGTCCGGGTTGCGGAATCGGCTGCATACCGCGGGCGTGCACGTCCTTACCGTGAAGCCCGGCTTCATGGACACGAAAATGACCTACGGTATGCCGTTGCCGGGGCCGCTTGTCGCGTCGCCCGGTCAGGCCGCCCGGGCAATCGTCCGCGCCCTGCGCAAGGGGAAAGACGAGGTTTACGTGCGCTTCTTCTGGCGCTACATCATGCTGATCATTCGGAACATCCCTGAATGGCAGTTCAAGAAGATGAACATCTAGGAAGGGATGCGATCATGACCACCGCCGCCGATATCAGCGTGCCGCGCGCCGTGCTCCAGGTCATGCGTCCCTATCAGTGGACCAAGAACCTGCTCGTGCTCGCCGCGCTCATCTTCGCCGGGCAGGCCCTTATCCCGGCCCAAGCGGCGCGCGCGCTGGTCGCGTTCGCGGCGTTCTGCCTCGTTTCGAGCGGCGCATACATCTTCAATGACCTCCTCGATATGGAGCAGGACCGGGCCCACCCCAAGAAACGCAGGCGGCCCCTAGCCAGCGGGGCCTTGTCCGCGCCCCTGGCCGTCGCGATCATGATCATCTTGCTCGCGGGCGGCGTCACCGCCGCATGGGCGATTCATCCGCGGTTCTTGCTCGCGTTGCTCTTTTATCTCGCGCTGACGGTCAGCTACACGGTCGTCTGGAAACATTTCATTATCATCGATGTGATCGTAGTGGCTTTGGGTTTCGTCGTGCGGGCCGTCGCGGGCGCGATCGCGCTCGACGTCGTTTTCTCGAAATGGCTCGTGGTCTGCACCCTCTTTCTGGCGCTGTTTCTCTCGCTGAGCAAACGCCGGCACGAGATCACGCTCCTCGAGCAGGACGCCGGCGACCACCGGCCCGTGCTCCACTACTACACGACGCAGTACCTCGATGCGCTCATCCACATCATGGCTGGCGGCACGCTGCTGACCTACACCATCTACACCTGTTCCCCCGAAGTTGTCGCGAAATTCGGCACGGACAAGATGTACGTCACGCTGCCTTTCGTCGTGTACGGCCTGTTCCGCTACCTCTATCTTGTCCAGCATAAGACCGGTGGCGGCGACCCGAGCGGCACGTTGCTCCAAGATTGGCCCCTCGGCCTTACCGTGCTCCTCTGGGGCCTTGCGAATATCATCATCATCTACGCCTAGCATCCCCCGTCTCGTACTCGTACTACTCCGAAAATCGACGCGCTTTGGAGTGCTGGAGCTTGCTCCAGCTTTCCCGTCCAGCAAGCTAGCTTGCCGGACAAGAGCGCAAGCAAGCTTGCGCAGTCCACATGCGTCGCGCACTTTCATCCTCTGCGGGAGAAACCGCAGGTTTCATGACAAC
>JAKQEQ010000173.1 GCA_029556545.1 Candidatus Hydrogenedentota bacterium
TGGCGCGGCGGCGATGAACCGCGAGACCCTGCGCGAGAACGCGCCCTACAAATCGGTCGGGTTCATCCGCTTCATGAAGAAACAGCACGCCCAGTACGAGGCGATCATGAAGCGCAATCTCTACAGCCTGAAGATGCAGAACGACCCGGCGACGGTGCGCTACCGCTCGACCAATGCGGCCCAGGTGCCCGCGCCCGACCTGATCGCGCAACCGGGCGCGCAGAACGAGGCGATGCTGGGCGAGGAAAAGATCGAAGCCTTCCCCTACGCCAACCGCGTCCAGTACGACCAGAGCATCATCATGGACGCGATGCAGCGCGATCGCATGACGGGCCGTGCCCCCCTCGCCGCCTATGGCGTCTTCGATCAGTCGAATATCTCCGGCACCGCGTCCCGCATGGGCCTGAGCGCCGGGCAACATCTGTGGAAACCGTGGGGCAATAGCCTCGACCGCTTTACCGAACGCGACATCTCCAAGGGGTTCCGGCTGTGGCAGCGGCTCGGGCACACGGTCGAATACGCCGGTTCCCAGCGCCGTCCCTTCGTGGTGCCGAACCAGCGCCCGATGAAAGGCGAACCGGGATCGTTCGAGTTGAACCGGGAATGCCTCGACCGGGTGGGACCGTCGATCGTGGTGCGCTCCGACGCGCAGGACACCTCCGATTGGGTCACGCGGGCACAGGCGGCCAAGCTGATGAGCGAGCTGGGGATGCCGAAGAACGAGGTATTCGACAAACTCTTCTCCATCACCTACGACGATCAGATGCAGGAGGAATGGTTCGAGGAACAGGCGCTCGCGGTGGCGATGCAGAATCCCAAGTTCTTCGAGCTGGTCATCGCCCCGACGATGTTCGCCGCCGAGCTCAACGAAGCCGAGGGCGACGAGGACCGCACCCTGCTCCTCCAGACCTTGCTGAAGGGCTGGATGCAGGTGGTGGTGCAACCGGCGGCGATGGAGCAACAGGCGCAGATGGGCCAGATGCAACAGCAGATGCAGGCGCAGCAGGGCATGACCGCGCCCACCAGCGAGCAGAGTTTCGTGGAGTCCGGGCAAGGCCCCGGCTCCCAGAGTGGTCAGCAAGGTGGACCGGCGGGTCCGACCGGGCCGCGTAGTCAAGGAGCCGGATGATGCCAGCAAGATTTAGCTCGACGGTCGCCGGAATCGGTAAGAACCTCTTTGGGAGCGGGTCGTCCAAGGGCACCTACACTCCGGCTGCGCCCGTCTACACGCCGCCACAGAAGTCGTACGGGCAGGAGTGGTACTCCGAGCCGGAGCCGGTCTATACGCCACCCAAGGCGACGTACACGCCGCCAAAGAACACCTACGTTGCGCCGAAGCCGGTCGCGCCAGCGCCCTCCCCGGTCAAGACCGCGGTGCAACAGATCATCGACAAAGCGGTGAGCGCGCCGAAACCCGCACCGCCGCCGAATCCGATGGAAACCGCGCTCAAGGCGCAGACGGCGACCGTGACCCCGTGGCG
>JAKQEQ010000174.1 GCA_029556545.1 Candidatus Hydrogenedentota bacterium
AACAACGGCAGCGAATACGTCAGTTCGGGGTCCACCACCGCGGACGCCTTGTATCCGACGCACGCGGTGGTGGACCCCGAACTGACGTATTCGCTGCCGTTGTTCGTGACAGCCTGCACCGGCCTCGATGCGCTTTGTCACGCTATGGAGTGTTATTGGTCGAGGAATCATCAGCCGATGTGTGACTTGCTGGCAAAGGAGGCCGCGCGACTGATCTTTCGTTCCCTCGAAACCGCGTGTACGCGCCCGAATGACACGGGGGCGCGCGCGGACATGGCCTATGCCGCGCTCATCGCGGGCATCGCGTTCCAACTGCCCAAAAACGCGATGGTGCACGCCTGTTCGTATCCGCTGTCGACGCGGTTCCACCTGTGCCACGGTGCGGCCTGCGCGTTCACGCTCGAATTCGCCGTACGCCTGAACGCACCGCATATGGGGCGCCGCCTCGAAGCGTTCGCGGCGTACTGCGGCTTCGCGGACATCGACGCGATGGTCCGGCGCATCCGCGAATTGAAGCGCATCGGCGGCCTGCCGTGTACGCTGGCGGAGGCAAACATCCCCAAGGATGCCGTCGGCGCATTGATCGACGGGAGTTTTCATCCCCTCATCAAGAACAACCCGAAGGAAGTGACGCGCGAAGACCTTGAGGCAATGTACGCTTCCCTCGCGGAATAGGATGCGGCGTTACGCGGCGTCTTCGCGCATTTCGCGCACGCGCATCAGCAGCGCGGCGGCGACACCCGCCAGCGCGGCGCCCATGCCGAACGCCGCAGGCGCGCCGAAGGCGGCCCAGACCGCCCCGAAGAGCAGGCTTGCGGGAAGCGCGGCCAAGCCGACGACGCCGTGATAGAAGCCGAACGCCGTGCCGCGCAGGTGCGCGGGCGCGAGTTCCGCCGCCCAGGCGCGCTCGGTCGGCTCGCACAGGCCGAAGTACAGCCCATAGGCCAGGAACGTGGCGATGAGGGGGATTGGCGCGGCCACCATCGCGAACGCGAGGTATACCAGTGCGTAGACCCCCCAGCCGGCCACCACAAGACGCTTGCGCCCGAACCGATCGGACAAGACCCCGCCCATGTACGACGCGCCGGTCTTCACGACGTGGTGCAGCGCCCACAGCACGGCCACCGAGGCGGCGGGTACGCCCGCATCGGAGAGCCGCAGCAGGATAAAGGCGTCTGTCGAATTGCCGAGGGTGAACACCCCGAGCGCGATAAGGTAGCGCTTGAAGTCCGGCGACAGTTCCGCGTAATGCGCGAGCAAAGAATTGCCGGACGATTCCGGGCGTTGCGCGGCACCCGGCTCGCGCACGCCGACGACCAGCACCAGCATCACGAGCGCCGCGGGAATTGCCGCGAGGAGGAAGACGGCGTTGATCGAGAATCCAGCGAACGTCAGCAGCGCCGCCGCGACCAGCGGCCCGAGCACCGCGCCCGTATGGTCCATCACGCGCTGGAAACCGAACGCCCGGCCTCGCTGATCCGCCGCGGCCGCGTTCGCGATGAGCGCGTCGCGCGGCGCCGTGCGCAGCCCTTTGCCGATGCGGTCCGCGAACCGCATCGCCAAAACGAAGACCCACGAGGTCGCCAGTCCGATCAGCGGCCGCGCCACGCCCGCGATGCCGTACCCGAAGACGACCCACGGTTTGCGGCGCGCCGTGCGGTCGGACCACGCGCCGGAAAATACCTTCAACAGCGACGCCACCGTCTCGGCGATTCCCTCGATCAGCCCGAGCGCCACCGCGCCCGCGCCGAGCGTGCCGGTCAGAAACAGCGGGAGCAGCGGATAGATCATCTCGCTCGACAGGTCGGTCAGCAGACTCGCCAGACCCAGCGCAACGACGATTCGCGGCATCCGGCGCATCAGGTTGGTGTTCCCATGTTCACAGGTCGTCCTCCGTGAAACCGGCTTATCTACATACTGATCGCTAGACAGCCCTCGACAGCCTCGTACAGGTTGGCAAGCAGTTCCTCGAAGGTTTCGCCCGGAGTCGCACAGCCGGGGATTGCCGGCACTTCGGCCCAGAATCTCCCTTCTTCCGCTTCATGAACGATTACTCTGATCTTCATTGTGCTGCCCTTCACGTAAGCCGACGACTCCTCAGCCATTGGAACCTGCAAACATGTTGCCACTCTCCTCCTCCGATTGACAAGGGGCGTCGCCGGATTCTCCCGCTCCGGCTACTTCGCCCGCTGTTCCTCGGCACGGCGTTGCGCCTGGCGGCGGCGGCCGCTCCATTGGTACAACGGCGCGAAGATCGGGCCTACCGCCGGGAAATTATCGACGAATTTCGCGAGCTTAGTCTTGAGCCGGGGCACGTGCACCTCGTAAGGCGGCCTGCGGCGCATGGCCCGTTTAAAAATCGCGTGCTCGATTTCGTCGACCGTGAGCATGCGGTAGCCCGAGTAGAAGAGGTCGGCGGCGTCGTTGTGCAACTGGCCGTCGAGCATGGGCGTCTGCACGGAAGCGGGGCAGATGGCGGTGACGTATACGCCTTTCTTCCGCAGTTCCATGCACGCGGAGATCGAGTAGGCGCGCACGGCGTATTTCGTGGCCGCGTATACGGCCATGCCGGGCACGGGCGTCAGCCCCGCAATCGAGGCGATGTTGATGATGTGGCCCTTGCCTCGCAAGACCATGTGCCGCGCTGCCACCCGCGTGCCGAAGATAACGCCTTTCACGTTGACATCAATCTGACTGTGGACTTCGTTGATCGGCTGATCCGTCGCCCACGCGGCGAGCAGCAGGCCCGCGATGTTCATGCAGATGTCGATGTGGCCGAATTCCCGCACCGCCTCCGCGAAGACGTTCTCCCACGCATCGGCGTCGCGCACGTCGAGCGCGCGCAGCCGCACCCGCTCGACGGGCCACGCGCCCTCCCGCGCGGCGTTTTCGAGCGCCTCGAGGTTGACGTCCGTCGCGAAGACGGAATGCCCCTGACCGAGCAACACGCCGGTCAAGTGCTTCGCGATGCCGCTCGCGCAGCCGGTAAGGAAGAAATGCCTGGTCTCGCCCATGTTCGTGCCCTCCGTTTTGGCGTCTCCGACGCCTCGCCGGAAAATACACCAGCGCCCCCGAAAGGCACAACAAGCAGGATCGACATTCCCGCGGCCCGGTCATCCCGGTTCGCGGCCTATACTTCCGGATCGAGTACGCGGAGGGTCTTGAAGTAGTCTCGGCAGAACCCGCGGTCTCGCGTAAGCAGGCGGTCGCACTGCGCCGCCGGCAACCATGAGACGCGAACAACGGGTCCGCTCACGCTCGCTTTTCAACATCGCGGCGCCCGCGTATACTCGTGGCGGCCGCAGGAACGGTCCGGCGGCGGACGGCGGAGACCTCGCATGAATATGTTCCCCCGCACCGACGTGGGCGGCGTGAGCGTGTCGCGCATGATCATCGGGACCAATTGGTTCCTGGGCTGGTCGCATCAGACCTCGGCGAAGGACAATTTCATCAAGCGCTACCAGGACGCGAAGAAGATCGCCGACGTCCTCGAGGTGTTTCTCGATGCGGGCATTGACACGATCATGGGTATGACGGGCGTGCCGCCGCTGGTGGATGCCGTCCGCGAGGCGCAGGGCCGAACCGGCAAGGCGATGATCGTCGTCGATACGCCCTGGACGCCGCTGACGGAAGGCGGCGTCGACCTGGACAGGGCCGCCGAGGTGCTGGACGGCTGCGCGGCCAACGGCGCGACGTTCTGCCTGCCCCATTCGAGCGCGGTCGACGCGCTCGTGGACCGCACCACGCGCACGATTCGCGACATGGACCGGGTGTGCGCCATGATCCGCGAGCGGGGCATGATCCCCGGGCTCTCGACCCATATGCCGGAGACGCCGGTCTACGCCGATGAAGCGGGGCTCGACATCGCGACCTACATCCAAATCTACAACGCGATCGGGTTTCTTATGCAGGTCGAGATCGACTGGGCGCACCGGGTCATCCAGGAGGCGAAGAAACCAGTGATGACCATCAAGCCGATGGCCGCGGGGCGATTGACGCCGCTCGTGGGGCTCGCCTTCGCGTGGAGCACCATCCGCGACCAGGACATGGTCGCCGTCGGCGCGCTGACCCCGGACGAGGCCCGGGAGGACATCGAAATCTCGCTCTCGATCCTCGAACGCCGCCGCCCCGACGTGACCTTGCAGCGCACGCGCAGCAAGCGGTCCCTGGAGGCCGGCGCGGCGTGACCGGCGGCGGTAAGTTCGCTTGCCGCGCCCGGCCCGTATCTTCCTTGCGCCGCCGTCCCGGAAATCAGGGGTTTCCCAGACAGAAACCGTCTTCGGTGCCTTGGCCGGGGCAGGCATGAAACGCGCCGACGTTGTAGAACTGGATGATGCGGAGCAGTTCCGTCAACGCAATTTGCCAATCCGGCCCGGCGGGGGCGTAATCCGCGTCGTGAGGCGGACAGGACGCATCGCCGGGACCGGGCGCATAGCCGTCTTCGCCGGTCGCGTCGCAATGAAGCCCGCCGGAATTGTAGAACTGGATGATCCGCAACAATTCCGTGAGGTTGATGCGATTGTCGCCGTTCTGGTCCGCGCTGTGGCGCGGCAGCGGCGGTTCCCCTTCGCCTTCGCCCTCGCCGGGGTTACACTCCGCCGCGCCGAACACGACGTCTACGCCGCCCGCCTCGAGTTCCGCCGCCTGCTCCGCCAACGTCTCGCCGCCGGTCAGGATATCGCACAGCCAAAGCTCGATCAGCGAGTCCAGATCGAACACGGGCAGTACGGTGGTCAGCGGGTTGCCGGACACGTCAAGTCGCAGCAGGGCATCGAGCGTCTCGACGCCGGAGAGACTCGGGATCAGGTTGTACGAGATGTCGAGGTATTCGAGGGCGGTGAGCCCACCCACCGGGCCGAGCGCCGTGACCTGGCAACTGGCCAAGTCGAGATCGCGCAGCGCCGTGAGCCCCGCGAGCGGCGTCAGGTCGCTGAAGAAGTTCACGGAGAGATTAAGCCGTTCGAGCCCGGTCAGGCCGCTCAATGGGGCGAGGTCCGTGATCTGGTTGTCATAGAGAAAGAGCTGCGTCAGGTTGGCGAGGCCGGACAACGGCCCCAAGTTGCTGAGGGTGTTGCTGTTCAGGCCGAGGATTTCGAGGGCGGACAACGCCGCAAGGGGCGTCAGGTCGACCACGTTGTTGCCATCGAGCAAGAGTTCGCGCAGGCCGGTTAATCCGCTCAGCGGGCCGACGTCGGGCAGTTGATTATCTTGCAGATGCAGGGTTTCGAGGTTGGTCAGGCCGACAAGCGGCGAGATATTGCTGATCTGATTGCCGGCGAGGCCGAGCCACGTGAGATTGATCAATCCGGACAGCGGCGCAATGTCCGAAATGGCGTTGCGCCAGATGCCGAGGTGATACAGCGCGGCGAGCCCCGCCAGCGGCGTCACGTCGGTCACCCCCGAATTCACGATTTGGAGGTACGTGAGGTTTGACAGTCCCGCGAGCGGCGTCAGGTCGGAAAGTTGACAGTCCTGCACGTCGAAGGCCTCGAGGCCCGTGCAGTACTCGAGGCCCGTCAAGTCCGTTATGACGCCATGCAAGTCGACATCATGGTAAAGGCTGGTAATGGTTGCGAGGGCGCTGTCCTCGAGGTCCCCCGAGGGCTGGCCGAGCGCCTCGCGAAGATGCGATTCGAGGGCCGCGTCGGGAATCTCGACCGCCGCCGCCGAGGCGGCCCCGGCGCAGAGCAGAAGCAACAAGCACAACAGGGTTGAACGGGACCGCCGACTCGGATCGGGCAGGGTACACATGGGCGACGCCTCTTCTTGTGTTGAGAAGTCTACAGCCTACCGGATCAGCCGTGCCCGGATAAAGGCGCGCATCCATACGGAGTCGTTCACGGCGCTTCGTGCCCGGCGCCGGACGCTCGCCGAGCCATGTCGCACACCCGACACAGACTATCTGTCCCTTGTGTCCTTTCCATCTCCTGCGTCCCCGAGAGATTCCGCCGCGCGCGGAATGAGAATGGGCGGAATGAGGCCGGGCTTGACCCCATCGTGAAATCTTGCGTATTTTATTGCGGCGGCGCGCGCGGTTTCTCGTGAGGCGCCGCGTGTTTGTTTCCCGCCGTCGGGCGCGGGTTCGCGCGAGACGGCGTGACGTCGCGAAGGTGGAGTATCAGGGGTGTTACATTACATCGCGGTAATCATAGTGCAAGTTCCGTGGCTCTTGCTGCTGGCGGGCGCGGCATGGCGCATGCTGCGGGCGCGGTACCTGTACAGCCGTTTGCAGTTTTACGGCGCGGCGCTGGTGGTGGTATGCGGCATTGCGCGGCTGGTTCTGCTCGATCCGAATTTCGGCGTGGACCCGACGGCGGAGCGGACATGGGTGTACGGATACCTTCAGGTCGAACCGGGCGCCATCGCGATCGGGCTGTTGTTTTTCATACTCGGCTTCTTTCTGGACCACCGGCCCGGCAAGGGATTCCAACCCTGGCCGGCCTTGGCCAGGCAGACCGGCCTGGGGTCTTTCTTCGTGGGGAGCGTGCTGGGTCTCATCGCCTGGTGGCGCGCCGCGCCCGTTGAGACGTATCCGTACTGGACCTTGGCGTGGCTCATCTTCACGCTGGGATGGTATCCTTTCGCCGTCATGTACGTGGTCTGGAGCGGCCGCGCGCCCGTGCGCAAGGAAGTGCGCATGCCCTTGAACCTGTAGGAGAACATCATGAACGAAGCGCGACTGGTCATCGGCATGCCCGCGGGCTCGCTGGCGGACCCGAATCGGGGCGGCAACCTCATCGCCCTGCTCAAGCACGCGGGATTTCCGACCAAGGGCTACGACGCGGGCGGGCCGACCTCGTTTCCGCTGCACGCGATGCTCGTCGGCTGGGACGGACGCCCCCAGGAGTTCGGCGCGCAACTCGGCCTCGGCGAGGTCGATATCGCCATCGGCGGCGACGACTGGGTCCGCGAGCGGGTTCTCGAATTCAAGTTCGAGTACGGGCGGGATCTGCGCCTCGAGAAGGTGCTGTCGCTCCACCGCGGCGGCGTGCGCATCGTCATCATCTACGATCGGCGCGACCCGGCGGAGTCATTCGACGCCTGGTTCGCGGCGTTGCTCCGCGCCAAGCCGCTGGTAAGCATGGTCTCCGAAATGCCGTACCTCGCCCTCGAATGGTATCTCAAGAAGGTCGAGGCGCTCGGGTTCGGCAAGTCGCACGCGGCGTATTCCGTGCAGAAGTTCAAGACGCCACCGCGCATTCAAGAGGGACTCGTGATCTACGAGACCTGGGGCAAGACCGAGGCGAAAGTGAAGCACGCTGCGGTCGATTTCGGCCTCGAAATCACCCAGAGCGGCAGCGCCATCCGCAATTACGGCCTCGAAATCGGCGAGGTCATTATGGAGTCCGAGACCGGCATCTGGGCGAACCCGGCCGTGCGCGACAACCCCGAGAAATACGAACTGGCGCGGTTGTTCCTGCTGAATCTCTACGGGTCCGTCTTCGCTGAGAACAAGGTGTTGATCCTCTTCAACGCGAAGAATGAGGCGACGCCGGGCATCCTCGAATACCTCAGTGCGAACAAATTGTTCGGCGATGAGCCCACCATGAACGCCGGCGCGAAATTCACCGAGTTCAGCGTGCAGATGGACGCGGACAACCCCGCGCTCCCCCTGGCGAAGGTGCGCTACGACCTCGCACGCCTCGGCGCAACCCACATCGAAACAGTGCCTCTCGATTCCTCGATCCCCGGCCTGGACGCCATCGCGTTCTAAGGAGCCACCCTGGCTACGGAGCCGGGTCGAGAACGCAGCCGGTCTGCGCGATTCCGGACAAGATAACGCTGTATCCTCCTCCCCCGAGCACGGCCATCGGACCGTAGTCCCGACCGAGCAAGAACATCGCGATCTCGCCCAGTTCCTCGTGATTGAACACGAGTCCGATCGCGTCGGGACTTGGCATGACATCGAGCGATACGCCGTAGATTTGGGCCGCCGCGCGCACTGCGTTCCCCGTGAGGATCGTAAACGACTCGCTGCCCCAGTATTCCGGGACAAACGACTCGCCGGATACGAGTCGTTCCGGAAGAAGATGCTGCATCTTGCCCGTGGCCGAGGGTAACCGGTAAAGGTCCTTCACGGAGGACGTGGCGTAGAGCCACCCCTGGATCAAGACGTAGTACGCAACGGACTGGTAGTGCGTCCATCCGTCCATTCGACTGGTGGATTCCCAGACGGGGCAGCCGTTCATCTCGAAGCCCTCGGTAATGTGCTCCACCGTGTAAGCATCAATTGCGTTCAGCCATACCCAGAAATTCCCTGTGGCCAAGGGCCAGTAATCGCACAGCCAGACGCCCGGCGGCTCTCCTTCGTCCTCGCTTTCACCTTCTCCTTCCCCGATCATCTCCTCTTCTCCTTCCGCGCTTTCGCCCTCCCCTTCACCCTCTCCGTCCGTCGGTCCGCCTTCGGGCAGACCCGCGCCGCTCGCCCCTTCCCCTTCGCCTTCCGCAGACGGTATTCCCTCGTCGAGATTATCGCCTTCCGGCGCGCTATCCGGATACTCCGGCGGCTCACCCGTCGCGTCATCCGGCAGGGGGGTGACGTTGTCCGGATCGCCGTTATCCTCGGGCGGCCGCGATGAAGGCGACCAGGGACACGCGCCCAGCACCAAGGCGCAAACCAATAGCGTGAATAATCCCCCCTGACCGCAAGCCCGCTTGAGCCGCGCGTGTTTCATGACGCAACCCCCCTTTCTTTATTGAGACCGCCCCGGCACGCGGACCGTGGCCGCACATCCCGCCGCCGCCGACGATTGCGCGTGCCTTTCTTCTGGATATGATAGCACTTCCGCGCCGGATGTCAAGGGTCGGGCACAAATCGGACGACCTAGAACAGTTGTCGCCACTGGGCTTCTTGGTCACCGCGTTGTCTCTTGCCGCGGGTCGGGATTAGAATAGGCGCGGCGGACGCGACTTTCTCCGCCGGGGACGCCGATGAATCTCGCTGAAGTGGCAGAGCGCATCGGGGCGCGCATCCTGAACCCCGAGCGCGCGCGCGAAGTGGACGTGGACCGCGTCCATGCGGGGGACCGCATGAGCGATCTGCTGAGCCACGTGTCGGATACGACGCTGCTGGTGACGCATATCGCGAACCACGGCCTCGTGCGCCTTATCGAACTCATGGATGCGCCGGGCATCTGCCTCGTGAACGGGGCCGCGCCGGACCAGCTCGTCGAGGAAGCCGCGCGGCGCTGCGGCACGGTGCTGCTGGTGTCGCCCGCGAGCCTGTTCGAGACGTGCGGGCGGCTGCACCGCTGTCTCGGGGCCGGAGGGGAAGGGGCCGCCGCCCGATGACCGCCGCCACCTACCCGATCATCAGCGGGGACTACGAACGGGGCGGCGAGGCGTCCAAGCAACTCAAGACCTTGCTCAAGAAGATCGGGGCGGACGCCGCCGCGGTGCGCCGCACGATGATCGCGGCGTATGAGGCCGAGATGAACGTGGTCATCCACGCGCAAGACGGCGCGATGCACGTGGCGGTGGACCCGGAGCAGGTCGAGATCGCCGTTATCGACGGCGGGCCGGGCATCCCGAATATCGACCGCGCGCTTTCGGAGGGGTTTTCGACCGCGCCGGCGGAGGCCCGCGAATTGGGCTTCGGCGCGGGCATGGGCCTGCCCAATATCCGCAGGAACAGCGACCGCTTCTCGATCCACTCGGGCGAAGGCCGGGGCACGCAGTTGCGGTTTATGGTGCGCCTGCGGCCCGCCGCGCCCGGCGTGACGGCGCCGAATTCCGTCGCGATTCAAGACGGGCGTTGCAACCAATGCCTGCGGTGCCTCCACGCCTGCCCGACGCAGGCGACGCGTGTGCGCGGCGGGAAGCCGCTGATCCTCGAACATTTGTGCGTGGACTGCACGGCCTGCGCCGAGGCGTGTCCCTCGAACGTGTTCGGATTCCCCGGCCAGACCGCGCTGCCCGAGATTTCGCCGGAGACCGTGTTGGTGCTTCCGGCCTCGTTACTGGGCCAACTGGGGCCGGGCGTAAGCTTCGCGGACGTCGAGCAGGCGCTCGCGGAGCTCGGGTTCCGCAACGTGCGTGTCAGCGCCGCGTGGGAAAACGCACTGGCCGAGGCCGTGCGTACGCATGCCGCGGACGCCGCGGCCGCAGGGCCGGTGCTTTCGCCGGTGTGTCCGGCGGTCGTCAATCTGGTTCGCCTGCGGTTTCCTTCGCTGCTGCCGCAAGTGGCCCCGTTTCTGACGCCCATCGAGGCCGCGCGCGACGAGATCACCGGGCCGCACGCCGTCTTCGTCGCGCCTTGTTCCGCGCAGTATACGGCCCTCGCCGCTCCGAACGGTTTGACGCGGACCGACGTGCTCGCGCCCGCGGCGATCATGCCCGCCTTGTTGCCGCGCGTGAAGCGGCGCGCGCATCCGCCCGCGGCCGCCGAGGACGCGACCGTCACGCCGCTCCGCATTGGCGGCATGGACTCGGTGACCCGCTTTCTCGAAGACGTCGAGAACGGGCAGGCGACGGATTGCCGTGTCGTCGAGTTGTACGCCTGTCCCGAGGGGTGTTTCGGTGCGCCGATCTGGAAAACGCACCCGGCGCTGGCGCGCGCGCGCGCCGAGGCCGCTTTGGACGGACACGAAGAAACCGGCGCCGCCGTCCGCCGCATTCGTGACCTGACGCCGCGCGGCGGCTTGCGCCTGGATGCGGACATGGGGCGCGCCATGCTAAAACTGGGGGAAATCGACCGGTTGACGCGCACGTTGCCGGGCCGCGACTGCGGCGTGTGCGGCGCGCCGACCTGCGCTGCACTGGCGGAAGACACCGTGCGCGGCGAGACCGCCGTCGAGGCGTGCCCGTATCGGGAAATGGAAGACGCGGGGAACAAGCGGAGGGAGTCGCTGCATGAATCTTAAGGAAGTCATGGATAAACTGGGTCTGGAACTGCTGACGCCGGAGTTGCCGCCGGACCCGGCGCGCGAGGTCGCGGGGGCCTACGTGTCGGACCTGTTGAGCGACGTGTTGGCGCATGGGCCCGAGGACGGGCTGCTGGTCACGGTGCAAGTGCACATGAACGTCGTCGCGGTGTCGGTGCACGCGGGACTGGCCGGCGTCATCTTCGCGATGGGGCGGCGGCCCGAGGACAGCGTGCGCGCGAAGGCCGTCGAGGAAGGCGTGACGCTATTCGCGTCGAACGAATCCGCGTTCGACGTCGTCGGGCGTCTCTACGCACTCGGCCTGCGAGGAAGCCGTGCGTGAAACGGTTCGCCGCGGATTTGCACGTCCACACCGCGCTCTCGCCCTGCGCGGATGACGCCCTGACCCCGCCCGCCGTCGTGCTCGCGGCCATGGACGCGGGGCTCGACCTGATCGCGATTTGCGACCACAACACGGCGGGCAACGCCGCCGCCGTGCAGGAGGTTGCGGACGGGCCGGGCGAGGGCCGCGTCGCCGTGATTCCCGGCATCGAGATCACGACGGCGGAAGAAGTCCACGTCGTGGCGTTGTTTCCGGATACCGCGACGGCCGCCGCGGCCGCTGCGGCCGTGCTGGCGGGGTTGCCGTCTTACGAAGCGGGCGCGCGGCGCTTGGGCCGTCAGTTGCTGATGAACGGCGACGGGGACATCGTGGGCGAAGAATCGAAGATGCTCTCCGCGGCGTCGCTGTTTCCCTTGGCGCAGGCGGTGGCGTATGTGCATCGGTGCGGCGGACTGGCGATTGCCGCGCACGTGGACCGCCCCTCCTTTTCCGTATGCGGGCAATTGGGTTTCTTCCCGCCGGACGTGCGCTTTGACGCGATCGAGATTTCCGCCGCGGGCCATGACCAGGGTCGAGACGCCGAGTTCCGCGTGCTCGGGCTGCCGCTGATCTTCGCATCCGACAGCCACAGCCTGGACGAGATCGGCGCGACGCGGTCCTATTTCGAGTTGGAAGCGCCGGACTTTCACGGGCTCGCGCGCGCGCTTCGGAACGCGGGCGGGAGGACCTACGGCATTGCGTGAACTCTCGCTGCACATCCTCGACCTCATGGAGAACGCCACGCGCGCCGGGGCCACCGTGGTGTACGTCGGCATCACCGAGAACGTCGCGCAAGACACCCTCGAGATCGTCGTCGAGGACAACGGGCCCGGACTGCCCGCTTCGTCCGACGCGGCGCTGGACCCGTTCTACACCACCAAGGAAGGCAAGAAGACCGGGCTCGGCTTAAGCTTGTTCCGCGCCGCCGCCGAGCAGGCCGGCGGATCGATGACCGTCGAGCGGGCGACGTTGGGCGGCGTCGCCGTGCGCGCCGTGATGCAGTTGCGCCACGTGGACCGCGCGCCGTTGGGCGACTTGGCGGAGACGTTCCGCACGCTGGTGCTCACGCATCCCGAGATTGACTTCTGCTGCCACGTACGAAGCGACGGCGGCGAAACCCTCGTGCGGGTCCTCGACATCATCCTCGAACTCGGGACCGACGCCGCGGACGAGTTCGCGGTCGCGCGGATCGTCACCGAGCGCGTGCGCGCGGCGATCGCGCCCCTGCGCGCATAGAACACAGTGTATGGAGTGCGCCCTTCAGGGCGCGGGGCGCGGGCTGAAGCCCGCACTTCATGCAAGGACCCCGAAGACACGCCGCCGGCTTGGTCTGAGCGGGCGGTTCCGCTAGAATCGCGCCTTGATCCCCGGCAAGAGACAAGGCAACGTGCGCTATGGAATCCGTCGAGACACAGGATAGTCCCGAACTCTCGGTCATCATCCCGAGC
Organism: Candidatus Hydrogenedentota bacterium; assembly: GCA_029556545.1. Classification (GTDB taxonomy): domain Bacteria; phylum Hydrogenedentota; class Hydrogenedentia; order Hydrogenedentales; family JAGMZX01; genus JAGMZX01. The sequence continues at coordinate 12,693 of JAKQEQ010000174.1, forward strand.
ATGAATGAGGCGCTCAACCTCCGGCTGTTGCTGCCCGCGCTGAAGGAAACGCTGGACGCGATAGGCCCGCGCTACGAGGTGCTGGTCGTGGACAAGGACTCGCCGGACGGCACGGAGCAGGTGGTCGTCGAAGCGGGCGCGCGCTACATTTGCGAGACGACGCCGGGATACGGCGCGGCGCTGCTCCGGGGCGTGCGCGAGGCGCGGGGCGAGTACCTGATCACGATGGACGCCGACTTGTCGCACCCGGCGCAGTTCATCCGGGATTTGTGGGCGGCGCGGGACCGGGCGGACGTGCTGATCGCGTCGCGCTACGTCCCCGGCGGGAACGCGGACCAGCCGCTCGGGCGCTATCTGCTCAGCCGGGTCCTGAACGCTTTTTTCCGCATCGGGCTGTCGCTGAACGCGCGCGACCTGTCCAGCGGGTTTCGCCTCTATCACCGGCGCGTCTTCCGCGATATCCGGCCCTTGCACACGAATTTCGTGATCCTGGTCGAGATTCTGATCGAGGCGCTGCGCCGCGGACGCCGCTTCGCGGAGGTCCCGTTCCACTATCAGCCGCGCGGCCAGGGCCGGTCCCACGCGCAAGTGGTCCAGTTCGGCAAGGACTACCTGCGCCTGTTCTTCCGGATGTGGCGCGCGCGCAACTCGATTGATTTTCCCGACTACGACTGGCGCGCCCATGACAGCCGCATCCCGCTGCAGCGCTACTGGCAGCGCCGCCGCCACGCGCTGGTGCTCGGATTCGTCCCGCCCGGTGCGGCCACGCTCGACGTCGGCTGCGGCAGTTCGCGGATCATGGCCGACCTGCCCCACGCGGTCGGCGTCGATCTCCGGCATGAGAGACTGTGCTTCATGAAGGCCACGAACCGCCTGCTCGCGCGGGCGGACGGCCTCGCGCTTCCCATCGGCGACGCCGCCTTCGACTGCGTTATCTGTTCCCAGGTCATCGAGCACGTCCCCGATGAGAATGGCCGCTTGCTCGACGAGCTCACGCGCGTGCTCCGGCCCGGCGGCACGCTGGTCATCGGCACGCCGGACTACGGCAATTGGCAGTGGCGGCTCACCGAGCGGCTTTACCGAATCGCCGCGCCGGGCGCGTACGCGGACGAGCACGTCACGCACTACACCTTCGATTCGCTCACCGCCGCGTTGCGCGCGCGCGGGCATGAAATTCTCGACCACGCCTATATTCTCAAGGGCGAACTCATCATCAAGGCGCGCAAACGGACCTGAATCAAAGCTAATCCACCGGCTCCGCCGTTCCCGCGCAATATTTCGTGCTCGTGCTCGTGCTCGTAATCGTTCACTTGCACCAGCGAAAGACTCGATTACGATTACGAGTTGTCATGAAATCCTCCTGCGGCGGATTTCTCCCGCAGAGCATGAAAATGCGCGACGCATGTGGACTGCGCAAGCTTGCTTGCGCTCTTGTCCGGCAAGCTAGCTTGCTGGACGGGAAAGCTGGA
>JAKQEQ010000018.1 GCA_029556545.1 Candidatus Hydrogenedentota bacterium
CATCACCGGCGATTACCGCGCCGAGTTCGAGCGCAACCTCGACAAGTACGGAGTCCGGGCCAATGTCCTGGTGACGCCATACGACACCGTGACGGCCGCGAAGATCTGGGCGAGCAAGACGGTGGGCCTGCTGTTCGTGGACGCCGCGCACGACTACGAGTCGGTCTCACAAGACCTTCGCGCGTGGCTGCCGCTGATGGCGCCCGAGGGCTACCTGATCCTGGACGACGTGAACACGCCCGGCGTGGGACGGGCCATGAAGGAACTTTTGGGCGATTGGGAGACCATCGATACCACGCAAAAGATGGGCATCCTTCGGAGGAAGCAGTAATGGACTTCGATGTCTACAAGGACTACGAGATCGCGACCCTGAACAAGGACTACTCCGGCACGGCGTTCGGGGTGGACTTCCAGCGCGGCTACGCGCGGGTCTACGGTCTCCCGCAGGACGCGACCGAGGAAGACGTGTTCCAGCGCCGCCGCTCATTGCTGGAGTTCGAGGCGGCCGGCGAAGGCGTGTTCTCCACGGAGGACGCCGACGGCCGCCCACAGAAGATCCGCGGCAAGGTCTACACGATCACCGAGTTCAACCCTCGCGCCAAGCGCAGCGACCTGACCTGCCCGGACTGCCACAAGGAGTTCGACACCCAGGTCGCCCTGACCGGGCACAGTGGAGTCCACGCGCGGGCACGCTCGAAGGAACTGGTGGGCTGACATGCAGTTGCTCAACCTCATCGAACAGGGACTCAGGAACGGTGGGACGTTCAACTTCGACCCGGCCTCGGTGACGATGTTCGGGAACCTGCTGGACGCCGTCGATCGGATTGACCGCCTCACCCCAAGGCCCAGCGAAGAGCAGATGGAGGCGTTGCCCGAGGATTCGCGCGACGCCCTCACGTCTCTCTGGGCCGCGCTTGACCAACTCCGTGCCTGGACACCCCGGCAGGACGAGCCGCAGGTGCGCCTGGTGGACCGCACGGGCGCGCCGCTGAGTGCGAAGCAACGCCGGCGGCTGGTGGCGGTGCATTGATGGCAGAGACGACGTATCCGGTGCGCAGCGTGCTCATTCACGGCGAAGCGGCGCGCGCCTGGATGCGCGCTCGAGCGGAGCAACGCGAGACGTCGATATCGGTGCATGACGCGGAGACGGCCGCGAAGGCGCTGGGCGACGAGGGGAACAGTCAGCACTGTCCCTTGTGCAACGAGTACCTGAGCACGGCTGTCTTCGTACAGCACGCGGCGCAGTGCATCGAAGCGCGGGGGCGAGCCTGGCGCAATCAACGGGACAGAGACCCTGGCTTCCGCGACCTCTTCCGGGTCGGTAAGCGACTGATCGTATTCGGGCACACGCCGGGAGGTGGCGAATGAAACAGGACCTTGGCAAGGCCAGCTTCGAAGAGCTGGACGCGCACAAAACGGAGCTCTACCGGGAAGAGCTGGCGCTGCGGGAGCGGAAGCTGGCGGTAGAGGCGGCGATGCAATCGAAGCTCGAAGAGCATCACAAGGCGCAGGCGGCGGCTTCGCCGGTGCTGGGCGACGGCCTGGTGAACACGGGCGACGGGCTCATTACCCGGCGCGAAGTGCTCGAGCGCGAGCTGCAGGAGTTCGCTTCGGCCGTCGTCGAAGGCGTGCCGGCCGCGGCTGATGCCGGCGGGGAGGTGTAGCCATGGCAGCGCTATTTCCGAGGCACGTACCGCTCGCGGCCACACTGGCGGCAGTAGCGTCGGCCAGCATATCGACGGGTGTTTTCGGACGTGTATTCGTGGCCCTTCGGGCAATGAGTCTTTCGCGCCTGTTTGGCTGCAAGGCCCTCGCCCCGCAAAACGTTTTCGCGGTGAGCAACGGGTTCGAGATGATCCGGCCGGACACACGCACGGGTGCGGCAGAGGTGATCGAGTTCGGTTCCTTCGGGCACCGGGCCGACGATAGACTGGTAGGCCCAGCGGTGAGCAAAGACGGTCGCGTTCGAGTCGGTGAGGCTAAAAGAGCCGTAACCGTTGTTCTTGCGCGCTGTCCAGAGCCAACACCCCTCCGACTTTTGGACCTTCGCCCAAAAGCGTTCCGCCTCGGTCATTCCGAGTTCCGGGCGCAGATTGGTAAGGACGTTTCCGTATCTCCGTTGGCGGTAGTAGTGCGCCTCGCAGAGCGTGTGGGCCTGGCGGTTCGCGGTTTTGGTGCAGCCGGTGACGGAACACATCTCCATGTAGGCCATGCTACTCCAAACATGGTAGGAGGGTAAAGCCACGGCCGTCACTGCATACTGGTACGCGAAGGCTTTCTTAAGCGTTTTCAATAAGGAATCTGATTACGATTCCAACACCATGAAAAACACCCTGCATTCGTCGTCTTACACGCCGAACCAGGACACGCACGACTATCAGAACGACCTGACCAACGAGCTTTCGACGGCGAACGGTTACACGGCCGGCGGGGCGACGGGCGGGTCGAAGACGATCAGCACCACGAACAACGTGCTGAAGCTGGACCAGGCGGACCCGGCCTGGACGAGCTCGGGCGCGGGGTTCACGGCGCGCATTCGCGTCCTGGCGGACACAACGCCGGGCACGGCGGCGACCAACCCGCTGTACATGTGGATGGACTTCGGGCAGAACGAGACGGCGAGCGGTGGCGGCACGTTCACGATCCAGGAGAACGCTTCGGGTATCGGGACGGTGACGCCTGCAAACGCCCCGGGCTTCCCGTAGGCC
>JAKQEQ010000021.1 GCA_029556545.1 Candidatus Hydrogenedentota bacterium
ATGTCCACTGCGGGAACCGCGCGGTTTGCGCGATTTGGCGAAGGGCACGGCCCTGAAAGGGCCGGAGAAGACAGCCCAGGGCAACGCCCTGGGAAGAGGGATGCCTGCTATAAAGAGAAGCCCTGAAAGGGCGAAACACGACGGGAAGATTCCACGCGGGCAGGGAATAAGGGCGCGCCGGATACAGGCCCCTTTTGCTGTTACGCCCTTGCAGGGCTTCACATTGAGGCGCGCACATTTTCCCAGGGCGTTGCCCTGGGCTACTATGTCATGGGCCTTCGGCCCTAAATGCGGGAACTTCAGCGCGCGACGCGGACCTAGGGCAAGACACCCACACATCGAGTTCGCATATGTCCCAGAGTAATTATGCACATCGAAGCGGAGTGCTCGTACTTTTTAGTGCGATTGCCCTGGGCGAGTCGCGGGGCGGGTGCGTTTCGCGTGGCGGCTTTGATAGACTTTCGAGGAATAGCCGTTTCTCGATGCGTGCCCGCCGAAGCCGAGTGGCGCGCGCGGGGGCGGCGTAGGGAAGGGTGAAGGGTGAAGGGTGAAGGGTGAAGGGTGGAGGGTGGATGCGGAATATGGAATGCTAAATGCGGAATGCGGCATGGCCGCCAGGGAAGGATATCTCATGGTTCGCAGGATCGTGGTTGGCGTTGTGTTGGCGGTGGCGGCGCTGGGCGCGGGGGCGGAGACGGTCGAGGCGAAGGCGGCGCCGCCGTCCGGGGTGCCGGGTCTTCCGATTTCGTTGCCGGAGCACGGATTGATCCGGGAGATGGACGCGGCGTCGGCGGAGGATTTCTCGAAGTACGGGTTCCAGGAGGTGCACCGGGCGGCGTGGACCAATGACATGACGCTGTTGGAGCGGCTGCTCGAGGGCGGGGCGGACCCGAACGCGATCTCGAACGTGAACAGCCGTCAGAGCGTGCTGCACGTGGCGGCGCGGTATGCGGACCCGGACATGGTGCGGCGGCTGCTGGACGCGGGCGCGGACGCGAACGCGCGCAATTGGAACGGGGAAACGCCGCTGGGTACGGCGATGTTTGGGTCGGACGCGACGCGGGCGCTGGAGAACGCGGGACTGCTCATCGAGGCGGGGGCGGACGCGGACGCGCGTTTCGAGGACGGCAGTTCGCCGTTGCTGATCCTGTGCTATGCGATAGGCGTGCGGAATCGGGACGTGGCGGCGCTGCTGATGGAGCACGGGGCGAGTCCTTACGCCAAGATGTCGGACGAGTTCGGCAATATGGCGTTGCACTACGCGGCGGTGAATGGATTGGTCGAGATCATGACGTATTTCCTCGAAAAGGGGGTGGACGTGGACGTGCGCAGCAGCCGGGGCTTCACGCCCTTGTTGCTCGCGGCCCAGGCGGGCCAGCTCGCGACGGTCAAGCTGCTGGTCGAGCATGGGGCGGACTTGCGGGCGCAACCCGTCGACGAGTACGGGCTTTGCCCGCTGCATGCGGCCGCGTTCAACAACGCCGCCGAAGTGGCGCGCTATCTCGTCGAGCAGGGAACGCCGGTGGACGCGCGATCGGGCAAGGGCAACACGGCGTTGCATCTGGCGGCGGAAAACGGGGCGATCGATGCGGTGAAGGCGCTGATTGCGAGCGGGGCCGACCTGTCGGCAAAGACGAGCGACGAGTGGCGCGAGTTGCCGCTGCATCGCGCGGCGTACTTCAGCCAGGACAAGGTGGTCGCCCATTTCCTCGACCTCGGCATAGACGTCAATGCGAAGGCGGCTACGGGCAGCGTGCCGCTCACGCTCTCGGCGGAGAAGGGCGACCTCGATTTGGTGAAGCTGCTGCTGGAACGCGGGGCGGACGTCACGGTGAAGGGCGCGCAGGGCCTGACGGCGAAGGAGTGGGCCGCCCGACGCAATCAACAGGCGACCGTGGATTACCTCGAATCGTGGGAAAGCCGCCAGTGAATGAGGCGCCGCGTCGCCGGCGCATGATCGCGCCCCGGGAAAGGACGGCCTTGCGCGGGCTGTGCCGCCTGCTGCTTGTCGCGATGGTCTTGCCGGGGGCCGTCGCGGCGGTGTCGGGTTGCGTGGGCGAGGCCGCCGCGCCGCCGGATCGGGTGATCTGGATCGTGATCGACTCCTTGCGGGCGGACCACCTCGGGTATATGGGCTACGACCGCCCGACCTCGCCGAATCTGGACGCGCTGGCGCGGGAATCCGTCGATTTTCGGCTCGCGATCGCGCCGTCGAACGTGACGCGCCGGTCCGTGACGGCTTACATGACGGGCAAGCACTACTCGCACGTCCACGAGGACCCGATGCGGATCGGGCTGCCGGAGGCGGAGGTGTCGCTGGCGGAAGCGTTTCGCGCGGCGGGCTTTCGCACGGTCGGATGCGTGACCAACTATTTCCTGCGCCCGGAGGAGGGCCAGGCCCAGGGTTTCGACGTCTACCACACGCTGTACCAGTACAACGCGCCCTACGGCACGATCGAGGAAGTGATCGCGACGCTGCGCGAGCGTTATCGGAGAAGCGGGGGCCGCGAATTCGTCTATATCCACACGATGGACGTGCACCACCCGTATCGTCCGCCGCTGCCCTATGGCGCGGCCCATATCAAGCCGTATCATCGCCGGGCCGTGCGCGAGGGCAATCTTTACAACCAGGACGGGTCCGTCGTCATCGGCAATCTGCCGTATTACGCCGAGGGCCATGATGTTCGGGAGGAAGACATCGAGTTTCTCATGAGCCTTTACGATGGCGTGATCGAATATACCGACGCGCGTCTCCCCGAGTTGCTGCGCGTGCTCGATTACGACCCCTCGCGCGACCTGCTCGTCATCACCGCCGACCACGGCGAGCAGTTCTTCGAGCACGGGTTCTGGCGGCACGGCGCGTCGCTGACGCTCGAAGAGCTGCATGTGCCGCTGCTGGTCCGCTACGACGGGTTTCCGCCCAATCGGCACCTCGGCGCGGTGAGCCTGCTCGACCTCTATCCCACGTTCTGCGACCTTTTCGGCCTCGAACGGCCCGAGGGTCTGGCCGGGCAAAGCCTGCTGCCGGCGTTGCAGGGCGGCGCGATCGCGCCGGACCGCACGGTCTATTGCGAAGCGCCGGACGGGACGGGGCCCGCCGCCGCCGTCGTGAATGCGTCGTACCTCTACGCGGTCTACTCGGACGTCCACTATCTCCGCCCGGAGGCGGTCTGGCCGTTCGCCGAGTTTCTCCACGACCTGCGCGCGGACCCCGGCTGCGCCCGCAACGTCGCCGATGAAGCGCCCGACGCGGCGGAGGCGATGAACGCGGCGTTGCGGGGACTGAACACGCGCTGGCGGCACTTCACGCCCGACGTCATCGCGGGCGGCGACCACGCCGCGACCTTCGGGCCGGACCTGATCGCGGCGGCGTGGGAGGGGATGCCGGACTTGCCCGCGCCGCGCCTCACGGCGTCGGACGGCGTCGCGCGATTCGACGCGCCCGCCGCCGAGACGCGGGCGACGGCGCGCATCGACGCGCCCGGCGCCGCCCACGTGATCGAGATTGCCTACCGGCTGACGTCGGGCGTGCTGGTCCTCGAACTTACCGAGGAGGGCGCGGACCAGCCGTTGTGGCGCCACGAATGCCGCAAGCCGACCCCGGCCTGGCGCACGGTGCGTCGGCGGGTGTATCCGCAAGGCGCTTCGGTGCGGCTGACGCTGCGCATGAGCGAGCCGGGCGTCGCGGAATTCGAAGCGCCGCGCCTGCGCAAGGCGGTCCTGCCCGCCGTGCCGCTCGAGTCGCCCATCGCGCGCGGCGACGCGGTGGACGAGGCGCACGGCTTGACCGAAGAAGAGCGTCAGCGTCTCGAAACCCTCGGGTATCTCGGCCCATGAGCGCGCGAAACGTGGCGGGCGCCCTGTTCTTCTGCGGCGCGGTTTTTTCCGGCGCTTGCAGCCTGATCGCATCCGCGTCCTTTTCCGCGAGTACGGCATGGACATTCCCGCCTGAACCATACGGCGCGCCCTTGCTCGCCCTCATCATTACGGCGGCCTACGTCCCGCTCGTGTCCGCTTGGCTGCGGTGGGAACAGGAGCGCGGGCGTCTCGCCCCCGATGTTCCGAACCCTCTCCGCCTTCGGCGGACTACCCCGCTCCCACCGGGCGAGGGAATTGACGCCCTGTTGGCGCGCACCCACGCGCCGCTGTTCGCGTCGTGGGGCATTCTTGCTTTATGGCTGGTCCCGACGGCGAACCTCGCGTATCTGCGCACAGCGGGGCCTTTCCTGACGCTCGGGCTGTGGGCGCTGTGCCTCGCTTGCTGCATCCACGCTGCCGCGCCTCGCCGGATGCGCGTGTATCTACTCATCCTTGTGTTCGTGGCGGCGGCGTTCCTCCGGCTGAAGGAATTGACGCAACAAAGCCTCTGGAACGACGAACTGCTCAGCGTCACGCAATGCGACCCCGCGAATTCGCTGGGCGTGATGCTGGGCGAGAGCGCCGAACGCAACCACATGCCGCCGCTCTATTTTCTCGCGCTGTGGATGTGGCTCAAGGCGTGGGGATCGACGGAATACACGGCGCGGCTCCTGAGCGTGGTCACCGGGCTGGCCGGCGTCGCCGTGATGTATCTGCTGGGCAGGAAAATCGCGCGGCCAGGCGCGGGGCTTATCGCCGCGTTCCTGACCGCCATCAACTGGTCGCACCTGCTCCATTCGCAGGACGCGCGCCCGTACAGCCAGTTGTTTCTGCTGGCGGCCCTGTCGTACTTGGCGTTCGCGCACCTCGTCGCGCGGCCGGGTCTCGCCGCAGCGACGGGGCACGCCGCCGCGACGCTGCTGCTGGTGTACACGCACTACTTCGGCTGGCTTATCTGGCTTGCGCAGGCGGGGACGGTCGCCCTGTTTGCCGCGCGGACGTCCGCGCCCGAGCGCAGGGGACTGTTGCGGGCCGCCGTCCCGAGCCTGCTGGTCGTGATAATCGGTTACTTGCCTTACGTGGGCCGGACCATGGTCTCGTTCACCACGCGGGTATACTGGGTCCCGAGGCCCGAACCCGACGCGTTTGTCGATCTATTCCTCTATTTCTTCCACGACCCCGCGTTGGCGCTGCTGTGTGCGGTCTTGATTCTCGCGCTGTGCCTCCGAGAGTATGTCCATCGCGCGGACCCTGAGTCGGCCCAGGATGCGCGGGCGTTATGGCTGATCGCCGCGTGGGCCGCCGTGGGCTACCTCGTACCCTATGCCCATTCGGTAAACGCAAACGTGTCCGTCATGGAGCCGCGCTACTTCATGACGCTGTTGCCGGCCCTGATCCTCGCGGCGGCGCTCGCCATCGACCGCGCGCCCGGCCCGACCGCGCGTGCTGCGCTGATCGCGGCGGTCGGCCTGCTTGCGGCCCTCGACATCTTCTCCGTCGGCGATTACTACCGCCGTCCCGCGCCCCAGGAATATCGCGAGTTGGTGGTGCGGTTGCCCCACGAGGATGACACGCTCTACTTCGGACGGTATCGGCAGACCTTCAAATTCGAGTACTACTTCCGATTACAGGGGTCGGACGCGCGCGTCCACAAGGCCGAGCCGGAAATGCTGCGGGAGGTCCTGCGGGACCGCCTTACCGGACCGGAGGTTCCCGTCTGGCTGATCGAGAACATCGAAATCTACGGCTTGGTCAAGAACGCGGCGGTCCTGCGTTTCTTCGCGGACTTCATGACGCGGGAAGAGGAAATCGAGCGGCGTTGCGTGCGCGCGCGGCGGTACGTGGCCAAGCCGGACCGCTGGGACGCCCTGCGCAACCTGCTCGATGACGACGCGGCGTGGCGCGCGTGGCTCATCGCCGCGCCCGACGAGTGAGGCGCGAACGGGGCATGGGCACGCAACGCTGGAAATGGGCGGCTATCCTGCTCGCGGGCGCGCAAGTTGCGCTCGTCTTGCTCGTGCTGGCGGCGGGCGGGCTTTGGGGGACGTTCCGCCGCGAAGAGATGGGCAACGCGCTCGGGGCCGTCGCACTCTACGGCGCAGCGGCGTGGCTGGCGCTGGGCGCGCTGTGCCTTGCGCGGTTCCGTCCGCGCGAGTTCGCGCTGTTGATCGTCAGCCTCGCGGTCACGTGCGCCGTCGTCGAAATCGCCGTGCGCTACGCGATACCCGAGCGCGCCATGATGCGGTTCCGGTGGCAGCAGTCGCGCCAGTACCATCATATCGCCCCGGCGAACCGCACGATGTTCAAGACCTGGTACGAGGGCAACCCGATCCTCATCATCACAAACGAGGACGGGCTCCGGTCCACGTACTCCCGCGCGGACTTCGCCGCGCATCCCACGCGCATCGTCATGATGGGCGACTCGTTCACCTACGGTTACGGCGTGCGGCAGGAGTACGCCTTCCCCGAGGCGGCGCAGCGGCTGATCCGCGGGCGGCTTGGCCGCGACGACGTCGCCGTGCTCAACGCGGGCATCGTCAGTTACTCGCCGTTCCTCGCCAACCTCCTCTTCGACGGCGTCGTCCGCGCGTACAAGCCGCAGCTCGTGCTGTATTTCCTCGACGCCACGGACTTCGGCGACGACTACTTCTATGCCGCTCAAGCGCAACACGACGGCGACCGTGTGTCCTTCGATATCGACGAGCGGCGGCAGTTCTACTACGGCGTCCTCGGCGAACTGGCGTACAAGGCGCTCGAACGCCCCCCGGCATCGCGGCTCGTCGACTGGGCGGCGTGGCCCAAGACCTTTCTCGCGCGGCGGCTATGGCCGGGCGGCGCGGACGCGGCGAAGGGCTACTACGATTTCGACCTCACCATCGACGGCGTGCGGCAGGGCACCCGCTACTTCATCTACAAGCACCCGCTCGAAAAACTGCGCCCCTATTTCGAGGCCACCCTCGAACACGTCAACCGCCTCGAACGCCAGGTCCGCGCCGCCGGCGCCGCCTTCGTCCTCGTCATAGTGCCCCGCTTCCACCACTGGAACCCGAACGAGTCGCCCGAGTACTGGGAACGCGACGAATACCGCGTCGACGAGCCGCACCAATTCGCTTACTTCGAATTCTTCGACGAGGTCAAGGACCGGCTACCCTATCCCGTCTTCAGCCTCCTGCCCGCCTTCCAGGCCACCGACGAATACCCCCTCACCTTTCGTCGCGACGCCCACTGGACCGAAGACGGCCACGACTTCGTCGCCCGCGTCGTCACGGACCACCTGATCGAGCAGGGCCTGGTACCGTAGCGGCCCGACGGGCAAGCCCGCCGTCAGCGGCAGCCGGTCGCCGCGATTCCGTATCGCACTAGACCGCCTAGTTGCTCCCACACCGGGCCAAGGTCGCGGCCCAGCACCATCCAAGGAACCATCACTTCCCCCAATTCTTCGTAGACTGCATGCAGCATGAGAACAACGATATCCTCGGTCGGCAGCGACGCGATATCAATGCCGGCTTCGGCAAGCGCGGCGCGCGCATCGTCGCCGACGAGCGGCGTCATCGGTAACTCTGGTGCATCTTCCCAATAGATTACGGGCACTGACGGCGTCATGCGCTCCGGGAGTCCCTTGACAAATGTCCCGCGCCGCTCCGGCAGCGCGTAAATGTCCTCGATGGCCGATGTGTATTGGAGATAGCCGTCAAGAAACACGTGGTAGCGGATGTACTCGTGCACCACAATGCCGTCTTCGACGTGATCTATTTCCCAGACGGTATGATCCGCCCACTCGAACGCGCCCCTCACATACATCGCAGAACCGATATCGCAGCACGCCGTCATGTCCCAGAAATTCCCCTCCGCCAGCGGCCAGTAGTCGCACAACCACAGGGCGCTGTCGTCAGGTATCTGGCCCTCGGTCCATTCCCCTTCCCCTTCGCCTTCGCCGGCTACTGGCGGCTGTTCTCCTTCACCTTCGGCGGGTTGCTCCCCTTCCCCGCCTTCGGCGGACTCGCCCTCAGTGAGTATGGGCGTTTCGCCTTCGCCCTCTCCGCCTTCGGCAGCTTCGCCCTCGCCTTCCTCCGTCACGCTCGGATTCGGCGATCCGTTCGGGTCAGCCGTCGGCGGGCATGCCCCGAGGAAGAACGCCAGGGCGCACGATAGGAATACGGTAAGCCCCAGCCCGATTCGGCTTGACGCATGATACTTGGTTCTCACGACAGTTCTCCCAGGCAACCGGATGTACTCAGAAGACGACGGAGGGATTGTCGAGGATACTTGCCGCAATTGCGGGGGGGTGAAAATACGCGAGTCCCCTTCGGCTCGCCGCGTCGCGGCGACTCCAACCCTTGGCGTGTCCCCCGGGCTTCCACGCTGCTTCTCCCTATCCAGATGGATTCAACCTGAACGTATTATAACACGGCCATAAGGCCATGCCAAGAACTATTTTGCGAAAGTACTACCCCATGTAAGTAATTATCCTGCTTCCACTTAGAACTGGTCGCGCTCGCGGGGTTACGCGAGTTCGGCGAGGATGGCCTCGCCGTAGAGGGCGAGGCGGCGAGGCCCGAGGGCGGCGACGTCGGCGAGTTCTTCGATAGTGCGCGGGTTATGGAGGGCGATAGCCCACATACTGTCGCGTGTAAGGATGACATCGGACTCGACGCCGCGGGCGCGGGCGTGGTGCTTGCGCCATTGTTGGATCTTTTCGTAGCGGTCGACGGTCCCGTGGGGCTGGGGCAGGGGCCGGTCGGGCGGGACGGGCACGGAGGCTTTGCGGCCGTGCTGGACCGCCTGGAGCACCTTCGGGCCGAGGTAGCCGAGCATCCGCGCGGAAAGGCAGCCAGTGGCCGCGAGGTCCTCGGGGGTCTTCGGCATTACCGCGGCGAGGCGCACGAGCGCCTCGTTCGGGAGCACCTTGAAGGCGGGCACGTCGCGGCGTCGCGCCTCGGCGTCGCAGAGCAGGTACAACTCGCGCAAGATGGCCATGCGGCGGGGCGTGAGGTCGCGCGCGCCGCGGAGATACCAGAAGCCGTCCGGGTCGAACTCGCGGTCCAATCCGCGGACCTGTGCGGCGGCGGCGAAGATTTCGCGGGCTTCCTCGATGCGGCCTTTCTCGATGAGGGCCTTCTCGAAGTCATCGCGCAACGCGAGAAGGTAGTGCGTATCCGTCTGGGCGTAGACGAGTTGTTCGTCGCTGAGCGGCCTGCGCCGCCAGTCGCTCTTCTGGAACCGCTTGCGCTGGTCGACGCCGTAGAACTCACGCAGGAACCCCGCAAGGCCCATGTTCGAGTAGCCGAGCACCCGGGCGGCCCACATGGTGTCGAAGAGGTTGGCCGCTTCCCAGCCGTATTGCCGCTTCAGGAGCGTCAGGTCGTATTCCGAGGCGTGGAGCACCTTCTCGGTCTTCGGGCCGGCCAGCAACTTGCCCAGCGCGTCGATGGAGAACCCGGCCAGCGGGTCGATAATGAAGTCGTGGTCCGCCACGGATATCTGGATCAGGCAGACGGTCTCGCGGTAGGCGTAGAGGCTGTTGGACTCGACGTCGAGGGCCATGCGCGGCGCGCGCCGCAAGACGGCGACGCATGCCTGCCATGCGGCTTCCGTGTTGATGTATTGGTAGGGCGGCAGTTCCGACAACACGCACTTCCTTGCGTCTGGGCGATCCGGCGACGACGGGGGCATTCTACCGCATCGGTCGCCCGGTGTCGAAACGGGCGTCACCCGAAGCGAAAGCCGAGAAGGTTCCAGTAGTATAGATAGCACAGGAATATGCCGGAAGCGGCGGTTTGCAGGGCGATCAGCAGGCGGACCGGCCATGACCAGGATGCCCGCCGCCACGCCGCAGCCGTCGCGATCAAGCCCAGGGCCCATGCCGCCGCCGCCGCGCAGGGCAGCGCCAGGATCGCCGTGAGCGCATGGGGAACGCCGTAGCCGAAGGCCTGCGGGTTCACGCGAAGTAAGAAAACCGCGAAACCCGCTACAAACGCCGCCTCAAACACGCACGCCAGCCCGCCGAGCCACGCGGCCCAGCGCCATAGTTGCGTCCGGTCTCCCCCGCTTTGTTGTGGCCGGTCTCCCGCGCTTTGTTGTGGCCGGTCTCCTGACCGAGCCACCGCTCCGACCGAAGGTCTCCAAGAACCCTCACCCTGACCCTCTCCCTCTGGGAGAGGGGATAATGTCCGCGGGCCGCGCCAGCCCCGGCGCACAAGCCAGACAAGCGCGCCCCCAAGGACCGCCGGCAGAGCGAATGCGAGCCCGGCGAGCAGGACGGGCCGGGTTTCGTACCATGCGAGCCGCTCATAGACGTTGTCGTCGATGAATACGTGCGTCACGCGGCCTGTCGGGTCCCGTTCGAGTGCGACGCGCCCGCGATCGAGCAGTTCCATGGTCTCGGTATTATCGGTGGCTGCGCGCCGCACGCGGCGGTAGTAGTTGGACCCGACTTCGACGAGGTCCCACGCGTAGGCGGTCCGCCCGAACGACGAGTGGTACGCCAGCCGCAGACGTCCGGGGCCGTTGCCGGGGGCGAGTTCGATTTCGCGGATGAATTCCGCCGCGACGGTCGCCAGCTTCATGAAGTCGGCGCGCACGTGCCGGTTGTGCCGGAAATGGCCCGAGAGGGTCGCCGCGCGCGCGGTGGTATCTTCAGTCGGCCTCGCGGGCGCAAACTCCTGCGTGACGCGAAAGAATCGGTCCAGCACGGCGCGGATGACCGCCCACTCGAGGCCGCCGCTTTGCGTGTTGTGCGAGACGAATATCCCGAGGCCTTTTTCCGGGACGAGAACCACCTGCGAGATAAAGCCCCAGATGAGGCCGCCCTGGTCGAGGATGCGCAGACCGTTCTCGTACCGTTCGCCGAACCCGAACGTGCGCCCGGGCAGGGCGGGATGCTGCGTAAACTGTTGCGCCTGCATCGCGCGCGCGGTCGCTTCGTCGAGGATGCGCGCGTCGCCGAGGCGGCCCAGGCCGAGGTGCGCGAGCAGGAAGCGGGCCATGTCCGCGCCGGTGGTCATCAGGCTCGATGCGGGCGTCGTCTGCGGGAAGTCGAACACGGCGGCGCGCCGCTTTCCGAAAAAGTCGGCATATCCCGTGGCGAGGTCGTCCATGAGTTCGGGGACGGGGAAGAATACGCTGCGCGTCATGCCCAGGGGCTCGAAAATGCACCGTTCGACGTAATCCGCGAAGGTCATGCCCGAGACCGCCTCGACGAGATGGCCCGCAAGGGCGAAACCGTGGTTCGAATAGCTGATGTAGCGGCCCGGCGGCATCACCCGCGGCGGCAGCCGCCGCGCGAGGTACTCGCCGAGGGCCGGCAGGTCCGCCTCCGTGCGCGCGCCCATGCCGACGAAACGGTCGTCAAACCCGGCGGTGTGCGTGAGCAGATGCGCGGACGTGATCGGCTCGGGGAAGGTCGCGGGCGCCTGGAAGCCCGTCAGATAGGCGTTAATGTCCCGGTGCAGGTCGAGGCGGCCCTGCTCGTACAATTGCATGATGGCGGTGGCCGCGAAAAGCTTCGAGACCGACGCCACGCGGAACAGGGTCCGCTCGGCGTCGACCGGGCGGCGGGAGTCGAGGTCCGTCACGCCGTAGCCCTTCGCGAAGAGCACGCGCCCGTCGCCCACGATCACGCACACCGCGCCGGGGACGTTGCGCGCCGGCATCTCCCGCGCGAACAGCGGGTCCAGCATCGCTTCGAGCACGCCGTCCTCCGGCGGCCACGCATCGACCGCCGCCGCTCGCGCCCCGAGCGCCATCAGGCACAGGACGGGAAGGCAGCGGCTGAGAAGAAGACGGAACGATGACATGGGTGTGTAATCCAGGTGATACTTGCTTGTCGCGGCGATAGTAGCGCATGGAAAGCGCGCGCCACAAAGGCCATCTTGCGGGCCCCGGCGCGGGAAGGAAAGGGACGTAAACGACGAAAAGGACTCAAGGTACAAGTCAGTTGTGCCCGGACGAGCGGGGAGGTCTTTGCGTCGTAGCGCGCCCGCCCTTTAGGCTCTGCTCGTTTGCGCCGCCCGCACTGCGCCGTCAAACGCTGTCCGGCCTTGCCTGTCGGGGCCGCGTCAGGTGATCACCGCGTCCACAAGGATGAGCAGGAGCAGCAAGGGCAGGTAGATGACCGAGGCGCGCAATACGCGGCGGGCGTCCTCGTTGGTTTGGGTGAAGCGCCAGCGCGCGCAAACGAGGGCGAACCACAGGCTGCACACAAGCGCGCCGGCGAAGTAGGGCCAGCCCGCGACGCGCACGAAGGTCGGCAGCAGCGCCACGGGCGCCAGCAGGATCGCCGCGGCAAGGCTCTGGCGCAGCGTGGCCTGTCCGTCCGGCTTCACGACGGGCAGCATCTTGAATCCGCCGAGGCGATAGTCGTCGCGGAACATCCATGCGATGCTGAAGAAGTGCGGGTGCTGCCACAGGAACAGGATCATGAACAGGACCCACGCGCCGAGGTTGAGTTGCCCCGTCGCGGCGGCCCAGCCGATGAGCGGCGGGATGGCCCCCGGCACCGCGCCCACGCTCGTGTTTAGCCATGAATAGCGCTTGAGCGGCGTGTAGACGCCGACATAGAGCGTCGCGCTGGTCCACGCGAGCGCGGCGGCGAGCGGGTTGACGAACTGGTACAGCACGCCGCCGCCCAGCAACGCCAGCGCGAAGCCGAACACGCACGCCTTCCATGGAACGACCGCGCCTTGTGGTAGGGGGCGTCGCCGCGTGCGCTGCATGCGCGCGTCCGCGTCGCGCTCAAAGTACTGGTTGAGCGCGCCCGCGCCCGCCGCGGTGAGACCCGTCCCAAGGAGCGTAATCAGGTGCAGCGCGATCGGCAGCGCGCCGCCGCGCCCCATGCTGAAGCCGAAGGCGGTCGTGACCAGCACCATCGCGACGATGCGCGGCTTGGTGAGGGTGAGATAGGCGCTGAGGGTCTGCATGATGGTTGGATGGACGGGATGGACGGGATGGACGGGATGGACAAAAGACTCCGATCTCCCCGAGGGAGAGGATGGCGCAGACAACCCCCTTGCACTGGGCGAGGTTTTAGGCGCTGTGCACGCATCGGGGGCAAGATGCCCCCGCTCCTGTCCACTCGCCTCGGGCGTCCGGACCCACGCGCGGGCGGCGTAGAGCACGCTCAACCCGAGAAACGCCGCGCCCGTCACGACGTGCAGGCTCGTTACGAGCGGCGTCTTGGCGGTCCAGACCGTGATCGCGCCCAAGGTCACCTGGACCAGCACAAGAGCCCACAGGAAGCCCGCAGTGCGGAACAGCAGCGGCTGATCGATGCGCCTACGATACGATTGCAGCGCCAGCGCGAGCGTCGCCCCGAGGACCGCTAAGGCTCCGAGGCGGTGCAGGAAGTGAATGATTACTTGGCCCATGCCCACGGGTTCGAGTTCGAGCCCGAGCGCGTACGTGTTCTCGAAGCGCCACGCGTTGATCCACGTGAGCATGGCCGCATCGAAGCGCGGCAACACCTGCCCGCCCGTCGTCGGGAAATCGGGTACGGCTAGCCCGGACCCCGTGTGCCGCATCAGCGCACCCAGGAACAACTGAATGTAGACCAACGCAATCAGCACATAGGCCGACCGCAGAAGCGATCCCGCGCCCGCCGTCCGCGCGGGCGGTTCCTCGGGCCTCCAGGTTTTCCACAGGCCGAACGCGATAATGACCGTGATGGCGAAGAAGGTCTGGGCGAGCAGGGCGTGGGAACTCGAAACAAGCGTCGGCAACTGGAGCAGCACCGTCAGGCCGCCCAGTGTCGCCTGGAGCAGGACAGCGAACACCGCGAGCCAGCCCATGCGCTTGAGCCACGGCCGCGGCGCGAAGCATTGCAGGAGCACCGCGAGGAGCAGCGTCAGTGTAGCGACGCTGCCCGCCCACAGCCGATGAAAATGCTCGTGGAAGATATTGCCGACCCAGTCCTGGTAGGGATACGTGATGGGATTCTGCCCGTAGGTCAGCGGCCAATCGGGCACGGCCAGCCCGGCTTCGTGGCTCTTGACCTGCCCACCGAGAAAGATCAGGCAGAGCGTCGCGCCGCACAACAGAGCGGCGACACACCACAACGCGAAATATGTCTTTGCCTTGGCGTCCACGGGACTCCCGGAGTGGGGCGACCGGTCTGGGTCCGTTCCGGACCGTTTGTCCCCCGTCTCTGGCGGAAACCGCGCCAACAGGGCTGAAAATTCCCGAATTTCCCCGTGTGGCGCGCATAGAGACGTGGTCTTTCGTCACGTCTGGGATACTCAGACACATTGCTCGCGGCGCGCGGCGAGTTCCGCCCACGTCGCGAGGATGATACCCTCGTCTTCGATGCACTTGCGGAAGCGGGGGTCGAGCATCACGTCGAGATCGCCTTGGCGGGTCGGTCCCGAGTCGGTAATCGCCGCGAACGCGTCCGTGACCTCCGTGGCATGCACGATTATCTGCATCAGCCCCGGCCGCATGCGGCGCAACACGTCGCAATACGCTTCGAGCTTGCGTTCGAGCGGCCAGTCATAGCCGACCAGATGGCAATCGTCGAGGACGGGCAGCCCCGACTCCCAGACCGCCTCGGCGACCGCGCCGATCATGTCCACGGGCGCGCCGGGCGGGATGGCGTCGGTTTCGTGCATGTACTGCATGTGGCCGCCGGGCAGGAACACGGGTATCCGGTGCTCGACGCCGACCTGGATATAGCGCTGGAGATAGTCGACCGAGCCGTAGACCGTGCCCATGTGGGTGTCGAGGTGCGTCGGGCGCAGCCCCATGAACAGCAGCCGGTCAAGTTGCGCGCGGATTTCCGTCTCGACCTCGTCCGGTGTCGCGTGGGCCAGCACGTCCGGCACATCGGGCCAGAGGCATCCCTCGGGATCGACAAGCCCCGGCACGGCCTGCTTCCCCGCGACCGGCCCCCAGCGGTATTCGCTCCACTCGGCGGTGAGCGTCACGTGCAGTCCGGCGTCGAGATTCGGCTGCGTCTTCCAGTAATGCGCGAACTCGCTCGTCCACGCGCACGGGGCCATCACGCTGCACGACGTCGCCGCGCCGTCCGCGATCGCACGCATCGCGCCGCGATTAGATTCGTGCGACATACCCGCATCATCGACGTGGATGATGACGGCGCGGTCTCCTGGTCTCCAGCCCAACCGCTCCGCAAACGTTTCTTTCTCGATCATGTGTCGCGCCTCTCCTCTTCTCGTACTCGCGCTCGTACTCGCCAGCCCCCTTGAATGCCGCGCGGCCGCATTCTAAACTACCGGCTCTACGTGTGGGGAATCACGGAAGCAGACGACGTGTACGGTATGGAGCGTCTTCCGCCGTTTCCACGCGTGGGGAAAGGTTAATTGTCACCGCAGTCGGCGCGCACGCGGGGGCTCGCGCGCAAGGAGTATCTCGAGAATGCCGAAACCAGTCAATTTCGCCGTGGTCGGGCTGGGCATGGGCCAGCATCACTGCAAAGCCATCGCGCGGGCGCGCGGGGCACGGCTCGTCGCCGTCTGCGATACGGACGAGGAACGCCTGCTCCCGGTCGCCAAGGAGTACGCCTGCAAGGCGTATACGAGCTACGCCGCCATGCTCAAGGACCCGGAGATTGATGTGGTGAGCGTCGTGACGGAGAGCGCCTGCCACGCGACCATGGGCATCCAGGCCGCGCGCGCGGGCAAGCATCTCGTCATGGAGAAGCCGGTGGACATCACGCCTGGGCGCATCCAGCGGCTCGAGAGGGCCGTCGCCGCAGCGGGTGTTAAGTGCGCGTGCATTTTTCAGTCGCGCATGGACGCCTGCAATATCGCGATTAAGCAGGCCGTGAACGCGGGCAAGCTGGGCAAGCTAATTGGCCTGCACGGATCGTTGCCGTGGTATCGCGGCCCGGACTACTTCGCCGGCATTCACGGCACGTGGCGCGCGACCTGGGCCATAGACGGCGGCGGCAGCCTGATGAACCAGGGCATCCACACACTCGACCTGCTGATCTTCTTCGGCGGCGCGGTCGAGAGCGTCTGCGGCTTCCACGACGTCCACAACCACAATATTGAGGCCGAGGACCAGGCAGTCGGCTGCCTGCGCTACGCCAACGGCGCGCTCGGCACGCTCTTCACCACGACATGCTGCGTTCCGGAAGGGCCGCAGGTAATCTACGGCTACGGATCGAAAGGTTCGTTCCGCACCGTGGCCAACCGGCTCGACCTGTACGCGATGGGCTCCGAGAAGGATCGGGCGCGCATGCTCGAACGTTTCGGGCGCGACGCGGCGGCAACGGACGACGCGATCGCGAGAGACCCGATGGCCGTCGGCACGGACGGCCACCTGATGATCATCGAGGACCTCGTGCGCGCCATCCGCGAGAATCGCGCGCCGGTTATTCCGTTGTCCACGGCGCGGCACGCGGTCGAAGTCGTGTGTGCCCTGTACAAGTCCGGCAGGACCGGGAAGGCAGTTCGCGTCGCCACGGACGGACGCTGAGTGGAGCCCGCACCCTTCTTTCTCCCTCGGGGAGAGGGAAGTTTGTTGGAGGACGTGGTATGCAGTCGATTGTGCGTCTCATTATTGCCGGGATTCTTTTCGGCCTTGGTTTGTCCGCCGTCGCGGAGGCACCGCGCATGTTCTATGTGGCGCTGGACGGCGACGACGCGTGGAGCGGCGCGCTTCCCGCGCCGGATGCGGGCGGCACGGACGGTCCGTTCCGCACGATCGAGCGGGCAAGGGATGCCCTCCGCGACATGAAGAAGGCGGGGGACCAGCCGGCGGGCGGCGTTCAGGTGCTAGTCCGCGCGGGCGTCTATTATCTCGACCGCACGCTGAACTTTGCCGCCGACGACTCGGGCACGCCGGAATGCCCGTTCGTCTATTCCGGGTTTCCTGGCGAGGATGTGCGGCTCGTGGGCGGCAGAGTCGTCAATAACTTCGTTCCCGTGACAGACGCCGCCGTGCTCGAACGGATCGATGCCGCCGCGCGGGACCACGTCGTCCAGGCGGACCTGAAGGCGCTCGGGATTGTGGATTTCGGCGCGCCCTCGGGCGGCGGCCTCGAGGTGTTCTTCAACGACCAGCCTATGACGCTTTCGCGTTGGCCGAATGCGGGTTTCGTCAAGATCGTGGACCTTGTGGTGAAGGACGACCACAAAATCCACGGCATTCCAGGCAGTCTGACGGGCAAGTTCCACTACGACGGCGACCGCCCGAAGCGCTGGATCGGCGAAAAGGATGCCTGGCTCCACGGTTACTGGTTCTGGGACTGGTCGGACCAGCGGCAGAAAATCGAGTCCATCGACACGGAAACCGCGGTCCTCGCCGTCGAGCCGCCTTACCATGGCTACGGTTACCGCAAGGGCCAGTGGTATTACGCGTTCAACCTGCTCTCGGAAATCGACGCGCCGGGCGAGTGGTACCTCGACCGGGACGCGGGCGTGCTCTATTTCTGGCCGCCTTCGCCCGTCGGGGAGGGTCGGACCGTGGTATCGGTCCTCGATTCGATCATCACGGTCTCGGACCTGTCCCACGTGACGTTTCGGAAACTGACCCTCGAGGCGGCGCGCGCCGACGCCGTGCGCGTGACGGGCGGTTCGCACGTGCGCGTGGCCGGCTGCGTCATCCGCAACGTGGGCGGCGGCGCCGTGGCGTTGTCGGGCGCGTCGGACAGCGCGGTCTTCGGCTGCGACCTCTACCAACTGGGGAACGGCGGCGTCTCGATCAGCGGCGGCGACCGCGCGACACTCACGCCGGCCCGCCTTGCCGCGGAGAACAACCACATCCATCATTATGGCCGGTGGAACCGCATGTATCAGTCCGGCGTATCGGTCCAAGGCGTGGGCAACCGCGTGGCGCATAACCTCATCCACGACGCGCCACACATCGCGGTCATGTTCGGCGGGAACGACCATGTAATCGAGTTTAACGAAATTTATCACGTTTGCGAGGAATCGAACGACGCGGGCGCAATGTACGCCGGACGCGACTGGACCATGCGCGGCCACATGATCCGCCACAACTATCTGCACCAGATCACCGGCTTCGAAGGGCGCGGCTGCGTCGGCGTATACCTCGACGACATGTTCGCCTCCGCGACTATCTACGGCAATATCTTTCACGAGGTCACGATGGCGGCGTTCATCGGAGGCGGGCGCGACAACACGGTCGAAGACAATATATTTGTGGACTGTGATCCCGCGTTACACGTGGATGCCCGCGCCCTCGGCTGGGCCCACTATCACGCCGACGAATGGATTGTCGAAGGCCGCGAGAAAGGCACGTTATCAGGCATCGCCTATAACAAACCACCGTATAGCGAGCGGTATCCTCAACTGGTCGGCATTCTCGAAGACGAGCCGAAGGCGCCGAAGGGTAACGTGATCGCGCGTAATATCTGCGTCGGCGGACGTTGGGACCATATCGAGGAAAAGGCACGGCCTTACCTGGCGATCGAAGATAACCTGATTGATGAAGACCCGCGCTTCGTGGACGCCGCGAACCGGGACTTCCGGCTGAGGGACGATTCCCCGGCGCTCGATCTCGGATTTCGGCCCATCCCCGTCGAAAAAATCGGTCCCTACGAACACCCCGATCGCGCCTCGTGGCCAATTGCCCGCTGATCGCGGCGCGTCGTCGGACGCCCAACGCCGTCGAAAATCTTCTTGGGGCTTGATCATTTGCGCGGAAAGTAGTCATATAATGGGTGCGAGGGTGGTGGAAGATGGCCGACGAAGCAGCGGTTGCGGACATTGCCTTGATGGCGCGCGTCCGGCTCGGAGACGAGCGCGCCTTCGAGGAACTGCATCGGCGTTACCAACGCCGTGTTTTGGCGTTTTTCTACGGTATGGCGGGGGACGGCCACGCCGCGAACGACCTGTGCCAGGAGACGTTCCTGCGCGTGTGGAAGGTGCGGCGCCGTTACCGGGCGACCGGCTCCTTTCCCGGCTATCTCTTCGGTATCGCGCGCCTGATCTGGCTCGAACGCTGCCGTGAATGGCGCAAGGCGCTGCGGCTCGGTCAGGCGACGTCCTTCGACGACGCGTGGGCCACGCTCAGCGACCCGGGTGCGCACCCCGACGACCGGGCCGCGCGATCGGAGACCGCGACGGAAATCCGGCGCGCGCTCGAATCACTGCCTGAAGAGCAGCGCATCGTCTTCGTGATGCGCACGATACGGGGCTTGTCTCTCGAAGACATTGCCGCCGCGCTGGACTGCCCGATCAACACCGTGCGGTCCCGCAAGATATTGGCCGTAAAAAAACTGCGCCACGCGCTCGCGCACCTGGTGCCCGGCCCCGTCGGCGCGAGATATTGAGGAACAAGGCATGACGGATTGCAGGAGCATACGAAGCCACTTCACGGACTATCTGGACGGCCACCTGCGGGCTGCCCGGCGTGAGGCGGTCGATAAGCATCTGGCGGCCTGCGCCGGGTGTCGCGAGGAATTCGCGGCGCATCGCCACTTCCTCGCCACGTGCGACGAGTTCCTGGTTCCCGAAGAACCCGCGTATTCGTTCGCTGAACTGCGGCGGCGCATGACGGACGTCGAGCCGCTTGCGGAAATCGTGGCGTTCGTGCCGAAACTTCGCATTCGCGGGCCCGTTCCCCGGTTTGCCGTGTCCTGCCTGCTTATGCTGCTAGCGGGCGGGCTGCCCGCCACGTTCCGGTTCAGCCGCGACATGTATCATCAGGCCCGCGACCCGTTCCTTGCGTACAAGGCCCGTGTCGAGGACCAGTACAAGGCCGCGTGGGACCCCCAACACGCCGCGGAACTCGACCGGATCGCGAATCAAGCCCCCGGCAACCGCCCGGTCTAAACATTCTCCTCTCTCAGGGCAAGGGTGAAGGCTAAAAGACACAACAGCCAAGAAAGCGAGAACGCCACAACCCTGGGAAACGTCGTGGCGCCACTCACAGATAGAATGCTATGGGACTGATCACCGATTGCTGGGACAAACAACCGGGCGATGTTTGACCGGCGGTGTTCCGGCCCCGACCTCCTTGTCGTGTTGCCTTGACCTCCGTGTCTTGGCCTCGCATTGATTGTTATCGGCAGAAAGTGCCGTCTCTTGAGTCAGCAAACGGGCATCTCGTATTTGAGATCTCAGATTTCGGATGCGCGCACGCCGCAGCCGGCTTACGCGGTGTCCGGTGTCGCCCGAGCATGTCGAAACCACAGCAGTCCGATAAGGACCAGGCTCGCGCCGATGTATATCGCGTACATGATCATAAGGAACGTGTTCGCGAAGCGCCAGTGGACCGGAATGCTGACCAGCAGGCCCGACACGATGAGGAACACCTGAAACGCGATGATGGCGCGCAGGGAGAGGCGATAGGGCGCCGTCGCTGTCTCGGGCGTTGCGGTGGCGCGGCGCCGAATCCAGGCCGCAAACACGGGGAGCAGGCTCAGCACAAACAGCGCGAGGTAGCCGTAGAACGACGTCTCGATGCTGTGCAGTTCGCACAAGCCGTCGTAGAGGCCCAGCAGGACGTTGGCGCATGCGAACCAGAGGAAAAGGCCGGACCGGAAGAAAGCGCGCGCGAATCGGCCGGGCTGCGCCGGGGCGACGTCGCCGGGCCGGTTGAACAGCCAGAAGGCCAGCCCGAAGGCGAGCCCGCCGCCGAGCCCGATGGTCATCTCCCAATTCTTCCACCAGTCGATCCGAAACTCGGGATAGGGCTGGGTCTGCCAGTAACCGCCGATGGTGAAGGGGATGGCGAAGCCGAGGGCCATGGTCAGGATCATGGCCACGGCGCGGCGGTCGCGGCGGAATATCTCGTAGGCGAGGAAGCCGAGCACCGAGCCGACGTGAGGCGCGATATTGCGAATCGAGTCCAGGGCCCGGATGCAGGTCTTGTTCTCCGGCACGGCGTAGATGCCCTCGGCGTAATACGGAAGGAACAGTTGCGGGACGAGACGCACGAACCCGTAGGCCGCCACAGCCCCCGCGACGCCGCACGCGATCCGCGCCGCCCAGTCGACGCCGCGCAGGGGGCGTTTCGGGGCGCACCAGGCCATGAAGCACCCTGTGTTCCCGCCCCAGTGGATCCCGCAGAAGAAGAGCATCGCATAGCCGGTCCAGGCGGGCACGTCGCGGAGCCCTTCCGGGTAATTCAGGTGGAACCGCCCGTTAAGCCAGGAAATGTAGACGCCGTATCCGGTGAAGCCGCCGAAGGCGATGCCCAATGCAATCGCAACCAGTATCCAAGGGCGATGGTAGGGCCGTCGCTCGGCCCCCGCGCCGTATTGGGAGAAGGCGTACCACAATAGCGCCCAGGCGAATCCCGCGAACATTCCGCCCGTCTCGCCGCCGTAGCCCGTGGTCCCGCGGATCGCCCAGTAGAACGCGCCCATCAAGCCCATGACGAGCATGGCCAACAGATGGTCCGTCCCGGTCCAAGCGTTCTTCGAGAGATGCATGGTCTTCCTCCCTTCCCCAAGCAGGGCGTTTCCAGTTCAGGGGGCCGCGCTCGTGTAGGCGGCGAAGGCCGCGGGTATTCCCGCCGCGTCGGCGTCGCCGCGATGTATCCACATGCGGTACCGTAGCGTGACGGACGCCCCGGGGGCCAGCGGGTGGTCCACCGTATGCGGCCAGGACACGCCCAGGAAGCCGTAGTGCCGTAGAATCCAGCCAGGATGCGGATAGCCGGGGTTCCTCGGGTGCTGGAAGATGGCGACGCCCGACAACTTGTCGTCCTTTCTCTCGACCGGAAACGATACGTCGCACCAGGGGGTTTCGAGGGAAAGCGCGTCTTCTTTCTCGACGCCGTTGACGGCGGTGAAGCGCATGGGCGAGCGCGTGGCATCGGGCCGGAGACAGAAGCCGCCGTAGCCCTTCGTGACGCCCTTGTCCTCGGCGGAGGACCCCGAGATAACCACCTCCTCGCCGCTAGCGTTCTCGAACGTGAGTTCGAAGTCGATGGCCCGCGTATTTTCTCCGACTGGGTGGACGACGAAACGCACGTGTTCGCGCACGACGGCTTTCCCCGGTTCGTCATCGTAAACCCATCCGTTCCGAACCGCGATCACCGCCTCGGCGGCGTCCGCCCGGCGCTCAACGAAGGCCTCGTGGACCTGACGGATGCCCTCGAGCGCCCAAACGTCCGCCGCCCGTCCGCCGACAGTCGACTTCGGCCACGCCCAGAACACGCCGCGATGATGCCGGTGGTCGAAGGGGAAATCCTGCGTGAGGACTTCGCCGTCGAGACCGTACAGCGGATGGATGTAACAGGCGCGCCGGAATTTGGCGTCAACCCGCTCCGGTGGCTCGACCATGCCGTAACGGTAGACAAGGACGGGGGCGTCGTTTTCGAGGATGGTGAGGGCTTGGCCGTCGTCCTGGAAGACAAACGCGCCGAATCCAGACGAAGGGAATATCATGGTGGCGAGCACCAAGAGGCACGATGCTGAAGAAAAGCGCAACGTCTTGGCGGTGGTTTTCGCGGTCGGCTTAGCACTGGACATAAATATCCCTCCCGCAGTCTTGGCGCGCATCCGCGCGAATCTACGGCGTGGGCGGCTTTTTACAACCCGAGTCCGACGCCCGCCGACAAATTGGTGAAAAAACCGATAATGAAGAACACCACGAAGATGATCGCGCCGGCCACGGCGCCGATGAGGGGATCAACGGATACGTTCAACATACGAGACACTCCTCCTTTTTTCGCCTGCCGTCAGGATTACAGCATAGCGCGAAATGTCTGGCCGAACAAGTGCCGGCAAGAAATGAGCACGGGACGCTGTGGACGAAAGGCGCGAAACCGTCAGGCTTGGGCCAATGCTCGCACCTTCGCTTCGTTCACCTCGACGCCGAGCCCCGGCCCCTTCGGCACGGACGCCTTGCCGTTGATCGGCCGAATGGGTTCGGTGATCACGCTCGCGCCCAGGAATTGCGGTCCGTTCAATGCCGCCGGGTAGCAAAGTCTATACGCGCCGTAAAGCGCGAGCGAAGCCGCGAGCGACACGTCCGGATCGGTGAGGCCGCTGCCCAGGAACCACAGGCCGCGGTCGCGCAGGATTTCGACTTGGTCGCGGGCGGAGCACAGGCCGCCGCAGCGGGCGGGCTTCATCGCGACCCCGTCGCAGCACCCGAGTTCGATGAATTCGAGCAGGTCTGTGGGCGCGACCACGCCTTCATCCATTACGATGGGCAGGGCCCCTTGCCGCCGTAGTTTCTGGTAGCCGGTGAGCCGGTTGGGCTTGAGCGGCTGTTCGAGCACGGCGACGCCCGCGTCGGCCAGTTTGGGCGCGACCTCGAGGGCGATCTCCAACTCATAGCCGCCGTTCGCGTCCGCCCAGAGGAATCCGTCCGGGACCAGTTGCTTCACCATGCGGCACATGGCGAGGTCGAACGCGGGGTCCGGTGCGACCTTCACGTTGAAGTGTTGGTATCCGCGGGCCTTACCCTGATCGATGAGTGGTTCGAGTTCGTTCAGGTCGCGCGGGTTCAAGGTCCAGCTCAAGACAAGACCGTCCGGAACGGTCCGGCCCCACAACTCGGCCACGTTCTTGCCCGTGGCGCGGCCGATGAGGTCATGAAGCGCGATGTCGACGCCCGCCTTGGTTATGGGCGCGCAGGTCGAGAAACAGTTCGCGACCTCGACGTTCATGGCGCGGTGAATGTCCTCGATATCGAAGGGATTCATGCCCGTGATAATGGGGATGATGTACTGCCGGAGCGTGCTTTGCGCGCTTTCAAAGGTCTCGCAGCCCCACCGCGGCACGGGCACGCTTTCGCCCCAGCCGACCGTGCCGTCGCTCGCCGTGATCTTGACGAGGACCGCGGGCCGCCCCGCGCCCGAGGTCGGCCCCTCGAAGAATTTGAAGCGCATAACCGTCGGGTAGCGCACGGGGAAGATTTCGACGCGATCGATGGTAATGTCCTTGCGGAACGCCTCATAGCGCCGCGGCGTGGCGATTGTTGTGGTCATGATGGGACCTCCGGAAGTGTTCAAGGGCGAAACACACGGGAATCCCCGCGACATTTCAGCTTGTGCGACAACCGGCTACCCGCACTTACCGCTCCGTCACCGGCGCGTCTATCCACGTCTCGTCGAAGATCTTCTTGCGGTCCCAATCCGCCCAGATGCGGTAGCTTGCCCCGCGTATGGCCTCGAAGTAAGCGGGCGAGAGATAGCCGTGCTTCTCCGAATTGTCGTGGATGATGCGCGCGATTTCGTGTCGGAATGATTCCTTGAGGCCCATGCGCAAACGTTTGCCACCGTATGAGAAGACCACCGTGAGCCTTGGCTTCAACACGGGCTGAATGCGGATCAAGTCCTGGCCGTAAGTGCTCCCGAGGGCCGCCTGAAGGCCATCCGTCGCGCAGGCGAACGGCGTATCGGGTTGCGTCTCTACCTCGACCCGGACGGCCCGACGGGGCGCGTCGAGCAGTTCCCGGGCGCGCACGCCCATCTTCGCGCCGACAACGGTGTAAACGCCGATGTGCTGGTGGAGTTCGTGGCTCAGGACGACCGCCGCGAATTCCTCTGCGCCGAAGCGGTCGATAACCCCGGCGCGGATGATAGCGGCGACCTCGTCGCAGTACATATCCGGAGACGTCGGGAAGTGCGCGAACACGGACGTGGGGCCGACCTCATCTTCCGGATGGTGATGCGGGACGCCGTCCGGCAAGTCGTGGGCGGCCGCCGCCGTGCAGAGTACGACAACGAGAAACAGCAGAATAAAGTGTTGCATGGCTTCGTGAGTCCTTTCCGTTGTCGGCAGGCGCGCCGTCGTCACGTCAGGCCGAAGTGGCCGACCTGGCGCGGAATCCCGTAATTGTTCGCCTTGTCGTCGATAATCGGAAACGCCGTATTGTAGCGGATGAAGTCCACGTGCCCGTCCATATACAGCACGTTGCAGCCGCCGGGGATATGGTTGAAGACCACGCCGCCCGCCGTGTTGACCGCGTCGCCGAAACTGCCGAAGGTGTCGAACATGATCACCAGCGTGCTCTGCGCCTGCGCGGTCGCCGCCGGATTGTTGATATCCGTGATGAAGAAACGCTCGATGCCCTCGCGCAGGCGCAGCACCTGGTCGCCGCCCGCGGAGCCCGTGCCCAGTATGGCCGTCCATGGCAGCTTCGTCGTGAGCGTGAGGTCCGGGTCCCAGTCCTTCAACTTGATGGGCATCGTCACCGGGGTTACGCCCACGGGGGCCGCGTCGCCGACAAAGAGGCTCATCCCCGTGCCGTTCCAAATGCCGTAGAACTCGGCGACATTCGTCATCGCGTAGCCGTGGTACCAATAAGAGCGGCCGAGCGTCGCGGCGAGGAAGTAGCGCAAGCTGAGACGGTCGCCCGCGGCCAGCGCCGCGGCGACGTGCTCCTCGAGGGTTCCCGCGGGCAGGCGCGCCGAGACCATCTGCCCGGCCCCGTCCGCCCCCGAGTCCGAAGGACACCGCGCGATGTTCGGGTCGCTGAGATACTCGGGATAGAGACCTTCGGGGTCCGCTGCCGCAAAGATGGCGGCGCCGTTGGCGTTCGAGAACGGGGCCAGCGGCGGAAACCGCTCCCCTTCGCTCTCGCCCGCGTACATCTTGAACACGAGTCCGAATTCCTTCAAATTGTTCTGGCAACTCGCGCGGCGGGCGGACTCGCGCGCGCGGGCCAGCGCCGGCAGGAGAATCGCCGCGAGGATGCCGATGATGGCAATCACGACGAGCAGTTCGATAAGCGTGAAGCCCGACTTGCGGTTCATGAGTTCTTTCCTTCTCCGACGGTCGTTGGTATTACTAACACAACGAAAATAATACTGACACCGCGCACGGGAATGCAAGCGCCTCGCGCCGCGGCGAAACGGACGCCGTGAACCCGACGCCAGCGCGCCTGTATACTGCCGCAAAACCATCGGGTAGGAGACGAGACCATGTCCGGCGTCGCGCGCTTGAGTTTCTCGATTGAGAAGTCGCTCCTGGACCGGCTCGAGAAGCTGGTCAAGGAGGGGCGCTATGAGAATCGTTCGGAGTTTATTCGGGACCTGATTCGGGGGCGGCTGGTCGAGCAGGAATGGGAACACGACAAGGAGGCCGTGGGCACGATCACGATGCTGTACGATCACCATCGGCGTGGCCTCTCCGAGAAGCTGACCGAGGTGCAGCACGACTTCCACCACGACATCCTGGCGTCCACGCACATCCATCTCGATCACGCGCTGTGCGCCGAGATTGTGATCGTCCGGGGCCGCGCGTCGCGCCTCAAGGAATTGGCGGACCTTCTGCGCCGGCACAAGGGCGTGCTCCACGCCGCGCTCTCGATTAGTTCCACCGGCAAGAAGCTTACGTGAAGATCGGCTGATTCAGCGGCGAAGGAGTCCGGTGCTTGGAAATCAACGCGCTAAAGCAGGCGATACGGGACGGCAAGTTTCGCGTGTCTGATCATGCCGATGAAGAGGCTAACGCGGACAGCCTGTTGCTGGACGATGTCCTTGAAAGCGTATTGACTGGCGAGATCATCGAAGAATATCCCACGGATTGGCCATATCCGAGTTGTCTTGTCCTTGGCTTTACAGGAGGCAGGGAGCCCGTGCATAGCGTCTGGGCGTATAATGCAGCCAATGCTTGGGCGGTGCTCGTGACGGTATATCGGCCCGACCCGAGGAAGTGGACCGATTGGAGGTTCAGGAGAAAGCAATGAAGCCCTTTCCAGAGTGCCCGGTTTGCGGCGGCGAAATGAAGGAACAGACTACGGAAAAGCTCTTGCGCGGCGGCAGAAACACCGCGGTTATCGCCGCGCCCGCTGAGGTTTGCCTGCGATGCGGCGAGACTTTGTATGCGGTCGAGGTCGTCAGGCGGTTTGAGGAAGTTCGGTCGAAGCTGGCGGCGGAGGATACGGGGGAATTCGAACCGTTGGGAAAGGCTTTCAGCGCGCCCATAGATCGGTTGTGATACAGCCGACGGGGGCACCCCGCCCGGGCGCGTCTGAGACCTGTCCGGCATTTGTCGGCGGTTGTTCCACCAGGAGAGAAGCATATGGCATCCACGCCGCGCGAGATTGTGTATCAGGCATTGCAGTTCGAGGGGCCGCCGCGCGCGCCGCGCCAGTTGTGGTCGCTGCCGTGGGCCGAGATGCACCACGGCGACGTCTTGCTCGCGCTGCAACGCGACTTCCCGCCGGACATCGTCGGCGCGCCCGGTTTCCCGCGGGAGACGCCGCCCACGCGGGGCGACGCCCACAAGATCGGCGAATACGTCGATGAGTGGGGCTGCGTCTTCGAGAATATCCAGGAAGGCGTTATCGGGGAGGTAAAACGGCCGCTTGTGCGGAACTGGGATACGGATGTCGCCAAGGTGCACGTGCCGCGCGAGTGGTTGACGATGGACCGCGACCGGGTGAACCGCTTCTGCGCGGAAACGGACCGCTTCGTGACGGCGGGTTTCTGCGCGCGTCCCTTCGAGCAACTGCAGTTTATTCGTGGGACAACGGACTTGTACGTGGACCTCATGATCGAGCCGCCGGGGCTCCTGCGTTTCATGGACACGATGCATCAGTTCTATTGCGAGGTCTTCGAGCGGTGGGCGGCGACCGACGTGGACTCGCTGCAATTCATGGACGATTGGGGCGCGCAGCGCAACCTCTTGATCAGCCCGGACCTCTGGGAGCAACATTTCAAGCCGCGTTACCGGGACTACGCCCAGATCGCGCACGGCGCGGGCAAGAAACTCTTCATGCACTCGGACGGGTACATCCTGCCCATCTACCCGCACCTCGTCGAGATCGGCGTGGATGCCCTTAATTCGCAAATTTTCTGCATGGGCGTCGAGAACCTCGAGACTTTCAAAGGCAAGATCACCTTCTGGGGCGAGATTGACCGCCAGCATCTGTTGCCCGAGGCGACGCCGGCCGAGATCGACGCCGCCGTGCGCGAGGTCCATCGGCGGCTCTGGAACAACGGCGGCTGCATCGCCCAATGCGAATTCGGCCCCGGCGCGAAACCCGAGAACGTGCGGCAAGTCTTCGAGACCTGGGACACTGTCACACGCCGATGACATAGGGGCGCGGGATACGTTGTTCTCATTCCGCGTCGCCGGGGGCATCCTCATTGGCGTCCGGCTCAGGCGTGTCCGGTGCCCGCAGTGGCAAGAGGGTAATCTCGGGTATTTCTGCGGCGGGCGCGGGGCCTCTGCCGAAGATCGAGATGCGCTGCAGCAACGATAGATCGTCCGGCGCGGCCTTCGGGATGCGATGGTGGCGGATAACCAGGTTCGGTCCTTCGGCGCGGACGTGGAAGTAGCCTAGTTCGTAGGAAGGACGATACACGTCCGGGAGCATAAAGAACCGGGAAGAGACGCGGGTCAGTTGTTTGAGCCATGCGCCGGTATTGATGAGGGCCCGTCCGTCGTGAATATGCAGGTCGGCGGTGTGCGTGTGCCCGAAAACGAAGAGGATCACATCCGGGTGCATGCCGAAAACGCGCTCCGCGGCGGCGGCGAAGTGGCTTGCCTTTTCTTCCTTGAGCGCCTCGGACAGGTCGACCCCGTAGCGCATAAGTACATTGCGGATGTCGCGACGCACCAACAGGAGGGGGACCGAAAGCAAGAGGATGGCGATGACCGTGACACCATTGATGAGGAACAGGGCGTCAAGCACGTAACCCGGCGCGCCAAGGGAGCGGGTGAAGCTCGAGAACAGCCAGCCGTTCGGCAGTACGCCCGCGAGTTCGAGCAAGATGGCCACAACGATGATCGCGCTCGTGCTGAAGAACAGCAGAAACGGCACGGCCAGCACGCGGATATAGAGGCTCATCTCGCGGTAGAAATAGTTCGACATGAGCCAGTGCGGCACGGATTCCCTGGGGTAGACGGATCCGATATCCTTGATCCATTTCTCGTGACGGCCCTTGACCCGACGACTGGCGCCACTGATGATACCGCTGGTCGCGTAATAGCCGAGGGGGCGGCAGGCCGGGTTCTCGAAATCGTCGAAACGGTTGTAGGCGTCGTGCTGATTGCCGTGCTCGATCCAGATCGTGCGGCCGTCAATCTCGCGCGTGATGTGGTCCCGCGCCTCAAGGTGGATGTTGTACACGCGCAGGATATTCGCGAACTCGGGGTCGCCTATGAGTTCGTGGTCGTGATTGCCGGGGATGGCGGTGATGCGAACGCGCCGGCCCGTGCGTTGGAACTGGAGAAACAACTCCGTGTGCCCGGCGATGATCCCGTGGAGTTTGTCGGGGCCTTCGGCGTAGGTGGTCTCCCACAGGCCGAACATGTCGCCCGCGATGATAAGCTCGGCGTTCTCGGCGTCGGCCTCGAGGCGGCGCAGCAACGCGATCAGTTCCGCCTCGAACTCGCACTCGTCCAGGGCCCCGTCGCCGCCAAGGTGCAGATCGCTGATGAAGTGGTAGTTTGTGGCCATACGCTGTTCGTCGGTCTCTCCGCATAACCCATTCACGATACGCGATTCCGGGCCCGGCCTCAAGCGTGGTTGTAGCGCGGCGCGCGGCCCGATAGAATGAAGGGGACCGGAACTGCGCGAGACGGAGGAGAAGAGCGGATGCGCGTGTTGACGGCGGCGCAAATGCGCGAGGCGGACCGGCGATGCATCGAGGACATCGGTATCCCCGGGGCGGTGCTCATGAACAACGCGGGGACTGCGGTGTACCGGGAATTGCCGGCGGCGGGTTCCGTCGGCGTGGTCTGTGGGCGAGGGAACAACGGCGGCGACGGCTACGTGGTCGCGCGGCTCGCGCTGCTGGCGGGGCGGGCGACGCGCGTCGTGTTGGTGGGGCGGCAGGATCTGATTACGGGCGACGCCGCCGCGTTTCTGCGCGTGTATCGGAATCTGGGCGGCGCGATGCGGGCGGTTGACGACGAGGTTGCGGCGGCGGATGCCGTGATCGGCCTCGCGGACTGTGACGTGCTCGTAGATGCGCTGCTGGGCACGGGGATCAGCGGCGCCGTGCGCGGGCCGGTCCGGGCGGCCATCGAGGCATGGCCTCGCGTGCATACGGTAGCCGTGGACATCCCATCGGGACTCGATGCGGACACGGGGCAACCCTGCGGCTGCGCCG
Source organism: Candidatus Hydrogenedentota bacterium (assembly GCA_029556545.1). GTDB lineage: Bacteria > Hydrogenedentota > Hydrogenedentia > Hydrogenedentales > JAGMZX01 > JAGMZX01. Next base: position 29,809 of record JAKQEQ010000021.1, read on the forward strand.
TGCGCGCGGACGTTACGGTTACGTTCCAGTTCGCCAAGCGAGGGTTTCTCGCGCGGGAGGCGCGGGGCTATCTCGGGCGTCTGGTGGTGGCGGACATCGGTATCCCCGAATGTTGCACGGAGGGTTTCTAATGCGGTGTTTTCTCGCGATTCATCCACCGGAGGACGTGATAGACGAACTTGCGGCGCTGCGAGAACGGATGCGGCGCACGCGCGCGGACGTTTCCTGGCCGGCGCCGGAGAACCTGCACATGACGCTTCGTTTCCTGGGCGAGACGACGGAGGAGCAGGCGGCGCAGGTGGCGGAGGCGCTGCCGGCCGTGCTGGCCCAGTGCGCGCGCCCGGTGCTGACCGTGCAGGGCATAGGCGCGTTTCCGCACGTGGAGCGTCCGAGCGTGGTGTGGGTGGGCGTGGACACGCCGGACGATACGCTCGACGAAATCCAGGCGCAATGCGAGGCGGCGGCCTCGGAAGCCGGCCTGAAGCAGAAGCGGAAACGGTTCACGCCGCACATTACGCTGGGGCGCGTGCGCGGCAGACGCCGCCTTGGGGCGCTCGTGCGGCAGATGCGGGAGGAACGCAACTTCTTCGGAGGTGAATTCACGGCGTCGGCTGTGACATTATTCAGGAGCGATATCAAGAGCGGGGGAGCGGTTTACACCCCCCTGGAAGAATTCCCGCTGCATGCAGTCCATGATCCTGAATAGCCTTGCCGTCGCGGCGCAACGCGCCTTCCCCGGCGAATTGGCGGAGCCGACCCAGCTCGCCCTCGCGCCCGGCGCGCAGGCACCCGGCGCGGCGGTCGGTATCGCGTTGACGCTGTACATGATGGCGATTTTGCTGCGCTGGTTCGGCCCGTGGCTCGAACTCAGCGATCGTTCCTTATGGATGCGGTGGACAGGCAGACTTACGGACCCGCTCATCGGCTTCATGCGGCGGTTGTTGCCGCCCATGGGCCCCGTGGACTGGGGGCCGCTCGCCGCGTTGATCGTGGTCTGGGTGGCGCGGATGCTGCTGGTCCGTTATTGAAGCCCGTGCGGGGTTACGCTTTCCCATGTTTCGACGTTCCCTGGAGGCCAGGCGCGCCCATATGGTCGAGACGGATATCGCCAAACGGGGCGTGCATTCGCCGCGCGTCCTCGAAGTGATGCGCGAGACGCCCCGGCACCTTTTTGTCTCGCCCGATCAGGAGCGGCACGCTTACGAGGACCATCCTCTCCAGATCGGCCACGGCCAGACCATCTCCCAACCGTACATGGTCGCCGTAATGACCGAACTGCTCGACCTGCGCCCCGAGGATTGCGTCCTCGAAATCGGCACGGGGTCCGGGTATCAGACCGCCATCCTCGCGTCGCTGGCCCGCGAGGTGGTCAGCATCGAGCGCCAGCCCGAATTGGCGGAAGACGCGGCGGACCGCCTCCACGGCCTGGGCTATACCAACGTGTTGGTGCACTGCGGCGACGGCACCCTCGGCTGGCCCGAGGGCGCGCCCTATGACGCCATCCTCGTGACGGCGGGCAGCCCGGGCGTGCCGCATGCGCTCAAGGAACAGTTGGCGATGGGCGGGCGTCTCGTCTGTCCCGCCGGGTCGCGCGACGTGCAGCAATTGGTCAAGATCGTGCGCACGGAGACCGGTTTCGTCGAGACCACAGGCATCAGTTGCATCTTTGTGCCCCTCATCGGTCAGCAAGGCTGGCCAGACGGCGCCGACTGACCCGCGAAGACCCAGGCGCCCCGGTCGATTCCGTCACCAGTAGATGTATTCGAAGAAGGCGTCGCGGCTTGCGGCGTCAAGTTCATTGAGGTCGACGATTTCGTAGCGGTTGTCGTCGATGTCGAAGATGATGCGCCCGTTCTTGCCGCCCTCGACGACGATGTGGCGCTCCCACCGTTTGGTGATGAAGGTCTTGTCGCCCTTGTTCGTCTTGACGTGCCACACGAGGAACGCCATGTTGTTCTTATTTTCCTCGATGCTGTAGATCTGCTCGATGTAGTGGATGAAATAGCGCTTGAGCAATTCGTGCTCGACGGCAAGCCGGGCGCCGGGCGTCAATTCCTTGAGCCGCCGGATCATCCCGATTTCCTTGTGTTCGAGCGCGGTTGCGCCCGTCCAGAGCGCGATGAACTCGCTCGGGCGGGAGACGGGGAAGCAGCGGTACGCGCGGACGTGGTCATAGGTGACGTCGCGATACGAGACTTGCAGACCCCGCTCGGAAATGGCGGTGATGTGCAACTCGGCGGGCGTGACGTAGCGGATGCGCGGGATTTCCTGGTGCCGGGGCGGCGGCGCGGCGGCGCGTTTCTCGGGCCGCTTCTCTTCGAGCAGTTCCTTCTCTTCGTTCAGGTCGTGCAGGCCGTCGACGTTGTCCGCCGTCGCTTTGTTCAATTCGATTTGCGTCTGCACCAGTTTGTAGTAGATACCGCGCTGGTCCATGAGTTGGTCGTGGGAGCCCTGCTCGCGGATTTCGCCGTCCTCGAAGACCATGATGTGGTCGCAGTTGCGCAAGGTGGACAAGCGGTGCGCGATCGCGATGGTGGTCCGCCCCCGGCTGAGCGCTTCGAGCGCCTTCTGAATCTCGCGCTCGGCGATGGTGTCCACGCTCGAAGTGGCCTCGTCGAGAATCAGGATATGCGGGTTGTGCACCAACGCCCGCGCAATGGCCACGCGCTGCCGTTCGCCGCCGGAAAGCCCCGCGCCGCGCTCGCCGAGGCGGCTGTCGTAGCCGTCGTGGTTGCGCGTGATGAACATGTGCGCGTTCGCCTGGAGCGCGCAATCGAGGATGCGCTCGGGCGGCACGTCCGGGTTTCCATAAGCGATGTTCTCCGCGACGGTGCCCCGGAACAGGAACGGGTCCTGGGCCACGAGCCCGATCTGGCGGCGGAGGCACTGCTTGCGGATTCTCTCGACGGGCGTGTTGTCGATGAGCACCTCGCCCTCGTTCGCCTCGTAGAAGCGCATGATGAGGCTCACCGTGGTCGATTTGCCGCAGCCGCTGTGGCCCACGATGCCGATCATCTTGCCGGGATGCACCCGGAAACTCACGTCCTTGAGGATGGGGATGTGCGGGTCGTAGCCGAACGTGACGTTCTTGAACTCGATGGCGCCCTGAATCTCGAAATCGACCGCGTCCGGCGCGTCGTGAATCTCGATGTCCTGATCGAGAATCTCGAAGACGCGATGGGCCTGGGTCGTGAATTGGGTAAACCACGTGGACATTTGGGTCAGCGAGTTCAACGGCGCGTAGAACATGCCCAGGTAGCCCAGGAACGCGATCAATTCGCCGACGGACAGGTCGTCGCCAGCCGTGCCGGTGAGAATCTGCGTGCCGCCGTAAATCCAGATGAAGTAGCCGCCCAACTGGAAGACGAAGCCCATCGTCGGATAGAACCACGCCTGCGCCGCGCCGACGTTGAGCCCCGCGTCGCGGAACCCGCCGCTGATCCCGCCGAAACGCTGTTCCTCGCGCGGCTCCTGCGCGAACGCCTTCACCACGCGGATGCCGGAGAGGATCGAGTGCAGCGAACTGTTGAGGTCTGAGCGGCGGCTCCAGTACTTGCGCCACTTGGGCGTCACCCAGCGGGTGAAGAAGATCGTGAACGCCATCACGAACGGCGCGGGCACGCACGCGATCAGGGCGAGCCACCAGTTCATGCTGAACATCGTGACGGCAACGCCGATGACCAGGAGCAACTGAAAGCCGAACCCCGAAGTGAGCTGATTGATGAAGGCCTGAAGCGTCTCGATGTCCTGCGAGCACCGCGTCATCAACTGGCCCACCGGCTGCAACTCGTGGTAGCGCACCGCCATGTCCTGCAATTTGCGGAACACCTCGCGGCGCAAGTCGTAGCCGAGCCGGTTGTTGATATGGACCGCCAGCGATTCGCGGAGAATGCCGATAATCGACCCGAGCAGCGTCGTCGCCGCGAGCAGGCCGACCAGCAGCCAGAGCCATTCGACGCCCGGTTCGAGGCGGAAGAAGGCCGTCAACGACGCGAACCACCTCGGCGCCTTGTCATGTTCCGCCTCGAAGACCTGGTCGATCAGAATCTTGACCAGTTGCTGCGGCACGAGCAGGAAGCAGATGGTCAGCACCACGAGCGCCATCGCCAGCACCGTGTACGGCCAATAACCCTTCGTGAAGCGGAGGAACCGGAAGAAGACCGTGCCGCGCCGCACCCGCACGTCGGGCCGATCGAGGAAGCGCCGCAGTTGGCTCGATTCGCTGAACAGGTCCACGTCCGCGGGCGCGATTTCCTTGCCGCCCGCGAGGTTCTTGATCTGCGCGGCGACCTTGGCGAATTTTTCGGCGTTCTTGTTCGAGAAGCGCGCCAGTTCCTCGAAGACGCCCTGCGTCTTGATTTCGAGGAAGCCCGAGCCCACCCGCGTGTCCATGCGCGCCGACTCGATTTCCTGGATGAGGACTTCCCGCTGGAGGATCGCTTCCTCCTCCTCGGGGTCGCTCAGGAACACGAAGACCTTCTCGCGCGTCACGATGACCCAGAGTTCCGAGTACTCGCCGACGATATCGAGGTCCGTATCCGTGCCCACGAGCACGGCGTCCTCGTCGATGCCCCGCTTCGCCAGGGCCTTGCGCACATGCGGCGGCAGCGGGCTGCGCAGCGTGGTAGGCGGCGGCCCTGGAAGCTCCGGCGGCGGTGTTGTTCTGGCCATGATACTCACCACACGGACACTGGATTATGCGCGCGCGGGCCGCATCGGGCCGCAAATGCAACGCCCCCGCCAAAGGGAAAATGCGTGAAATACGGAAGAATACGCCCGCTCGGGGCGCTACCGGTGTTTTCCTGGCAGGCTACTGCGTATCGCGGACCCCATCGACTCGTCCGTGCCCATGCACGCGCCACGTCCGTCGGGGCCCTATTGTGGCACGGCGCCGACGCCATTTCCAGTCAGACGTCAGGGAACCTGCACACACGCGCGCGCCGCGTGGCACGGGCATCTTGCCCGTGGTCCTCAATCACGGGCGGGACGCCTGTGCCACGACGGGGGCTGCAGGGGGCATCTTTGGCGTGATATCATTGGGGATGAGGCAACTTGTGCGCCTCAAGAACCGGTGATAGGCGATGATCACACGAATCTTTGTGCTTGCATGCGATATCTACTTGCTGGGCCTGATCGTGCTGGCGGTGGCGTCGTGGGTGCAACATCCGACGGCCTACGCCGTGTGTCGCGCGCTCAATCCATTCTATGAGCCGTTCCTGCGGCCCATCCGCGAGCGGCTGCGCGCGTTTCAGGCGGGAGGCATGCAGATCGATCTCTCGCCGGTCGTGCTTTTCATCGCGGTGATCGTCGTGCGGGAACTCGTGGTGGGCCTCTTGTTCCGCATCCTGTAAGGTCACGCGCGCGCGATGGTGCGGGTGAAACACACGCGCACCCCGGTGTCCGCGAAGTCTTCGAGGAGGACGTCGCCCGCGCGGACGGGCAGGCGCGTCTCGCGCCGGTAGAGTTCCTCGATCAGTTTCGGGATCAGGTCCATCACGAGGGGCTTATCCGTCTTCACGGGGACGAAGGGCACGGTGTCGGAGTCGGTGCGCACGACCGCCGTGACGATGCGCTTGGGTTCGAGGAATTCCTCGCGGCCATAGTCGATGCCGCGGTCGCATTGCTGGCCGAGGACCTCGATGTCGCCGCGGCCGCGTTCCGTCACGCAGAGCCTGCACCCGTTCGGGCAGCCGAGGCAGATAATCTCCTTTTCCATAGGTCGTTTTCCTACTCGATGGCTATTTCGAGCGGTTCCGGGTCGGCGCCTTCGACGACGGGCACGTCGGCGGGCCGGACCTTGACGTGGATCATCTCGGCGGGCCGGATGTGCCGCAAGGTGCGCCGCTTGACGAGTTTGCCATCCCGTTTGACGGTGATCGTGCCGATGTCCTTCACGATGAGCGCGCGCAGCGAGAACTGGTTCTCGGCGTCGGGCAGGTAGCGGTGCGGCACGACGTATTTCACGTTCGCGCCGGGCAGTACGCGCCCCTGCGGGCGGGCCGAGACGCCGTCGCGCAGATACGCGACCACGTAGTCGCCGCAGCGCGTGGCCTCCGCCGAGGCCCAGTCGACAAGGTCGTGTACGTGGAGCACGTTGCCGCAGGCGAAGACGCCGTCGATGCTGGTCATAAGCCGCGCATCGACCCGGGGCCCGCCGGTGTCGGCGTCGAGCTGGACCCCGGCGGCCTTCGACAGTTCGTTCTCGGGGATCAGCCCGACGGACAGGAGGATGGTGTCGCAATCGAGCCGGAACGTCTTGTCGGGGTCGGGCCGCCCTGCTTCGAGCGGCGTGATCTCGACGGCCTCGACGCGGTCGCGCCCGACGATGCGCGACACGATATGGCTCAGGTACAGCGGGATGTTGAAGTCGTTCAGGCACTGCACGATGTTGCGGGTGATGCCCGACGGGTGCGGTAGTATCTCGACGACGGCCAGCACCTCCGCGCCCACCCACCGCATCCGCCGCGCCATGATCAGCCCGATGTCGCCGGACCCGACGATGACCACGCGCTTGCCGGGGATGTAGCCCTCGATGTTGACGAGCCGCTGGGCAAGCCCCGCCGTGAAGATGCCCGCGGGGCGCGTCCCCGGGATGCCGAGATTGCCCCGGTTGCGTTCGCGGCAGCCCATGGCCAGCACGACGGCGCGCGCGGTGAGCTTGAGCACGCCGCAGTCGGGGCCGCAGACGAGCAACGATTTCGTCGGCCCTTCAGACTGCATTTCGAGGACCGTCGTATTCAGCAGCACGTCGATGCGGTCGGAGTCGACGAGTTGTCCCGAGAACCGTTCCGCGAACTCGGGGCCGGTCAACTCCTCGTTGAAGCGGTGCAGCCCGAAACCGTTGTGGATGCACTGGAGCAGGATGCCGCCGAGGTGGTCCTCCCGGTCGATCAAGGCGACGCGGCAGCCGGCGGCGGCGATACGCAGCGCCGCGGCCATGCCCGCCGCGCCCGCGCCAATCACCGCCGCGTCGTATGCTCGTTCTTCCACGTTCCTATTCCTGAGTTCGCGCGCCGATGCGCCCGATGACGATCCGGCTGCCGTCGCCGCGCTTCGTAATCGCTTCGATGGGCAGTCCCGTCTCGCGGGCGAGTATCTTCAAGACCCGGTACGAGCAGAATCCGCCCTGGCAGCGGCCCATGCCCGCGCGCGTATAGAATTTGATGCCGTCCAACGTCGCGTGGCCCTTCCGTATGGCCTCGACCACCTCGGCCTCGGACACCGCCTCGCACCGGCAAACGATGTGTCCGTAGCGCGGGTCCTCGCGCACGAGACCGGCCAGCGCCTCGGGCGTCAGTTCGCGGACCTTCGGCGTCGCGGGGATCGACGGGTCGAAATGCGTCTTCTCCGTCAGCGTGAGGCCGTTCCGTTTGAGCAGATCCTTCACGTACTCGCCGATGGCCGGCGAGGCCGTCAACCCCGGCGACTGAATGCCCGCCGCCTGGATGACGTGCGGCGCCTCGGCGGATACGTCGATGAAGAAGTCGTTGCCCTCCATCACGGGCCGGAGCCCGGCGAAGGAGGTGATGATCTCGCGGCGCGAGATGACCGGTACCATGTGCATCGCCGACGCGAACACCTTGTCCAGGTTGTCGGCTGTGGTCTCCCGGTCCTCCTTGTCCTCGATTTCCTCCGCCGTCGGGCCGATCATCATCGTGCCCTCGACCGTCGGGATCACCAGCATGCCCTTCGTGTGACGCCCCGGCGCGGGAAAGATCACGTGATTGGGGAATCCGGCGGCGCTGCGTTCGAGGAGGAATTCCTCACCTTTGCGCGGCGTGATGGTGAACGACTCCGCGCCGAGGAGACGCGACACTTCGTCGGCGTAGAGCCCGGCGGCGTTCACGATGTAGCGCGCGCGGACCGCGTCCCCCTGTGTCGAGCGCAGCGTATACATTCCCCGTTTGCAGTCGGCCTTCGCCACCTGGAAATCCGTGTGCAGCGCGACGCCGTTCCGCATGGCGGACTCGACCAGCGCGAATACGTAGCGGTAGGGCTCGATGATGCCGCCCGTCGGCGCGTACAGGCCGCCGACCACGTCGGGATTCAGCTTCGGTTCGAGCAGGAGCAGGCGGTCGCGCCCGCAAACCTCGATCAACGGCACGCCGTTCCGCACGCCCTGTTCGTACAACTGCTCGACGGCCTTCATCTGCTCGTAGGAAAACGCGACCACGAGAATCCCGACGCGCTTGAACGGGAAGTTCAGTTCGTGGTGCAGTTGATCGAACATCAGGTTGCCGCGGATTTCGAGCCGCGCCTTCAACGACGTGACCGGGTGGTGGAAGCCCGCGTGAATTATCCCCGAATTCGCCTTGGACACGCCAAAGCCGACGTCGACGCACTTCTCGAGCAGCGCCACGTCGACCTGGTACGCGGACAGGCGTCGCGCAATCGACGCGCCGACGCAGCCCGCGCCGATTATCGCCACGTCATAGACGGGAATCTTCATACTTCACGATTTCCCCGAGGCAGCCGTGTGAACAGGCCCGATCCTAGTGCCTGCCGCGCGCCAAGTCAATGTGCGGTCGGCGACAGGGGCCGCGTAGACGCGGAATTACCGGGCAGAAGCGGACGCATGTTACGTGGGAATTGGGTATAATGGCTCGAGGCGCCGCGATCTTCTTGAAAGGACTTGGTCATGGACGAGACGAGGCTTTTGGAACGCATTACGGTGGACCCTCGCATCTTCGGTGGCAAGCCCATTATCCGGGGGCGCCGTTTGGCGGTGGAACACGTACTCGGGATGTTGGCTGCGGGCGACACGGAGGAATCGCTTCTTGCAGGGTACCCGTGGCTCGAGCCGGAAGACATTCGGGCGTGTCTGGTCTATGCGCAACGGGTTTCACTCGCTTAGTGTCGCCAGACCGCGTATTCTGGGTCCAAGGGGACAAGGCATCATGAGAATCCGGGCTAATCACACGTTTTTGCGACGGCACGCCTATACGCTGCCGCTCATCCTGGGCGTCGCCATCGCCGCCGCGGCTCACGCGGGATCACCGGAGTTGGCCGCGCGGGCGGAAGCCGGCGAACTCGAGGAAGCCAACGCGGCATGGTGGGGGTTCACGCCCGAGGACGCGACGGCGTGCCTGCAGGCGGCCATCGACTCGGGCGCGCGGCGTCTGATTGTGCCGTACATGGGCGCGGATTGGACCGTGCGCCCGGTACGGCTGCGCGGCGACCTCGAAATGTTCTTCGAGCCGGGCGTCGTCGTTATGGCGAAAGAGGGCGCGTTCCGGGGGAAAGGCGATTCGCTTTTCTCCGCCGCCGATGCCGCGAGCATCCGGCTTATCGGCTACGGGGCGACGCTCCGCATGCGGAAGCGGGACTACCAGAACCCGCCCTATGATCGGGCGGAATGGCGCATGACGGTGAGTCTTCGGGGGTGCTCGAACGTCCACGTCGAGGGGCTCCGTCTCGAAAGCAGTGGCGGCGACGGCATCTACATCGGGGCGACCGGCGCGCAGCCGTATTGCCGCGACGTCGTCGTCCGCAACGTCGTTTGCCACGACCACCATCGCCAGGGCATCAGCGTGATTAGCGCCGAGAACCTGCTCATCGAGAACTGCGTCTTCAGCGGCACGCGCGGCACTGCGCCCCAGGCGGGCATCGACCTCGAACCGAATCGCCCCGGGGAACGGCTTGTCAACTGCATCATTCGCAATTGCATTATGGAGGACAACACCGGCGCGGGCATCCTCGTCTATCTCAAGCCGCTGGAGGCGGAGAGCCCGCCGGTGTCGGTCCGATTCGAGCATTGCTTCGTGAGGAGCGGGTCGGACCAGGGCCTGGCCGTCGGCGCGGTGCGCGACGGCGTGCGGGGGAGCATCGAGTTCGTGAATTGCACCGTCGAGAACACGAAACGCGGGGGGGCCTTCGTCTACGACAAGTCGGCGCAAGGCGCGCTGGTTCGTTTCACGAACTGCAACTGGCGCAACGTGGCGACGGCCCCAGCGCTGCGCGGCCCCCGCGCGCCCCTGCTCCTCTCGCTTATGCGCGGCTCGATCACCGAAGAATTGGGCGGCATCGAATTCACCGACTGCGTCGTCTACGACGATCAGGACCGGCCGGCGCTCGTTGCCGAGTGCGACGTCGCCGGCGGGCGCATCGGCGACATCCGCGGCAACCTGTCCATCGCCAACCCCCACGGCGTGCGCGTCCAAATCGGCGCCGAGGACAAGGCGCCGGCGAGTCTTACCGTAAGCGCGCTGTGAGTCCGAACCAAGGGGGCGAGCGGCCAAAGGAGCGGGGGCGTCTCGCCCCCGAACACGCCATCGTCCGCAAGACCCTGGCGTCGTTGTGGCCGGTCTCCCGACCGCGCCACCCGACCGACCGAAGGTCTCCCTCGTTCTGAGAGACCGGGCACAGGAGCGGGGGCGTCTCGCCCCCGAACGCGGCATCGTCCGCAAGACCCTGATCGCGCCGCGCGAGTGAGCGGGCAGTTCCAGCCAATCCCTCTCCCCGAGGGAGAGGGCAGGGTGAGAGTTAACAGGAATGTGGGGGCGGGACGCCCCACCTCCTGTCCGCGTTCAGCGGACCGGAATCCCCGCTGCAGCCGACCGACACTTGCGGATACGCTTGATTTCCCTGCCGGGTCGATATATACTCGGATATATACTCTGCTGCCAGGAGGCTTGCTCATGAACACAGCCAAGGTGTTTCCGAATGGCCGGAGCCAAGCGGTCCGGCTGCCGAAGGAGTTTCAGTTCTCGGCGGACGAGGTGTACGTGAACAAAGTGGGCGGCGTGGTCATGCTCTTCCCGCGCGAACAGGGCTGGGCAACCCTTGCGGCGAGTCTCGATCAGTTCACGCGCGACTATATGAAGCGGCGGGACCAGGGAGGCCCGGCCGAGGACCGCGCGGCGCTATGATTCGCTTCCTGCTGGACACGAACATCTGTATCGAGTTGATTCGCCGCCGTAACGCGAAGGTGCTCGGTCGGCTTCGACGCCATGCGGTGGGCGAAGTCGCAATTTCGACGATCACGCTGGCGGAATTGGCGTATGGCGTCGAGAAGAGCGCAAGACCCGAACAAAATCGGATCGCGCTCAGTCTGTTCTGCGCGCCTCTCGATATCCTCCTGTTTGATGATGCCGCCGCGACCGCCTACGGCGTGGTCCGCGCGGACCTCGAGCGGAAAGGGCGGCCCATCGGCCCGATGGACCTGCTCATTGCCGCGCACGCGCTGTCCGCGGGGCTCGTGCTGGTGACGAACAACGAACGGGAGTTCCGGCGCGCGAGGGGGTTGCGCGTCGAGAATTGGGTGTAGGCGGCATTCGGCGTGGTCGCGTGATTCGTCGGGTACCGCGGCGGTGGAGCCGTAACTTGGGGAGATCGTCGGTCGTTGCCGTGGCGCGGTCCCGCCTTCGGCGGGCAAGCAGGATACCGGCCACAACGATGGGGGTTCAGTGTTCGAGTTCCACGCGAACGCGCGTCCAGCCGCCGCGGCGAAAGACGCCATACGTCATGAGCAGTCGACTGAATTGCGTGGCGAGGATGGCGAGCCAGACGCGGTTCGGGGTCAGCATGTCGAGGGAGAGCAGCGTCTGGCAGATGCCGAGCAGGATGACGATCTGGCTGATGAAGGCGATGTACATGGGCTTCTTCGTGTCGCCCGCGCCCTGGAGCCCGCCGGTGAAGGCCAGCGAGGTGGCGAGGAATATGCCCGATATGCTCAGGGTGCGCAGGAGCGACGTGCCGAATTCGAGCACGTCGCCGCGGGCCGCGTCGAAGATGTGCAGCAGGCTGACCGGGAAGAACCAGAACAGCAGGCCGATGGCCGCGGCCCACACCGCGCCGAAGAGGGCGGCGCGGTGGACGCACGCGCGCGCGCGGTCGGGCTTGCCCGCGCCGAGGTTCTGGCCGGTGAGCGTGCCGGTGGCCGCGCGCAGGCCGAAGGAGGTCCAGGTGACGAGCGAAAACAGTTGGGAGTAGCAGATGGTGAAGGCGGCCTGGGCGGCCGCGCTCGACGGCAGCGATCCGATGTAGCGCAGCAGGAGTACGCCGCCGAGATTCAGTAACACGCCTTGGATGCCGGTGGGCACGCCGATGCGCACGACGACCTTGAGGACGCGAAAATCGGGCGCCAGCCGGAACCGCTCGGGCGGCTGCAGGATCATCTTTCGGCGCAGAATGAGCGATATCGCGACGACCACGGTCACGAACGGGGCCAGCACGGTGCCGATCGCCGCGCCGATGGTTCCCATTTTCAGGACCGTGATCAGCACAAAGCTGATGATGATGTTGAGGAACGTCGTGAGCACGCCCAGTTTCAGCGGTGTCTTCGGGTCGCCGGAGGCTTGGAACGCGCCGGTGAACATGAACATGAGAAAAAGGGGCGCGCCGAAGAGGAAGAGGATGCGCAGGTAAGGCAGCGCGTGTTGGCGTACGGTTGCGTCCGCGCGGACGAACTCGAGCAGGCGCGGCGCCAGGAAGTAGCCGGTCGGCCCGATCACGAAGACCAGGACGATCACCGCGGCGAGGAACGTCTCGTAGGCGACGCGGCTCATGCGCGCGCGGTCCTGTTTGCCCGCGTAGCGGGCGATAAGCACGTTCATCCCGTGAAAGAGCGAGGCGGTGAACACGACGAGCACGAGGAACACCTGCCACGCCACGCCGATGGCCGCGTTTGCGGCGTTCGTCTCGTCGGGCACGAAATGGCCCACCAGGATATGATCGACAATCCCGTGCAGGCCGTTGACCAGGTTGAGCAAAATCAGCGGCCACGCGAGTTTCCACACGGAACGCACCGGACTTCCGCTGATGAGTTCTTGATCGAAAGGTTTCATGCCGAGGTTCCGCCGCCGCTTGATGAAGGCGGCATGATACCACGCGCGGGGCGCGGCATGGGCATCTTGCCCATGTCCGCCGCGGGTGGATTGAATCTCGGGCGGGACGCCCGCGCCTCGGGGCGCGCCGCGTCAGGATGCGCCGAGCGGCGTGCTGTCGAAACGGCGGATGTGCAGCACATCGGTCGTCGCGCGGGGACTCAGCGTGGCCAAGTACAGCGCGGCCTGCGCCACGTCCTCGGGGGTCATCCAGTCGGCCTTGTCGCGTTCGGGCATGGCCTCGTCGGCGAGGCGCGTCGCGACACCGCCGGGGCACAGGGCGTGCACGGCGATATCATAGGCACGAAGTTCGAGCGCCAGCGCGAGCGAGAACCCGTTCAGCCCGAATTTCGAGGCACAGTACGCGCTTTGCTCGGCGATGGGCTTGAGACCCGCAACGCTCGACACGTTGATGATGCGTCCGGAACGGCGGGCAATCATGGACGGCAGCACGGCCTGGGTCACGAGGAACGGCCCCGTCAGGTTCACGTCCAACGTGTGCCGCCACTCATCGATGGCGATCTCCGTAAAGGGCTTGAAGCAAGCGTAGCCGGCGTTGTTCACGAGAATGTCGATATGCCCGAACCGATGCAACACCATGTTCACGGCGTTGTCCACCTGCGACGGGGCCGCCACGTCGCACACGCAGGGAAACGCCTCGCCGCCGAGGTCGGCGGCCAACTGCGTCGTCTCGTTGAGTTCGTCCAGGGTGCGCGCCACCAAAGCGACGCGGCAGCCCTCGCGGGCGAAGGCCAACGCGATGCCGCGGCCGATGCCCCGGCCCGCCCCCGTGATAAGCGCCGTCTTGTCTTCGAGCAGTGCCATGACAAGTTCCTCCGTTGCCTCAGTCGCGCGTCTCGACGCGCGCCGCAAGTTCCGCGATAGTGGCGTTGAGACAGGCCGCCTTGCCCGCCGCCAGACCTTCGTATACCGAGGCGTAGGGGCCGTCCTGACGCAGCAGCGACGGGTTCTCACCCGCCTCGCGCAATGCCCGGACCACCTCGCTGGTCCGTGTGGTCTCGGGCGAGCGGGCGGGCTGATACGTCACGGGGTCGGTGGCGCAGCGAATCACGAACCGGGCCGCGACCAGACATTCGAGCGTCTCATGGACCAGTCGGCTCGGCACGTTCCAGGCGTCGGCCATCTCCGTGGCCGTGAGGCCGGGCAGCCCGTCGCGGAATCGCCGCGCAAGTTCAACGACCACGCGAACGGCCAGCGCCTCCTTGTACGCGAAGGAGGCGACATCCGAGAAGCGCTCCATGGCGAAGGTTTTTTCGTTCTGATACGCGAAGGTGATAAGCGCGCCGAGGAGGAGAATGATCCAGCTTGCGTAGACCCACATCATCAGCATAGGAAACAGGGCGAACCCGGAGAAGAACGGCGTGTAGCGCGCGAGGCCGATCTGGAATTTCACGTAGGCCCATGAATTCAATACCCAGAGGCCGCCGGCAACCAGCCCGCCCAGCAGCGCGTAGCGCTTGCGCACCGGCGTATTCGGCACGAGCCAGTTCAACAGACTCATCGTGAGGCAGACGACCGCCAGTTGCACGCCGCGCAGCCCCGTAGCCAGCGAACCGAGCGCCTCCTTGATCGCCTCGCTCTCGAGCGCGGCGGTCATTGCAAGCACGGCGGCGGCGACAAACGGCAGCAGCAGCGTGATCATCATGTAGTCGCTGAGGACGCGAAACCAGTGCCGGTTGCGCGCGACGCCCCAGATGGCGTTCACCGAGGTCTCGACGTTGCGCATCAGCCCGAACACGGTAGTCAGCACAAACACCAGGCCCGAGAGGCCGAGCGTCGGTAAATCGCGCGCGCCCTGCTCCGCCATGGTCACGAGCATCTTCACGGGGTCCACGTATCGGGTGTCGACGCCGACGTTCGCCTGGGCGACGCCGAGGAGGACAAAGTTCATGATGCTGCGCTTGAGCGCCTCATTGTCCCGCTCCCGATCCTTCTCGCCGCCGCGCGCCAATGCGGCCGCCCCGTTCCGGCCGGGCGACTTCACGGCGGCGCGAAGCGGCCCGCGGACGTTCGGGAGAAGACGATCGGTATTAACGCGCGCGAGTTCGCCGAGGTCCCCTTCCTTTTCCAAGACATACGCGGCGCGCGCGGCGGCGGGAAGCCGCTTCACAACCTCTTCGCCGCGGATCATCATGGCCACTTTGGTCAGGCGTTCGTCGAGTTGCTCCGACCAACGGCGATAGACGCCCTCGCCCAGGTTGAACGTGGTGATGAAGAAGAACATGAACGTGAGAAACGGAACGATGAACAGGAGCGTGGCGAAGGTCAAGGCCGACGCCCTCAGCAGGAGCGTCTCCTCGATCAGGCCGCGCATGATTAGGATCGCGACGCGCACGTGCTTGATGATCAGGCCGTGCGGCACCTGCTCTCCCGGCCGCCCGATGCGCCATACGTCATAGGTGACAAAACGGCGGCCCCGCTCGAGCGCGGCGATCATGCCTTGGAAGCTTTGGGTCATGACTCCATGCTACCCATGCGTGTCCGATGGAGACAAATCGCGCAATTCCTGACTCGTACTCGTACTCGGCCATCTCTCACCCCCTCCCGCTTTTACGTCAAGCATACTCAGGAACCTGCGCGTACAAGCGCGGCCAAACTGCAAGGTGGATTATCGGATGGTGACGGGTGTCCCGATTGCGCATAGGCGGAAGAGCGTCGCGGCGTCGTCGGGATACATGCGGATGCAGCCCCGGCTCGCGTCGCGCCCAATCGAGGCGGCCTCCGTCGTCGGATGTATGCCGTAGCTGGTCGGTCCCCCGTCATTGCCCAATCCCATCCAGTACGCACCGAGCGGATTGGCCGCGTCCCCGGCCTTGACGGTCCTGCCCGCATTGTACCAGTCGGGATCCGTTAGCTTGTTCGCGATATGAAAGTCCCCGGTGGGCGTCGCACCGTGCCGGCCAAGCCCCACGGGAAATCGCGCGGCAAGCGTCCCGTCCCGGTAGACGGCCAAGATGTGATCGCGCTTGCTGATAACGATCGAGAATGCCGGGGCGACCGTCGCGGTGGGCACGTTTCCCAAGGCGAACGCGTCACGCAGCGGCGGCGGCAGCGTGCTCGGTATGGCGCCCGCGCGCAACGCATCCCACAAGGCCGCGGCGCGACCGCGCCACAGCGGGTCGATCTCCGGCGCGACGGCGAGGGCTTGCTCGATACGCCGCATCGCGTCGCCAATTCGGCCTGCTGCCGCGAGGCTCCAGGCCTTATCGAGTCCCATACTGAAGCGCGCGGCGGGTGAAGGCGCATCCCGCGGCGGTATGGAGACCTGCGCTGCCAGCGCCGTTGAACCGACTTCGGGGAGAAGGTCGATGGCGGCGAATTCCGGCATCGTCGCGGCCAAGAGCGGCTGGGTATCGACGATGGTG
This sequence comes from Candidatus Hydrogenedentota bacterium, assembly GCA_029556545.1. GTDB lineage: Bacteria > Hydrogenedentota > Hydrogenedentia > Hydrogenedentales > JAGMZX01 > JAGMZX01. Next base: position 46,019 of record JAKQEQ010000021.1, read on the forward strand.
GACGTGTATACGATGCCCGCTTCGGGCGTTGTAACGGCCCGCGAGACGCCGTTCTCGGCCGGCGCCACCGGAATGGCGGACGGCGCGGCGTCGGCATGCGCCGACCGGACGTGGTTCGGGAAGCTTGCGGATTCCGGCCAGCGAAAAGAGGTACCGGCCCGGTAGCCGACGAGCCCAAGCAATAACAGCAGGCTCAAGAGGAGCAAAGCCAGGGCGCGTTTGCGACGAGCCCTTCCTTGTGGCCGGTGCGGGGCAGGCGGCGCGTCCGCCTGGCGCAGATGCTCGACCATCGCGATCGGGGAGGGCCCCGCGCCGGCCCGCCGCGGCAGCGCGCGCTCGATTCGTTCGAGCAGAAGACGCGCATCGGAGGGGTCTGTAATTTCCAGCGTCCCTATATGCTTGGGCGCGGGAGCAATCAGCCGTATCCCGATCAAGTACTCACCATCGTCTACAGCCGTGATGTTGGCGACACGGCCACGTACGAGGATGAGAGATTCTTCGCGTTCGCCGCCGGTTCCGCCAATTTCGACCTCGAGCGGTGCGCCCACAGGTTCGCGGGTACGGCACCGTAGGCGAAGTCCGGTGAGACTGACGTTTTCAACAGTGGCGCGCGTGAGAATTGCGGGTTGATCGATGCGCGCGTACACGGCGGAGCGTTGCGTCAATGCGCGCTCGTGGCGTCGCCGGTCCGGCGTAATGTCGTTTCTTGCGACCGCAGCCTCGTTGCCCATAACATCCGTGCCTTGCCTGGGACCTCCGAAACCAGTATACCATGCGATGCACGGACCCTTGCCGCTGATTGCGGCTGTTGCGGGGGCGTCGCCGTCTCCCTATAATGGGAGTCGTCGGTCCTTGGCGGGTATGAGAACATGTGCGGGAGGCATATGGCGCGGGACGCAGAGCACTCCATCGAATCATCGGAATCCGCGGCCAGGAGTTGGAGCGCCTTGGTCAGTGGTGCATACCCCGACATCGAGCGCGCCCTCGGGAACACCGCCGAAGCTATTCGTCGCCTTGAGCAGTGGGCGCGCCGCCGTCCCAAGCTCGATCCCGAGCGCTTGCGGCAACGCACAAGCGCGGGAAGCGCCCCGGATGGAGACGCGGAGGCCGCTGCCGCACTGCGAGAGGGATTGGGCGATTTCCAAATCGAGGTGGCAACCCTTGAGGCCCAGGCCAAACGCGCGCTCGAATCGGGCGCGCACCTGATTCGCGCGCTTAAACCCCTCTGCGGCGAGGAGCCGCCGGCGCAGACCGTGTCTTCCTCGCGGGACGTGCCTGCTTCCTCGGACGCGCTTGCAGAAGAAAACGCAGCACTGCGCGCGGAGGCGGCCCGGCTGCGCCGGGAGATCATCGAGGCGCAAGCCCGCCCGACGCCCCTGAAAGCCGCGACGGAACCCAGCCTGCGCGAGCACGACCTGGAGGCGGAAGTCGAGCGGCTGCGCGCGAAACTTGCGGAACTGCATCACGATCTCGCACACGTGCGCGAAGCGCCTGCGGCGCTCCCGGCGGACGTGCAGGAGGAACTGGCGACGCTGCGGGTCGAAGCGGCGGCGCTGCGGGAGACGAACGAACGGCTGCGCCGGCCGTTGCCCGGATCGAGCGACGAACGGTTCGACGTGATCGCGAGTCAGGCGTTCGACCCGGAAGGCCGGCGAAAACTGCTCGGACAGATTCTCGTGGACGCGGGTGTTATCCGCAACGAACACCTTGAAATCGCGCTGTATGAACAGCACAGTTCATGGCGACGGCACTTGGGCGCGATCCTGGTGGACCTCGGGTTTGCCAGCGAGGAAGACATTGCTCACGCGCTGGCCGCGCAGCTCGCGCTGCCTTTTATCGACCTGCGCATGGAGCACGTCAGCGAGCAGGCGCTGGCGCTCGTCAGCCGTCAGTTGGCCATCCACCATACCTGCATTCCCTTGCGGATCAACACCGCGGGGATCACAATTGCCTTTGCGAACCCCCACGACCTCGTCGCGCTCGATGACTTGCGTCTGGCCACCGGTCGCCCCGTCCAGCCCGTGGTGGCCACCGCCGGCCAAATCAAGTACGCGATTCGCGAGCATTACCTCATCTGATCCCACGCATTGATCGCGCTTTTCACCGCGCCTATAATCGCCGCGGGCGCGCTGTCCGCCGCCCGTCGCAAAGGAAAAGCTGCCAATGGGCGCATCGGATCAGGTTGTATTCGAACAACTGGCCACGGCCATCGACGACTGGACCGTCCAGCTTCAGGCCGCGCATGAGGAACTGGGGGAGACCTTCGCGTCGGCGATCGCGCGTGCCGGAAGCCGGGCGCAACAGGCGCAGGGCGGCCCGGAACCCCCTTCGGGGGAAATCAACGCGCTCCGCGAAGAACTGGCGGCGCGCGATGCTCGAATCGTGGCGCTCGGCCATGAAGTGGCGGAACTGCGCGCGAACGAGGCGGCCGCGTGCGCGGAATGCGAGGCCCTGCGTCGCGCCCTCGAACACGCGCGCGAGCAACTTGCCGCGCACTCCCCTGAGCGGTTCGAGGAACTCGAGCACCTTCTGGCGGAGGAACGCGACCATGCGGGCGTACTCGAGGCGCAATTGAATCAGGCCCGTGAAGAATGCGAGCGGCTGCGTATGCAAAGCGACGCGCCCGATCCCATTGTCACGGACCGCGCCGCACCGACGGGCGCGTCGCACATCCCTGCGTTCGATGCGAAAGGCCACAAACGGCGCATGGGCGAAATCCTCGTCGACTTGGGCGTTCTGACGCATGATCAACTCATGGAAATCCTTGACGAACAGATTGCCGACCCACAGCGACGCTTCGGCGCGCTCGTGGTCGAGCGCGGGCATACGGACGAGGAACTGGTGGCCCGCATTCTCGCGGCGCAAAGCCGTCTGCCCTTCGTGCGCCTGAGTGAAATCGACATTGACACGAAGGTTCTCGGCAAGATAACGCCGCAACTGGCGCGCACGCGCCGTTGCGTGCCCATCGCCATCGAGGACGACCGGCTGCGCGTCGCCATGGCGAACCCGCTCGACTTGATTGCCGTCGAGGACATCGAGATTACGACCAAGCTTCGCGTCGAGCCCGTCGTCGCCATGCTCGGCGAAATCGAAGCCGCCCTCGACAGTTACTACGGCGGGCGGTGAAGGTAATGGCGGACAGACGCGACGCAGCCGTTTTCTACGTTGCATGACGTGTCAAGCGAGTCGGCCGCGCCGGAGAGCGCGCATATCGAATCCGCATGCCACAGGAGGCCAATTGTGGAGGGGTTGCCTTGTCTCAAGGGCGCGTTGCACACGCATACGACGTGTTCGGACGGGCGGCTGACGCCACTCGAGGTGTTGCGCGCATACCGCGACCTCGGTTACGACTTCGTCGCGCTCACGGACCATGACTTCCTGGTGAAGCCGGATGCTTACGCGGCGCTCCCGGACCGGTTCGAAGACATGCTGGTCTTCAAGGGCGTCGAGAAGACCGTGTTCGCTCGTGGCTACGTGCACGTCAACGTCATCCCCGGCCGCGAGGAAACACTGCACGTGTTCAATCATCCCGCCGAGTACGGATACAGCGTCGCGCAGTTGCTTGAACGCATCGCGCTGGTTCAGCAGAATATGCCCCTGCACGCCATCGAGGTAACGGCGAAGGGCTTCTATACGCCCGAGTACGACATCGAGTCCCTCGCGCTGCCTAAGGTCGCGTCGGACGACAGCCACACGCGCGACATGTGCGGGCGCGCGTGGATCACCGCGCAGGCGGAAAGGGAACATGACGCGGTACTGCGCGCCATCAAGGCGGGACAGGCCCGCGTCCACTATGGCGCGGTTGCGCGACAACGGTCGTGGGCCCATTTTGGCGAGTAAACTCCGCGGCGAACATGTCGGGGAACGGAGGGCAGGCATCGTGACAAGCCGGGTCGCTATTTGCGCGGTTGCCCAGACGAAATACGAAGCGGACAAATGGGACGTCCGCATGCAGGGCATGGTCTGGGAAGTCGTTAAGCAGGTGCGGGCGCAGACCGGCCTCGACTTCGGCGATGACGGCATCGAGGCGGCGGTCACGGTATCGGACGACGTTTTCGATGCGCGCACCATATCCGACAGCGCCGTGACAGACGTAGTGGGCGCGCATTTCCGGGGTGAGGAAAAGGTGGCTTCCGACGGCGCGCAGGGTGTTTACTACGCCGTCGCCACGATCCTGTCCGGCAAACACGACGTCGTCTTGCTGGCGGGCCACTGCAAAGAGTCCCAGGCCGCCAGCCGCAATATGGTCACGCACCTCGCATTTGACCCCTTCTTCACCCGACCCGTCGGCCTCGATTATCTCGCCGCCGCCGCGCTTCAGGCGGACGCCTACATGCGCAAGACCGGTGTCACCGAGGATCAGTTGGCCGACGTGGTCGTACGATCGCGACAGTGGGCCGCGAAGAATCCCGTCGCTCGCGACGCAACGCCGCTCACGCGCGATGATGTGCTTGCATCCCCCATGCTCGCCGACCCGATACGCGAATCGTTCATGTATCCGATCACGGACGGCGCCGTCGCCATGATTCTCGCTTCCGAGGAGCGTGCCCGCGACATTACGGACCGGCCGGTCTGGGTGACAGGACTCGGCAACTGTTACGACAGCTTCTTTCTGGGCGAACGTGACCTGGCGGGCAATTTCGCGCTCGAACGCGCGGCTGCGCGCGCTTATTGCATGGCCGGTATCAAGAACCCGGTAACGGCGTTCGACGTCGTCGAGTTGTGCGACCAATGCGCGCACCAGATGCCGCAATGGGCGGAAGGCCTCGGCCTGTGTGCGGCAGGCGGAGGCGCGGTTTGGCTTGCGGAGGGCGGCCCTGACTGCCATAGCGTGAACCGCTCCGGCGGCATGCTCGCCGGCAACCCGCTCATGCTGGGCGGCATGGCGCGTGTCGCCGAGGCGGTCCTTCAGTTGCGGGGCGACGCGGGCGCGCGGCAGGCGCAGGGTGCGAAGCGCGCCCTTGCCCACGGCTGCTGCGGTCCCGCAGGCCAGTTGCAGGTGGCGGTTGTACTGGAAGCGTAAGGAGACCTCCTTCATGAAGCGCAAACGACGCAATGTGGCGGTTATCGGAAGCGGCATGTCCCACTTTTCGAGCCATCGCGAGGAGGTGAACCAGCCCGAGATGATCCACGAGGCCGTGGTCGAGGCGCTCGACGACGCGGGCATGACGCTCGACGAGGTGGACTGCGTCCTTCACGGCAACATGGAACTTTTCGAAATGGTCCACCAGCCGGACATGTGGCACGCCATCGCCTCGGGTGTATGGGGCAAGTCCGGACTGCGCCTGACCACCGGCGGCACCACGGGCATTACGTTGGCCTGCGCGGCGGACAATCTGGTGGCTTCCGGCCTGCATGACGTGGTCCTCGCTATCGGTTTTGAGAAATTGCAGGAGGGCCACACTACCGGCGGCATCACGAATATGGCCGACCCGCTCTGGGGGCGCAGCATCCAAACGGGCGCGTTGACCGGCACCACGGCGCAGGCCGTCATCGACGAGTTCGGCGAGGAACGCGCCAAGCACGCCGCGATGAAAATGCGCATCATCATGGACGAACACGCCATGCTCAACGAGAAAGCCCACCGACGCCTGGGCCTTGACCGGCAATTCATCAAGGAGATGGCGGACAACTCGCCGCCGCTCGTCGGCGAATTGCGCATGCTGCACATGTGCTCGCAGAGTGACGGCGCGTGCGCGGTTGTATTCGCCTCCGAAGAGAAGGCCGAGGCGCTCGGCGCCGCCCCCGCGTGGGTCGTTGACCACGAAACGGTCCACCGTGAAGAGACGCTTATGTTCAGCCCCGAAAAGACGACCATGCGCGTCGCTGCGGAGCGCATGTTCACGCGCAACGGCATCACCGACCCGCGCCGCGATATCGACGTGTTCGAAATGTACGACCCTTCCGCGTGGTGGGGGCTCGATTGGCTCCGTGAATTTCTTCTCCTCGAGGGCGACGAGCACCTCAAGATGGTCGAGAACGACGAAATCCGCATTGACGGTGCCTTTCCGCTCAACCCCTCGGGCGGCGTCCAGGCCAGCAATCCAATCGGCGCCACGGCGCTCGTGCGCGTCGCCGAGGCCGCCATGCAAGTGCGCGGGGTCGCCGGCGGCCACCAAGTGCCGAAACCGGTTCGCCGCGCGCTCGCCTCCGGATTCGGTGGTACACTCTGGACCGTGCTCATGTTGCTGTCTCGCGAAAAACCGGTTCTCGGAGGACACTGCGATGCCTGACGACAAGAAAGCGGAACTCATCGTGTCGCGGCAGGTGTTATCCATCCCGCAGCGCTTCGCCACCGGCCCGATCATGGGTCGATTTCTTGCCGAACTGCTCGACAACCGGCGAATCATGGCCGTGCGCGCGCCCGGCAGTCGCTGCCTGCTGCCGCCGCGCGAGGTCGATGCCGTCACCATGCAAGAGGCTGTCGAATGGGTCGAGGTCGGGCCGGAAGGCACGATTCGCGACTTCGACGTGGTTTACTACGCGAGCCCGGACCCGCTTACCGGCGAAACGCGCGACGTACCGTACATCATTTGCTGGGTCGACCTGGACGGAGCGGGCGAAGGCGCGCCCCTCTGGCATCTGCTCGATGCGCCCGATCCGGGCAAGGTGCGCTGTGGCATGCGCGTGCGTGCCGTGTTCAATGACGAGCGGTGCGGCTGTATGGAAGACATCAGACATTTTGAAATAATCGAGGAGACATAGGGGCGTCATGAACCACGACCAGCAATCGTGCTTTGTTATCGAGGGCCGGATGGCGTTGCCATACCAATATTTCGCCGGTGCCGTGGGCAGCCGATTCATCGTTGCGCTCCGAGATGACAAGAAGATTCTCGCCGTGCGCGGCGCGAAGAACGGCACAACCTTCCTGCCTCCCCGGCAGACCTGCGAACGCACCTTCGAGTCTCTGGAAGACAACTGGGTCGAGGTCGGGCCGGACGGCACGGTGACGGGCTTCACGGTCATCCGATACCGGGAGCCCTACCAGCCGCAGGAACCGCCTTATGTCCTTGCGTTGATTCGACTTGACGGTGCGGATGCCCCGATAGTGCATCTGGTGGAGTGTGGCGAGGTTGCCAGTATGCGTGTAGGCATGCGGGTCCGGGCGGTATTCGCTGATGACCCCGTCGACAATATTCTTGCTATTCGCCATTTCACAGAGGTAAAGTAATGTGAGGTGCGGAGGGGCCGCCGGGACAGGTGGAAAGTTTGGCATTGACAACCGGGGTTCGGATGGTGTATGCCATTACTTATCAGGGTTCTATGTTGGGTGCTGCCGGGCCGTGGCGGTTTCGTATTCACGGGGTCGCGCGGGGCGGTGGCGTCTATGAGTGATATGAGTGAGCAGACGAGTGTTGCGACAAAACGTCTGGGGAATACCCGCGCCAGTGGGTTCAAAACGGAGGCTCTTCTGATGAACGCGCAATTTCTCAAATCCCGTGAACAGCATTACGGCAAGACCGCGCGGCTGTGCTTGCCGCTGCTGATTCTTGGGCTACTCGCCGCGGCGCCGGTATGGGGCCAGATGGTGATGACGCGTGAGGTGGCTGGTTTGGACGCGAACGGGTGGTTGATCCCGGGGACGACGGAGTTGTCGTTCACGGTGACGTTCGACTACAGCGGCGCGGAGACGGTGACGGC
>JAKQEQ010000188.1 GCA_029556545.1 Candidatus Hydrogenedentota bacterium
GGGCGATCGCCCTGAAGCCGAGCTGCTCGAAGAGGGCGCCCAGCGCCGCGGGATCGGGGGCCGCGTACTCGACGAATTCGAAGCCGTCGGTCCCCATCGGGTTGTGCCATGGTTCGAAGCCCATCGTCGTCCTCCGGTGACTTCTTTCGGCAATCTTCCCGCCACGGGGCCTGCAGCGCAATCCTCGAGACGCGCCCGGCGCTGCGGTGGCGAGCGGCGTCGGGATCGGTCGGCGGCCCGACGATGAGGAACCGCCCCGGGGCGCGGGCGCACCCGGGGCGGCGACGAAGGATGTGCCGCGGGTGCTGGCCGCCGCCTACGGCCGCCTGGTCGAGGGGTTCGACCTGCCGCTGGCCGGGGCGGTCAGGCAACGGCTGGAAGCCCTCGACCGGGCTTCAGGTTGACAGGGATTTGCCCGCCAAACATAATTAGCGGTTCACTGGAGGGGTGCCCGAGTGGTTAAAGGGGGCAGACTGTAAATCTGTTGGCTTACGCCTACGTTGGTTCGAATCCAACCCTCTCCACCAGGAACCCTGAGGCTTGTAACTGGAATCGGGCCGGCCCCGCCTGGCGGTGCTGGTGTTGCGCAGTGGTCGACGAAGGCAGTCGTGGTCGCTTTCGCCGCGGCTGGTCGCATGGGTTTGGCGCGGGCGGGTGTAGCTCAATGGTAGAGCAGAAGCCTTCCAAGCTTACGACGAGGGTTCGATTCCCTTCACCCGCTCCAGGAAGTATTGGCCGCACGGCTCGTCCGGGTGGCGTGTTTTGGCTTTTCGCCCATGTGGCTCAGTGGTAGAGCACTCCCTTGGTAAGGGAGAGGTCGCGCGTTCGATCCGCGCCATGGGCACCACGGATCCGCATGGCGGCCGGCAGTCCGGTCACCATGCGGCGCAAGGCTCGATTCGAACGACGGAACGATCGATCCGCGGCGCGAACGACAAACCGTACAGGCATCCAGCAAGCAGGAGTCTTCGATAATGGCAAAAGGCAAATTCGAGCGGACGAAGCCGCACGTGAACGTGGGGACGATCGGGCACGTGGACCATGGCAAGACGACGCTGACGGCGGCGATCACGACGGTGCTGTCGAAGAAGTTCGGCGGGGAGGCGAAGGACTACTCGACGATCGACTCGGCGCCGGAGGAGAAGGCGCGAGGGATCACGATCAACACGTCGCATGTGGAGTACGAGACGGCGAACCGTCACTATGCGCACGTGGACTGCCCGGGTCACGCGGACTATGTGAAGAACATGATCACGGGCGCGGCGCAGATGGACGGGGCGATTCTGGTGTGCTCGGCCGCGGACGGCCCGATGCCGCAGACGCGCGAGCACATTCTGCTGGCGCGGCAGGTGGGTGTTCCGTACATCATCGTGTTCCTGAACAAGTGCGACATGGTCGACGA
>JAKQEQ010000059.1 GCA_029556545.1 Candidatus Hydrogenedentota bacterium
GGAATGGAAATATTCCACCCGGCCTGCGACGTGTACTCGAAGGTCCCGGCAAGGTAGCCAATCACGCCGACGCGATCGCGCTCCTCGAAGTCGGTCAGGAATCTTCCGACGACAAAGAGAACCAGATCGCCGGATTCGACGCGGGTAAACGTGGCTCCGTTTTGCTCGGTGATCTCCACGATCTTCGCGTTGAAGGCCACAGGAACGCCGACGTATCGACCGGGCGCCTTCTTGAGCTTTCCGGGCGTCATTTCCTTCGCCGCGATTCTGGCAGCAGCAACGTAACCAATCATCTCTCCCTTGGGCTCCGCGTCGATCCTGTCGAGCTGCCGTTGCAATACGGGGAACTCCTGCGCCCCGGCAACAGAACCCAGAGCGAGCATCGCGATCACCGCGATCACCGCCACCTGTCTCATTCGCCACACCTCCGCCGCGGCATCGTAACCGCGCAAAACCCGAAAACCAAGGATCTCTAAATGCGCCGTGTGACGCAGATAGGTCTACTCATGCCCGAAAACGAACCGGGACAGCACCGGGACGAATTGTCCCCCAAGCGTCCCGCGCGTCAGCTCGAGCTACCCGCCACCGACGCCACGCAGTACCGAAATGACGTGCGGTGGCTGTACGTGGTCGCGGGCGAGATGGTCCGCATCGCCGGCGGAACGGACTGGCTCGCGCATGCGATGGATCGCGAGCCGTCCTACGGCTCGAAGATTCGCGAGGCGCTCGCGGGAACGGGTGAGCGGAAGTTCCACCTTGAGATGCTCGCGCCGCTCCTTCGCGATACGGAAGCGGCCGAGCACCTGCTTTCGCGCCTGTCGGAGCTGCTCGACTTTGAGCCGCCCGTGCGTGTCAAGCGCGAGACGACGCCCGAGCAAGAGGCCAAGGCGCATCGCGAAGCGATCGACGAGCTCGACCCCGACATGCGCGATCTCATGCGTCGCAAGGTCGCCCGAAAACTTGGCGTGCGCGTGGAGGACCTCAAGCCATGAACCACTCCATCGCCACCGAGCTCGCCAGGGCCGCGCTCGCGGAGTTTCGTTGCGAGGTCGCGCTTGACGCCAACACCACATGCAGGGCGCCGGCCGCGCGTCGCATTGGCGGACGCAACTACTGCGCGGAACACGCGTGTCCGCTTGTCGGCCGTGAGCGCTTCATCGATCGCTGCCACAACGAAGATCTTTCGAGGTCGCCGTGACTCGTCGAAAGACAGGCCGCGCGTGCATCGTCTGCCGTCGAGACGGCGGCACGGATCAGGTCATCGATGGCGTCGCGTGTGTCGTTTGTGATGAGTGCGCGAGAGATCATTTTCTTCGGCCGATCGCGGTCGAGCGCGCCAAAGGAGGGACCAATGCAGCGTGAAATGCCACCAATTCACCCAGCCGCGAACCTGTTTCCAATGCTCCCCGACGAAGAGCTTCACGCGCTCGCCGATGACATCAAAGAAAACGGACTGCAGCAGCCGATCGTCATGTTCGGCGCCCGCCTTCTCGACGGCCGCAACCGCTGGCGCGCCTGCGAGCTCGCGGGCGTCGAGCCGAAGCTAAAAGACTGGAGCGGCGACGATCCGATCGCCTACGTCGTCTCGCTGAATCTCAAGCGGAGGCACCTCGACGAGAGTCAACGGGCAATGGTGGCGGCGCGGATTGCGACGATGCGCCGCGGCGATAATCAGCATACCGAAATTTCGGGAACCTCTCAGCGCAGCGCGGCGGACCTGTTGAGCGTCAGCGAGGACTCGATTGGCTTCGCCCGCAAAGTTCTCGACCAAGGCACCCCCGAACTCGCTACGGCGGTGGATGCGGGCGAGGTGGCGGTATCTACGGCGGCGCTTCTTGCCTTGCTGCCCAAGGACGAGCAGCGCGACGTGGTGGCCAAGGGCGAGCGCGAGATTCTTGCCAGGGCGAAGGAGATCCGTGCGCGCAAGAACGAGGTGCGGCGGGTGAAGCGCGTCGAGAAGCTTGTCGAGATCTCCAAGGGCAACGCGCCGCTTTTGGCTCCCGTGCGATTTCCGCTCCTGCTCGCCGATCCGCCGTGGCGTTACGAGCACGTCGAGACGGAGAGCCGGGCGATCGAGAACCACTATCCGACCATGTCACTCGAGGAGATCTGCGCGCTCCCCGTCGCCGGTGTGACAACCGACGATTGCATTCTGTTCATGTGGGCGACGAGCCCGAAGCTCGTCGAGTCCATGAGGGTGATCGAGGCGTGGGGCTTCAGCTATCGCACGTGCGCCGTCTGGGTGAAGGACAAGATCGGAATGGGCTACTACTTCCGGCAGCGTCACGAGCTCTTGCTTGTCGCCACCAAGGGAAAGCCGCCGACGCCCGCGCCGAGCGATCGGCTCGACTCCGTAATCGAGGCGACGCGCGAGCGACATAGCGCGAAGCCTGTTGAAGGCTACGAAGCGATCGAGCGCATGTACCCGACGCTCCCGAAAATGGAAATGTTTTGTCGGTCCCCTCGTGACGGGTGGCACGTCTGGGGCAATCAGTCGTGAACGACTTCGTGACGTGCTTGGCGCAGTCTCACGCGGCGTCTGATTGGTCTGGATGGGAGACCGTCTACCGCGCGGCGTTCCCTGCGTTCTCGGCCATGATCGATCACCGCGCCGACGGAGAGCATCAGCGCGCAGGGATCGATCGCTCGATCATTCTCACCAACTCAAAACAGATCCTGATCGACGAGAAGGTGCGCGGGCGAAACCGTCTTACAGGTGCAGTCTACGACGACATTCTTCTTGAGGTCTGGTCCGACGAGCGCGCCAAGTCGCCGGGGTGGGTCGTCAAGGCGATCCGTGCGGACTATATCGCCTACCTGATCGCGCCGCTTCAGCGCTGCTACCTGCTCCCGGTCATTCAGCTGCAAGCAGCATGGCAGAGGCACGGAAAAGAATGGACGCGCACGTATGGCACGAAGCGATCGCAAAATCGTAGCTGGGTGACCGCGAGCGTCCCTGTTCCCGTCGAGAAGTTGTTTCCGGCGATCGGTGGGTGTCTGCGCATTGAGACGCCTCCGTATGACGTGACGCCGTGACCGCCCGCGGCAAATCCCTCGAGCTCGCCATTGCGCGCGCCGCACGGGGCTACCGCAAGGAAGCGCGCGCGTGCCTCATGCGCCAGTTTCCGCAGATGGCATGGCGCGGCGGGTCTTACGAGTACGTGAGCGACGCGCCGATCGACTTCATCGGCGTCGTGTACGACCGCGAGCAACCGCGCGCCTACGCTCTTGAATGCAAGGAGACCGGAGAAGCGTCGTTCCCGATCGCAAAGCTCGAGGAGCACCAACGCCAAGCGCTCGAGGCTTTCCGGGCATGCGGCGCAGACACGCGTATTGCCGTCGACTTTACGCGCATCAAAGAGGTCTACCTTCTTGATTGGCTCCTCGTCGACACGTTCATTCTCGCGCCGTGGCGCAAGTCGCTCACTGTCGATTGGTGCCGCGCGTACGGGCTTTTGATCCCGGAAGAGAATCGCGACAAAGACGAGACGCGCAGGGCTCTGTTTCTTGAGGGCGCCGCGCACAAGGATCAGGCGCGATGTCTCGAGATCGTGTCGACCGAGCGCCAGCAAAAGCCGGTCATCTCACTCGATTCCGATTTCAGCGACGAGGATGATGACGACGAGCGCGAGGTGCGAAAGGAACTACTCGCGCCAATGACACCAGAGCAAATTCGCAGGCGCGGCGTCGACGCGATCAACGCGTCACTTGACCGCGCCAGTAAGCAACTCGCCAAGCAATCCGCTCGCGAGAGAAACCGCAAACGATGGAGCCGTGCAGGATGACAACCGAAGAGCAGGGCAAGAAAGAAGTCAGCGAGGACGCGAGTGCTCGACTTGAGCGTATCAAGAACGACGAGGAGACCCGGAAGCAGGTCGCGTGGCTCGTCGAGAAAACCAAAGCGCGCCTTCTCGCGCAGTGCAACGGCCGGCCCGCGCCTGTGTGCCTCCGCGCGCTTGTCGGCGCGCTCTGTGACGTTGCCAAGCACATTGGCCTCGACCGAGCACACCTCGACAATCTCTATCTCGCCGTCGTCGACGGCGAAATTCCTTACGACGCGCCGCCCGAAAAGGCCGCGCCGTGAGCGACGACTTCACGCCGCCGCGAAAGCCGCTGAGTGACTTACAACGTCAACTCCGTGAGCAGTCGAGGTGCATTCACTGCGGACAGCCCGCGTCAAGCCAGCGCCTTGACTGCTACGAGTGCCGTAGCACGCAAGAGGTGCGGTTTCGCACGGGCATTTTCATCAAGCGACTTCGCGACATCGCATGAACACGTCAAAAGAAACATCCCTTCGCGTCATTCTTGGCGCGGGGTTGATTCACGCGCCTTTACTCAAGACATGGCTCCCGCTCGTCGAAGAGCAGGACTTCGAGGGTGACGGCCGAGCAAAGCTCTACTTCAAATCGGCCAAGGCGTGCGAGAAAAATGGAAGCCTCGACCGACCGGCGCTCACCGATGAGATGCGCCGGCGCAATACGAACGGGCTCTTCAAGGAGATTTCGCTCGACGCATACCTTGAAGATCTCGCCGACGACGTTGTAACGATCGATCCCGCGGCCGTCATCTTCCACGCCAAGCGCTTCCGCGCTGAGTCGCGCAAGGAGCGCCGCGCACGAAGACTTAACGAGCTTGCGCACCGCGCGCTCAACGACGAGGAGGGTGAATCTCTTGGGGCGATCGAGCGATTGCTCGAAGAAGAGCGGAGGGGGGCAGCCACCGAAAAGCGTGCGCCTGCGAGAGCCAAGGAGGCCGCACTTTCTGATTGGTCCACCGCGCTCCCCGCGCCAATGCGCACAGGTCTTCAATCGCTTGACGCGGCGATCGGCGGTGTGCGACCCGAGTCGACCTACAGCATCATCGGCAGCTCGGGCAAAGGAAAGTCAGGCTTTACCATTCAGCTCACCCGCGGGCTTTTGCGCTTTCGCCCCGTTCTCTACGTCTCGACTGAGCTCTCGCGCCGTCAAGCGCTCGCCCGTTTCGCCGCGCAAGAGCTTGGCGAGTCATGGTCGAAGGTCTACGCGCTTGCCCCCGAAGGGGCGCCACATATCGCGCAAGTCCTCGAGACCCATTGTCAGCGCCTTCGCGTGCTCAAGCTCGAGCGGAACACCTCTCTCACCGACGAGCTCGACCGTGCAGCACAGGAGGAGGGCGAGGCCCCCGTACTCGTGCTCGACTACCTTCAGCACGCAGCGAGGCGCTTAGAGGGCGACGACCCGCGCGTCATCACCGCGCAGATGTCGGACGAGATCACGTCGTACGTCACCGCGAACCGAACCAGCGCGCTCGTGGTCTCAAGCACTGCCCGAGGCTTTTACAAGGACAATGACAAGCGGGCCGCTACCGACTTCCTCGGAGCGGCGAAAAACTCGGGAGACGTCGAATTTGACGCCTCAGCGGTGTTGTTTTTGGACACCGACCCGTGCCCGCTTGGCGGATCGTCGAATTGCAGGCTTCACATCGCGAAGAGCCGGTTCGGTGGTGAAGGGCAAACCATTGGGCTCAAGTTCATTGGCGCGCGCGGCATGTTCGAGGAAGACCCGAGCGCCGCGCTCGATGACAACCAGCGCGACGTGTTCGAGATGATCGGATCGGGCGCCGGAACGGTCGAAGAAGTTGCGCGCGGACTGCAGCGCCGAAAGCAGGACGTTACGGACGTCATAGACCTACTTGCAAGACGCGGGCTCATCACGAAACGACCCCTTGAGGTGATCGGAAAATGACTTTTTTGCTCGTTTTTGCGTTGTTTGGTTTCCCGTCGGTGGGAACGCTCGGGAACGATTTGGGAACGATCGCTCAGCGACGGGAGCAAGATCGTTCTCGACGGGAGCACCCTTTTTCACTCGGGAACGATTTTTTTCGTTCCGGGGTCGGGAACGATAGGTGTGTTTGCCGTCGGTGCGGATCGTTCCGGGGTCGGGAACGCGCCTCTAAAGGGGAGCATCGTTCCTCCCCTTTAGGGGAAAGCGGGAACGATTTTTTAGAACACCCTCACCCATTACGTGGGAGCGAAAACAGCGCTCGGGGTGGCCGGTGATGGCTCGTGCAAAGGTGCCTGGCGTTCGCGCTGTCCCGCTTGCCGCGGTCAAGGCGCTGGCGCTTTACCCCGAGCCGCCGCGCACGCGTCTTGAGTCTTGGGCGGTACGGCCCATGTACTCGTGCGACCCGGAGAGCCCGGCCGCTGTTCGGCCGTGTCCGTGGTCTGGTTGCCGGTATGTCTTGCGGACCGGTGCCTGTGCTGTCGATGCGGCCGAGAGCGGAGAGAACACGCTCGAAGCGATTGCGCGCGCTGAAGGCGTCGCAATCAAGCAGGTGTGGAAATACCAGCAGCGCGCGCTTGGCAAGCTCAAGGCGATGGGGCTGCGGGTGTTCCGCGGGCAGCTCGTGCCGGACGAAGGGTAAAGCAGGGGGGAAACTGAGAACGTGGCTGACGATCCGGCGAAGCGGGACGCTGCGGGGCGCTTTGGCGCGGGGAACAAGGCCAACCCCTCGGGGCGGCCAAGGGTTCTCGTCGAGGCAATCGAGGCGTTCCGTCGTCCCGAGGACCTCGAAAAGCTGCGCCTTCGCCTGCTCGAGATTGCGAAGAGTCGGGACTTGAAGGCGGCGATCGCGGCGATTCGCGAGTACCATGACCGCGCGTTCGGCAAACCGAAACAGGTTGTCACCGGCGAGGACGGCGGACCCGTGCAAGTCGACATCACGGCAATCGCCTCGAAGATCCGAAAGCTCGCCGGCGACGAATGAGCGAGTCGGTGCTCAAGCGCGCAGCAAAGCGCGCGGGCGCGGTGGCGCTTCTCACCGAGCTCTCCCCTGAGGAGTTGATTGCTGCGCAGTACGCGTGGGAGCTCAACGCGCGACCCGAGCAAATCACCCCGAAGCTCTCGCAGGCCGCGTTGCCGTGGCTCGTGTGGCTCCTCCTCGCCGGTCGCGGCTTTGGCAAGAGCCGCACGGGCGCGGAGTTCGCGCGCGCTGAGGCGCACGCGCAACCAGGCTCGCACGGTGCACTCATTGCTCCGACCGCCGCGGACGCGCGCGACGTCATGGTCAAGGCGCTTCTCGATTGCTCGCCGCCGTGGGAAGGGCTCGACTACGAGCCTTCCAAGCGTCGGCTTACCTGGCGCAACGGCTCGACGGCGACGCTGTACTCAGCCGAGGAGCCGGACCGATTACGCGGCCCGCAGCACCATTGGGCGTGGGCAGACGAGATCGCGGCATGGCCGTACCTTGAAGAAGTCTGGGACATGCTCATGTTCACCCTTCGTCTCGGGGCTCACCCGCGTGTCTGCGCGTCGACGACGCCGCGGCCCCTCGCGCACATTCGCAAGCTGCTCAAGGACGACGCCACGGCCGTTACGCGCGGCTCGACGTTCGACAACGCGGAAAATCTCTCGCCGTCGTTCTTGAAGGCCGTGAGCGAGCGCTACGAGGGCACGCGCCTCGGACGTCAAGAGCTCTACGCCGAGCTACTCGACGACGTCGAGGGCGCGCTGTGGACGCATGCGCTGATTGAGCGAGCGCGCGTTGTGAGGCCGCCTCAGCTACAGCGCGTAGTGATCGCCGTCGATCCGTCCGGCTCAGCCAAGAAGACGGCAGACGAGGCCGGGATCGTTGCCGTGGGTGTTGGGCAGTGCGCGTGTCTGGGGCGCGTTGAGCCGCACGTGTTTGTGCTCGAGGACGCTTCCGGCCGCTACTCGCCGCGCGACATGGCAGAAAAGGCCATTGCGCTCCTGCGCAAGTGGAACGCCGACCGAATCGTCGCCGAGGACAACTTCGGCGGGAAAATCATCGAGGACCTGCTACGCCTCGTCGATCCGTCGGTGCCTTACCGCGCCGTTCATGCTTCGCGTGGCAAGATCGTGCGCGCGGAACCCGTCGCGGCTCTCTACGAGCAAGGCAAGGCGCACCATGTCGGGCTGCACCGTGAGCTCGAAGACGAAATGTGTTCTTACGCGCCGCTCGTCTCGACGGAGTCACCGGGGCGCCTCGACGCGAACGTGTGGGGCATCACCGACCTCATGCTCGGAGAATTCATCGGCGATCCCGGGCGCGTTACGAGCGAGGGGCACTCGCGCTACTCAAGAAGGGATGGCATTTGATGGGCATTTTCTCGGTCTTTTCGCGTAAGCCTCCGAAGGATTCCGGCGTGCGCATTGATCCGCGCATGAACATGACGCGCCAGTATCCCGAGGACACGGTCACCCCTCGCGAGCTCAAGCGCATTTTGAAAGAGGCCGACGGCGGGGACGTCGCGCGCTACATGGAGCTACTCGACGCGACGGCGGCAGATCCGAAGGCTGCCTCTGTGCTGCGCACTCGCAAGCTCGCGGTTGCTGGCGCGCCGAGGAGATTTGAGCCGGGCGACGAGAGCGATCGCGCCAAGCAGATCGCCGACGAGACGCTCGACTTTTTCAATCGGATCCCGAACGTCACGCAGTTTCTGATGCACCTTCTTGACGCGCATTATCGCGCGTTCGCAACCATGCGCCTCGAATGGGACGTGCAACCAGGACCGCTCGGACTTCGCCAGTTGATTTGCGGGTACGAGGCGATCGAGTCTCGCTTCCTGCGGTTCGAGAACGCGTGTGAGCCGCGCGTCATGACACAGGGTGACTACCAGGGCGTGCCGATTCCGCCCGAATGGCTGTTTTTCACGATGAACGACAAGGCGGGGCCGGTTGTGCGCGGCGGCACCGGTCGCGCGCTCGTTAAGGCGTGGGTCTACAAGGGCTACTTCACGATCGACATGGCGTCGTTCATCGAGACGAACGCCAAGCCGCACGTGCAAGTCACCGTGCCGGGTCACTACGTCGAGGGCTCCGCCGAGCTCGAGCGCGCCAAGGATGCGGCGCGCGCGATGGTGTCTGACTTCATCGGGCTGGTTCCCGAGGGTGTGAACATTCAACTCATCGAGAGCGTCAAGCAGACGTCGACGGTGAGGGACACGTATCTTGCCGCGATCCGGTATCTCGACGAGGTGATCTCAATCGCCGAGCTCGGTGGCGATCTGGCCTCGGGCTCGTCGCAGTCGGGCGGTATCGGCCACGGCGCCGAGGCTGAGCAACAGGGCGACGTGAGGCAAGACATCAAGGAATTCGACGCGCTCAGTGTCGCTGATTTTCTGCAGCACTGCGTTATCACGCCTCGCACGCTGCGCCAGTACGGCGAGAATGCGCCGATCCCGAAGCTCGTGATCGACGTGCTCGAGGCCGAGGACGAGACCGAGGTCGCGACCGCGCAGAAGCTGCGAGCGGAGACGCTCGAGATTTTGCAGCGCATCGGAAAAGAAATTTCCAGCAAGCAAGTCGACGAAGAGTTCGACCTTCGTCCTCCCGACGGGAAAGAGGACGTTCTCGTCGCGAAAGCTAAGCCGGTTGCGCCGTCGCTGCCCAAAGACAGCGGGGCCTCGTCGCAGGGGTAGGGGTAAAGCGCATGCGACGCTGGTTTCGTGGATGTAGCCACGCTGCTTGCAGAACCCTGGGCAATTTCCGAGCAAGGTCTTGAGCTCGTCATTGCCATTGCGAGCCGCGATGAGTTCTTCGCTGAAGTTCGCGAGCAAGCTCTAGCCGCAAAAGAGGGCGTTCCCCTCGAGAACACGCACAAGGTCACGACGCGCGGTCAAACCGCGATCATTCCGGTGGCTGGTCCGATGTTCCGTCACGCGAATCTTATGACGCGCGTCAGCGGGGCAACGAGTTACGCGACGCTTCGCAAGGATCTGCAATCCGCTCTCGAAGATCCGAGCGTGGCGTCGATCGTGCTCAACATCGACAGCCCTGGCGGTGAAGCCAATGGCGTATCCGAACTCGCCGATGCGATTCGCGCGGCGTGCGAGGTCAAGCCGGTGGTCGCCTATGTCGGCGGAACTGGCGCGAGTGCTGCGTACTGGATCGCCGCCGCGTGTAGCAAGGTTGTTGTTTCTCAAACAGCAATGCTCGGTTCGATTGGCGTTCTGTCGTCGGTCGTGAAGTCGGCGGACGGCAAGCGAACGGTCGAGTTTGTTTCCTCGCAGTCTCCCTACAAGCGCCCCGACCTCGTCAGCGAGGAAGGCATCGCGCGCATTCAGCGCCGTGTCGACGATCTCGCGGAAGTCTTCATCGATTCGGTGGCGAAATTCCGTGGTGTTTCCAAAGTCGCAGTGCTCGAGCGATTCGGGCGCGGCGACGTGATGATCGCATCTCGCGCCGTCGAAAACGGCCTTGCCGATCGCATTGGCGACTTTGAATCGGTCGTCGCCGAACTCAACCGGGCCGAGCGGCCCAACGCAGGAGCCCCATACATGAAAACCGCACTGCTTTTGGCGTTCGGCCTCGCCGCCGACGCGAGCGACGACGCCGTTGTCGCCTTCGCGAAGAACCTGAAGGACCAGAACGGCAAGCTCACCGAGAAGTGCGCTTCGCTCGAGGCCGAAAAGGTCAAGCTCGAGGGCGACGTCAAGGCGTCTGCTTTGAGCGCGCGCGAAAAGGCGCTCGACGAGAAGATCAAGGCGTTCGCCGTCGATCCGTCGGAGCGCGCCGAGCTGCTCGAGTTGGCGCAGGAATCGCCCGCGATGTTCGACAAGTTGCTCGCCAAGCGCCTCCCGCGCAACCCCGGCGGTCCGCGCGTCGAAGTGGCGAGCGTGTTGACCGGCGCGTCGCGCGTCGATGCCGCCGAGAAGGCGATCGACGCCGAGCTCGCGGCCGATCCGAGCATCACCCCGTCGGTCGCGATGCAGCGTGCCGCCGAGAAGAACCCCGCTCTCTTCGCTGAGAGCACCAACGCCATCACCGAGGGAGCGTAGCCATGCAGGGAATTTCGCAGACGAAGGACGCAATCATCCTCGAGAAGGCTCTCGAGGCTGACATCGGTCCGCACCTGGTTGTCGTCAAAGGCTCCGCCGATGGCGGCGTCGCCCTTCCGGGTGGCGCAGACGTCCAGTGGATGGGCGTCACGATCGAGAACGGTCTCTCTGGCGAGAAGCGCAAGGTTGTCGTCGGCGGTGGCGTGATCGTGAAGATCAAGGCCGCGGCGGCGATCGCTGAAGGCGCCAACGTGTCGATTCACGGCACGACCGGAAAGATCAAGACGGCTGCGCCCTCGACGGGCGCGAACTCATTCGTCGTCGGCAAGGCCATGGAGGCTGCGGCGAACGACGGCGACATCATCGGCGTGCTGCTCACCCCGGGCGTCGTCATGCAGGGCGCGTAAGGAGATAGACCATGATCGACATTCGACAGACCTACGAACAGCCTCTGCTCTCGAAGCTGGCGCTCAAGTACTCCAATCGCGAGCTGATCGCGTCGAAGATCTTCCCGTGGGTGCCGGTTCCCACGGATCAGATCAAGTATCCGAAGTGGGATCGCGGCGCGTTCTTCAAGCGCGCGAACACCGCTTACGGCGCGCGCTCTCGCGCGAACGAGCTCGAGCTGAAGGTCACCAAGGCTTCGCACGAGCTCAAGCACCGCGGTCTCGGCGCGTGGATCGACGACGACGAGCGTCGTCTCTCGGCCGGAATCTGCGACCCGCGCGCGGCGAAGATGGAGCTCCTGCAGGATGCGATGCTCCTCGACCTCGAGCTCGAGGTTTCCTCGAAGCTGCTGACGGCGGGAAGCTACGCCTCGACCAACAAGGCCACGCTGTCCGGCTCGGATCAGTTCTCGCACGCGAGCTCTGACCCGAAGGCGACGATCCTCGCGGCGCAAGACGCGATGATCAAGCGCCCGAACAAGATGGTCGTCGGCCGTCAGGTTCACTCGAAGATCACGACGAACCCGAAGGTTCTCGAGGCGGTCAAGTACACCGATGGCGCGATCAAGGCGCTCGAGTACAAGAAGCTCGCGGACTACTTCGAGGTCGACGAGTACATCGTCGCCGAGGGTCTGTACGACACGGCCGCCGAAGGTCAGACCGAGTCGCTCTCGTACATCTGGGGCAAGTTCTGCTGGCTCGGATACGTGGCGCCGAACCCGAACCCGGTCTCGATGATGGGTCAACCGAGCTTCGGCTACATGCCGATCTCGCGCGAGAAGGGCAACCTGTGGCGCGTCTACACGAAGTCCCCGGACCCCACCATGGGTGTCGGCGACGGCATGGAATACGTCAAGGTCGATGCGACGTACGAGCTTCTCGTGTGCGCGTATGACCTCGGCTACCTCTTCACGGCCGCGGTGGCGTAGTGAAGTTGCTCGCCAAAGAGCCGATCTCGCATGGCGTCGACGGCGTGTCGTTCAAGTTCGCGCCTGGCGAAACGCTCGATGTGAGCGACGCCGAAGCGCAAGCGCTGATCTTGGCGGGCGCGGCTGAGCCTTTTGTGCCCGCAAAGGCTCCCGAGCCCGCCAAGGTCGCCAACGAAGAAAAGCCCGCGAAGAAGCACGTCGAGAAGTAGTTCGGAAAGGAGGATCGGATGTCGTTTTCAGAAGAAGCCGATCTCAATCTTTCCGAGCAGCGTCTCGTTGAGCTTACCGACAGCGAGGAAGCTGTCGGCGAGAAAGACGCGGAGCTTCTCGCGCGTCTTCAGCTTCGCGCAACCAATAAGATCAAGGCAGCCCTTTACGGGAAGTACGCAGTCGATGAGAGCGATCCGCCCGAGATTCTCGTGCAGATCGAGGCGGATCTGTGGCGCTACTACCTCTACGAGCACCGAGAAACGATGAAGGTGCCCGAGGTGGTCGAAAAGGCTTACCGCATGGCGATCGATCTCCTCGAGGGGTATCGCACCGGAACCGAGCTCCTCGCCGCGTCCCGTGTCAACGCTGCCAGCGATCCAGCCCCGAGCGCCGGCGCATTCTCGAGCGACAGCGATGCGCGCGTTTTCGGTCGCGCGAAGGATTCCCTCTAATGGAGTTCTCCGTGAGCGTTGACGTGAGCGGCATGGTCAAGGGGTTCGACGGTTGCCGTCGACGCCTTGCGAATGCTGAGCCCGCGCATCGACTCATTGGGCGCGAGGTCCTTGTGCCCATGGTGCGCGAGAACTTCGACACCTCGGGGCAGGGGCAGTGGCCCGAGCTCGCGCCGTCCACGCTTCTCGCTCGCGCGCGCAATCCGTCGGGCAAGGCGGACATTTCCCGTGCGGGCGGTGGCGCATTCCGTGTGTTCTCGAGTCGTCGCAGTATGGGGCCGGCGTCGCGCGCGGAATCGCGTCTGATGGGGCTCTCGCGTGGCGCCCGCGGCCTCACCAAGCGCGCGCGAAAGACCGTCGAGAACGTCAAACCGCTCATTTGGTCGCGCGCGCTCTATCGCTCGATGAAGGCGATCGCGACTGACGAGTATGTCGACGTCGGAACGCCGATGATCAAGGGGCGAACGCTGTTTTTCGGTCGCGGTCGAGTGCCGGCGCGCTATCCGTTTCACTATCGCAGTGGTGACGTGAACGCGATCCGGCGCATCTACGTGCGCCACATCTTCGGGAAGCTCGTTCAATGACCGCGCGCGCCGCATACGCGCGCATCACGCGCGACGCGATCTTGAATGGAATGGTCGCAGCTCTTGCGTCGGTCGCAGCGACCGTGGGCGGCGCGGTGAGTTCTTCCCGGCCGTTTCACACGGTCGATCGCTACATGGGCGAGCTCTCGAGCGAGGAAGCGTTCAAGCGCGGCGGCGTTGCCGGTCGTTGTCCGGCCGTGCGCATTGCATTTGTCTCGGATCGCTCCGTCCGTACGAGCATCGGTCGTCGCGTGGACACGGTCGAGGCCACGTTTACGGCGGTCGTCTTCTCGGATTCGGTGAAGTCGAAGGACGACCGCGCCACGCTTCTTGCTCACGCTGAGACGGTTCAGCGCTTGTTGGCTGCGCGACGCTTGGGGCTCGAGATCAAGCCGCTGCGCCATCGTGCAACGTCGGAAATCGGCGAGATCCCGCACTGCACCGCCTACGCGGTGACCTTCGCGACTCGTTACCACGTCGACTACTCCAAAGCCGTCGAATCGGTCCCGTTTCGCGAGGCCATTGGCGACATCAATCACCCGATCCTCGACGAGGAAGAGTCGATCGCGGGTCGAAACCTGATCGGCGTCAGCGTCGCCGGTCTTGAGGGAGACGCATGAAAACCATTTTGGTCAAAGCAGTCACAAACAGCGTTCCGACCGAGGAAAACGCTCGCCGATACATCGGCGCGGAGCCCGTGCAGGTCAGCGAGACCGCGTACTACCTGCGCCGAATCTCTGACGGTGAGCTCGTGGTCGTCAGCGCATCCGCCGCTGAGAAAAAGGAGAAGTAGGTCATGGAAATTTCTTTACCCTCTGAGATTCTCACGAGCGACAAGACGCCCCGCACGGCGGTTGCGATCGATCGCACCTCCGGCGTGAAGCAAAAGGCCGACACGGCGCGCGAAGTGCTGCTCGTCGGTCAAATGCTTTCGACTGCAGTGGTCGCGGCTGCAACTCCTACGCAGCTACTTCGCGAGGACGACGGCGCGAACTACTTCGGCGCGCGATCGATCATCGATATCGCGTGTCGCGCGGCGTTCAAGGCGAACCCGTTCGTCAAGCTGTCGGCGGTCGGGATCGCGGACGCGGGCACGAAGGCGACGGCAACGGTGACGTTTTCCACGACCGCGACCGGCAACACGGTTTACCGGCTGCGCATCGCCGGCAAGGAAGTGGCGATCGATATCGCGACCGGCGACACGGCGACTGTCATCGGCGACGCATTGGTTGCGGCGATCAATTCCACGGCCGTTACGCTTCCGGTCTCCGCGGCGAACTCCTCCGGCACGGTCACGCTCACCGCGAAGAACGGCGGCACGGTCGGAAACGGCATCAAGCTCGCCGGCGCCTTCGACGCGAACGTGACGACCACGGCGGCGCTTTCGGCCTCTGCTCTTAGCGGCGGCTCGGGCGCGGTGACGATCACCACGGCGCTCGCTGCGTGCGCGTCGAAGCGCTATCACGAGATCGCGCTCTTGCTCGACGACTCGACGTCGGGCGGTGCCGTCAAGTCTCACGTCAACACCGAGGGCGACGCGGAGCACGGCCACGGCGAGCACTGCTGGCAGGCGGTCAACGGGTCTCTTTCGACGAACACCACGCTTTCGCTGGCGCTCAACGGCCTGCGGAACATCGTGCTTTCGACCAACGCCTCCGAGTCTTGGTCGGTCGAGATCGCTGCTGCAGCGGCCGCCGCGGCGTCTCGAGTCGAGACGACGACGCAGCCGCTCAACAACCTCGTGCTCGAAGGCATCTTGCCGCCGCCGATCGCGAGTCGTTGGACGCGCACGGAGACGCGCACCCTGATCGACAACGGGTGCTCTCCGCTCGTTGTTCTTCCGGGGGAACAGGTGGCCTTTTCGCGCGTCGTGTCGACGGGCGTCAAAAACTCCTCGGGCGACTGGGATTACTCGCTTCTCGACGTTCCCAAGCTCCGCGGCCTCGACTACTTCCGGGACAACCTCGTGCTGATGTTCAACACGAACTACAGCGCCTCGCGCTGGGCTGACGAGGACCCCGACGGCCTTCTTCCGACGGACGTCGCGACTCCCGAGAAGGTCAAGGTTGACCTCATCGACGTCGCGCGCGAGATGGAGGGGCTCGGCGTTCTTCAGCGCGTCTCGAAGTACGAGGACGAGTTCGTCGTCGAGAAGCGCGGGAGCGCTTGCTACTTCTCGTGTCCCGCTGCGGTGGTCGACGGCATGCACGAGCGACTCGGGAAGATCGTTTACAAGCTCGGCTAAGGCCGACGGGAGATCTGAAAAATGGCCGACTTTATCGAAAGAGCAACCCTTCAGGTCGATGGCGTCGACCTCGACGACATCATCCTTGCGGTGGCCGAGTCGAGCGATCGCCCGACCAAGCCCGTCAACACCATGAACAAAGCGCGCATCGCGCGCGGGTTCAAGCAGGGGAACAATCAGTACTCGCTCGACATCGACGCCGAGCGGATCGTCGATCCGCGCGTACCGGACTGGCACAAGCTGAAGGATGACGGGACGCCGATCAAGATCGCGATCCGCTACAACATCGGCAAGCCCGTTACGTACTCCGAAGGCAAGGTGACGAGCGTCAAGGATACGACCTCCGACGGAGACTCGGCGCGCAAGGTGACTTGCGTCTTCCGCAAGCGCAAGCAGTAGGCGCATGGCGAAGAAGTCCTTTCTACGGCGCGTAGAGCCTTCGCGCGCGCGCACGCGCGAGATTGATTGGCCGTTTCCGGTCGAGGGCGATCGTCCGCGCGTGAAAATGCGCGTCCTCGGCTCGACCGAGATGGAGGCCGCATACCTTGCGGTCGTCGACTATTTCAAGGCGAAGAAGCTCAAGGTCGCCGTCGACGACGTTGCGTTCATCAAGCGCGAGCGCGTCGAGCTCGTATTGCGGGCTTTCAGCGCGGACGGCGAGCCCATTGCTGACACCGCGGACGAGCTCGCTGCGGAGCCGCCCGAGGTGATCGGGACGCTCTACCGCGAATGGGACGCGTTTCAGACGGACGTCACCGCCGCGCCGATGAACAAGGGCGAGATGGATGCGCTTGTCGAGGCGTTAAAAAAAAACACCCAAGCGGTTCCGCTACACGCCTTACCTTTGAGCTGGCTGATCGAGCTTATTTCTACTTTGGCAAGCCAGCCCGTGACCTCGACGCAGGCGAACGAGGGTGGCTGATCGCGATGGCGCTGTCGGGTCGACAGCTCGACGAGGCAGCGCGTCAAAAGGCCGCTGACGAAGCGTCTGGCGTCAAGCGTATGACGCTGAGCCCGGCCGCGCTCAAGCGTCTCAAGAAGGCAAAGAGAGCGCGTGAGCTTGCCGCGAGGAAGGCGGCGAAACCGTGAGCGACGGCGAACTCGAAGCGAAATTCCGCGTCCGCTTAGAAGGCAAGGACGAGCTCGCCGACTTCTTCGGCAAATCCGCGCGCGGGTCGGAGCGCTTCGCTCAGGACATTGGGCGAAACATGGAGCGCGCGGGCCGGATGATCTCCGGCTTTGCGAACTCGGCGCGAAGCGGGCTCTCGGCGTTCTCGGGTGGCGGATCGAGCATTGCGTCAGAAGCGCGCGGCGTGCTGACGCTGCGAGACGCAATCAATCAACTCGCCGTGCAGTCTGGCAAGGGGACGGAGATTGTTGGCGGGCTGACGACGCAGATTCACGACGTCGCGACCGCCTCTCGACAGCTTCAAGGCGACGTCACCGAGGCGCTCGGGGCGTTCGTCGAGAAGACGGGCGATCTCGAGACGGCGCGGAAGAATATCGAGCTCTACGGCAAGACGGCGACGGCGACCGGCGCGGCGCTCAAGGAAGTGGCGCAGGTCGGTGTTGAGCTCTCGGACAAGCTCAACGTGAAAGATCAGGCGAACTCGTTCGCCATTTTGGCTGCGCAGGCAAAGGCTGGCGCAATTGAGCTTCGCGATCTTGCAACCAAAGGCCCGCGCATCTTTGCCGCGGCCGCGAGCGCCGGCGCTACGGGTGAAATGGGCGTGCGCGAGGCCGGCGCGCTCGCGCAAGTGTACGCGAAGGCGTTCGGTGGTCGTGGTTCGGCGGCATCCGTGGCGACCGCGGTCGAAAACACGTTCGCCTCGCTCGCCAAGAAGCGCAGCGCGCTCGAGGGCGCGGGGCTGAAGTTCACGAACGCAGACGGCTCGAATCGCGATCGGTTCGAGGTGCTTTTCGACCTCATCCGCATGACCAAGGGCGACGAAACGAGCCTGCGTAAGGTCTTCACCATGCAGGGCATGCGCGGTATCGAAGTGCTCGCGCGCGAGTACCGCAAGACCGGAGATTTTAAGACGTTCAAGGACTTCCGCGACGTGCAGCTCGATCGCGGACTGCTCGATCGCGACTACGCGACGCGGGCAAACACGGGCCTTGCGAAGCTCAGAGGCAACGAGATTGCGCGCGCGCGCTTCTTCGAGGAGAAGCTCGGCGGCGCACCGGAATGGGTGGCGGAGAACGCGAACGCGCTGCAGCTCGGGCTAATGGGCGTCGGCGCGTGGGGCAAAGGGATCTCGTTGGGCGGGTCGTTGCTGCAGAGACTTGGCAAGGGCGGCCTTCCGGGGCTGTCTGGCGCAGGCGGCGCGCTCGCTTCGCTCGGGGCGACGCCTGTGCGGGTTGTGAATTGGCCGAATGGCGGACTTGGCGGCGTTCCTGGCGCGGGCGGCGGTGAGCTTGGCGGCGCAGCGAGTGCGCTGCAGAAGGCCGGCATGGTGCTCGCCGCGGGCGCAGCGGGATACGCGGCCGGTTCCCTTATCGACTCAAAGCTCGATCTGTCGGGGAAGATCGAGAAGGCCATGTTTGAACTGATCCACCCGAACGCGTCGCAGGACACGCAGGCCGAGCGCCGCAAGAAGCTCGAGCAAGAGTCTTCGCTCTCGACGAAACGTCGTGGCGCGCTCGCCAGTGTTTCCGAGGCGGCGGTCGCGGCCGGGCTTTCGACTGCCCCGCTTCCCATGAAGACGCTTCCGGGAATGGAAGGGATCGGCATCAACCTCACGGTGAACGTAGACAAGGACGGAAACGTGACCGCAGAGAGCGAGACGCAGGGCGTGCGCTCGCCGAAGGTCATGGCGCGGCGAAATGCGGAGGGTGACTAGTGGCTACCTGGGAGGACTTCATCGTTGCCGCTCAGTTCGACGGGCTCACGATCGACGTCGTATCGACGCGCGACGAGGGAGCGAACGATATCGACAGCCAAAAGTTTCCGAACAAGAACGGCACGAAGCGGGTCTACCGCGGCGCGAATGGGTGGCAGCGCGACATTGTCGCGGTCTTTATGGAGTCGGACTATCCCGACACCATGGATCAGCTCATCAAGAAACTCGAAGAGCAAAAGATTCACGAGTTCATTCACCCGATCTTCGGAAAGAAGAAGGTCGCGTGTGATCGATTCGTCGTTGCGCACGACGCCGAGGACGCCGCCGACTTTGGCACCGTTCAAATGACGTTGCTCGAGCACACCGACGGGGAAGGTGTAACGGTGCAGCGCGATCCGATCCCGGCACGCGCGAACCAGGTGCGAACACTGGGCACTGAGATCCTCGAGGCGCTTAGCGAGCTACAGGCGACGCTCGAGATCCAGAACTCCGAAATTGGTCTTGCGGTCATTGGTGCGGTGAATGCGGCGAACTCCGTAGCCGAGTCACTCGAGGCGACCGGGGACGACCTTTCAAGCATTGCAGTTCAGGCGACGACGAGCGGGGCCGTTGCGAAGGTTGACGAGGCGATTACGCTCGTCGCCGACTACTCGAGCTCCGAGGAGTACGAACTATCTCGGCTGCTTTGCGACCTCGCCGGGGCGCTCTCTGCCATGGCCGGATCTCTGATCGAGAAACGTCCGCCCCTGCAAAAGTTTTCCGTTGTCGCTGAGACGAATTTGCGCGCATGGGTGTTTGACAAGTACTGCAAGCTCGGCCTTTCTGTTGAGGAACTCGAAGATCGCGTGAATGAGGTTCTGTCGCTGAACTCGTTCCCCGATCCAATGACGATCCCGGCCGGGTTCTCGGTGATCGCCTATGACGAGTGACGCAGACGACAAGGTGTCGATCGTCATCGCCGGCGAGAGCTTCGAGGGGTGGCTCGACGTCTCCCTCGACTCTGACTTGTTCACGCAGGCCGACGCGTTCAAGCTTTCTGCGCCGATTCCTGCGAAGTCTGTTAGGGCGAAAATCCTTCCGTTCTCGACGTGCGACATCTACGTCGGCCGAGATCGGCAAATGGCCGGGTTCATCGACGACGTAACGCCGAGCGGGGATCGGTCCTCTTCGAGGCTGTCCGTCGTCGGTCGTGACCTTGCCGCTCACCTCGTCGACAACGAGTCGAAGAAGTTCAACGCGAGGGACATGAACATCAAGACGATGATCGAGAAGCTTGTCGATCCGTCGTGGGGGATCAAGGTCGTCTTGTCCAACGAGGACAATCGCCGATTGCTGCTCGGGAAGAAGGACAAAAAGAAGGTTTCGGCGGCGACCCCCGAGTTCCTAAAGCCGATCCCGCGCGCGTCGACGAAGATCGACGGCGGCCAAAAGATCTCACAGATCATCGACACGCACTGCAAGCGCCTCGGGATCACGTGGTGGATGACGGCGAAGGGCGAACTCTTCCTCGGAAAGCCCAACTATAAGCAGTCCGCGGCGTACTCGTTTCGATTGGCTCCGCTTGGTTCCTCGGAGGCG
The DNA here is from genome assembly GCA_029556545.1 of Candidatus Hydrogenedentota bacterium. Lineage (GTDB taxonomy): Bacteria > Hydrogenedentota > Hydrogenedentia > Hydrogenedentales > JAGMZX01 > JAGMZX01. Next base: position 20,065 of record JAKQEQ010000059.1, read on the forward strand.
AAGAACAACAACGTCGAGCGCTACTCAGTTCAGCGCTCGGCGGCGGATCAGTACACGGAGATCGTGGTCAATGGCGTTGGGATCGCGAAGACGAAAGGACTGTTCGATTCTGGATCGTCGGCCCCGAAATTTACCGCGACGGCCGTCGACAGCGAGCTTCAGCGCCGAGGGATCAAGCGCAAGCTCATCATCTCCGACTCGGACATCACCTCGAAGAGCGAGGCCACCAAGCGCGCTCAGACGGAGTTGCAGCGAAGAAAGCTCGCCGGGTTCTCGATCTCGCTGACCGTTCCCGGGTATCGCCAGGAAGATCGGTTGTACGCCGTGGATACGCTCGCGTCGGTGAAGATCGAGGAAGCAGACGTCGACGGAGTTTTTTACGTTTCGCAACGTCGCTTCTACGAGGACCGCGGGAAACGCAGAACCGACCTCAAGCTCATTGCCAAGGACGTGTGGCTACCATGAAGATCGTCGATCGCCTCCGCGACATGATCGAGTTCGTCACAGATCTGAAGTTCTCCGACGACGACGGACTTGTCGCGAAGGGGAAGGACATTCACGACGAGGATATTGAGCCGTCGGTCGGCTATCACTTCGGGTTCTACTCGAGGCCCAAAGACGGCGCGCGCGGGATTGTCGTCAAGGTCGGCGGGCGCGGGAACACCTCCGTTCTCGTGGCGTTCCGGGATAAGCAATACGAGATGACGCTCGAAAAGGGCGAATGCGGAATGAAGAACGCGTTCGACGCGTCGATCTTGCTGAACAAGGACGGGGAGATCTTGCTCAACGGCGGATCGGCAAAGGTTGGGCGCGTCGGCGATGCTGTCGATCTTGGGAACTGGACCCATGTTCCGGCTTCCGGGGCCGGCGTTACTCCGTGCAAGCTACTGTGGAAAGGTCCGGGCTCTCCGGGTCTCCCTGCGGAGATCACTACGGCCCAGGACCTAGACGGGGAGATCTCCGAAGGGGCTGAGAAGGTGAAAGCATGATCGACCGCTACATCGATCCAAAAACTGGCGACTACGTCGACGCTGACGGTGGTGCGTACAAGTACGACGACGGCGTGCTCAACATGCTCGCGTACTCCTTCAAAATCTCAAAGGGGAGCTGGGAGGGCGATCCGCTCTTTGGGCACGACCTCGACAAGCTCGCGCAGGCGACCGACACACCGGAGAACCGCCGACTCGTTGACATCTACGCACGCGACGCGATCGCGTGGATGATTGAGCTCGCGTACATCGACACGGTCGACGTCAGGGTCGCCAGTCTCGGGGGCGGGAAGGTGGCTTTCGAGGTTGTGGCGTGGAAGTCTGGGCGCAAAGTGGCGGCCGGCTCCTTTGAGGTGCCGTTCGGGGTGGGGTAAAGCCGGGCCTATCCTAAACATGGATGGCGTTCCAAATTCCGACCCGCGAGGGGCTCGCCTCGTCCTTTTTGTCGGACTATTCGGGCGCATTTCCCGGGAAAAACACCGCCAAGGGTAGTGATCCCTGGCGTCTTTCGCGCGTCATCTCCGCGATCGTCTGGGCGATCATCGCGCGCCTTCTTTTTTTCCTCAAAATCATGCTCCCCGACACCGCCGAGGCCGAATGGCTCGAGCGTTGGGGCGCTGTCTACGACTTCAAGCGTCGCCAAGCGTCCGGCGCGACGGGAACGCTCGCGCTCAGGGTGACGGGGACCGTTGGCGCTGCAGTCCCTGTCAACACCGCGCTCGAGCACGAGGACGGAACCCAATACAAGGTTACCACCGTCGGCGCAGTCATTGGCGGAAGCGGCTATGTTGACGTTTCGGTTGCTGCGACGAGCACCGGTCTCGCGACAAACAAGCGGATCGACGACGTCCTCAGCTTTCCCGTTCCGCCGACCAACGTCGACGCCGAGGCGACGCTTGTCGTCGACCTCGAGAACGGTCTCGACATCGAGTCGATCGAGGAATACCGCGTTCGCTTTCTCGCGCACCTCGCAGATCCGCCCGAGGGCGGCGCGTGGCACGACTACATCGAATGGGCCAAGAAGATCCCGGGCGTCAAGGACGCCTACGTATGGTCGCACCGTCGCGGGCTCGGGACGATCGACCTCGTCGTCCTCGGCTATGGCAGCGGCGCGGATCGGATTGTCACGACCGAGGTAAACGACGCCGTTGATGCGTACATCGAAACGGTTCGTCCCGGGAACGTGAAGGACTGGAAGCGCCTTACCCCCACCGCAGAGACGCAGGACATTGAGGCAACGATCGAGATCGACGGCGATCGCTTCAAGTGGGACTGGGACGACGCCGGCGTCGGATACGCGATCAGCGCGCACAACGAAGGCGCACAGACGATCACCGTCCCGACCGCGCCTGCAGCGGTCAAGGCTGGCGTTCGTATCACCGTGCTTGGCGAGGAAGCGCTCGTCACAAACCGCACCGGGAATGTCCTAACGCTTGCCTTCGGGGACGACTACGACGGCAATCCGGTGAGCTGGTTCACGTTCGTTGTCTCCACGCAGGACATTCGCGCCTCTGGCGACCTCGTGCGCCCTGCGCGCGACGCAATTCAAAAGCTGTTCAACACGCTCGGACCTGCTCGCAGCGGGTTTTCTCGCACGTCGTGGACCGCCGAACTCAAGCGCGCGAAGCTTTTCGCGGCAATCACCGACGTCGACGGGATCGACGACTGCACGCTCACGAGTCCCGCGAGTTCCGTCGATCCGGTCGACGACTACAACCTCAGCGACACGATCAAGTTTCTCGTTCCGGGGAACATCAAGATCTGGAAGGCGAGCTAATGCCTCCGGCGTCTCGTTCGCGTGTTCTGGGTGCGCTTCGTCGGGTGTCGCCGTCGTTTCCAGACGTCTCGACTGAGGATACTTCCGTTGGCGCAGAACTCGGCGCGATCGCAACGACGATCGGCGAAGCGGTCGACGTCATGGATGCGATCCCGAATGAAATCTTTCCCAATACGGCCGAGACGACTTTGTCGCGCTGGGAGAAAAGCACGGGGATTGCGACGAGGCCGAGCGACGACCTCGACGTGCGCCGCGCGCGCGTACTTGCAGTGCTTCGGCGCACGAGCGGGCCGCGCGTTGCGCAGCTTCGCAGCATCCTTGCGGGTCCGCTCGACATCGACGGTGAAGATCTAGAGTTCCTTGAATCGCTTAGATCATCGATCGAGGCGGGCGTAACGGACACGATCTCTGACGACCTGTCGATCACTTCTTCGGCCAGGCTGATCGACATCGGCAAGCCGTGGCCTGGGCTGGTTGATGACGTTGGAGTTCGTCTCTACCTCGACCTTAGCGCACTCGGAACGCCAACGGTGTCCGTGATTCACGCTGACGGAACGTCGTGGACCCCGACGATTTCTCAGGCAACCGGATGGGTGTACACGCGCACCCACTTTCTTGGAAGGCGCGCGGCCGGACCATGGCGCGTTTCGGTCGCGAACGGGTCCAACGTCACGCTGCGAGAGACGCGCTTGCTCGTGTCGAACGACGTCGACTCGGCGCAGATCTTTCAGTTCTACGTGTACGCAGATCCTGCCCTGTCGGGGACACCGGACATCGCCGAAGCGCGGCGTCTCTTTGGTCGGATCGCGCTTGGACACATGCAATCCGCCGTGATTCAGCGACGAGGGTTCATGGTCGGCGACCCGAATTCCATCGTTGGGCAAAACCCAGTGGGAGCTTAGATGAGCCTTCCGACGAGCAGAAATAGAACCTACGTCGATCTGACGACGCAGATCCCGGACGACGACATGAACGACATTCAGGACAACATCGTCTACACGTCCGGGCTCGCCTACGGCGATGGATCGGACGGTGATGCTGATCTCGACGGGACGAACACATTCAGCTTCCTCACGAAGTCGAGCAACACGTACACGCTCACGCGCGACGTCTACTTCAACAACCTGACCGTTCGCGCTGGCTGCACGCTGTCCGCGCAAGAGAGCCACTATCGAATTTTTGTGCGCGGAACGCTGACGATTGAGGCGACCGGACACGTCCACGCGGACGGGCGTGATGGTCACTCTGTTCCGGCAAGCCCAGTTGGATCGGTCGGGGTCGGCGCGAATGGTGGTGCGGGCGGATCAGCGGGATCGAACCCTGGCACGGCGGGATCGAACTCGACGAATAGCCTTGGTGGCGCGGGCGGCGCAGGCGGCGCGAGCTCGGGCTCAGGCGGCGCCGGCGGAAGCGCGACCGCGCCCACGGCTGTTATGGGCGGGTATCGCCATCTGCAAGCAATGCTCGGTCACATCATGGGCGGTGGAAACCTCACGCTCATCAACGGCGGCGGTGGCGGCGGCGGCGGTGGCGGGGGTGCAGGTGGCGGCAAGCACGGCGGGGACGGAGGCGGCGTGCTTGTGTTGTGCGCCTGCAAGATCGTGAATGACGGCAAAATTTCCGCTGACGGCGGCGACGGAAGTGCGACGCCATCGGGCGGCGGCGGCGGTGGTGGTGGCGGTGGTGGCGTCGTGTTCTGCGTCTACCGCGCCAAGTCTGGATCCGGGACGATGACGGCGGCCGGCGGCGCGGCGTCTTCAGGTGGAAGTCCTGTTGCTGGGTCTGCCGGAACTGTCGTGGAGCTTCGCGCGTGATCGCCACGCTCACAGGCGTACTCGAAGACGGAAGCGGATCGACGGTCGCGCAGACCGTTCAAGATCTCCAGCTTCCCGAGGGGGAGCACGCCGAATACACGATCACGGTCAAAGGCAGAAACGGAACGGCGTTCAACCTCACTGGCTACGCGCTTTTCATGTGCGCACGCAAGGGAACGCAAACCCCGTTGTTCAATCGCACGGGAACCATTCTCGTTGCTGCATCGGGCACTGCGAAATTCACCATCACGAGCGCCGACACCGACGGAAAGAAGGGGATCTATCGTTACGATGTCTACATCGTCGAGGTCGCGACGAGTAAGGCGTATCGCGTTGTCCCTGACTCGGAGCTCGAGGTTGTCGACGCCAGGTTCGACGTCGACGACGACGCGGAAGGTCCCGGACCCTCCATCGCGCTGATTGGCATTCCTTCGCCGTCTCCCAGCGACGTCGGAAAGGCGCTGATTCTGACCGACGACAGCCCCGCGACGGTTGAGTATGGGGACGCGCCCACCGAAGACCACGCCACCGAGCACGTAACGGGCGGTGGCGACGTGATCCCAAACGCTGTTGCGGCTGGCGCGTCAGGGCTCATGACCGGCGCGGACAAGACGAAACTAGACGGAATCGAAGCGCTTGCCGACGTGACCGACGACGCGAATGTGCGCGCGGCACTTGCGGCAGCGTCTGCCGACATTGCAGTCAACTCGCGCAAGATCACGAGCCTCGCAGATCCGTCGAGCGCGCAGGACGCGGCGACGAAGAATTACGCTGACGGCGTTCGCTCGGTCACCTCGACCGCTACGATCGTAGCTGGCGCGCTGCTCAAGGTCAGCGGCGAGAACACGTTCGACCATCTCGGCGTCAGTGACTCCCCGCAGCTATGCGTTGGCGTGGCTGTCACAGGGCGCACGGGCGCCGGATCGTTCACGGCCAAGATCGCGCAAGCAACGACCATGGCCTCTGATGGCACTGACACGATCGCGAACGGCGCGCCAGTGATCCCGTCTGACACCGTCGCAGGTCGCGTGATGGAGGGGACGACCGACGACGTCGGCATCGTCGGCATCAACGTTGGCGCAACTGTCGCCGCAACGCTCAACGCGTCGGTATCGGTGATTTCGTGAAGAAGTTTGCTCTCTTCTTCTCGTTCGCCCTCGCGTCGTGTCTCTCGCCGAGCGCGCCCGACTTCGGCGTGCTCGAAATGTTCGACGCGCCGGACGCCGGCGCTCTCACGCGGCGACCGCAGTCCCGTCGCCGGATCGCTCCCCCGATCGTTACGACGCCCGTCGTATTCGACTTCACATCGGGAAGCGTCCCGTCTGGGATCACCGCTACGACAAGCGGCGACACCGTCTATGCGATGCGCTCGAGCGGGACGCAGGTCGTTGCTGTCACACCTGGCGCCGGCGTCGGGATCTTTGAGGACCGCGGCAACGGGACCGGGATTCTCGTCGCTCCGTCGTGGTCGAACGTCATAGTCACCGACTTCGGGGCGGCTTTCCCGTTCGCGCTGAGCTCATGGGATCACAACGGCGTCGGAAACGTTACGAAGACGGCGAACCAGGCCGACGGCCCCGCGCCCGCGGGAACCGGTCTCGGAAACGCCGACCTGATCACCGCGATCAACCCGGCGACGCAGGGAAAGATCAATCTTTTCTGTTCGACGCTCAGCGGCGGCGATGCCTTCGGATCGGTGTGGTTCCGCGACTTCGCGGGCAATTTGCCGACGTCGCCCGGCGCGTTCCATGGAACCCCCAACGGCGACAAGGACACCGACCGCGCGCCGGGCACCACGACGTGGACGCAACTCAGGTGGCAAGGCAACGGCGGTGCTTACAGTGAGATATACCCGGCCGGGGACTTCGGCACCAACGGCCCTACAGGCGGAGCGCTCGTCTGGGGCGCGCAGATGGGAGCCGGGCGCTATCAGCTCCCGCTCGTCAGCGGGGCGACGACCGCCACGGCGAGCGCCGCGTCGCTCACCGTCGACGATCCTAGTTCGTTCGTCGTCAACGGCAACTTCTACGCGAGCGGGAAATTTAAGGCGATCACGGATGCGCCCGGCTCGCTTGTTATAGGAACGGGATACCCACCGCGCTACCTGTTCTCAGCAGAAACGCCGGGCGGCAAGGTCTCCCTTCGCACGCAGTACTCGAGCGCCGGCTCGTCAAGTGTCGATTGGATATTCGAGGCCAATGGCTCCGATGTCATTACCGCTGCGTATGGAGTAGGTGTAACCACGCCGGGCGTTGGCGCGCTCTATCTCGGCGAGGTCTCGTGGCAGGTCGCCTACGATCACACGGCCGGCGACGCATGGATGTTCGTTTGTCTCGGCGGTAGCTGTCGCCTGCATCGCGCGACTGGGATCTCGTCGTCGGTGTCGACGCCGACGAGTTTCTACGTGCACTCCAACGTCGGCGCGGACGTCATGCCAGCGCTCGTGCGCGAGGTTCGCGCGCCACGCTCGCGCAGCCTGATCGTTCGGCCGTCGATATTGGTCGTGGGAGATTCGCAGATGGACGTCACCGACGCATCGGTAACGATCGTACCAACGCGACCAACGAACTACGTGCTCACGGATACAGAGGTCAAAGCAGGTAAGGCCATCCTCTCGACTGCCGTGCATGGCAACACGTTCGCGCAGCAACAGACCGCGCTCGCCGCAATCCCGTCGTCGTTCACGTCGTCCATTGAGGCCGTCACGATTGCGATGGGCTACAACGACTTTGCCGCAAACTCAAACGCGACTACGCGGACGAACTGCCAGAGCCTGCTGACGTACGCCTCGACGCGCTTCGCTGGAAAGGTGATCCAGCTGCACGTGCCAACGCCGGCAAAGGCGGGCGTCAGCGGAACAACGTACGGGCGCTCGGTCGAGTTCAAGGACGACGTCGCCGGGAGCTACTACACCGGCTCGACGCGAAACATTACCACGCTGTGGACCACCTACAACGACGGCAGCGACAACCTGCTGCCCGACACCGCGGATCACCTTCACTACAACGACAGTCTCAAGCGACTCATCGGGGCAACGATGCGCGCTGAGTACGTCACCGACGGAATTTTATAGAGGGAGCGAGGTCGCTATGACGTTCAACGAGCTACAGGAAATCAATCTCACCACCAACGACGGAACGTATGGGGAGACGGCGGACTTTGAAAGCTCGATCGTCGGCGATACCGAGTACGAGTTCGCGTTCGCTGGGACGCGCGGGCGCGTGTTCATCTCGTTCGACGGCACGACGGATCATTTCTTCATCGACGCCGCACGGGTTCCCGTTCGTCTTGTTGTGACCGATGAGACCGAGGTGTGGTTTCGTCGCGAGAAGGCCGGGACCGACTTCGTCGGTGTTGTTGTCAGCGGCGGGGAGGGTTAGCCCATGCGCGCGCTAGTGCTCGCGGTCTCGCTGCTCGTCTGCTCGGTTGCATCGGCAAAGAGTAAGGTCCCCGGCGCGTCGAAGTTCGGCGGCAACGGGGGTGGTGGTTCCGGTCTTCCGCTCTCGGGCGGAACCATGACCGGTCCGATCACGTTCTCGGGAACGCAGCTCGGGACGTACACGCTCGGCGGCGTGCCGACGTACACGCTGAGCTCGGCGCTCAACCTGCTACAGACGAAGTCCGTGCGCATGACGCTCGCGAACACGACCGCGGCGGTAACAGGCGGAAGCGGAATGCAGTACTCGCCCGCGCTCAAGTTCGGCGGCACTGGCTTTGTTTCGGGCGCGTCGGAACTCAACGAGATCGTCATTTACAATCGAGTGAGCGCAGATCAGGGAGGCAACGACGGATCTGAGGGACAGCTCGCGATCGATTTCTTGAACGGCGGGGCGAGCGCTGGATCTATCCCGAAGTTCCGCATTTGGAATGCTCTTGCGTCGGCCGGAATTTTCCTGCTGTCGGGTGCGAGCAAGTCCCTGTGGCTCGGCGCCAACACTGACGCCGCTGGGAACATATCCGGGGCCTACGAGATCTTGTCGACGGGATCAACAATCACTTGGGGCGTTAGCGGAGCGAACAAACTTCGACTCAACGCGACAGACCTCTATCCAATGACTTCCGGCGTTGCGCTCGGAGCAACCACGCAGTTCCTGAGCGTGAGAGCAGGTGGCGCGGTCGGCTCACGTCCAACATGTGACGAGGCGCTGCGCTCGACGTTCTTCAATCTCGAGGCAGCGGGCGGAGCGAGCGACGTCGTTCAGGTGTGCTCGAAGTCCGCGGCCGATTCTTATGCATGGCGCGACGTGTTCACCGCACCGTAGTCAACCCGAAGGAGATCTTTCGCATGTCGTCAATCAGTGCCGTCTTTCAGCGAGTCACCGAGCAGTGCGATGAGGTCGATCGAATCAGCCGGAGAATCACAAATGAGCGAGGAACAGGAGAAGGAGGAGACGGCGAAGGTGCTCGACTTGGCGTCGATCCTCTTGCGCATCGGAAACTCAATGGTTCGCCAGTCGGCCGCGATGGAGAAGGTCGCATCGAGCCAGTCCGAGATTCTCTCATCCTTGCAAGCGCGCGATTCCGCGCACGGTAGGGATCGGGATTCGCAGCTTCGCGCGATTGAAGCTCTTGCGCGCGAGTCGGCAGAAACCCGCGGCATCGCAATGGTGCTGCTCGAGGTCGTTCGTGGGTCCAAGGAATTGACCAAGGCGCAGATCGACGCGCTCTCCGGTCAAATCGGACACACGCACATAGCCGCGACCGAGGCAGCGCGCGCAGCAAAGAAGGCGGAAGAGAACACCGATCCCAACATCGTGTTGCCGGATCGGAGGCAAATCGAAAAGCCGCGCCCGGTCTCGAGCATGACCGTCGTCGAAGCAGCAAAGTTGGCGTGGCCGATTCTAAGAAAATTCTTCCCGTGGCTCGTCGCTGCCATCGGAAGTACTGGCCTCTGGAAGGCATGGAAGGGGAACGAATGAAACCGAAGAGGACTCGCGAAAAGATTGTTCTGTTTCTCTCTCTCCTCGTCGGCGGGCTTCAGCCGATGATGCTCGCAAAGTATCCGGTGAGCGCGTGGAACTTCGCACTCGCTGTGATCGGCTTGGTGATTTCGATTTACGCAGTCGTGTTCTGCGAGAAGCTCGCGCGTACTCAGCTGTCGCGCTCGACCGATATGGCGATTGCGTCAGTCGCGGACGTGACGCCGACCGTCCCCGCAACGCTTCCGGCAAAGCAACGCAAGCCGAGGGTGCGCCGATGAGGGCGCTACTTCTTGCGTGTGCGCTGCTCACCGCTGCGTGCGGCCCGGACGCGCGCGACGTGGCTATCACGAAGGCAAAGAAAACCATCCTCGGGATCGGACTCGAGAAGCACGCGGCCGAGCAATCGTGGAAGGCGGCCGACGCGGTGAAGCAAGAGGACATCCGCGAGAGCACGTCAGATCCGGTTGAGTACAAGGCCAAGATCGGACTATGGCGCGCGAAGGTTCAGAACGCCGTCAACAAGGCGTTTGCCGTCTTCGATACGGCCATCATTGCGGCGATGAGCACGCTCTATCTCGTCGAGTCTGGACTAAAGAGCGGGCTCGATCTCATCACCGTTGCAAAAGAGATCTGGGCCGCGTTCCAACAACTGCGCATGACATTGCAAGCGTTCGACATCACCGTCGAGCTTCCGGGAGGATTCTGATGGAGAACAAGGAGATCTTCGAGCTAACGAAGACGGTCGCCGAGTTCGGATTGCCCGTGCTCACGAAGGTGATCGAGAACGCCATCTCGTCGAACCAGCTCACCGCGCAAGACGCGGCCGAGCTCAACAGCGAGCTTCGCCAACTTGGGTCGACCATTCGCGGCGACGGGTCATCTCGAAAGCCCGACCAAGACGCGCGCAATGCTCGCGAGGACGCCGAGGCTGCGAAGAAGTTCGGACAGGCGGCGCTCGACGCGGCGGCGGACAAAGGCATGAGGGACGAGTGACCACGCCCGAGGTCGCGCTGCTCGTCGGCGCGTTCGTGTTCCTGATCGCGGCGGCGATTGCGATTGTGGATTCGACGCGATGGTGAGGTCGCTATACGAGGGGTCGATCAAGATCCCACATGGCGAGACCGAGGTGCGCGCGCTCTATGGCGACATCGGGATCGAGCGCGTTGACGGTCGCTATCAGGTGACACGCCCGCAACACTGGGAGGAGCGCAACTGTGTGGTGGTTCGCGACTTCCCCGGCCTGAACGGTCGACCGCTCTACGTGCATCGGCTCATGATCGAGCCGCTACGCGCGGCGCTGACCGAGGCAGAGATCACGTGCCCGGAATACAAGATCAAAACCATCGGCTGTTTTTCGCCGCGCTACAAGCGCTCGGGGAGCGGGGCGATCTCGCTGCACTCGTGGGCCGTAGCCGTCGATATCAACGCATTGCAGAACCCGATGAAAAAACCGCTCACCTGCGACATGCCGTCAGCGTTCATCGCGGCATTCAAGCGCGCGGGGTTCACGTGGGGCGGCGACTTCAAGGATGTAGATCCTGATCCGATGCACTTTCAGTTGGCGGACGGATACTAAATGAGCCGCGCCCGCATGGAGCGAATCGAGCGCCGACTAGACGAGCTTGAGGCCAAGGTCGAATACCTCGGCGATCAGGCCGGCGCGGACCTGATGGCGAAGCCAGTCGAGCCGGAACCACGTCCCGTGCCGAAGCCGAAGAGGGCGCGGTTTAGGGTGTCGCACCGGTAGCTGTGACACCCGCGTGTCAGACTCCCGCGGAATCTGGCACACCAAGCGGAGCATGTGGAATTTGAGCGCCCGTATAACCGCTCAAAACTACTGTATTTACCAGCTCCGACAATAGGACTCGAACCTATGACCCGGTGATTAACAGTCCGGTAGACTTTACGTCGGTGAGCGCGCGTTCGCGTGGCAGTTTGTGACACGGGCGTGTCAGCGTTTCGCGGCGGGCATACCTCGTACGGCGGCCGCCATCGTCGACGGCGATAGCTTGCCGTAGACGAGCTCCACCATGCGGCTCGTCTTGTGTCCGAGCAACTGCGACACCACGTAGCTCGTCTGACCGCTCTGCACGAGCCAGCTTGCGTAGGTGCGCCGCAGGTCGTTCGGCGAGACGCGAGGGACCTTCGCGCGGAGACATGCTCGCGCCAGGTCTCGGTTGACCTTGGTCCATGTGCCCGCGATCGGTTCGTTTCTCTCGTGCTTTCCGGTGAGCTCGGCGCGCAGCGGTGCGGGCACTGGGACGTGGCGATCGCTGCCATCTGTCTTGGTCCCCTGAATGCGTAGCGTGCGCGTCTTGCGGTCGTAGTCGCCCCACGTGAGCGCGGACACCTCGGACATGCGAGCGCCCGTGTAAACGGCCAGCATGAGCCACAGCCGATGCCTCGCGTTGGTGAGTGCCCCGAGCAGCGCGCGAAACTCTTTCGGTGTGAGCCATCGCTTTCGCGGCACGTAGCGAACCTTCCAGCGCGGCATGATTGCGCGGGGATCGCCGTCGTACTTTCCGAGCGCCTTCGCCGTCTCGAGCGCGCGCTTGAGCGTAACGAGCTCCTTGCGCACGGTCTCGCGTGCGGCGCCTTCGTCCTCGCGCGTGGTCGCGTAATCGGCGACGCGCTCGGTTGACAGGTCCGCCACGTCAACGCCTTCAAAGTACCGAGCGAGGTGACCGCTCCGCATGGTGTACATGCGGATAGTTGCAGGGGCGTTCGTTGCGCACCCCTTGGATACGAGGAGGGCTAGCGCTTCCTCGACGCTAAGCGGGGCGCTGTAGCGGGGTAGACTTTTCTCACCGTGAGCCTCGCGCTCCCATCTCCTAACGCAGAGTTCAGCCGCGCGGCGGTCCGTGCAATGCGTCGACGCTCGGACGCGGACTCCTTGGGTGTTGTAGTAGCTGCCGTGCCAGACTTCGCCGCGTCGATAGAGTCGCATGATGGGAAGTTTCGCCGCACCCAGGCGTCAAGCTGGGCTTGCGTGACGCGCACCATACGACGACGCTCCCCGCCTGTCATCTCGCGCATGACCTGGTAGGCGAAAGAGCGCGAGCATTTGAGGTGCGCGCGCACATCTTCGACGGTGAGAAGGGCAGGGCGCACGGTCACGGTGTCAGCATCTCCGGGCGATTTGCTCGCACCCACGCGATCAGATCGAGCGCGTCAATCTCGACGTAGCAATACCCGTCATCGGCGTACGCCCGGAACACGGCGCGGCTGTCCCATGATACGGAGTCGCGGCCTAGCTCAACAATCATCCTGTGGTAGTGCTCGCGCACGCCACGCATGACGATCGCGTCCGCGCGGGCGGTCGCAAACCAGACGTGACTTCCGTCTTTGCATTCGTCAAACCTGATAGTCGGCGGCGGGTCCGCTGGTACGTCTTCGCCGCAGGCGAGGCATCTTAATGTGGTGGGGCGCGGGGTCATGGCTTCTCCTTCCCGAGCGCAGCGCGATCAATGCACCACGCCAACGCACACGACACCTCAAGCGCGTACGCGCGCAAAGTTCCCGCCTTGTCTAGCTCGGCGATTTTCTCGATCCACTTGTCCGCAACCCCTTCGCTGCGCTTGACGATCTCGGCTGACTTGTTGTCGCAGTTCTCGATCTCGCGCAACGCCGTCTCCAGCGCCGCAATGCGCACCCGTGCTTCGTCGCGCTCGGCAACCAGTCTCTTCACTTGCTCGTCGAGTATCCATATCCGCTCGTCGCTCATGCGCCCTCCGCTTGCTTCCCTTATTCCTCGCATTCGCCCGCCCTCGGATCGCACTTCCAGTATTTCCAGGCCGTGCATCCTTGTTCATGAACGAGCGTATCGAACGAAGCGGCGGAGCTGTCGCATCCACTGCATTCGGCCTCGCTGCCGCTCATCGCCCGCGCCCCTTTCGTGCGGCTTCTTTCTCGCGAGCAGCGAGGAGCCGCCCCACCGCCCGAGCAACGAACGCCTCACGCCTGGCGTAGTTCGCCGCATGCCACATCCCTGCTTCGAGGCGAATGGCCGCGCGGATCACGCTCTGTTCTGCCTTCTCCACCGCCGTCGCCTTTCTCTTTTTCATCGCTTCCCCTTTCGTGCGGCTTCTTTTAGGACGGCAATAGCCACGTTGAGTCCGAATACGTATTCGCGCGCCTGTTCGTTGTCCGCCATGTAGTGACGCCAGATCGCACGCTCGTCGGCGATCAATCGCAGGGCGTTTCGCCTCGCGCTTGCGGGGATAGATCGCCACTCGCTTGCCGCCGTCTCCTTGCGCTTCTTGGTCATGCGCGCCTCCGAACACCGTCTCCGCCACTCGGCGTGCCGTCGCCGTAGCCGTAGCCGTAGCCGTAGCCGTTGCCGTAGCCGTCGCCGCAGCCGTAGCCGTTGCCGTCGCCGTAGCCGTCGCCGTCGCCGTAGCCGTTGCCGTAGCCGTAGCCGTCGCCGTCGCCGTAGCCGTAGCCGTTGCCGTTGCCGTTGCCGTAGCCGTAGCCGTCGCCGTCGCCGTAGCCGTTGCCGTTGCCGTTGCCGTAGCCGTTGCCGATCGGACGGATCACTTGATCCCCCATCCAGCCTCAACCGGCAGACGGAACACGATCGAGTTCTTCGGGATCTCGACGGGCAGCACCTTTCGGATATCCACCTTGCTCGACTTCCATTCTTGAATCGCGGCGGCAAAGCCGATCGACTCCCAGCGAAACACATGAACGGCATTGTCGAGCCGTACGTATCCATCGGGCGTCTCGCTCGCGTCGCCCGCAAAGATCCAGCCACGATCGACAACGAACACCGCGCGCGGACCCTTGGGCACGCTCGCCACGTTGCGCAGCGCATCCAACTCCGAGGCCATCTCGCCGAACGTCATATCACTGGTCGCTTTCATTTGTTCTCCTTTTTCACCTTGCGCTTCTTAGGGGTCATGGGGTGGCTTCTTGCTCTCGGCGAGCGTGCGCGCATCTTCGTGACGCATCATGAAATTGCGCCGCCCATCCTCCTCGCCGTAGTAGTGAATCCAGCAGGCGAGACAGTTGGAGCCGCGAAGCGACTGCGCGCCCGAGTCAGCTACGGCCCCGCACGCGGCGCCGTATAGCTTCGGGCCATTGTTCATGACGTGTACAAGATCCTCGTCCATCTACTTCCTTCCTTTCCTCTTCGCCTTCGCCCGCAATGCGGAGGCGCGGTGGGTGCAGATGTAGGCGGCGTCCTCCAGTCCCTGCGCAACCTTGATTAGTCCGGCGCGTCCTTCTTTCGACATCGGCGTCAAAACAAATCGCCGATAGTCCTTCGCCTCGCGCCTCAACTCCCGCGCCACGCTCTCCAGCTCGCGCACGATTGCGGCGGTTGTGGGGGTCATGGTGAGTCACCGGCGATAAACGCCACTGCCTCTGGGCTATCTTTCTTCGCCGCGAACGTCGCCTGGCAGTCCATGCACTCGGCAATCGAGAGCGCGCCGACGCGGTAGCAAGCGTGCGAGAACGCGCCGCCTTTGCAGCCACACGGCGGCGACAGGTGAAATAGCATTCCAGCCCAGACAGCTTCGGATCTACCCATCACCGCTCCCCCTTCGTTGCCAGCGCGCGGAGGGCGGCGACGGCTGCGTGAGCCATCCCCGTGTATCGCTTCCGATGGAGCGGGTGCATGCCATCCCATGAGCGGGCTTTGTTCTCAGGGTGCGAGTCAGCCTGAAATATCGCGACGGCAATCGTCTCGATCGCACGGTCATCGTCGGGCAGGACCAAAAGGCGGCGGACGGTGAGCCACGGATCGAGCAGGTCAACGACTTCGCGCGCGCCGACGACGCGGACCTTTGGCGGCAGATCAGTTAGGCGTTCCTGGGTCACGCAAACGCGCCCGATGCGCCTCCCCTTTGTCTCGAAGTGCTCCCCCGGCGACAACGTGCGCAGTTCGACCCACCCATCCCCGCCCGCGTGCTCGGCAAACGAACCCAGGTCAACCAGCGGCTCCTCCTTTGCAGACCTGATGCCATTCTCCAAGTCCCCGCCCGCGTTCTTTTCGGCCTTCGGGTCGTCATCGGTCAAGGTGAGCCCGAGCGCATCGGCTTGACGTTGACGGTCCATGGCCGCGTTCTTTTCGGCGGCGTTCGGCAAATCCATTACGCTTCCGCATTTGCGGCACAGCGGCCCGTTCGGGGTACGCTCCCAGAGATGAAAACATGTACCCGCGATCTTTTTGGCGGGGGAAAAGCCAGCACATCCATCGCTGTCTTTCGTGCGTCCAATGCTGTACGGGGATCGCGCGCCATGTCGCGCAAAAGAGAGCCCACATGTGCATTGTTCGGAAAGCGCATACGGTTTCTTCGCGGGCTCTGTTGCCGGCTTGCAGGTTCGCGTCTTGCAGTAGCAACCAGCCTTGCACGGGCACGAAATCGGGGCCTCGTTTGGATGCTCGCAGTGATATGGGTTGTCCGACACCGAAGCAATCGGCGCCTTCCCCTCCAGCCTCCCCACCCGCTGCACAAGATCGGCGATGCGGCGGTCGAGTTCTCCCAGCGCTGCCTCGAAGTGGACATCTCTTGGATCAAGGCAGCGCAGCAAATCGCCGATGGTCATGTCTTCGGGTTTCATCGTTCCTCTCTCATTTCCCTAATCGCCTTCCGCGTCGCCACCTCCGCGCGCTCAAGCACTCGCCATGTCGGGGCATGCGGAATCAGCCCGAGCATCCCGCGCAGAATCGCGAGGCAGTGCGCGATGGATTCGAGATCGCGGAGGGTCATCGACTTGTTGCCTTCGCATTCGTTGCTCTGCACGAACTCACTTCCCGACCGCCTCTCCGAGGCGACACGCGAGGCACCGATCGCAGTCGTCGTCATGGTCCTCCCAGTGGTGCTCGCACTCGCACTCACAGCCGTTCCATTCGAGCAGCTTGCGGACCGCACGGAGGCGCTCGTCGGCTTCCATCGAGTTGCGCTGGTAGCTCTCGACAAGGTTCAGCACGTTGTATTGACCCTCTCCGGCGTCGTCGAACAGCTTGCGGAGGCGATCAGCCTCACTTAACTTGGCCACCACTTCAGGCGGCAGCGGAAGCCCGGCAAGCAGCCTCATTTGAGCGTTGCCGCGCAAGAGCGCGTCGACTTGTCGGGTCAGTTCTAGGATGCGGTTCGTGGCCCACCCCGGTTCGCGCGCGCAGAGAACGGCCAGGTCAACACGGTTGCCGGCCGAGTCACGATACGTCCGGTCCATCACTTTGCCCCATCGGTAGCCGGAGGCGCCTCAAGTGCAGAGGCGAGCTCCTGGTAGGCATGCTCGGTTATGCTCTCCGCGACGCTGGATAGGATGCGGCGCGCGTCTTCCACCACTCGCTCAGCCTCTCCCGCCCGGGCGATCCACTCGTCCATCTCGTCGAGCAAGTGCGTCACACGCACCCCTAAGCCATCGAAGATGACCGCGCGCCCGTCCAGCGCATCAAGCACCTCGCGCAGTCTCACGTCCTCAGGCTTCGCCAGTTCCTCGGCGAGACTCTCGATGCGCATCGCCATCGACTCGACCTGACGGGACAGCGAGGCGTTCTCAGAGCTGAGGTGGTCGCAATTTGCGCGCAGAACCTCGTTTTCGCGCACCAGTTCGCGGTTCCGCTCCTCCCAGTGCCGATTGCAGCCCGGAGAAAGCTTGCACACGCCATCCTGGCCGCAGTCCTCGATCTCGCTGCGCTGACGGATCTTCGGCAACGCGCCGCTGCACGTCGTCTGCTCGCGGTCGTAGTTGCGGACCATCCCGCAGCGCGAGCAGACGGACCAGCCCTCGCGCTCGTGCTTCGTCCACTCGTGTCCGGCGCTACTCATGCGGCACCGCCTTCGGCCCGCGCTCGACGGTCAGGCTGTTAACCGCGCGCTTCGTTCGCGCGGTGTAAAATTTCGGGTCGCGGAGTTTGTGAGCCAGCCTGTGAGCCTCAGCCTTGTTCAGAGGGCTCTCTCCGAGGTGGGTTTTGGTCCAGGCGCGGCGTCCGTCGAACACGTCAACGGCCCAACCTTGCCCGTCATCTCGCGGTCTTACGTGGATACAGAGTTTCATGGCTCGTTAAATTCTCCGGTTGTTAACTTCGCGGATTCAAACGAATCCCTTCCGCTTGGGCTTCTTGGCGGCGCACATGTCACAGGCAGAACGCAGCACTTCCATGCGCGCCCGTAGTTCAGGTACGATAATCTCTATCCCATACCTGGCAGCGTGATCCTTCCAGCCGACGAAGTAATCATTCACTGCATACGCCGCACCTTCGTACGCTTGCGCCTTTATTCGATTGGGCGCGTTTCGCCATTTCGCTGCGGCTGATTGCTTTTTCTTCCCCCGTCCCCTGCGAACCGCGTGCGCCATGTGTCTCTCCTTCGTGCTGCACTAATTGGTGACAGGTGGCCGGTCCCGCCCCGGCTCGGAGGTGGCTACGGTGGCCCTCCACGTCAGACGGGCATGAGCAGTGACCGCCTTGCCGCCCGCCGTTCCTTCGCGCCCGTCATCTCGCCGGGCTGCACCTGTCGAAAACCTAGAACGCGATGTCGTCGTCTTCGCCGGGCTCGCGCGACTTCGGCGCGGGCTTGGCCGTGCCGTTGACAGCCTGGCGCGACGCGATCGCTGCGCCCTTCATGCGCGCGGCGAATTTCTTCTTGGCGGCCGGGTCCATGCCCTTGACGTTGAGCCCGCCGTCGAGCGCGTTGACGTACTTGACGCGCAGGTGCTCCTTACCCTCGTACGTTTCATACTCGAGGACGAGAAGCACTTCCGTGTCACCGAGACCAGGAAGCGGATCGGCGGACAAGTCGTCGCCGGTCCAACCGCACAGGCGCAGCGCTTCGAGGCTGTACTTCTGCGCGGCGTCGGTGAACGAGAAAAAGCGCGTGATGCTCTGTCCCTCGTATCCCTCTTCGGTGATCTCAAACTTCACAGCGATCTGATCGTTGCCCTTGGAAGACAGGCAGAGCTCGTGCTTTCCGGCGCGAGCGCGAAAGGTTCCATTCGTAAGCTGGTTAGACATTTGCGTTCTCTCCTTCGGCGCTGAGAAGCGCCGTCAAGCGGTTGTCGATCTTGGCGAGCTCGGCGGCGTTGTCGCCGACCTTCCTCGCTGCGGCGGTTGCTTTCTTTTTCGTCTCTTCGTCTTTGAGTTTTTCGAGCTTCGTGGAAATGCTGAGCTTTAGCTCGGTTGCCGATCTCGGAGCGCGCGCGGCCTTTGCTGCAACGTAGTCGTCGTAGTTGAGCGGCAACGTCTCCGGCAACGAGTAGCGATTCTTGCTATCGAATGCGGTCGTTCTTTGTGTTGAGACGATACGTGCACCTGTACTGATTCCCTTGGCTCTGTTGCCGTCTTTGCTGGCGTACGTCTCGTAGTGAGCGAAAAGAACCGAATCGCACCACTCCTTGAGCAACCCACCCGCCTTGGCGTTGAGCTTGAGTTCGTATCTATCGAAATCGTCCGTGTCTGGAGACTTGAAAGTACGAATCATTGAATGAGCGATCATGACGATTCCCATTTCACGCTCGCGACGAAGCCGCTCAACCAAGGACAAGAACACCCGCCACTCGTCGAGCGCTGCGACGTAGCCGCGCCCGTAGCCGTAAGCCTCGATTGATTTTTGCTTGTCGCGCTCGCAGATGTACGCCCACAAGAGCGGCTCGATCGCATCAAGCGTGTCGATTGCGATCGTTTTGTACTCGTGCTTTTCGACGCGAAGAGTCTCGAGCGCGTCAAGCACGTCTTGCCATGAATCGGGGCGCGGAAATCTCGCGACGTTGAGTTGCGCGGTCCCGTCCTCAGCGGCAATGAAGATCGGCGATGGAGCGCCAGCGGCCCATGTGCTTTTCCCGCAGCCCTCGGGACCAAACAAGAGAACACGGTCTGGAAACTCTTGCTGACCGGTCACAACCGAGGCGAGTTTCATTCTGTTCTCGCGTGGCGGTGAGTTTTGTTTTTGTGCAACACTATTCATTATCTGTCTCCTCTCTCGACAGTGGGGACGGTTCCCCGGTTGGCGCGACGCGGTCGCCGGTTGTTAGCCTGCTCGATGTGCGTCGCCCATCGGCAGTTGGACGGCTCGTAATTGCCGTCGTTGTTGATTCGATCTAACGAGTGGGCCGACGATGGGCGCGGCCCCATGTCGGCGACGAACGCCTCATAGGAATTGCGCCAGCGCTCACAGCACTGGATACCGCGATCAAAGTAGAGTTCGCGGTCTCGTCCCTTCGCCTTCGGCGAGGTGCGTTGTTTCATTGACTTCCACAGCGCGTACTCGGGGCGCTTGGCCTTTGCGTCTCCATGCCTAATCGGCTTGACCGCGCGCTTCCCATTCTCGCGCGCGGCTTCGGCTTGCAGGCATCCGCATGACTTGGTGCCGTTGCGCAGTCCCTGAATTGTGACTGCGCGCTCTTTGCCGCAGTCGCAGGCGCACCACCACAGGGTGTGCCCGTTGCCGTTGTGACCGAAACGAGCGACGGCAATCAAGCGACCAAAGCGCTGACCCTCGATCTCGAGCCTACGCGGCATCTTCGACCGCAAGTTCCGGGTGAACGTCTTTCACTTTCTCGAATCGATCGGCGTCCTCGAGCGACGCCGACCCTGCGCACACGTCCGCAAACGAACAGGTACGCCCGTAGCGCTCGCAGCCGTCGGTGTTGCGCGGCGCGATCCCTTCGCGCTGGAAGTCGCGCATGGTGATCCCGTACTGCCACAGCTCGCGCTCGTACTCTTCGACCTCGGCAGCGAGCCGCACGACCGTCGCGCGCTGGTAGTACTTCTCGGGATTCTCGGCAATGCTCTCGACGAGCCGCGCGTGGTACTCGTCGGGCGTCTCGTCGGTGTCGCGCTGGTTCGCGTAGAGCGCGCCTTGCTTGGTGTACTTACGGCTCTCGACGGGCGTCGCCTTAAGCGGGCGAAGTCCCGGCTTTTTGATCACGTCGTAGAGCACGCCGGCCGGGTCGTGGCCGAGCTCGCGCGCGGCACGCAAGTACATCGACACCTGCGAATCGAGACGCAAGCGCGCGAGGTACGCCGATCCGGGTCCGCAGTCCTGTGACGTTGTCTTGTGCTCGACGACGTACGCGCGACCGTCAGCGGCGCGCGCCAGGGCGTCCACCTTGCCAGCGAGATCCCAGGTACGGGACACCGCGCCCGTCGCCGGGTTAATGAGCGGCAGACGAAACGGGTGCTCAACAGCGATCGTCTCATAGCGCTCATCGCACCACCGAGCGTGATACCCGCGCATGAGTGCGTCGGCCTTGGCGGTCTCGAATGGATCATCGCTCACGATCTGAGCGAGCGCGGCCTCGAGGCGATCGTCACTCGCTCGCCACCACGCCTCGAGCGCCAAGTGCATCAGCGACCCGAAGCGAAGCGCCTCATCCTCTGAGCGAGCGCGGTAACCGAGCTGGTACTTGATCTGCTCCTCGCGCGGGCAGCGTCGGAACGCGCGTAGACGCGAGTCGGTGAGGAGTTGCGTCATCGCAGCACCGCCACGGCGAGCGCAATCACAATCCCGCACACCGCCACAACCAGCGACGCGCCAGGATTACGGCGACGGTACGGGCCGGTGTATTCGAGGGGGACGCGGATCATTGGTACACCGCCTGACCACACGCCGGGCAACGCTTTGCACGCGGCGTGTACTCGTCGCGAGGATTCGTCAGCGCGAACCATGCGATCGAGATCAGGTCACGAGCGAAGGACAGGGGGCCGCCGACAAACGGTAAGCGAAATCCAGTGCGCATCTAATTCGCTCCTTGCTGTTGTTCGCCACCAAACGCCTCACCCTGCATTTCGTACGCGTGCCAAGGACACAGCCCGGCACGTTGCAGGACCGCGCGCGCGTCCGCTCGCTCGATAATCAGCGCGGCTAAGTCCGGCTCCGAATAGCAGCGCGTGGCGGCAAGACGGCGCGCGCTATCGAGTTGTTCCGCGATCTCGTTATCGTTCGCAACCCAGTCGCCACAGCAACGGCAGCGCATTAGACTGCACCCGTGATGCAGTGTTCGCCGTCGTCGCCTGCGTACTCACTTGGATCGTCGGTCTCGATCGCGTGCTCGCACTCGCGCTTGAGCTCGTCGAGGCGCGGCATCATATCGTCCAGCGCTGTCTCGAGACTCGCGACCACAGGCGATCCGGCAGGCTCCACCCTGGCCGCGCGCGCAATGACATCAAGCAGGTCCTTGGCCGCAAGCGCGATCTGGTAGTAGCGCTCGCCTGTTACTTCCAGGTCCTCGGCGAATGATGCAGCGTCGTCGAAGTGGCGGGCGATTTCCTCGAGGCGGGGCGTCGTCGGCATAAATACGTTGTACTACGGTCGTACGTTTCGCGTCTACAGAAATCGTACAACGATAGTACGATTTCGGTACGACGCGCTAACTCGGCGCCCGCACTTGAGATCTGACTACTGCACAAATGTGTAGCGTGGACCACAGCGCGACCTTTGCCGTCATGGGATCGTATTTGGGGCGTTAGAAAAGGGGTGCTGATGACGGTGCTAATCGTGGATGACAATCCGGTGACGAGGGTGTTCCTTCAGCGAAGGATCAGGGGAGAGACTAGAACTTCGTCTAGTCTAAGGGAGGGATTGATGGACGCAGCGCTGTGGCAGCCGTCGGTGATCTTGCTTGACGTGTTTTTTCATGGCGAGACCGTGACCGGAATAGATGCCATCTCGGACTTCAAGGCATGTAGTCCGCGCTCAGAGCTCATTGTTATTTCGTCAGTGCGGAATGACCTTCACGCGCGACTAGCCGTCGCCCGTGGCGCGTTCAGCTATGTCGAGAAGATCGGGGTAAAGGA
>JAKQEQ010000061.1 GCA_029556545.1 Candidatus Hydrogenedentota bacterium
CGACGTGGAACGCCTCATCAATCTCGGCCTTGAGCGCGGACGCGCCGAGGCGACGCCTTCACGCATCGGCGGCATGACGATCGGCGAGGCCCAGGCATGGGCGGTCGTGATCCGAACGGCCGGACTGATCCCGCAGGAAAAAACGAAACAGGGACAGCCCGTGACGCCGATCGAGGTTCTCGAAGCCCGCGCGGTCGCGAAGATCATGGCGGGCAACTCGTGGGGCATCAATCCCTTCGAGGCCCAAAGCTTGTTTCATTTCATTCCGCAGTCGGGCACGATCGTGCCGCACTACAAGGCGTTCCTGATGCGGATCAAACTTTCGGGCAAGTATGACTATGAACTCGTCGAACTGACCGACGAGAAGTGCACGCTCCGCGGTTTCAAGCACGGCCAGCCGCTCGTCCCCGACGTGACGTTCACGCTCGATGAGGCGATCAAGGCCGGACTCTACAATCCGAAACTTGCCGCCGGCGAGGAAAAATGGCCGGACGGCAACGTGAAACAGAAGGGGGCGTGGGAAGCCTACACGAAGGACAAGCTGCTCGCCCGCGCGACGACGAGGCTCTTCGGGCGTCATTTCCCCGAACTCTATTCAAGCATGCCGGTGACTAAGACGGTCGAGGATCTTGAGGATGAAGGGATTCTGGCCGCGCAGCCCGCGCAGATCGCCGCTTCCGTGTCCGACCCCGCCGACGAACCGTTTTCGTCCGTTCCCGTTCCGGCCACTGCGCCCGAACCGGAAGCCGAACCGGAAGCGATCGACGCCGAGCCCGTCAGTGAGTCGCCGCCGACCGCAAGGGACCGCGTTTCGGATCTCCGTCTGCAACTGCTCAATTTCGGCATCGACGCCGAAGATCTCGAGACGCAATTCCTGCCGGACGGCGTTTCGTCGTTTGACGCGCTCACCGAGGATCAGGCCGCGGAGATCGTGCCCGACATGGAAGCGGTGCGCGAAGCGAAGTCGAACGCCGCGCCGTTCTAGATCAGGTTTTACCGAACAAGGGGAAGGAAACGAACAATCGGGAAGGCATGGGGTGGCCCGGACGCGGCCGCCCCGACTAACAATCCTATGAACACGAAGTCACGCAAGCAATGCCCGCTCGAACACGAGCACCGCACGCCGAACGCCGCCGAGCTCGACTACAGCCTGCCGTTCTGCGAACCGGAATGGCTGCCGTGCCACCTGTGCCGGCCGAAGGATTTCAAACGGGAAAGGATCGCGCGCATGACGCGCCAGCGAGGTCACTGATGAACGACAACTCCGAAAACACGATCGATTTCAGCTTCAAGCCCGTCACCAGCGCGTCGGGCAACATCACCGAAGTCGCCTACCATCCGGAGAGCGGCACGATGGCCGTCCGGTTCTCCGGCGGCGCGACCTACCGCTACGAAAACGTGCCGCGCGGGAAGTGGGATGAGTTCGAAGCGACGTTCGCCGATCCCGAGAAATCGACCGGCGGCTTCTTTCACCGCCACTTCCGCAATAAGGAGGAATTTCCGTGCCAGAAGATCTGACGTTCCGTCCAACCATCAGACAGGCCGCGGTCCTGTCCGCCTTGTCCGAACGGACGTTCACGCGCAGCGATCTGGCAACGCGCTTCGGGATTCTGCCCGCCACGATGCAGAACGTGATCGATCCTCTCGTTGAGGCCGGTTTCATCTGCGGCGATCCCGACAATCCGGGAGTTCTCCGGCTCTCCGCGAACGTCAGGGTATGCGCACAGTGCGGACACTGGTACCTGCCGGTCTCATCGACCGATTTCTTTTGCCCGGAACACCGTGAGGACGCGGCCCGGCGCCTGTTCAACGACGTGATGCGCGATGACGCGGAATTCATCGAGTTCGCCGAGGGCGGTACGCTGCTCATCATGACCGAGAACTGCTCGCCGCTGCGTCTGTCGCCGGAGGCTGTCGAACTGTTCGCGGCGATCCGCGTTGCCGTCGCCAAGTTCAGGCACGATTCGGCGCTCGCGGAGAGGCGATCCGCGCCGGTCTCCGCGCCGGTCAACGGAGGCCCGCGATGTTGAATCCGGCCGTCCGACAATCCGGAGCGGCGGCGCTCGACCAGCTGGCCGACACGATCGCGGAGACGATCGCCGAGCGGATCGAAGCCCGGATCGTGCGCACGGTCCTCGACCGTTTCGCCGAGGACGCCAAACAGGGCGTCCGGCTGCTCTATACCGAACGCGAGGCCGCGCGCCTGCTCAACGTCCGGCCGTCCACGCTGGCCGCCTGGCGGCGCGCGGGCGCGATCGGTCATGTCGCGCAGGGAAAGGGCGCGAGCTATGCGCTTCCGCATCTTCTCGACTACATCGCGCGGAACGAGGTCAAGGCAGGCCGTTCGCTGTTCGAGTACACGGCGGAGATCCCCGTCGCCGGCGGTCCGCGCCTGAAACTGGTTCAGTGAATCTCCTTGCTGAATGACGGCCCGGAAAGACGGGCAGCATCAACAACCGCCGCGCCCGCCGCCGGTAACAACAGCGGGCATTTTGAAAACCTGAAACGGATGCGGGCTCAGCCTGTGGGGAAGACCAGCGATCTTCCAAGACGGCCGGCGTTTTCGCGAGCCGGTCACGAACGAGTCAGGGAGCGTTCGTCCGCATCCTTTTGAGGTTTTCAACCTCAGCGGCCCTTCGGGGTCGTCGGCTCCGGCCGGAAATCTTAGACAACGCTGAATGTGGAAGATATTGCTTTACGGCGCGGGGCGGCTCGCCTGCCCCGCAACAATTCCACTAACTGCACGCGATGTTTCGTTTTTCATTTGAAGTCAGGTTCAAGGGCAACCTGTGGGCGCCGGACGTGCATTTTGCCGTGATCCGGGAACCGCTCGAGAAGTACCGGACTGAACTGAGTGCCAAATGGCGAACAAGGATCG
>JAKQEQ010000063.1 GCA_029556545.1 Candidatus Hydrogenedentota bacterium
TGGAGTGCTGGAGCTTGCTCCAGCTTTCCCGTCCAGCAAGCTAGCTTGCCGGACAAGAGCGCAAGCAAGCTTGCGCAGTCCACATGCGTCGCGCATTTTCATCCTCTGCGGGAGAAACCACCGGTTTCATGACAACTCGTACTCGCCCTCGCCCCAACGGCCGAGAACGTCTCCCCTCCCGCAACTTCGGCGACGATTACCGCCTCGAAAGCAACACCGTCCGCAACTCCGTCCTCGTCCACCAGGACACCTGCATCCACGCCGCCTTCTTCAAAACGCCCCGCCGCCGAACACCGCCCCGGCCCCCCGCATGGCCTCCCATGCGGAACGCACGCGCCACTGGCGGCGTAGGAGCGGGTAGGGAACAAAATCGGAAATCGGAGCGGCACATAGAGCCACAGAGCGGCATTGACACAAGATGGCATTGAGGGTTATACCAAAGCCACATCCTGCTTATGACATGGGTCGGGAAGAACATGCATAGAGGGTGTGTTGGCACAAAAATCCCATGAGGCTTTCGAGACGCGATATGGTATCTTCAGGGAACGTGTTTCGGAGAACGCTTGAAATGCGGCGGGTGATCCTTGCATCGCCTTGTTTCAAGCTTGCAGCGCCGAATTGGAGGCTTGCATCGCGCCACTGCAGGCTTACATCGCCGCATTGTGAACTTGATTCGATTTGGTTGAAGCCGGAACGGCCGCGATTCATGCGACGGAAGCGACGCGTAAACCACTGCTTTTCAAGGATATAGAGCCGAAGGGACCGAAGATGGTAGACTACAGCTCGGTTAAGCGGATCACCCGCCCCATGATGGTGCGCGAAGAGGAGGCTGTCTACCATGCGCGGGAGAAGGGAAGCCTTTTTAGAACTCGCACACCCCCTCGCCTGATCGACCTGTTCTGCGGCGCCGGCGGCATGACGCTGGGCTTTACAAAGCTATGCGGGCATTGCTTCGAGCCGGTGTGGGCCAACGATTTTAATCATTACGCGGCGAATACCTACAACGCCAATTTCGGTACCCACTGCATCGAAGGCGACATCAATGATATCCTGGAGGACCCTTCAATTACCCATCGAGAGGCGGCAAGGTTCTAACTGGTCCCCAAAACTTCTCAGCTTATGGCCCAATGATACTGTGGCATAGCCAAGTGAGAACGGCACAACTATGGCGACAAAGCAATCATCCCCTAAGAACTACGGTGCCCTATGGACGCGAGACGAATTGATACTGGCATTTGAACTCTACTGCCGCATTCCATTCAAGAAGACCAAGGCCAATAATCCGGAAGTAATCACTCTCGCAAAACTGATAGATCGGTCTCCGGCAGGGGTCGCCCGAAAACTTGGAAACTTCGGAGCTTTCGACCCGGAATTGCAGAAGCGTGGCGTTTCAGGGCTTGTTCATGCGAGCAAGATGGACGCCCACATTTGGAATGAGTTCAATAACGATTGGAATAATCTTGTACTTGAGGCGAGCAGACTGCGCGAGGCATTGTCTGGTTCTTCGGAACGCGATGAAGTATCTCCTGCTGAATTCCCAATTCCCACAGGACCATCGGAAAGGGCATCTGTCCGAAAGACCCGAATTCATCAGGCGTTCTTCAGAGATGCAATCTTGAGCAGCTACGACCGGACATGCTGTATCACCGGTCTTCGGGTTTGCGATGTTCTTGTCGCAAGCCATATTGTTCCTTGGAGTGTTTCGGAACACTTCAGGACCGACCCGCGCAATGGACTTTGCTTGAGCGCAACATTTGATCGACTTTTTGATCGTGGATTGCTGACCATATCCTCCGATTTCAACGTGGTAGTATCTCAATCGTTGCGATCCTGTAGCGATAAACAAATAGAAGATTTGATTTGTGTATATCATGGTGCGCCCATGATTCGCCCGCACAGATTTCTTCCAGACCAAGCTCATCTTGAATGGCATCGCTCCAATCTATTTCACGATTGAATGCAGAATGAGGAGGTTGAACGATGGAGAATATGGAAAACGTCGGTTTCCTTGTTGAGGAATATCGGGCCGAGTTTGACGGCATTGGAATTGAGGACACCGAATCATTGGCGCAGGCGCTTCAGGAAGTTGGCGATTGGACGCCAAACGCATCTGAGCAGCTTGTTGCACTTGCAAGAAACTACGGCGCGTTCATGCTTCGCAATGCTCTTGCCGTGGCAATTGCGCTTGAGATAGAGGACGGCGACTTGGGGTTTTGATTCATGTCAAGAACAGCAATTTGAGAAATGTTCATTGAAGGTGAAATGGGCTTGCAGGGCGTGGACTTGGAGGCGCTCAAGCCGGAGGAACACATCCTGCTGCAAACCGAGCAAGACCGCGAAGCGGCGCTCCGTTGGCGGATTGCCAATGACATTCGAAAGAAGAAGACCGGCGTTCGGAACAAGATTCTTGAATTCCTGCGAGCCAATGTCCGCCATGCAGTCACCGGTGAGGAACTCCGATATGTGGCAAACGACAAGACGGAGTGGGCGCGACGGGTGCGCGAACTACGAACCGAACAGGGTTTGCCGGTTGCCACGCGAAACACGGGCAGGCCCGATTTGGCAATTGGTGTTTACGTGCTGGAGCAAGACAGGCAAAGCCCCGGGCACGACCGAAACATACCCGACCCCGTGCGTCGCGCCGTGCTCGTCCGCGACGGATACGCGTGTCGGAAATGTGGATGGACTCATGACCAGTGGAATCCCTCCGACCCGCGCCACTTGGAGTTGCATCACCGTGAGCATCATGCTGCTGGCGGCGCAAACACCGAGGAGAATCTCATTACTGTCTGCACCGTGTGTCACGACGAAATACATCGAAATAGCAGATAACGAGAAATGCACAAGAACTACACCGGCCCGACCGAAGGTCTCCCACGACTTCGACCGCGCGCCGCGTGTGGTCTCCCTCTGTGCGTTCTTACCCCATCCTTCTCCCTCGTGGGCGCGGCTATGCGGTCTTCCGCGCGCCATTGAAATTCAGCGCCGTCGGTATATTCAATGTAGACACCACCAGATGGGAGCGGTGCGTCATGAGAACACGTGTGCGGAAAAGGGGCAACAGCCTCGCGGTGCGGATTCCGAAGTCGTTCGCGGAGGAGACGGGCCTCACGGAGGCCTCGACGGTCGAGGTCTCGCTGGTCGAGGACAAGATAGTGGTCGCGACCGTTCCCGGCCCGGAATATTCGCTGGAGGAACTGACGGCCGGGATCACGCGTCGCAACCGGCATCCCGAGTTCGAGACGGGCGGGGCCGTCGGGAATGAGGCATGGTAGGCCGCGTATCCGGACCGCGCGATCGCGGCGAGGTGGTTTGGCTCGACATGGACCCGCAGGCGGGCAGGGAACAGGCTTCGTTGTGGCTGGTCTCCTGCCTGCCCGCCATAGCTTCAGCGAAGGCTGGGACCGCGCCACCGGCCCGACCGTAGGTCTCCATACACCCTCACCCCGACCCTCTCCCTCGGGGCGAGGGGGTGAACGGCGGCGCCCCGCCGGTGTGCCGTCCGCGCGCCGTTGAACTTCAGCGCCCGCTGCGTTGGGCTTCCGACCGCCTCGCCTGCTATCCTGTCGCGAAGGTTTTCATCGAGGAGTCGCGCCATGACCCGCAGAGAATTCATCGCGTCAAGCGCCGCCGCCGTATGCGGCGCCGCGTTCCCCGCGTTTCCGCGCATCGCGTTCGGGGCCGACGAGGCCGCGCAGCCGTTCCTGATTTCGCTGGCCGAGTGGTCGCTGGTGAAGACGCTTCGCGCGGGCAGGATGACGAACCTCGATTTTCCCCGCGCGGCGAAGCGCGAGTTCGGCATCGACTGTATCGAGTTTGTGGACCAGTTCTTCGCGGACAAGGCGAAGGACACGGCGTATCTCGGCGAGTTGAAGCGGCGGGCGGAGGAGGAGGGCGTCCGCATCGGGCTGATCATGCTGGACACGAACGGCCCGCTTGGCGCGGAGGACGCCACACAGCGCGCCCGCGCCATCGAGATCACCCGCGCGTGGATGGACGCGGCGGCGTTCCTCGGCTGCGCCACGGTGCGCGTGAACGCGCGCGGCGCGGAACACCCGGAAGAACTGGGCCGCCTTATCGCCGACAGTTGCGCGAAACTCGCCGACTATGCCGCGCCGCTCGGCCTGAACCTGGCCATCGAGAACCACGGCGGGCCGTCGTCGGACCCGGTCTGGCTCGCGGGCGTCATGCGCGCCGTGGACAAGCCGAACTTCGGCGCGCTGCCGGACTTCGGCAACTTCCCGCCCGAGGTGGACCGCTACGATGCGGTCGAGGCGCTCATGCCGTGGGCGAAGGCCGTGAGCGCGAAAGCCATGGGCTTCACTGTCGACGGCGGCGTGGCGGAGACGGACTTCCATCGCATGATGCGCATCGTGCGCGACGGCGGCTACACGGGCTACGTGGGGGTCGAGTCCGGCGCGCCGGACCAGGAACGCGAGGCCGACGCCGTCCGCATGACGCGCGAGCTGCTGCTGGGCATCCGCGAGGACTTCACGCGGCGGACGCCGCTGTTCAACGGCCGCGACCTCGCGGGCTGGGTCGTTGTCGGGGGCGGCGACTGGACCGTCGAGGACGGCGCGCTGGTCGGGCGCAACGGGCACAACTGGACCACGGACCCCGAGGTTGCCGGTTCCTGGCTGCGCACGGAGGCGGAGTACGAAGATTTCCGGCTGGAATTGCAGTACGCGATAAACGAAGGCGGCAACAGCGGCGTCTTCTTCCGGAGCGCCACTGAAAAGAACCCCGCCTTCACCGGCTACGAGATGCAGATCGTCGACGGCCACGGCGCCGCGCCCACCACCTACGGCGCCACGGCCCTGTACGACCTCGTCGCGCCCGCGGAAAACCGCGTCCGCCCCGCCGAAGAATGGAATACGGTCACCATCACCGCCCGCCGTGACCGCATCGCCATCGACATGAACGGCAAGACCGTGCTCGATACCGTGCAGACCCGGGCCCGCCGGGGCCATATCGGCCTGCAAAACCACGACGACCGCTCGGTTGTCCGGTTCCGAAACCTCCGCATCGAGGCGCTATAACCCTTACCTGCCGGCCCGCGCGTCCGCAAGTCCGGCAAACCGGCGACCGTTTCCCCGCCGTCCGTCTTCAAGCGAAATCTCACGTGGCCGAAAGCGTCTCACAGTAAATACGCTTTGATACGTAGTGATACGCACATGAGACATTATGAGACTATATTCTGTCTCTCACCCCTGAAACGCGCCCCGGCAGTTTCATTATAAGCCTAATCATATCAACCAGATAACATTCTTGGTATGAAAACTGCTTAGTATTAGTAGCAATGGCAGCCAGGATAAGGAGCAGTCCCATGCTGAAGCGGATCATCACCGAGTTGATTGCCGAGACCCGGAAGCCCCACCGCCCGGCCCGCGACTTCATTCAGGAAGTCATCCTGAGCGGCGAATAGCGCCTTTCCTCGAGACTTCCGGACCCGCGCCGAAGGGTGCGGGGCATACATCCCGTCCCGTGGTAACACGGGAGCATCGCCCGGCACGGATGCCGGGTTTCTTCTTTTTCAACCCGCGCCGATACGTCAAATGCCCGCGCCAGCCCTTTTCGAGCGGCGCGGGCATCTTCCCTGACTATCTACCCCCGTCGATTTCCGCTACGGCGTCGTAAACTCGTAGGCGCCCATGTCGTAATCCGATCCGTCGCCGCGCGGCGTGGCCGTCCCGTTGAAGCCCCGGGATACCCCCATGATGTCGGTCGTGACGCCGCCGAATTCCGCGGCGCTGGTGTCGCGTCCCGCGTCTATGCAAGGCGATCCGCCGCTGAGGTTCAGCGTGCCGCCGGCCAGGTTCACGAACTGCGGATTGAAGTTGATGTTGCCTTCCCCGTCGATGCGGGTCATCGAGTCCGTGTACGTAACCGTCGTCACGTCCCCCGATCCGGACACGTCATTGCCCGTGTGGTTCCAGAAGATGCAGTTCGTGATGCCGCACACCGTGTCCTTGTTGTAGACGCCGCCCGCGTGCGAATCCAGGATCGAGTCGGAATTGTTGGTGGCAAAGGTGCAATTGGTAATGGTGACGGGCCCGAGAGACGACAGCCCCTTGTTGAACATGCCGGAACCGGACGGGGCCGCGGTATAATCTACCGTGGCATTGCCGAAGAAAACGCAGTTGGTGATGACCGCGACGGTCAGGTCGTTATACATGCCGCCAGCCGCGGCCTCGGCGAAGATGCCGATGTTGTTCGTCTCAGCCCGATTCTCGCGCAACTCGCTGCCGGTCATGTAGAGGTTGCAGAACTTGTTGTAGACGGCGCCCCCGAATGCCGTGGGCCGCGCGCCGGAGGATGCGCCGTTGCCTTCCCCGTTGGCGTTCGCCTGGTTGTTCTGGAACGAGCAACTGACAAGCGTCGGAAGGCAGCTGAAGTTATACAACGCGCCGCCGAACGCCTGGCATTGCACGTCCTCCCCGCCTTGCCAAAGCGCGTTGGCGTTCGCGACATTCTGCGAGAACACGCAGTTGACCAATATGAGCTCGGTGCCGTAACTGTAGATGCCGCCGCCATAACCGTAGGAATGCGGCGTCCCGACATTCACCACGGAGTTCTGCTGAAACCGGCAATTGACCATGATGATGGTGCCGCCGCTGTTGTACATGCCGCCGCCGACGGACGCGGCCAGATTGTTCTGGAATATGCAGTTCGCGATCTGCGGCGATGCGCCGGCGTTGTACATGCCGCCGCCGAGTTGCGTGGACGGGAACAGCCCGGACTCGCGCGCGTGCCCGCCGCGTATCGTGAAGCCGTCGAGGAGCGCGTTGCTGGCGCCGATCACGGTGTGGTAGGCGGCCGATCCGCCCAGCGCTTGGCCGCCGTCGATGATACAAATGTTCGCGGTCGGATTGCGCTGATCCAGGCTTGTTTCCGTACCGTTGAACCCGCCGTATAGGAGCACGAGCGGCTTCAGCTGCAGCGAACCGGTGAGGTCCGCGCGTTCTTCATTGTACACGCCCGCGGCCACCCACACCTCGCCGCCTCCCTGTTCCTCCGCCGCGTCGATCCCTTCCTGAATCGTTGCGAAAGCCGTACTCCACGACTGCCCGGTGTATGGCCCCGTCGTATTGCTGTTTCTTACGTACACGCGTACGGAAGTCTCTATCGTAATGAAGTCCTCCTTGACTATCGTGTCTTCCCCGTCCGTTGTCTGGACCGTCAGCGTGACAGTGAAGACCCCGGGCGCGCCGTAGACGTGCGCCGGGTTGCGGTCCGCGCTGGTCTCGCCGTCGCCGAAATCCCACAACCAGCTCATGTTGACGCCCGTGCCGCGCTTGGACCGGTCCTTGAACAATACGGCGAGACCTGGGAGCGAAGTCTCCGTCGCGGCGGTGAAGTTCGCCGTGGGCGGCACCGGGATGCCGCCCGAATCGATGGTGACGGAACCGGCCCCAACGAACAATCCCACATTCTGGCCTACGATGTCGTGCGCGATAATGTTGTTTATCAGCAGCGGATACACGTCCCCGTACTCGACATTGTCGGAAACGGTGAACACCAAGGACGCCAAAGGACCGCTGATCAGCGGCAGACTCTCGCCGCTGCTGTCCGTGACCTCGAGTCGCAACCGCGCGGAAGTCACCGGGGTTATCGTAAGCGCCTTTCCGGATTCGGCAATGATGGCGCCTTCGACAACTTCGTTGTACGCTAACGCGCTGCCATTGAAGAGGATTTCAAACTCAAATGTGTTGATCAGGTCAACGCCCGCATCATAAGAGAGTTGAATGGACACGGTTTGATTGGGTTCGCCCGTTTCGTGGCTCAACAACACATCGGCGGGACACTCTATGCAGCCGCCCTCTCCTTCGCCTTCTCCTTCTCCTTCGCCCTCGCCTTCTCCTTCGCCCTCGCCTTCTCCTTCGCCCTCGCCTTCGCCTTCGCCCTCGCCTTCTCCTTCACCCTCGCCTTCTCCTTCACCCTCGCCTTCGCCTTCGCCCGGGCACGGGATTGGCTTGAAACCGTCTTCACTGGTCGCGTCCGCTTCGTACCCGCACGAGTTATAAAACTGGATGATACGCAGCAACTCGGTAAGCTCGATACGCCAGTCAGGCGCGCCCAAATAATCACTATCGTGCGGCGGACACGACTGATCGCCCGCGCCCGGCGCGTAGCCGTCTTCCGTGCCGTCCTGACAGTGCAACGCGCCTACGTTGTAGAACTGGATGATGCGGAGCAGTTCATTCAGCCGGATGAACCCGTCCTGGTCCGAATCCGCCGTATGATGCTGCCCCCACGCGGGCGCCGCGCTCAACGCCAGCCCCGTCGCGACAATCGCCCATGCCGTCCACCCCGTGATCCCGTGCATTGCTTTCATTGTCATTCCATCCCTATGTGTCGAGACGCTACAGTCACACTCGAATACGCGTTACGCCCGCGCTTGACGACACCGGGAGCGTCCGTTGACACGCTTCCCCACTGTATGCCAGGCATGCCGCCGTGGCGGGAAAACGGCCCAGCCATTCACAGCCGTCGCCAAATCCGCTAGAGCGCACGGAGTATCGCTTCCACTTTCGCACGATGGTCGCCCTGCACTTCGACCATCCCATCGCGAGCCACTCCACCCGCGCCGCAACCGCGTCGCAGCAAGTCCAACAACGCCTCGGCGTCGCCCCGTACGTTGCGGACCACCGTCACCTGCTTGCCCTTCGCGCGACGTTCCACCCGGACGGCCCAATGTCCCTTCCGCGTCCGTTCCACAAGGAACGGCGCGCTGCACGGGCCGTCATCGGCAACTGCCTTCGTCTCGGGCGCCGGACTTTGAGCCCTACTCGCAAGATACGCGGCCAAGGCCTTGTCCGTCAACGGCCTCCGTTCCGGCGCCGGCCCGCCGCCCGTCCTGTATTGTGCCATGCCCTTACCGTTTCACGCACGGTTTCCCCGACAACTCCGCCTTGCCCGCACTCTACCAGAATCCGCCGGGTAATGCGAATTTTTGCCGTTGCCAAGGTTGTTTCTCCGGGGCGGCGGGGTTGCGGCTGCGCGTCCGCGTATCGCTTCTCGGGCCCCGCCGCGCGCCGGCATCCGGCGGCAACCTACCGACACTGCGCATGACGCCGAGAATGGACTGAGGCCGTTTCCGGATGGTATACTGAATCCGAGGTGCGACGGGATGTTGTGCCAAAAATGCCATAAAAACCTCGCGACATTGCGCTACGCGGAAGTAGTGGACGGGAAGGTGACCGATCGCTACCTCTGTGAGGCGTGCATGGCGCGCTATCAGGGAGACGAAGGTACCGGCTTCGAGTTAGCGACTCCCCCGAAGATGCTCGACCAGACGGCGGGCGACCGTGTCGTCCGGGATACGTCAACTGGACGTCAGGGGCGCTGTCCGACATGTGGAGCCCCGTTGAGCCAGGTCAGCGAAGAGGGAAAAGTCGGGTGTACCTCGTGTTATACGCATTTCGGCCGCCAAATTGACTCGATCCTCGAAGGGCTGCATCCCTCGTTGCACCACCGGGGCAAGGCGCCGCGCCTCGATGACACCCGCGCGCGGCTGCGTGCCGATTTACAAACGAAGCGGTCGCTCTTGCGCACCATGTTGGGCGCTGAGAAGTATGAAGAAGCCGCGCAACTGCGCGACGAGATTCGCGACCTCGAGACGGGCCTGTACGTCTCGGAATCCGGAGCCGACTAAGCCATGCTCTTGGAGAGTCCGGTTGACAAGGCGCCGTTGTGGTTGTCCGACAACGGCCCGAAAGCGGAGAACGTGGTGCTGTGCGAATGCACGCTCTCGCGAAATCTCGCCGATTTTCCGTTTCCGGACCGCTGTTCCTTTGACGAGCGCGAGGGCATCGAACGACGCGTCTTGTCGGTACTGGACAATCTTAGCCTGCTTGGCGGGGGCGTCTATTATTCGCTCCCCAGCCTTACCTCGACGGAGGCGCGTTTTCTGGTCGAAAGGCGCCTGATCACGCCGCGCATGCTACTTGGCAACGCGGCGCGGGGCGTCTACGTGGCGGAGGACCAGAGTTTCAGTATCATGGTCAACGCGTCGGAGCACCTGTGCCTGCGCGCGCATACATCAGGACTCCAGCCGCAGGAGGCGTGGGCGCGACTCAATCTAATGGACGATACCCTCGCGGGTTCCCTCGATTTCGCCTTTGACCCGCGCCTCGGCTACCTGACCTCGCTCCTGGCGCACCTGGGCACGGGCCTTCGCGCCGCCATGCTCCTGCATCTGCCTTGCCTGCGCGAGACCGAGCAAATAGAAGCCATGACGGCCTTGGCGCGTCGCCACCGGTTGGTCTTGCAGGGCGTCAAAGCCGGCTATGAAGACCCACTGTCGGGCAGACGCGGCAGCGCTCGCGCGAGCGCCGGCGAAATGCGGCGACTCCGCGCGGGCCTCATGGAGTCACTCTGCAGCGACCTGGAAGGCATCACTGGTGGCCGCGCTCCCGAAACGACCGGCGACCTCTTCCTGCTGGTCAACGAAAGCACGCTCGGCGTCGCCGAGGATGAAATACTCTTTCATATGCGCCATGTTGCAGAGGAAATACTCGAGGCCGAGGCCGCGGCACGGGCTGAATGGCGCCGCGAGCGCGCCGCGCATATCGAGGACCGTATCGGGCGGGCGCTGGGCGTCGCCGCCGGTGCACGACTGCTGTCGTTCCAGGAAGGCATGGACCTGCTCTCATCGCTGAGGCTCGGCGTTGCCGCTGGTATTCTGGCGGACCACTCCGTGCCGGAAATCAACGGGCTGCTGTTGCGGGCCCAGCGTGCCCACCTCGAACTCGCGGTGGGACACGATTGCGACGAACTGGCGGCGGCGGTCGAGCGCGCGAACCTGTTCCGCGCTCGCTTCGGCGCGTAACGGTTTCGCGTCGGCGGGATCGGGCGGAGTCGTCGCCACAGGCCGGACGCCGTGCGACACGGAAACGGACGCGCTACGAGGCAATAGGGTCGTGCACGGGCTGCGCGTGGGAATTGATTTCTCTTGGATGCGCCGAAGGCGCGGTAATGGCATAATGAGGCTTCAGACATGTACGCGACGGGCGCGCCCCCGCGCGTGAGGAAGGATACGCGAGTTTATGTGGGAACGCTTTACGGAACGCGCGAAGCACGTGGTCAGCGCCGCGCGCGAGGAAGCCACGCGGCTGGGCAGCGAGTATGTGCGCACGGAGCACATCCTGCTCGGATTGTGCCGCGAGCCAGAGGGTATCGCGGCGAAGGCGCTCGAAAACCTCGGGATCGACATCGAGCAACTGGCCCTCGAAATCGAGCAACAGGTGCAGCCGGGATCGGCGACGATATCAAGCGACGAGATCGCCTTTACGCCGCGCGCCAAGAAGGTGCTCGAATTGGCGGTCGAGGAGGCGCGCCGTTTCAATCACAGCTACATCGGCACCGAACACATCTTGCTCGGCCTGTTGAAAGAAGGCGAGGGAATAGCAGCCAAGGTGCTCCAGGATATGAAAGTCGACCTTGGTCGTATTCAGGCCGAGGTGATCCGCCTGCTCGGCGATCAGGGCCGCGCCGGCGGAGGCGAAGCCCAGACCAGCAAGAAGTCGCAGACGCCGGCGCTGGACACCTTTGGACGCGACCTGACCCAACTGGCCCGGGAAGGCAAACTCGATCCCGTGATCGGTCGTGAGGCCGAGATCGAGCGCGTGATCCAAGTATTGAGCCGTCGCACAAAGAACAACCCCGTCCTCATCGGCGAGGCGGGCGTCGGCAAGACGGCTATCGTCGAGGGCCTGGCCCAGGCCATCGTCAGCGGCGACGTGCCCGACCTGCTGTTGGGGCGGCGCGTGCTCACGCTGGACCTTGCCGGGGTCGTTGCCGGCACCAAGTATCGCGGCCAATTCGAGGAGCGGCTCAAGTCGGTCATGAAGGAAATCCGCCGCGCCGACAACATCATTCTCTTTATCGACGAATTGCACACGATTGTCGGGGCGGGCGCGGCGGAAGGGGCCGTCGATGCCGCCAACATGCTCAAGCCCTCGCTGGCCCGCGGCGAACTCCAGTGCATCGGCGCCACCACGATGGACGAATACCGTAAGCACATCGAAAAGGACGCCGCCTTGGCGAGGCGCTTCCAGACCATCCTGGTTGACCAACCCACGGTCGAACAGACCATCGAGATTATCAAGGGGCTGCGCGACAAGTACGAAGCGCATCACCGGGTCAAGTTCGAGGACGCAGCCGTCGTGGCCGCCGCCCGGATGTCGCGCCAGTACATCACGGACCGGTTCCTTCCCGACAAGGCCGTCGACGTCATTGACGAGGCGGGCAGCCGCGCCCGGCTGCAAATCACGACACGACCGCTGGAATTGAAGGACATGGAGCGGCAGATCGAGGAGGTTACCCGGGAGAAGGAACAGGCCATTCGCCGCCAGGAATACGAAAAAGCGGCCAAGTTGCGCGATCAGGAGCGGCAGTTGATCGCGCGACTCGAAGACCGCAAGCGCGACTGGGAACGCCGCCGCGATTCCGCCGAGCACGTGGTCACCGCCGAGGATATCGCGTATATTGTCTCGAAATGGACCGGCATCCCGCTCACCAAGCTCGAGGAGAAGGAGTCGGAGCGGCTGCTCCGCATGCGCGATGAACTCCACCGGTCGGTCATCGGCCAGCACGAGGCCATTGACGCTATCGCCCGGGCCATCCAGCGGTCGCGCGCCGGCCTGCGCAAGATTGACCGCCCCGTCGGGTCGTTCCTGTTCCTTGGCCCCACGGGCGTCGGCAAGACGTTCCTGGCCAAGATGCTGGCAAGATTCCTGTTCGGCAGCGAAGACGCGCTCATTACCATCGACATGTCCGAGTACATGGAACGGTTCGCCGTGTCCCGCCTGGCCGGTGCGCCGCCCGGCTATATCGGCTATAACGAAGGGGGCCAGTTGACCGAGCAGGTGCGACGACGTCCCTATTCCGTCGTGCTGTTCGACGAAATCGAAAAAGCCCACCCGGACGTGTTCAATACGCTGCTCCAGGTGCTCGAAGAAGGACAAATGACCGACGCCACCGGTCGCCGCGTCGATTTCCGGAACACGGTCGTGGTCATGACGAGCAACATCGGCGCGCGGCGCATCAAGCGGCACACGACAGTCGGCTTCCAGCGCGACGATGTGGACGAAGAATACGGGAAGATGAAAGAACGCGTCCTCGAAGAGGTGAAGAAGGTCTTTAACCCCGAGTTCTTGAACCGGGTTGACGAGGTGTTAGTGTTCCATCACCTGACGCACGTGGAAATGCTTCAGATAGTTGACATTCAGGTCGCCGAGGTGATAGAACGCGTCGCCGAGAAGGAACTGCTGTTGAACCTCAGCACGGAGGCAAAGGAGTACCTCGTGCGGGTGGGGAGTAATGAGGAGTATGGCGCCCGGCCCTTGCGGCGCGCCGTTCAGTTGCACTTGGAAGATCCTTTGGCGGAGATGTTGTTGAAAGGCGGGTTGGAACCGGGGACGGTGATCGAAATTCGGCCCTCCGAAACCGGGGACGCGCTGGTTTTCGAACCCGTCGTGCGCACTGCGGAAGGTGTAACCCCTTGAAAGCTCTGGCGCTGGCTATCGGCCTCACATTGACCACTTTGTCTGCCCTGTCGCAGGACCAGACCGCGGCGGCGCCGCGCGTCACCGCGGTCCATATCGAAGGGCTCGAACGGGTGTCCGAGCAGGTCGTGCGATCACGACTGGAGGTGCAGTCAGGACAGCCCTACCAACCGCGCGCCGTGGCGCGCGACATTCGACGCCTCTACGAGTTGGGCCACTTCGTCAACATCAAGGTCGACGCCCAGCCGGACGGCGACGGCGTCGCACTCACCTATCAATTGGAAGAAAAGCGGGTTATCGACGAAGTCCGTATCATCGGAAACAAGAAAATCAATGATCGGCGCGTCCGCGGCGTGATTTCCTGGCGGGAGGGGGACACCTTCCTGGCGGACGGGTATGATCGGGAGCGGGAGGCGATTCTCGACTTGTACGCGAGCAAGGGCTTCGCCAACGCCACGGTGGACATCGTTGCGGAGAAGGTCGGGCCCTCGCGGGTACGTGTCACGTACAACATCGACGAGGGCCGCAAGGCGCGCATTCGCAGCATCAGCTTCGCGGGCAACGACGACCTGAAGACCCGCCGACTGCACAAGATTATGAAGACCCGCAAGGCCTTCTGGTTCATCGGCGGGCGCTTCAACGAAGAAAAATTCGAGCAGGACCTCCAGAACATCCTGACCGCTTACGGCGATCGGGGACGGCTGGAAGCGGCCATTCCGCGCACCGAGATCACCTACGGCGACAACGGCAAGGACATGCACATCACCGTCTACCTCAGCGAGGGACCGGTGTACTCGGTCGAAACCCTGCAAATCGCCAACAACGTGGTCTACGACGAGGACGAAATCCGCGGGATAATCGAGGTTGAGGAGGGCGAAATCCACAACAAGAGCCAGGTCGCCGCGGACGCCGACGTCGTCGCCAAGGGCTACCAGGACAGCGGATATGTCAACGCCGTCGTCACGCCCCAAGTCACCTTGGACAAGGAAAAGAAGACCACCCACGTCGTGCACCAAGTCAGCGAGGGCGACTTGAAATACATTCGCGAAATCCGCGTTTCCGGCAACGAGGTGACGAAAGACGACGTCGTGCGCCGCCAGATGACGCTGAAGCCCGGCGACCGCTTCGACGGCAGCGCCGTTAAGCTGAGCCAGCGGCGCCTCGACAACACCCGCTATTTCGAGACGACGCGCATCACGTTGAGCGATATCCTCGAAAACGACATGTGGACCAACCTCTTGGTCGACGTCGAGGAGGGCGACACCGGCACGTTCAATTTCGGCGTCGGCTATAGCACGGAGGATAAGTTCGGCGGCTTCGCGGAATTGCGCCTGAGCAACGTCGATATTACGAACTGGCCCAAGTTCTCCGGCGGCGGCCAGCAGTTGTCCCTGCGCTTCAATATCGGCGACCGGCGGGACACCTATTCCCTCAGCTTCACCGACCCCGAGTTTCTCGGGTATCCGCTGCTTTTCGGGTTTGACCTCTACGATGACAGCTACCGTTACAAGGGCACCAGCTATCGCGAGGACCAGACCGGCGGCCAGTTGCGCTTCGGCAAGGTCTTGTCGCCCTACGTGCAAACCCGGTGGAGCGTCCGTTACCAGGACACGGACATCAGCGACGTGCCGTGGGAATTCCTGGTCAACCGGGAATTGCGCCGGCTGACCCGGGGCAGCACCACCATCGCCACGGCCTGGAGCATCGAACGGAACACCATCGACAACCTCCGCGACGCCACCGGCGGCGCAAGCCACATCTTTACGGTCGAGCTCGCCGGACTCGGCGGCGATAACCATTTCGTGAAGCTGGACCACGACTCGACGTGGTACTGGTCGCTGAGTGAAGAACGAAAATGGGTCCTTTCACTACGTTCGCGCCACGGCTGGGTGACCCCCTATGGCAGTTCGGATTTTGTCCCGTTGCAGGACCGTTATTTTGCCGGCGGCAACACGACGGTGCGCGGCTACGACAACCGCGACATCGGCCCGCGGACGCACGGGTTCCTCTGGTGGGGCGACGACTATGCTATCGGTGGCGAATTGCGCGTACTCAGTTCGGTCGAGGTGAAGTACAAAGTGACCGATATGCTCCGGCTGTATGCCTTCGTCGATTCCGGCGGGGTGTGGCCCGAAGCGAGCGATTTCGACTTTGGCGACGTCAGGTACAGCGCCGGCTTGGGCTTCGGCGTGGATGTGCCGCGCCTTGGACCATTCCGACTGGACTACGGCATTCCCATCAATCCTGATGACCATCAGGGCAGTGGACGGCTGCACCTGACTACCGGGTTCCGCTTCTGATCCGTCGCGCGGAATTTGCAGGTTTCAGCCATGAAATGCTATAGTTGCTCCCGCTCACATGCCTCTTCCCAAGTCCTGAAAAGAACACGGGGGCTGCACAGTTCCAGACGGCCCCAAGAGAAGGATGAAATACCGTGTTGAAATCCACCTATATCGCGCTTGTGGCGGCCTTAACGGCCTCGCTTCTGGCCCCCGGCGTCGCCGACGCCCAAGACGACGCCAAGGCCTCCGGCGGGTTCAAGATCGGCGTTGTCGATTTCCGCTATCTGTTGACCGCCTATAACAAGCGCAAGACCGAGTATGACAAGCTCCAGAAGGAAGTCGACGACCTGCAGAAGGGCATCGACGGCATCGCCAACGAGGTCGAGAAACTCAAGGGCCAGTATGACGCGCAGGTCGACAAGATGAGCAGCACCGAGCGGCGCGCGCTCGAGGAAAAGATCGAGGGGCTCGCGGCGGACTTCCGGGCCGAACTCGCCAAGCGGCAACGCCTGGTCGACCGCAAGGAGAAGCAGGTCGTCGAAACGCTTATCACGGACATTAGAGCCGTTGTCGAGGAAATCGCGGTTACCGAGAATTACCACTTGATTCTCGATGCGAATTCCCCGAATCCTCCCCGGGGAGGGGTCCTGTATTACAGCAAAACGCTGGATATCACACCCAAGGTCGAGGCGCGCCTCAACAAGACACCCTGAACAATACCATACCCCAAGCCGCCGAAAGCCCAACGCCCCGTCCTGAACTGGGAGGGGGCGTGGTCACATGGCGGCGCGTCCCGGTTTCTCGGTTCAAGAGATAGGGAAAGACCCATATTTGTGGAAATGACCGTTTCCGAGATCGTCGCGCTCGTCGGCGGGCGCGTCGCGGGGGACCCGAGCCTCCGCATTACCGGCGCCAACGGGTTGCGCGAGGCCCGCAAAGGCGAAGTGTCCTTCGTGCGCGAGGCCCGGTACCTGCCCCTGCTGGACCATACGCGGGCTTCCGCAGTGTTTCTGGCGGAGGAGGTCCAGGGGTACCCGTTTACCCAAATCATCGTGGATCAACCCGAGGTGGCTTTCCTTTTAGTCTTGCAGCGCTTGGGCGAACACGCATTGACCCATCCCCAAGGCGTCCACCCCGCGGCCATCGTCGGGAATAACGTCGCCCTGGGGCGCGAAGTCGCCCTCGACGCTTTCGTCCGTATCGCCGACGACGCCTGTATCGGCGACCGCGTCGTACTGTATGCGGGGGCGTATGTGGGCCGCAGTGCGCGCGTTGGCGCGGACACCGTGGTGTACCCGAACGCCACAATTCGCGAATACTGCGAAATCGGCGAGCGGTGCATACTCCATGCGAATGCGGTCATCGGCAGCGACGGCTTCGGCTTCGTACCGGTGGAGGGCCGCTGGGTCAAGGTCCCGCAGGTAGGCCGCGTCGTGCTGGGCGACGACGTCGAGGTAGGCAGTAACACGGCCATTGACCGGGCGACCTTCGGCGAGACGCGCATCGGACAGGGTACGAAGATTGACAATCTCGTGCAGATTGGCCACAATGTCCGGATAGGCGAACACTGCGTGATCGCCGGGAAAGTCGGCATCGCCGGCAGCGCCGTCATCGGCAGCCATGTGCGGATAGGGGCGCAGGCCGGCGTCAATGGGCACATCGAGGTCGGCGACGGCGCCACCATAGGCGCCCGCGCCGGCGTGACGGGGTCGGTACCGGCCGGGGCTACCGTGTCGGGCTTCCCCGCCATAGACCACAGTCAACAGCGGCGCGTGATGGTGGCGCAGACGCACCTGCCCGAAATGGGGCGCCGGCTGCGCCAAGTCGAGCGTCGCATGGACGCGCTGGAACAGCAACGCCATGAGTAAACAGCGAACCATCGCCAATAAGGTGTCGTTTTCGGGGGTCGGGCTGCATCAGGGGACGCTCACCACGGTGACCTTCCTGCCCGCGCCCGAAAACAGCGGTATTGTCTTTCGCCGCGTGGACCTGCCCGGAAGTCCGCCTATCCCAGCGGATATCGACCACGTCGTCGACGTGTCGCGAGGCACCACCATCGGTATCGGCAACGCCCACGTCCATACCGTCGAGCACGCGCTGTCGGCCATGGTCGGCCTTGGCGTGGACAACCTCATTGTCGAACTCGACGGGGACGAAATCCCGAACGGCGACGGCAGCGCGCTTCCCGTCATGACAACGCTGCTCAAAGCGGGCATCGTCGAGCTGGACGCCGAAAAACAGTACATCACCGTCGATCGGCCCGTGTACTACCGCCAAGACGACGTAACCCTCAGCGTTCTGCCGTCAGACGAACTGCGCGTGACCATGACCATCGCCTACGACCACGTGGCGATAGGCACGCAATACGCCTCGTTCACCATCAACGAGACCACCTTCCGCGAACAAATCGCCCCGGCGCGCACCTTCTGTTTCCTGCGCGAAGTCAAGATGCTTCAGGAACAAGGTCTCATCAAGGGCGGCAGCCTCGAGAGCGCCGTCGTCATCGGCGACGAAAGCATCCTCAACGAAGACCTCCGATTTCCCGACGAATTTGTCCGCCATAAGATTCTCGACCTGCTGGGCGACATGTACCTGCTCGGGCGTCCCGTACGCGGGCACATCGTCGGCGTCAAGGCCGGCCACGAAAAGAACGTGCTCTTCTCCCGGCAGATTCGCAAGGCCTATCTTAACGGCAACGGCGCCGCGCGCCGACTCAAGGACTACCGGGTTACACGCCGCCAGGAATCTGCGCTCGATGTCAACAAAATCATGCGCATACTGCCGCACCGCTACCCATTTCTACTGGTCGACCGCGTCCTCAGCTTCGAGCCCTTCAAGCACGTCACCGGCATCAAGAACGTAACCGTGAACGAGCCCTTCTTCCAGGGGCATTGGCCCGACATCCCCGTCATGCCCGGCGTCCTCATCATCGAGGCCATGGCCCAGGTCAGCTCCGTC
Organism: Candidatus Hydrogenedentota bacterium; assembly: GCA_029556545.1. Classification (GTDB taxonomy): domain Bacteria; phylum Hydrogenedentota; class Hydrogenedentia; order Hydrogenedentales; family JAGMZX01; genus JAGMZX01. Next base: position 18,749 of record JAKQEQ010000063.1, read on the forward strand.
CTCATCTTCGGCGAAGACGGCGAGCCCCACGGCAAACTTGCCTTCTTCATGGGCATCGACAGCGCCAAATTCCGCCGCACGGTCGTTCCCGGCGATCAGCTTCTCATCGAAGCCGAGATGCTCCACTTCCGCCACAATGCTTGCAAGGCGCGGGCCCGCGCCTACGTCGACAACGACCTGTGCGCCGAGGCAATCATGTCCTTCAGCCTGATGGACATCCAGGATTGACCCCTTTCCGCGCCCGTGCTCGCTCCGGTTCGCGCCCACCCCCCTGCCGTCTTTGCTCCGTCCGATCCGTCGTTCGCCCCACGCCCCCGCAGTCTCTGCTATACTGAGTGCACCGGTTAATACCGGAACCCCGCGAGGCGATTATGGTCCTTTACCGATGCGACGGCTGCGGCGCGGAAATCCCCCGCCAAGCGCTCCGTTATACCGTCGCCATTGACGTGCGCGCCGCCTACGACGAGATCGAGGTGCATCTTGCCGACCTCATCCGCGACCATCGCGCCGAGATACTTGCCCTCCTCGAACGCATGCGCCAACGCGATCCCCAGGAAGTCGAAGATCAGGTCTACAAACGGTTCCAGTTTGATCTGTGCCCCGCCTGCCACCGTGCGTACCTTCGCGATCCGCTCCGGTTCCACGTGGGATCCGCCGCACTCGCGGAAGACATCGATATCGACGGCTTCCTGCGATCCCTGGGCTTCGGCCAGACGCGTGAAGAGCCCTGAGACGTCGGCCGGCGCCTGTGGTAGAAGCTTCAGATTGCATCAGACGGCAGCCTGAAGGCTGAACTACGAACCCGTCCGGCCTTTCCCCGCGCCGTCCCCGCGAAACGCAACCACCAACCACAACACCAACACGATGGTCAGCAGGACCATATAGGAGATGTAGGCGATCATGCTTGCGCGTCCTCTGGATGTAATCTTGAAGAAGTCAAGTCCAGCATACCCCATACGCACACCGGAACGCCTGCCTTATCGCGCCCCCGCCCGAATGAACATGGGACACAAACCCAAGTCTTGTTCGCAGTGTCTTGTTCGTAGTGCAGCCTTTAGGCTGTCTTCAAGACCACGCCGAAGCGTGTACTACGAACGATCCTTGACGCGGGTGCTGTCGGCCAGATCGTTGGGCGGGTCGGCGACGAAACGGTCTTCGGGGCCGAGCCCCGCGGTGATCTCGGCCCATTCTTCGTTCTTGAGGCCTACGCCGACGGGGGTGAGGCGGGCGACGCCGCCCTCGACCTTGAAGACGTGCCACGCGCCCTGGTGCTGGAACACGGCGCGTTCGGGAACGGCGAGGGTGTCGGGTTGTTCGGCGGTGATGATCCTGACATCGAGGCTCGTGCCGGGACGCAGCGGATGGGCTTTGCCGTCGTAGTCGATAAGCACGCGCACGCGCTGTTGTTCGATGCCGAGGGCCGAAATCTTCTTGAACGCGGCGGGGAATATCCGCTTGACGGTCCCGGCGATGGTCTCGCCGCCGAGGGCTTTGCCCGTGATCTCGACGGGCGCGCTTGGCTTCACGCGCACGACCTCCTCCGAGAGCACGTCGCACACGATTTCACTCGACGCGGGGTCGCCCGTTTGGAGCAGCGGCGTGCCCGCGAGCAGGGTGCGCCGGTCCTCGACGAACTTGACGAGCACCGGACCGGTGACGGGCGCGCGGATGGTCGTCTTTTCGAGGTCGTCGCGCAGGACGCGCAGTTGCGCCTCGAAGTGCTCGATCTGGGCCCGGTGCGCCTCGCGCATGAATTCGTTGTCGTCCACGGACGCGGCCAGTTGCCGCGACGCAAGCGCTGCTATCTCGAGACCCTTCTCGCCGGCTTGCTCCGCAAGACGCGCCCGGGCCAGGTCCTGTTCGAGGGCGCGGTAGGCGCTTTCCGCCGCGTCGAAGTCCCGTTGGCTCATGACCCGCTCCGCCTGGAGGCGTTGCGCGCGTTCGTAGTCCTTGCGCGCCTGTTCGAGGTTGATTGCGACGACGGCGCGGGCCTTGCGCGCCATTTCCAGGGAGGCCGCGACCTCCTTCACGCGCTGTTCCGCCGCCTCGAGGGCCTCCGGCTTCGGCTTGGTCACGTCCACGCCGGTGATTTGCGCCCGCGTCTGTGCGATCAGCGCCTCAAGCGCCTTGATCTGCTCCTCGATGGGCAGCGACTCGACATGCGTCAGTACCTCACCCTGCTGGACGACGTCGCCGACCTGCCATTCGATGCGCGCGACGGTGCCCGAGACGGGCATGTCGACGGTGAACGTCCGCGCGAGTTGGGTCTCCGCGTCCTCGGCGATGTACTCGCGCACCGTCATGCGAACCGGGGTTCCAATTTCGACGAACACGGGGCGCGGCCGCATCGAGACCGCCACGCCCGCCGCGACGGCCACCGCCAATAACGCCCAGAGCGATCTGCGTCTCATGCGATTCCCGCCGTGCCGTATCGGCGTTCGCTATCGGTGCATGAAAGCATGCGGCCTTCCCGTGCGCTCCGTCACTCTCCGTCCCGGTGCGCCTCTCGCCGTTCTTCGATCTGGATGCGCTTCTGCCGGAGCACAAGGTCCTTGACGGCCCCGGGGCCGGGTACGCCGAAGACCTCCTCTTCCCATCCTTCGGTGCCCGCCGTACCGATGCGCACGGTGCCAATGTTGACGACACGCTGGAGCAGCGACTGCTGCGTTTCGATGGCGCGGACGTCGGCGCAGGAGATGTGGTTCTCGGTCTTGCTGAGCACGCCGCGGCTCGACACCACCTGATCCTCGAACACGGTGAGACGCATGGCGGCGCGCTTCCACAGGATCACGACCAGCGGGATGACGAGCAGGCACAGGACCAACCAGCCGTAAGCGTTCTCGGCCAGGACCGCCACCGCCACGGCTGCCGCAATGAGAATCAGGGAAGACAAATACCACCCTGTGAAATTCCACAGCGATGGCCGCACCTCCAGCAACTTCTTGCCCTCGATCATGATCAGACCCTCCCTTGCTTTTCGGACAGAATCGCATCATAGGGCAGCGCCCCGGAACCGGTCAAGCGGCGCAAGCACGCCCGGGCCTTCTCATGTCTGATCCGCCTGATCCGACCGATCCGACCGATCCGACCGATCCGACCGCCGCCAACCGCTAACGCTTCTCAATAACGACCTCGTCGCGGAGCATGCCTTCGGCGTCGTAGGCGCGGTAGGTCAGCTTGTGACCGCCCTCGGTCTCGATGTCGATAATCTGATACGTGGCCACATTCGTGAAGCCGACGGCGGTATAGTCGCGCGGCTCCTGATCATAATGCTTCGCGCCGGAATTCGAGACCACGTAGATCGTGCCCTTTGCGGGCGAGGCGACGGGTTTTTTCGCGCGCATCGGATAGGTGCGCAGGTAGGCGTGATCGTGCCCCTGGAAGACCATGTCCACGTGATACTTATCGAAGAGGGAGCCCCACTCCTTGCGGAGTTTCGGATTGTCGCGCCTTGGCGCGGAGGAATAGATCGGCTGATGGAAGACCGCGAATTTCCAGGTGCAATCCGTGCCGGCAAGTTGCTGTTCGAGCCAGGGCCGCTGTTTCGCGGGCGGCAGATTCGCATCGAGGACCACGAACAGCGCATCGCGATACCGCAGACTATAGATGCGCTCCGGGAAATAACCTTCCGGCCCGTTTTCCGGCAGCGTAAGCAATTCGAGATATAGACGCGGGTTCATCTCCCGAGTGTACTCGTGGTTGCCGACGGCCGGAACCAGCGGGCAATGGTCGAAAACGCCGCCCGCCGCCTGGAAGAAGCCGTCCCAGTCCTCGCGGTCATTGCCGCGGTTCACCAGGTCGCCCGCGACAGTGAAAAACGCCGTCTCGGGCCGGTGATCGCGCGCCTTGCGCAACAGGCCGCTCCACTCCTCGAAGCCCATCTGCGCGTCCCCGAGATACACGAACGAGAACGGCCCCGCGTCCGCCGGGGCGGTCGTGAACTCCGTCCAATCGGACCACCTGTCCGCCGCCGGGTCGCCCACGCGATAGGCGTAGGTCGTGGCCGGAGCGAGGCCCGTCATAGCGGCGGAGAAACGATGGTTGACCGGGTCATTGACGACCAGCGGGTCCTCGATGACGCTGCGATCCGCCTTCACCCGGATACTTTCGGTCGATTCCCGGCCTTTGACCCGGTACTCGACCGCGCCCTCCGCCACATCGGGCGCGGTGCGCCACTGGACCGTCTGCGTTGTGGCCGGGTCGCCGCTCCAGGTGAGGCATACCTGGTCCGGCGCGAGCGATGCCGGGAACGGCGTCGTTCTCGTTGGAACATCCGCGCGGGCCCAACTGAACGGGATGCCGACTTCCGCCAGGAACAGCGAACCGGTCATCAACGCGATAACGAAAGACAGGAAAAGCCAGGAGATGCGCCGTTTATTCACGGGGGAATTCCTTTTCGTTTTCCGTGCCCGATGCCGCACGCCGGTGACTCCAACAACAGTTCAATCATCGGCATGGTAACGAAGCGGTTCCCCAAAGGCAAGGCCCATCCGAGGAGGCCGGACGCAAGTCGGGCAAAAAATCATCTCGGGCCCGGGTTCGCGATCAACTCATAGAGTTCCGGGCGCCGGTCCCGGAGGTGGTTGTCGTCGGTGGCGCGATCGAGCAGAAGTCCGCAGACGAGCACGCCGGCACGCCGCCCGCGATGCCGCGCGACGACCTCCCCTTTGGGGCCGGTGACCAGGCTTTCCTCGGGATGGGTAAAGGCGATGAAGCACTGGTTCTCGAAGGACCGTGTGCGCATCATGGCCTCGTTGAAATCGCCGTGGAACCCATAGGTCGGGTTGAGGATCAACCGCGCTCCGCGCAGACGCAGCACACGCGCTGTCTCCGGCCACCGCCGGTCCGCGCAGATCATGATGCCCAGCGGTCCCCACGGTGACGGCCATACCGGCAACTCTGTCCCCGGCGCATACTGCAAGTCATGCGCTTGCAGGTGCGTCTTGTGATACACGCCCACGCGCCGGCCTTCGGCGTCCCACAGGCCCGCGGCGTTGGAGACCGCGCCGTCTCCCAGGGACGTGAATCCGAAGCAAATGTACATACGGTGGCGCGCGGCCTCCTCCGCGACGCGCTTCAGGTATGGGCTCACGTCAAGGTCCTGTGCGATGCTCCGCAACCGGTCCGGCGTCGATCCGTCGTCCGGGGCGGCATAGCCGTCGAGCCAGCACTCGGGAGTGATAAAGAGTTCGGCCCCTTGGGCGGCCGCTTTGTCGAGCAACTTCAAGAAAACGGCGAAATTCGCGTCGAGGTCCCACTTGCGGGGTACGCCGCGCATCAGCGCCACGCGCACCGAGTCGCGCATGGGCGATTCCGCGTCCGTCGCGGCAAGGAGCGGCATGCACAAGGGGCCTGCAAACAAGCAGGCAAAAGCGATCACCGCGCAGGACAACATAATCTGCCTCTCCTTCGATGGGTACGCGCGCCGGTCAGAGCTTGCGCACGAATATGTTGCGATACCAGACCTCGCCGCCGTGGTCCTGCAACGCGATCAGCCCCTCGAGCGGCAACTGCGCGAACGGTGTCGAGAATTTCCCGATCGGCGCGTTCATTTGGGCGAAGTCCGTGTCGATCACCTTCCAGCCGTTCATGACAACGATAACTTGCCGACCCCGAACGGTGATGTCGTAGGAATTCCACTCGCCGCGCGGCAAGGCCATATTGAACATGGGCGAGGCGACGTCATAGATCGAGCCGCTGCCGTTCTTGTTCGGCGCCTGCGTGTGATCGTCGAGCACCTGCACCTCGAAACCTCGGTGCACCGGGTCTTCTGGGTGAACTCGGAGGAACACGCCGCTGTTTGCGCGCCACGTGACCTTGAACTCGATGTGCAGTTCGAGATCGCCGAAGCGTTCGCCCGTGTATGCCGCGTAGCGAAGCGGGGCGGCGGAACCGCCGGGGATATGCAAGATGCCATCGCGAATGGCGAAGATATCGCGATCGTCCGTGATGTTTCGCCACTGCGGCGCGTGGGCCGCGTCGAGCAGGTTAATCCAGCCGTTGCCCTCGGGCCGCGGCGTGGGCGCGCCCCGAGGCATCGGGCCGACCTTCCAGAACATCGCCAATTGTACGACCACCGCAATGGCGGCCACGACCGCCAACGTTCCCATGATTTGACGCATGCCGTTCCCGCCCTTCCCTGATTGAAACCGCCCGCCGGCCCGGCCTCGCCTACTCGCTGAAACCGCTTACCTCGGGTAGCTTGTCCTCATACACGCTCACGTCGTGATCCTCGCGGAGCCGCTGCATCATGGCCGCGGTGTAAAGCGGCACGATCAACCCGGGCGCCGCCTCCTCGATGGTCATGGGCCGCGCGGGGCGGCGCTCGAGCACCTCGAGGACGAGGTACGCATCCGGCATTTCCACGCTGGCCACTTCATCGCCGACTATCCGCTGCTGCGTGTACGTGGGCAAATAGACCGGCCCGACGATCTCGCCGGCTTCGGCCCCGGAGGCGTTTTCCCAGAAACCGCGGAACTTCTCGAGCGCGGGATTGTTCTCGATCTCGCTTTCCATGACGAACTGCGGGCCCCGCGCCGCGAACTCCTCGAATAGTGCGTCGAAACTCGTATCGTTCTCCATGCGCCGGCGCACCTCGGCGCTGGCGGCGATCCCTTGCGGCGTCGCCGGGAAACGCAGGGCGCGAAACCGCATCCACTCGAAGGTGAGATACTCGTTCTTGTGCAGTTCATACTCACGTTCGAGCGCCTCGCGCGAGATTTGCAGGCCCCCCGACTCGAAGGCCGTACGGCCCCGCAGGCCGAGGGCCAGGGTTCCGAGGAGTTTCCGGTAAACCTCCTCGGTGTTATTGTCGATGAGGTCTTTCATGTTGCGGAGGCCGCGCGACGTGATATTATACGTCTGCATGGCGGGCGTCTCCTGGTCGTCCGGCGGGACCTCCATGGCGTAGATTTGCCGGTAGTTGTAGTCCTCGTACCGCCGGAAGACCTCCTCGCGGGCCTGCGCGCGCAGCATCTCGCGCCGGCTTTCCTCAAGTTGCCGGTCCAATTCCGCCGCCAGCGGCTCCTTGATCTCTTCATCGATATAATTGTTGAGTACCCGCAACAGGTCGCCTTTATTCCGGATGTGCGGGCGCTCGTCGTCCGGCATTTCCCGAATGATACGGAATAGATCGCCCCGGGTGATCGGCTGCCCGTCGAGTTCCGCCACCACGATCCGGTCCTTGTCCGCGATCCAGCCGCATCCCGACGTCAGGCAGACCACCGCGCTGCAACCCGCGACAACCAACAGCCGCCATCCGCGCCGCGAACCCATGTGCATCAAGTCTGAGTCTCCTCTGCTCCGTCCGCCAGTCGTCAACCCTTTCGGTCATGGTAGCACGCGCCCCCCGCGAAGGCGAACTTCCGCGACACCCTCCTTCGCCGAACGCGGCTATATGAGTGTAACGGCACAGAGTTCCTTGAACCCGCGCGCGCCCGTTGCTAGACTGCCCTTCTCCAAGGGTGTGAACGGACCGAGGCCCGCGTGCCTCGGGCGTCCGTCTCTCTTCCAGCGGGATACGCATAAGGTGTTTACGTATTATGACTTCCTATGTCTTGAAACCGCTCCGGGGCTATACGCCGTTCGACGGCCCCGTGGTGCTGGTCATAATGGACGGTGTCGGACTCGGGAAACGGGATGAATCGGACGGCGTGTTCCTCGCATATACGCCCGTGCTCGACGGCCTGATGACGGAGCCGCTGTACGCGACGCTGAAGGCGCACGGCGCGGCGGTCGGCCTGCCCAGCGACGACGATATGGGCAATTCCGAGGTGGGCCACAACGCCTTGGGCGCGGGCCGGGTCTTCGACCAGGGCGCGAAACTGGTCAACGCGGCTATCGCCTCGAAGCGGCTGTTCGAGGGCGAGGCGTGGAAGGCCGTGGCCGCGCGGGCGCTCTCGGGCGGCGCGGTGCATTTCATCGGCCTGCTCTCGGACGGTAACGTCCACAGCCACATTGATCAACTGCTGGCGTTGCTCGATCGCTGCGGCAAGGAAGGATTCCCGCGCGTGCGGGTCCACATGCTGACCGACGGCCGCGACGTAGACGAGCGTTCCGCCCTGCGATATATCGCGCCGCTCGAAGAGAAATTGCGCGCCCTCAGTGTCGAGGGCCGCGACTACCGCATCGCCTCGGGCGGCGGACGCATGTGGGTGACGATGGACCGCTACGAGGCGGACTGGTCGATTGTCGAGCGCGGTTGGCGCGCCCATGTACTCGGGAAAGGACGGCCCTTCGCGTCCGCCGCCGAGGCGGTCCAGACGTTCTACGATGAAGACCCCGGCGTTAACGACCAGCACCTTGGCGAATTCGTCATCGTCGAGAACGGGCGGCCCGTGGGAACAATCGAGGACGGGGACACCGTGGTGTGTTTCAACTTCCGCGGTGACCGCGCCATCGAGCTATCGCGGGCATTCGAGGAGGCGGAATTTCCGTACTTCGATCGGGAACGCACACCGGACGTGTTCTACGCCGGGCTGATGCAGTACGACGGCGACAAGATGATCCCGAGGCATTTCCTGGTTGAACCGCCCGAGATCAAGGGCACCATCAGCGAATACCTCTGCGCCGCGGGCGTCACCTCATTCGCCGTCTCCGAGACGCAGAAATACGGCCACGTGACCTACTTCTGGAACGGCAACAAGTCGGGTTACGTGGATGAACACCTTGAATTATTCGTCAATATCCCGTCCGATGTGGTGACCTTCGATCAGCGGCCCTGGATGAAGGCGGCGGAGATCACTGACGCCACGATTGACGCGATACGCACCGGCGGTCGCAAATTCATTCGCCTGAATTATCCCAACGGCGACATGGTCGGGCACACGGGCAACCCGGCGGCGGTGCGGATTGCGGTCGAGGCGGTGGACCTCGGTCTGGCGCGGCTCCTGCCCGCCGTGCGCGACAGGAAGGGCGTCCTGGTGGTCACGGCGGACCACGGCAATGCGGACCTGCTCTTCACGGACAAGAACGGCAAGCGCGAGCCGCACGTGGCGCACACGTTGAACCCGGTGCCGTTCATCGTCAAGGACTTCAGCGGGGCCAACGCCTTCCACATGCCCGGGGTCGCGCAACCGCGGCTAAGCAACGTCGCCGCGACCTTGCTCGCCCTGCTCGGCTACGACAAGCCGGAGGAATTCGACCCGAGCTTGGTGCAGTTGTAACGACTACCGCCGCTCCCATTGCAGCCGGGCATGGACAGGTTCAAGGAGACGACCGATAGGCGCAAGTCTGAGCGGGAATTGGGTTCCGCGCGTGGCGAGACCGATTATGGATACAATGGACGGGATGCATGAAATGAACGGCGCCATCAAGAACAGCCGCGCGCGGAAAGCGGAAACGGAGGGCTCCTGCCGCCTATGCGTGTCGTGATCGCACCAGACGCCTTCAAGGAATGTTTGAGCGCCGAAGCCGTGGCAGTGGCTCTGGCGGACGGCTGGTTGCGCGTATATCCGGACGCGGACATCCGCTGCGTGCCGATGGCCGACGGCGGCGAAGGCACTGTCGACGCTCTGGTCGCGGCTACCGGTGGCCGGCACGTCGCCCACACGGTCACTGGACCGCTCGGCTCGCCGGTGACGGCCCGTTATGGAGTGTTGGGCGACGGCAGCATCGCCGTGATCGAGATGGCCGCCGCGTCAGGATTCGCCCTTGTTCCCCCGGCAACGCGGGACGTCGCCCGCGCGACCACCTACGGCACGGGAGAACTGATTGCTCATGCGCTGGACAGCGGCTGCCGTCGCATCATCGTCGGTATAGGAGGCAGCGCCACGAACGACGGGGGCGCCGGCATGGCGCAGGCGCTGGGTTATCGGTTGCTTGCCGCGGACGGCGCCGAACTACCGCCGGGCGGGCTTGCGCTGCACCACCTGGCGCGTATCGATGCCACGAGTCGTCATCCCGCGATTGCCGAAAGCGAAGTCTTGGTTGCGTGCGACGTCGAGAACCCACTTTGCGGACCGACGGGCGCGTCGCTGGTTTATGGACCGCAGAAAGGCGCCACACCCGAGACAGCGCGGGCGCTTGATGAAGCGCTGCGGCATTTCGCCGAGGTTGTGAAGGCGCAGTTGGGCGTAGATGTGCTCGAAACGCCCGGCGCGGGCGCGGCGGGCGGTCTTGGCGCCGGCTTAATCGCCTTCACAGGCGCGCGGCTGCGGCCGGGTGTCGCCATGATTGCCGAGGCGAGCGGCCTCGAAGCGCATATCGCCCACGCGGACGTCGTCATCACGGGCGAAGGAAAACTCGATCGGCAAAGCGCATTCGGCAAGACGCCCGTGGGTGTCGCGCGTATTGCACGGGCACATCGCGTGCCGGTGATTGCGGTCGCGGGTGCGCTCGAACCGGGCTTCGAAAGCGTATACGATCTCGGGATCAACGCCGTGCTCGGTGTCACGCGCGCGCCAATGTCTCTGAGCAAGGCGATCACGCGGTGCGAGAGCGCGCTGGCGGACACGGCCGAAGCGGCGGCGCGTTTGTGGCGTGCCGCACGGACGGGCACATGAATCACGCGACACGTCTCCAACACGCCCGCGTAGTCCATACAGTCCATTTCGTCCATATGGTCCATACACGATGGGTTGAGTAACCGCGAGTACTCCATGCACTCGGCGTTTGAACACATTGTCTTCACGGACCCGGCGCAGGCGGCACGGATTCTCGACGCATTGGCGCCGGCGGATCAGGATCCGCTGACAACGCACCTTGCGGCCGCGCTCGAGGAGTCCGCGCACCCGAGCAAGGCCCTCGTGCGCCTCGAACGGTATCTCGATGTCGTGCCCGATCGCGCCTTGGCCATCGAGCGTCTTGCGGAAAGCCTGCCCTATACGCGGATGGCCCTCACGCTCTTCAGCCAAAGCCACTTTCTCACCGATATCGTGTGCGGAGAACCGGATTCGCTCCCGTGGCTTTGGGACGAGGCGGAACGGACGCGCACGCGTACCCGAGACGAGATGCTTCATGACATACTGGCCGTAGACGGCGTGCCCGAGGTCTATGAAGCGACCCTGCACGCGTTGCGCGCGTTCCGCCGTCGCGAAATCGCCCGTATCGCTATCCGCGACATCTTCGAGCACGCATCCGTGCCGTCATTGACCCTCGACCTCGCGAACCTCGCCGACGCCACCCTCGAGGCGGCCCTGCGCGCGTCCGAGGCGGAAGTGCGCCGTCGCTTCGGTCGGTCCCAGTGCGTTGATGCCTCGGGACAGGCGCGGGAGGCGGGCTTCGCCGTGCTCGCTCTCGGCAAGCTCGGGGGACACGAACTCAATTTCAGTTCCGACATCGACCTGTTGTTTCTCTACGCCGACGAAGGCGACACCACCGGGGAAGGCGGGCGCGCCACCACGAACGCGGACTACTTCCGCAAGGTGGGCGAGTTGCTTATCAAGGCGGTGTCCGAGCAGACGGCGGGCGGGCAACTCTTCCGCGTCGACATGCGGCTGCGGCCCTTCGGCAGCACCGGCCCGCTCGCGATGAGCCTCGAGGCCGCCATCGAATACTATACCACCTATGGCCGCGCGTGGGAGCGCCAGGCGCTAATCAAGGCCCGGCCCTGCGCCGGCGACCTAGCATTGGGCGACGCCTTCATCGATCGTCTGCGCCCCTTCGTCTTCCCGAGGTACTTCGATGACGAAACGCTCGAGGACATCCGTGAAACGAAGCGACAGGTCGAGGCGCAGATTGCGCGGCGCGGCGAGGCGGACCGGGAAGTCAAGCTCGGGCGCGGCGGCATTCGCGATATCGAGTTCACCGTTCAGATGCTGCAACTGCTAAACGGCGGCGCGTGGCCGGAATTGCGCACGCCGAACACGCTCGAGGCCATCGAGGTCCTCGGCCGCCGCCATTACCTGTCGCCCTTCGAGGCCAACGCGCTCGCAAGCCACTACGTGTTCCTGCGCGGCGTCGAGCACCGCCTGCAGATCGAGGGCGGACGCCAATGTCACGCGCTGCCGGCGGACCCCGAGGCGCTCGACGAGTTCGCCCGGCAGTTGGGCTTTGTCGACGGGGCCTCGTTCATGAACGTCTACCACGACCATACGAAGGAAACGCGTGCGATCCTGGACCGTTTCCTCGCGGCGAAGGGTTCCGGCAACCTCTGGGTCGGCGACCTGCTCAACCCGCGATCGGACGGCCACGTCGGGATTCCGCGCCTGCGCGCCTTGGGATTTCGCGACCCCGACCGCGCGCGGGCGGAACTGCTGGCCTTGTGCGTCGGACCGGAGGATACGCCCCACACCCTCCACGTGCGCCAGGATTTCGCGGACATCGCGCCCGGCCTGATTCGCGCGCTCGGACGCGCCGCCGATCCCGACCGCACCTTGATGCGTCTCGCCGGCTTGTTGCCGCGCGTGGCCACGCCCGGCGCGCTTTACCAGATTCTCAAGTCCAGCAAAGAACTCAGCGAATATCTCGTACAATTGGTCTCGAACAGCGAGTATCTCATGACCATCCTCGTGCGCGACCCCGGCCTTTTCGACCTGCTCGGCGGCGGAGAAGCCCTCGATACGCCCGCGACGCGCCGGGAACTCAAGGAGGAACTCCGCTTTCTCGCGGACGCCTACGACAGAAGCGCCGCGCTCTACCGCTTCCGCGACGGCGCCATGCTCCGCGTCGGTCTGCGCGAACTCGTGCGGGATATCTCGCTTGCCGAAGTCGGGGACGAATTGACGCTCATCGCCGAAGTCGTGCTGGAACACGCGCTCGCCGAAGCGCGCCAGAAGGCCGCGGACCGCTACGGGCCGACCGAAACGTCCTTTGCCGTGCTGGGCTTCGGCAAGCTGGGCGGCTGGGAAATGGGCTATGGCAGCGACCTCGACCTCGTCTTTGTATATGACAGCGACGGCGCGGGGCCGGACGGTATGTCCGCGCAGGAATATTTCTCCGCCGTCGCCGCGTGGACGATCAACCGCCTCACCGACCATTCACGCCACGGCGTGCTTTACGATATTGACGCACGGCTCCGTCCTGACGGCAACAAGGGCATGCTCGCCGTGGGCCACCGCCGCCTGGACGAGTACTATCTCGACGAGGCGCAAGGGTGGGAGCGGCTCGCGTTGATGAAGGCGCGCGCCGTCGCCGGCGACCTCCGTTTCGGGCTGCGCGTCGAGCGCCAGGTGAAGGACCTCGCCTTTTCGCTCCCGCTGAATCGGCAGACGCTCGAACATATCGAGTCGCTCCGCGTCAAGCTCGCCGAGAAGGCTGGGTCTCTCGACCTGAAACGCAGCCCCGGCGGCATCAACGAGATCGAGTTCACCACGAGGCTCTGGCAATTGCGCCATGTGCGCGATTTACCCGAACTGAAGCGCGGCGACGTCTTCGGCGCGCTCGATATTCTCATCGAGAACGGCCTCGTCGACCCCGGCCAAAGCGCCGCGCTCTACGAGGCCTATGGCGCGTTGCGCCGCATCCTGAACCGCATCCGCATGATGCACGGCGGCCACGAAACCGATCTGCCCGCCGACTTGGATGCGCGACGCGAATTGGCCGCGCGCTTGCGCATCCAGACCCCGGATCTCGCGGATGACGTCAAGGACTACAAGGATCGCGTTCACGCCATCTATGAGGCCGTCCTCCAACACGCTTGGGACGAAGGCTGAGTTCAGCCTGTTATAATCTCTCGCGCAACGCTGTGAGGTGGTCTTATGCTCTGGTGTTTTTGTCTGGCGTGGTCGTTGGCGCAACCGACCGACTATATCGAGATCTTCGTGGACCAAGGCCCGACGCGGCAGGTGTTCCTGACTGACGCGGAAATCGCCGAGGTTCGCGCGCGTTGCCACGAAAACGACGCCGCGCGATCAACCGCCGACACGTTGCTCGCCGAGGCGGACGCCCTTGCGGCGGCGACGCTCGACATACCGCGTACGGAAGGTCAGTGGACGCACTGGTACATCTGCCCGGACGACGGCGCGCCGCTCAGGCCGCGCTCGCCCACCGATCACGTGTGCAGCGCTTGCGGCAAGATCGTGAAAGGCGCGCGCTTTAACCAGGTCTACGCCGCGCTGCGGCATCGGTATTGGATGAGCGCGGTCGAGACGCTGGGCTGGGCGTATGCGCTCGAACCAAAACCGATCTACGCCGAACGGGTGCGCGAGATTCTCCTCGAGTACGCCTCGTTCTACCGCGCGCTCGCCTTGCACGACCGCGAGGGCGGCAAGAAGAGGTCGCCAGCGCGGCTCCACGCGCAGACGCTTGACGAAGCCGTGGCGCTGTGCCAACTGGCCGTCGGGTATGACCGCACCTACGGCGCGCCGTGCTACGCGAGCGACGACCACGCGGCAATCGCGACCGGCCTGATTCGGCCCATGATCCAGGTAATCATGCCGAATAGATTCGGCGGATCGAACTGGCAGATTTGGCACAATGCAGCCGTCGGCTGCGCCGGCTTCGTGCTGCTTGACGACAATCTCGTCGAGTGGGCGGTCAACGGGCCGTCAGGCTTTATCTTCCAAATGAATAACGCCGTACTGGACAGCGGCGCGTGGTTCGAGGAGTCGATGACCTACCATTGGTTCGCGTTGCGCGGCCTGGTCTACCTCATGGAAGCGGCCGCGCGGGCCGACGTGGACCTCTACGCCCACCCCAACGTGAAAAAGATGTTCGATGCGCCGCTGCGCCTTGTGTTTCCCGACTTAACGTTCCCGCCGCTGAATGACAGCGACCGGAGCAACCTGCGAGACGCCCGCATGCTTTACGAAGTGGCCTACAAGCGGTTCCGAGACCCGCAATACGCTGCCGTGCTCGATCCACGCGACACGGTCTGGGGGCTCTTCTGGGGCGGCAGCCCGATCCCCGACGGCGAGACGCAGAAACTCGCGCTGACCACCTCGAACAGCGAGGCGGAGGGTCTAGCCATTCTCCGCGACGCAGCGGGGGAAACGGCCCTCTACCTCGACTACGGCGGCGCGGGCACCGACCATGTCCAGCCGGCGAAACTCGGCATCATCTTGTACGCCCACGGCGACGAACGCTTTGTCGATCCCGGGCGGCTCGTCTACGGGAATCCCCTGCACGGCGCGTGGTATCGCGCCACCATTGCCCACAACACCGTTGTCGTCGGGACCCGTTCCCAAGCGCTGGCGGAGGGGCGCTTGCAAGCTTTTGCGCACACGGACGAGTTCTGCCTCGTGCGCGCTATGTGCGACACGGCCTACGACAGCACCATACTCGACCGAACCCTGCTGATGCGCGATAACCTGATCGTCGATGTGTTCCAGTGTCACGCGTCGCAGGAAACGACCATTGATCTGCCATTGCACCTGCGCGGCGAACTCGAGAATCCGCCGCCCGCGACGCCCTGTGACCCACTCGCGGACCGCGACGGCTACCAACTGTTACAGGATCAGGCGCGTCTTGACGCGGAGGCCCGCTTTCTAACGCTTCCGACAGGCGCGAATTCCGGTATACGCATCGGGATGCACGACGACGCGCCGGAAGCCTTTCTCGCGCGCGGCTTCGGATCGACGCCCCGCGAATTGCTGCCCTTTGTCTTGCGGCGGTTCCGCGCACGCGATTGCGTCTTCGTGACCACCTACGAACTGTTCGAGGGCAAGCCGCCAATGGACCGCAACGTGACAATCGAGCAGAGTTACGCCCTGCTGGTGCGCTTCGGCGACTGGGCGCTCGAACTTAGCGGCGACACCGTCCTGCTGCGCGATGGCGAGCGCGTCTACATTGGCAGGGACGGCATCACCGCCGCAGTCCCGCGTTGAGCGGAAAGGGACAAGCGGCAGATTTCGCCGCCGGGGGGCAATATCTGCATGGAATCCCAGTAATTCGGAGACGGGGCAAGAGATGTAAGTGCTTAGAAAACAGGTACTTGCGCATTCCAGCCGACGCTGGCACACCCATTGCTCCCTCGTTGGCGGAAACCGGCGGGAAGGGTTGCCGATGCGAATTGACGGCATTGTCTACCAGGCGAACAGAAACCTTCTTCGGGGCAGCGTCGCTGCGCCACACCCGCGGGGCACAACCTTCGAACAGACACTGACGGTGGTCCAGGCCGCGCCGGAAGGAAACACCGCCGGTGCCCCACGAGAGACGGCGCCTGCCGCCTCCCACGTTGTGCGACGCGGCGATACGCTCTCGCACATCGTGCTGAATGCAATGCGCACGGAAAGTACCCGTCCCTCAACCGCCGACTTGTATGCGGCGGTACGCGCGGTCGCCAGGGCGAACGGCCTTGCGAATCCCGATATCATTCATCCCGGCCAGACCATTGATCTCTCGTCTATCCTGCCCGCCGCCGCCGTTGCGGCGGCCCCAGCGCCGCCCGCGCCGGTCGATGAACCGCAAGCCGCTCCGCCCCTCGCGTCCACGCCTCCCGCCGACACCGCGCCCGCGCGGGCCCTGTCCGCGATGGCCGCCCTGCCCGACCGTACGCCCGCCGCCACACTGACACGCCCGGGTTCGCGGCCTTCGTTTCGGGCTGGCCGCTCGGCGACGCAACGCCTGTCGCGGCCCATGGGCGGGCCACGCGAGGTTCGCGCCGACCCGACGCCTTTCCAGCTTACCGCCTCCTACTCGTTGCTCGACCCGCACTTGGCGGGATACCTTCCCGCCACGCCCAAGTCGTCTCCGGCGCTCGCCGCGCTGTCCATGCCGACAGCCAACACGTCTTGGGACGCGCTCCTCGAAACTCCAGGGAGCATCACTTCCGAATTCGGTCCGCGGCGCGATCCGTTCACGGGGCAGCCCGATTTTCACGCCGGTATCGACATTGCCGCGGATTTCGGCGCCCGGGTGCGCCCGTTCCGCGAAGGCGTGGTCCGATTCAGCGGTTGGCGGCCCGGGTACGGCAAAGTGGTCATTGTGCGGCACGATGACGGCGTCGAGAGCGTATATGGCCACAACGCGGCGAACCTCGTCGAAGTGGGCGAACGCGTCAACCCGGAATCCGTGATTGCGCTGCTGGGCAATACAGGTCGATCGACGGGACCGCATCTCCATTTCGAGGTGCGCGTCAACGGTCGCGCCGTCAACCCAGTGTCCTACCTGGAGGGTGTGCGGGCCGCCGACTAACAGCCCGTGATGTCTTCGTCCACGCTACTTGCCTCGCCGCGTGTCGCTGGTTCAGCACGCGGCATCCAGCACCTGACGCACCTTCTGTCCTATATCATGAAACGTAAAGGGTTTCGCGATGAAATGCGTTCCTCTTTCGAGCACTCCGCGGTGGGCGATGGCGTCTGCGGTGTAGCCGGACATATAAAGGACCTTAACGCCGGGCCGCAGACTGCAAACGCGATTCTTCAACTCTTTGCCGTTCATGACCGGAAGAACCACGTCGGTCAAGAGCAAGTGAATGTCCCCGGCGTGTCTCTCGCATAAGGCGATTGCCTCGCCCGGTCCCAAGGCTTCAAGCACGCGGTATCCATGCCGTTCCAGCATCCTTCTCGCGAGCGTGCGCAGTAAGACGTCGTCTTCCACGAGCAGAATGGTCTCGTGGCCCCGGGATGCGCTTGGTCCCCGCGCCGCGGTGACTGCGGGCGCATCTTCGCCGATGTACCTTGGAAGGTAGATTCGGAACGTGGTGCCCTCATCAGGTTCGCTGTAGACTTGGATGGCCCCTTTGTTTTGCTTCACGGCGCCGTAGACCGTGGCCAGACCAAGCCCTGTGCCCTTGCCCGGACTCTTGGTGGTGAAAAAAGGTTCATAAATATGGGCGGCGGTCTCCGCGTCCATACCGCATCCCGTGTCACTCACGGCCAGCATCGCATAATCGCCGGGCGGCAATCCCACGCGCCCTTGGCTCTCGACCTCATCCAGACGAACGTTGGCGGTTTCGATGGTCAACTTGCCGCCGTCGGGCATGGCGTCCCGAGCGTTCACGGCCAGATTCGTCACGATCTGGTCCACTTGAGACGGGTCCATTACTACGTGCCACAGATCGCGGGAGAGAACGAACTGAATATCAACATCCTCTCCGATAAGACGGCGCAACAACTCCTCCATGGCGTTCAACTGCGCGTTCAGGTCTATCACGACCGGAGCAATTGTCTGCTGTCTCGAAAAGGCCAGAAGCTGGCGCGTAAGTTCCGCGCTGCGATTCGCCGCGAACTGGACCTGTTCGAGGTCCTTGTAGATGGGGTCTATCGGCTTTAATTCCGCCAGGACCGCCTCGGTATAGCCCATGATCACACTCAGCATGTTGTTGAAATCATGCGCGATCCCCCCAGCCAAGCGACCCACCGCTTCCAGCTTCTGCGCGTTAAGATACTGTGCCTCCCGGGCTTTCTCCCTCGTTATGTTTTCTTTGACCGCAAGGAAGTGCGTGATGGCCCCGGAACTGTCCCGAATCGGCGAGATTGCGGTGCGGTCCCAATACAGGACCCCGTTCTTCTTTCTATTATGAAACTCGCCTCGCCATTGCCCCCCTGCGGTAATGGTCCCCCAGAGTTCCTGGTATGTCTCCTGCGGGGTTTCTCCCGACTTCAGGATCCTCGGGTTCTGCCCATACAATTCCTCGCCGGTGTAGCCCGTCATTTCGAGGAATTGGGGATTCACGTACTCGATCTTACCTTCCGTATCCGTGATTACCACCCCGACCGGGCTCTGCTCGACCGCCGCGGAGAGTTTGCGGCGCGCCTCCTCCGTTTCCTTGCGTGTCCTGATCTCCTCCTGCAACGCCCGGTTAGCCTGTTCCAGTTGTTCCATCTTGGCTTCGAGGCGGCGGATAAGCGCTTCGCTGTATTGCTTCAGGATAACCTTTTCTTCACCCGTCGCAGTTGCTGCTGTGGAGAACTCCTTGCTTTCGTACGCCGTCAACACTTGCTCAATGCGAGCGATGAAGATCTGCGGCTCCATGGGTTTGACAAGGAAGGCATCCGCGCCGAGGTCGAGTGCGAATTGCTCATCCTTAGGGTCGGTGTAGGTGGCGGTGTAGACAATGAATGGGGCTCGCCGCAACGGTTCCTCTTCCTTCCAGTGGCGCAGAAGCGTATATCCATCCATCACCGGCATGAGCAGGTCGGAAATGACAATGTCCGGCAGCGTGCGGCGAGCTTTTTCCAAGGCATCGACGCCGTTGGAAGCCGCCTCCACGGCGTACCCGTGGCCTTGCAGCAGGGCGCTCAACAAGTAACGGCTCTCTTCCCGGTCGTCCACTATCAGCGCTCGGAGCATGGGTGCGTCTCCCTATCGAACGGTGGAAAATAACGCTCAACCTCGGTTACAAAGGTCTCCGGGTTAATTGGCTTCTCGATATAACCTTCCGCCCCGGCTGCGAAGACTCGCTCGCGATCTCCGACCATCGCATAGGACGTCACGGCCACAATGGGGATAGCCTTGAGTTCGGGATCGCTTTTCAGTCGGCGGGCCACCTCATGGCCGTCCATCCCCGGCAACTGTATGTCGAGCAGGATGAGGTCAGGGCGCAACTTGCTGGCCAACTCGATGCCGCGCGGGCCCGACTCGGCGTGCACGACCTCATAGCCGCGCGCGCGGAGAAGATACGTCACGAGGTAGCGGTTCTCCTCGTTATCTTCGATCAACAGGATACTCGAGCTCATGGGGGCATCCCTCCTGCTGTCGGCAAGGTGAACGTGAAGACACTGCCCTTGCCCCAGTCGCTTTCCGCGTGAACCTCGCCGCCCATAAGCTCCGCCAACCGACGGCAGATTGCCAAACCCAATCCCGTACCTTCGTGATTGCGCGTCAGTCCGGAGTCCACTTGCTTGAAAGGTTGGAAAAGCGTACGCAGATCATCCGGTTTAATGCCCATTCCGGTGTCGGTCACGCGCAGGAAGATGGCGGAATGAGACGGCGCCGCCGGTTCCACGCTGAGAATCACTTCGCCGCCGTCCGTGAATTTGATGGCGTTGTTGATCAGATTCAGCAGGACTTGCTCGACGCGCCGCTCATCGCCATCGAATGCGCCGATCTCCGGTGAGAGTTCCACGCGCAACGCCAGGCCCTTCTTCTCGGCCAACGGTTTCACAATGCCAATTACCTTCTCGATGGACGCCCGCAGATCAAAGGGGGTCTTGTGTATTTCGAGTTGACCCGCTTCGATCTTGGAGATGTCGAGCACGTCATTGATGAGCCTCAACAGATGGTGCGCGCTCTTACGGACTATTTCAAGTTGCTTCCGCTGTTCTGCATTCAGCGGTCCTGGCAGCTCTTGAAGGAGAATACCGGTGAACCCGATGATCGAGTTGAGCGGTGTCCGCAGTTCATGGGACATGGTGGCCAGAAACGCGGACTTTACCCGGTCGGCCGCCTCAGCGCGGTCCCGCGCCACGGCCAATTCCGCGGTGCGCTCGGCGACGCGCCGCTCAAGGCCGATGTTCAGTTCCCGAATGGCATCCTCCGCCTGCTTGCGCTCGGTGACATCACGCGAAACCACCACAACTTGGGCCACACGACCGTGCTCGTCTCGAATCACGCTGCCCTGGGACTCGATATGG
The DNA here is from genome assembly GCA_029556545.1 of Candidatus Hydrogenedentota bacterium. Classification (GTDB taxonomy): domain Bacteria; phylum Hydrogenedentota; class Hydrogenedentia; order Hydrogenedentales; family JAGMZX01; genus JAGMZX01. Next base: position 39,145 of record JAKQEQ010000063.1, read on the forward strand.
CGCGGGCTGCCGTGCCGGTCGACCATGCGATATTCCAGGCGGTGCCCTTTGCCGGTGCGAACCGTCTCTTGGAACGCTTGTCGCACCCTCTCCCTATCTTCCGGATGGATTTGGTCAAAGGATGAAGTGCCGCGCAGTTTATCCGGGTTGCCCAGTATTTCGCCGTAGGACGGACTGTTGTAAAGACGGCATCCATCCAGATCGAGCACGGCCACCAGGTCGGCAAGATTCTCCATGATCAGGCGGAACTGTTCCTCGCTGCGACGCAACGCCTCCTCTGCCCGTTTACGGTCAGTGATGTCGCGCACGATGGCCTGTAACAGAGTTTCTCCGGCCAAATCTAAGCTGTTCAAACTAACCTCAGCAGCAAATGGCGTACCGTCTTGCCGGCAGTGCTCCCATTCGAAAAACTGCGGCCCCTGCGTCAAGGCAAGACTGATCTTTTCCCGCGCCTTCTCATCGGAAGCACGACCATCCGGTTGATGCGGCGGCGAGTATGCAATCGGCGACGCCCCGATGATCTCGTCGCGGCTGCACCCGAACATCATCAGCGTGCGGTCATTGCAATCGATGAAGCGGTCATGCCGCATTAGAAAGATTGCGTCGTTCGCCGTCTCGAACAGCGTACGGTGCTTACACTCGCTTTCACGCAGTGACTGCTCGGCACGCTTCATTTCGCTGTACGCGGCCTGGAGCTGCTCGTTGCGAAGCGCCAACTCTTTCGTGCGCAAATTGATCTGTCGTTTGAGCAGGAGGCTGCCCACCAGACTTACAACCAAAGCGGTCCCCGCAACCAGACCGACAACCTTGATCCATGCCGGAAACGCGAACGTGAACTTCTCGGAGGTCCATCGATTCAGGACCTGATAATACATCGACTTCGGGTCACGCTTCAGGCGAACCAAGTGAAGGTCAATGGCCTCCAGTAACTCCTGGTCGCCACCACGAGAAGCCGCGAAAAACAGCCTCGTGGGGTTGAAAATGATCGCTGTATCATCCAGATCGAAGTCACGGACATGCCGCATGCCGTAGAAGCGATTGGTAATTGCCGCATCCGCGCCTCTCCCGGCGACCTTCTCAAAAATAGTCCGGTAATCTGGAAGGCGGATGAGCGTGATATCCAATCCAAAGTCGCCCACGAGGTTTTCGAAGGCGGCCTGTTGAATGGACCGCTCCAGAACGGCCACGCGTTTTCCGGCCAAGTCAACAATCGACCGAATCCCGCTGTCCTTCCGCGTATAGACCTGAAACCAGTCGGAAAGGACCGGTTCCCTATGAAAAGCAAATTCCTTTTCCCGCTCGGCCGCATAGGCCACATCGGGCATGAGATCAATTTCCCCCCGCGCCAACCGGTCCAGTCCTTCGCCCCATGTGCCGGCAACATATGCCAGTTCCCACTCTTCCTCTTTCGCAACATACTCGATGATCTCGACGAAGATGCCCGCGGGCTTGCCCGATTCGTCCAGAAAGACCTTTGGAGCGTTTTCGTACACGCCCACTGTAACCACACGAGCCACGGCACTCGCGGGAAACATCTGCATGACTATCAAGGCCAACATAATGAGGAGCCGCCGCGAAACAGCGTGTCCCCAGGCAACCGCCAGTCGCAGGCATTTCGAAGCCTGGATGGGCACTCGGCCCGTAATCGTCGTTCCCTTCACACCGTTGTCTCCGGTTGTGCGCCCCGTTATTCTTGGAGGGCGATAATTGCCCCCTGCGCGTGACGTACCGCTTCCTGGTTAGGAACGGTGCAAGTGCCTAGCTTGGACTGTAGCAGGGTCTCCTGTTCCAAGTCCAAGATCGCTGAAGATCATAGCGGTCCCGAGCGGCAATCGGTCCGGCAGACGCTGACCGCCGATACGCAAGCGGCGCCGTATCCGCACGGTTCTCGCCGAGGCGTGATCGCTTACATGGAAGGTGCTCGCTAATCGTGCGAGTAAAGCAGCGTGGTATAATGGGATCGTCGGGTTTGGCCGGCGAAATGGTGGGAGTGAGTGCATATGAAGTACATGATCGTAGCCGGGGTGATGTGTCAATTGTTGGTCTTGTGTGCGGGGGACCTGTTCACCGGGTCGCGCACGGATGATCCGCTGGGCGTCGCGGTATCGCCGCACACGCTGCTGCTGAGCCAGGACCAGCCCGGCGAGGTCATCGTGCATACCAGCATCCCGCTCAAGGATGTGGATTGCCCGACCGTCCAACTGAACGGCCTGCCCGCAAAGTCCGTGCGCGCGGATCTCCAGGGGCATATCGTCGCCGAATTCAGCGAAACCGCGGTGAAGGCCATCGTGGCGCCGCCCGAAGCGGTCCTGACGCTGACCGGCCTGTACAAGACGGCGGAGAGTTTCTCCGGCTCCGATACCGTGCGCGTGGTCCCGTAACCGGCGTGCGGCGATAGGTCATCGTTCTCCGAAGTGAGAGACTATGGCGCGAAGCAGGCCGGGGACATCATATTGATCCGGCTCGACGGTAACGTCCAGACCGAGGTGGCGCGCGGTGTCCGCCGTGACCGGGCCGAGGGCGGCGAAAGTGGCGCGCGCCTTTAGTGTCTCGAAAGGTTCGCCTTGCAGCCGCGCGCAAAAGTTCTTCGCCGTCGACGAACTGGTGAAAAGAATTAAATCCGGCGCAAACGTGAGCAACGCCGCAACGGTTTGTTCCGGAATCTCCGGTGCGACGGTCTCGTAGACAATCATCTCGCGGGTGTCCGCGCCGTGCGCCCGCAACGCCTCGGGCAGGTCAGGCCGCGCGAGGTCGCCTCGCGGGAGCAGGAATCGCTTGCCGCGCAGGTCGCCTTCCCGTTCGAGCAGCGCGGCAAACACGCTGTCCGCGACATATTTCTCCGGCGTGAGATCGACGTCGAGATCGCGATCGCGCAGGGCCGCGGCGGTTGCGGGTCCTACCGCGCATACGCGCGGGCACCCGAAATCGGCGAGTGTGGTGCCGTACGACGACAACAATTCGAAAAAGAACTTCACGCCGTTCGCGCTGGTGAACACGACCCAATCCGTGGGCGCGACGCGCAAGCCGTCCGCGGGGCGCGCGCCGCGCACCTCGATGGTCGGAAAGGCGAAGGTGTCCGCGCCGAGGTCGCGCAGCGCCTCGATCAGATCTGCCGCCTGTGATGCCGCGCGGGTCACGACAATCCGCTTGCCGCTGAGCGGCCGCCCGGCCGCGAGGCCGATCGCCGTCGTGCGGTGGACGAATTCCGCCGCCCCCATACGCAGCAAGACCTCGGCCGCGCGCCGCCCGAGTGTCCCCGCGTCTTCGATTCGCCCCTCGATTTCCGTGCGCAGGACGCGGCCGCCGTCCGGGTCGCAGATTCCGGCGTAGAGGCGCAGCAGGTCCCCCTCGACGCGGCCCAGCGCACCGACCGGCGTCTGGCAGCCGCCGCCCAGCGCGGCAAGCAGCGCGCGCTCGGCGGCGACTTCCGCCGCCGCCGCTGAGTCTTGCAGGAACCCGAGGAGGGCCATGATGCGTTCGTCGTCCGCGCGTATCTCGATTCCGAGCGCCCCTTGGCCCGCCGCCGGTAGCATGACTTCCGGCGGCAACGCCTGCGCGATGATTGCGCTCTGACCCAACCGCCGCAGCCCGGCGGCGGCGAGCACGGCGGCATCGAGATCGCCTTCGCTGACCCGCCGCAGCCGCGTCGGCACATTCCCGCGCAGGTCCACGACCTCAAGATCGGGGCGGCGCGTTATCAACTGGAGGCGGCGGCGCAGACTCGACGTACCGACGCGCGCTCGGGACGGCAGCGCGTCGAGCGTCGCCCGCCCCTTGCTCACGAGCGCGTCGCGCGGGTCCTCGCGGACGGGCACGGCGCCGAGGGCGAGACCCTCGGGCAATTCCGTCGGAAGATCCTTCAGGCTGTGAACGGCGAGATCGACGCGCCCGTCCAGCAGCGCGACCTCGATTTCCTTCGTGAAAAGTCCCTTGCCGCCGACCTGGGCCAGGGGCACGTCGCGGATTTTGTCGCCGCGCGTCGCGATGTGTTCGATCACGACCTCGAAGTCCGGCCACTGAGCGCGCAGTTGCGCCGCCACCCAATCGCTTTGCGTTCGCGCGAGCAGGCTGCCCCGCGTGCCAATCACGACGCGGTCCATCAAAAGTCTTCCTTCAGCCCGAATAGGCGCTTGATGAGCGACAAAACGCGCCCGGGGTCGTCCTCGGTGACTTCGCGCTTGAGCTGGGTCATGGGCCGCTGCAGGATGGTGTTCACGATGCGCTTGGTGAGATATTCGACTTCCTCCCGCTGTTTTCCCGTTAGATCGGGCAGCGCGTGAAGCGTCTTATCCAATTCCCGCTCCCGGATCGCGTGGAGTTCGTTCGCCATCGAGACAATCGCCGGCTCCGCCCGCAGCCCCTTGCGCCAGCGCATGAACTGATCGACCTGGCGGTCCACCATCGCCATGCACGTCGCCATCTCCGCGCGGCGCGCCTCGAGGTTCTGGTCCGCCACCTGCTGCAGCGCGTCCAAGTCGTAGAGATATACATTGTCCAGGTCGTTCACGGCGGGGTCGATGTCGCGCGGCACCGCGATATCGATGACGAACATGGGTTCCTGGTTCCGTTCCCGGAGCGCGCGCTGAAAGTCCGCCGGACCCAGAATCGGCTCCTCGGCGGCCGTCGAACTGATCGCGATGTCGGCGAGCGCGAGCGATTCACACAGGCGGTCGAAGCCGATCGGCTCGCCGCGAAAACGCTCCGCGAGTTTCCGGGCCCGCTCGACATTCCGGTTCACGACCAGCACGCGCCCCACGCCGCGCGCGATCAGCGTCTTAAGTGTCAACTGGCCGGTCTCGCCCGATCCGACGACCATGACGGTCTTCGTGCCGAGGTCGCCGAAGACTTGCGTCGCGAGGTCCACGGCCACGGACGGCACAGACACCTTGCCCGATCCGATGTTCGTCTGCGTGCGCACGTCCTTGGCCACCTTGAGCGCGCGTTGAAACAGCGCGTTGAGGATCTTGTCCGTCGCCTGCGCCGCCTGCGCCGCGAGGAAGGCGTCCTGCACCTGCCCGAGCACCTGCGCCTCGCCCACGACCATGCTGTCGAGACTGCACGCCACGCGAAACAAGTGCGCCGCGGATTCCGCCCCGGACAACTCATAGAGCGCGGCGCGGAACAGGTCAACCGGTACGTCGTGCCATTCGGAGAGAAACGCGCGGCTGACCGCGTGCAGTTCCTCGGCCGGGCGCTCCGCGCGCGTGTAGACCTCGACGCGGTTGCACGTGCTCAGAATGACCGCGCCGCCATCATCGAGGCGCTTCTTGATCGCGTGCAGCGCGTTCGGCAGCCGCGCCTCCGGGAAGGCCAGCCGTTCACGCAGCGCCAGCGGGCTGGTGTGGTGGCTGATGCCGGTCAGGGCGATGGTCATACCGCCCCTCCCCGGAAATTGTAGTTGGTCAGGCCGAGCACGTTCAGCACGAGATACGCGCACAGCAGGAATCCGAACGCGAGAAACACGCAGTAGGCCAGTTTCGGCCCTCGCAGCCAGCCCCGCGCCCGCGCGTGGTAACTGAAACTGTACAGGAGCGCCATCACCAGCGAGAGCACGATCTTCGGCGAAAGCCACCACGTGTCGCTCAGCGGGCTGCTGTCGTACCACGCCCAGGACAACCCGAGCCACAACGTGATCACGAACAAGGGATAACCGTAACGAATGAGCAGGTAGAGCGTGTGATCGAGTTCCTCGAGCGACGGCAACTTCAGGAACAGGCCCGTGGTGTGACGCCGCTTCAGCCGGCCTGCCTGAAACACGTAGGCCAGGCTGGTCAGACTCGCCAGCAGGAACAAGGCATACGCGAGCATGGCGAGCGTCACGTGTACGGCCAGGAGCACCGTGGTCAGGTGTTCCGGCGCGACGCGGTAGTCCGCCCGCGCCGTATACGCGCCGATCAGCGCGATCGCCGCCAACGGCGGCACGTAGAAACACAACAACGCCCGGCGCTTCTCCGCCCGCGCCACCGCGCCGCCCGTCGCCGTGCCCATGAGCACGAAGAGCATCAGGCTGTCCGTCGGACTCGTCATCGGCAACAGGCGCGAGTGGACCAGACGCAAGACGAGCGCGCTCGCCAGCAATACCGCACCGATCGCCATGAGCCGCGCCGCCGCCCGCAGCCGAACCGCCGTCTCCTCGCGAAGATACCAGAAAGACAACGCGGCCGCGCCGACGTAACAGGCGACGCCCGCGTACAGAACACCGTAGATCGCGCCGTGCACCGAAGCATCCTTTCATCCGCCGCAAGCGGATTCGTTCAAGCGGCCGATCGCCGCCGTTCAGGTCCAGGTCCGCGCGCCTTACTCGGGCGCGGAAGGTAAGGATAGCGCCTCCTGGATGCTTGCGGCAAAGGCTTTCGGCGCGTCCGTGACGAACCACCGGATGCCCGCGTCGATGAGGCCGCGCAGGGACAGGGCATCGAAGATCATGGGCCGCGCCTGCAGCGCGACGCCCGCGGCGCGCGTCCGTTTCACCGCGTCGCGCAGGTACTCCGGTTCGAGGAAATACGTCACCGGCGAACCGCCGCGCCGCGGCCCGTACAAGTGCAACTGGAGTTGGCTGAGTCCCGCGAAGTCTTCCGCGGCCAGTTCCTCGAAGCGCGCCTTGATCGCCCGGGGCGTCCCGCTCAGCCACGTCATCGTGCGCGCGCCCTCGTAGAGCTGCTGTAAGCGCCGGCACGCCGCGACGTCGCCGTGAACGAAAATGACGCGCCGTTCCAAGCCCGCCTCGCGCAGGCATTCCGCGAGGCGCTGCTCATCCGCGTCCTTCAGGTCGAGATAGATTTCCCGATCGGGCTTGTCCCGCATCGCCGCGAGTACCTCGTCCAGCGTCGGGACCGGCGTACCCGCGTACTTCGCGTCGAACCAGCCGCCCGCGTCCCACCCGCGCAGCGTCTCGAACGGTATCTCGGCGATCCGCTTCGCGCGCCACGGCTCGGGCGCGTTCGTGGTGCGCGCGGGCGTCTCGTCGTGCATACAGACGACCACGCCGTCCCGCGTCGTGCGCAGATCTACCTCCGGCACCGCGCCGCGGATGCTCCAGGCGTGTTCAAGCGCGACCAGCGTATTCTCCGGGACCTCTTCGAGGCCACCGCGATGCGCCTGGAAATACACCATGATGCACGCCTCCTCTCCTACCGCGAACACCTGCGCCAGACTCACCAACACCCAGATCGCGACAATTCCCGCCGCCCACGACCAGTGGCACGGGCGTCTCGCCCGTGCTCCAAAGACCATGGGGAAGATACCCCCGCTCCTGTCTGTGGCGTGCGCGTTCATTATGCATCTCATACGATGATTTACTCCGTCTTCAGCCGTTCGAGGCAGGGCGTTCGCCGCCCGGAAAAACGAGCGGCAGACTGAGACAACGACGAGCGGTCAGCCACGCCGCCTCCTTCGTATTTGAAAGACCAACCCTCATCATACTGGAAATACCCGTCCTGCGGCACAACCGCCCTATCCATGCCTCGATGGATTGCGATTACGATACCCGTGCGACGGCTCGGTGTGCTATGATGGCGCGAACGCCACGGGGTTACCGCGGAGCAATCGCGACAACGGGAGGACAACCGGGGAATGTCAGAGGAGAAACGTCGGGGCGGCGACCTGTTCATTGTTGACAACTCGGACGCCGACTGGAAGGTCGTGGATTACCTCTCCGAGTGGTCGGACCTTGCGCGGCAATTCGATATTGCCACCGGGAGTTTTGAAATCGGCGCGTTGCTCGCCTTGGACGGGCGCTGGCAGCAGTTGGAGACGCTGCGCATCCTCATGGGCGATGAAGTGACCAAACGCACGCGCCAAGCGCTGCTTGCGGGGGTCGAGCAGGCGAAAAGAGTCCTGGACGACTCGATCGAGACGGAGAAGGAGAAGAACGACTTTCTCCGGGGCGTGCCGGGCGTTGTCGAGGCCCTGCAGGCCGGAAGAATCCTCTGCCGTGTCTACAACAAGAAGAAATTCCACGCTAAAGCGTTTATCACCCACGCCAAGCACGCCGTCATCGGTCCCGCTGCGCTTGTCGGCTCCAGCAACTTCACCGGTCCCGGCCTCTCCGAGAACGTCGAGCTGAACGTCCAGATACAGCGTGAAGTGTCCGATCTTCAGGAATGGTTCGACCGGCATTGGCGGGACGCCCACGACATTACCGAAGACATCCTTCGGGTCATTGAGCGCCACACGCGCGTGTACACGCCCTTCGAGGTCTACGCCAAGGCGCTCCAGGAGTACTTCCGCGGCCACGAGATGACCGAGACCGAATGGGAGCAAAGCAAGTCGCGCATGTACCCGGTCCTGGATCAGTATCAGAAGGAAGGCTATCACTCGCTGCTCAAGATCGCGCGGCAGCACAACGGCGCATTCCTCTGCGACGGCGTCGGCTTGGGCAAGACCTTCATCGGCATGATGCTGATCGAACGGCTTACGGTTCACGACAAGAAACAGGTCGCGCTCTTCGTTCCGAAGGCGGCGCGAAAACCCGTATGGGAATCGGCGCTCAAGAGATACCTCCCCAACATCTCGCGCCGCTTCGGCAGGCTCTACATCTACAATCATACGGACCTGCAGCGCGGGGGCGAATGGGTGGAGGAATTCCGGGAACTGAAAGAGACCGTGGACGCCATCATCATCGATGAGGCCCACCACTTCCGCAACCCGGGCATCCTGGGAAGAGGAACACGCAGACCCTCTCGATACCGCCAAATGTACGATCTCGCCGAGGGCAAGCAACTGTTCCTGCTCACCGCCACCCCCATCAACAACAGCCTGCGCGACCTTCAGCACATGATCGAACTTTTCTCACGCCGCGAAACCGACTACTTCAAGAACACGCTGGGTATTCATTCGCTGCCCGGCCACTTCCGCAAGATGGAAAAGCGCCTCGAAGAGGTTGTCGCCGCCAAGTCCGGCGCCGAGAGCCGCGCCGACATTGACACAAACCAGGCCGAGGCGGAAGATGTCCTGGCGCAGGACCAGTTGTTCACGGAACTTGTCGTTCAGCGCAGCCGCGCCTACGTCCGTGAGAGCCAGAAGCAGCATGACGGCGGCCAGGCGATCTTCCCCGATCGCGAGCCGCCGCGCGTCGTGCAGTACTCGATCAAGAAGACCTATGGCCGATTGCTCAATGAACTCGAGCAGGCCTTCAGCAAGGATAAGCCGCTCTTCTCCCTTGCCATCTACTACCCCTTGGCGTATTACAAGGGCGAAGACGCGCAGATCGACCCGCTGCTCGAAAACCGGCAGAAACAGGTTGTCGGGTTGATCCGCACGCAGTTTCTCAAACGCTTCGAGAGTTCCGCCCACGCGTTCCAGATGTCCTGTCAAACCCTGCTCCTGAAGCTGCTGGCCTTTGCCGAAAAACATAGCGAAACGATGCATGAACGACACCGGCTCGAACGGTGGAGACGACAGCATGAGGAACTGCTCGGGTATATCCACGAAAGGCAGATGGAACTCCTTGGCGGCGAAGACGAAGACGAGGCCGACGCGGATATCATCACCGAGGAAATGCTCGATGACGTCGAGGAGTTGCCGCGCGATGAATACGACGTCAATGAGATTCTGCAGGAAACGATGCTGGACCTCGATCAGGTCGCCGAATTCCTCGATGAACTCCGGAAGTTCAAGCCCGCGCACGACGATAAGCTGAAAGCGCTCGTGAACCTGCTCAAGAAAGACCCCGTGCTCAAGCAGCACAAGGTGTTGATCTTTTCCGAATACATGGCCACCGCGCGCTACCTGAAAAAACAGCTCGAGGCCGCCGGGCTTGACGCTATCGACGAAGTAGACAGCGCCACCAAGCGCGACCGGGGCGAAATCCTGCGCCAGTTCTCCCCGTACTACAACGATTCGTCCGCCGCCGAACTCGCCGACGAAGGACTGCCCGAAACGCGCATCCTCATCGCCACGGACGTGCTCTCCGAAGGGCTCAATCTCCAGGACGCCACCCGCCTCATCAATTACGATCTCCACTGGAACCCGGTGCGGCTCATGCAGCGCATCGGCCGCGTCGACCGCCGCATGAACCCCGATATCGAGGCCCGCATCCTCGCCGAGCACCCGGACCAGGCCGCGCTTCGCGGCAAGGTCGCTTTCTGGAACTTCCTGCCGCCCAACGAACTCGACGGTATCCTGCGGCTGTATTCGCTCGTGTCGCACAAGACCCTGCGCATCTCGAAGACCTTCGGTATCGAGGGCCGCCAATTGCTCACGCCCGAAGACGACTACGACGCACTCAAGGATTTCCTTCACAAGTACGAGGGCACGGCGACCCCCGTCGAAGTCCTGCACAACGAATACCAACAACTCTTGAAGGACCATCCCGGCCTCGAAGATCGCCTGAACGCGCTACCCGGCAAGGTCTTCTCCGGAAAGGCGCACCCGAGTCCCGGTGCCAAGGCCGTTTTCTTCTGCTTCGCCATTCCCGCGCTCGATATGACCCGAAAAGCCGAGTCCGGCGGCGAAGACGTCTGGACGGAGGAGGCGGGTACTACCCGCTGGCTCCTGTACGACCTCGAATCCGAGCGCATCCTCGAAGAACCCGGCGAAATCGCCCAATTCATCCGCAGCACGCCCGAAACGCCCCGGCGGCGCGCCATTCCCGATGAAACCCTCGCGGACATCCGCGCCAAAATGGAAAAACACGTCAAGAACACGTACCTGAAAGAGCGTCAGGCGCCCGTAGGCGTCAAGGCAACGATAAAAGCCTGGATGGAACTATGTTCGTAGTACACGCTTTAGCATGTCTTCTTTGTAGTACACGCTTCAGCGTGTCTTGAAGACAACCTAAAGGTTGTCCCACAGGGAGGAAATCAACGCCGATGCCCGACCCGCGACGCATTGAAAACGCCCTGCGCCAGGTACGCGACCCGCAATCGTTCATTCAGCACCTCCTAATCGACGCCTTGGGCTGGCCCGTCGAGAAATCCGCCGTCGAGGTCGAGGATATCGGCTACGCATGGACCGCGGGCGAACTGCGCGCCGAGGGTTTCGAGAAGAAGCTCGTGGACGGCGCGATCCATCAGATCGGCCCGTTCCGCGGGAACCCGTGGGGCATCTTCCTTCTCGAATTTCAACGGCCCGACGTGTTCACCACGGGCCGCGGCATGACCGGCGTGGTCCGCAAGGTGCTCCGGGGGCTTGTCGAGAAGAAACGCGCCGTGCGCAACCCTAAACTGGCCGCGTTTCGACGGGAAACGCTCCTCTTCATCTGCACACACGGCTACACGCATTACCGCTTTGCCTGCTTCAAAGCGCCCCTCGACGGCGCGCGCACCGCGCCGCTCGCCGCGTTCGGCTGGGGACCGGGCGACGCCGTGCGCACCGTGTGCGAATACAATCTCAGCGCGCTTGAGTGGCCCGATAGGCCGCTGCGGGACGCCCACGGGTGGATTAGCGCCTGGGGCGCCGCGTTCGACGTCGAAAAGGTCACAAAACGCTTCTACGAGGACTATCGCGCCATTTTCGAACGCGCGGAATCACGCATCAAGGCCCATACGCCCCTGCGCGACAACGATCTGCGTCTCTTCACCCAAAGCCTGTTCAACCGGATCATGTTCCTGCGGTTTATCGAGCGCAAGGGGTGGCTTGCGTTCCCCGGCCAGACCGGGCGCAACTACCTCGCCGCGCTTATGGACGCCGGGCCGATGCGCGGGAAATCGTTCTACCGCGCCCGGCTGCGCCCGCTCTTCTTCGAGGGCATGGCCGTCGAGGGCAGCCAATCAAGCGACGCCTACGGGCGCGTGCCGTTCCTCAACGGCGGCCTCTTCGAGGAGGGCCCCCTCGATAAGCGGGTAACCGACCTGCCGGATGAAATCTTCGCGCCTATCATCGGCGCGACCGGCCTCTTCTACCGCTACAACTTCACCGTCGAGGAATCGACCCCGCTCGATATCGAGGTCGCCGTCGACCCCGAAATGCTCGGCAAGGTCTTCGAGGAACTTGTCACGGGCCGTCACGAGTCCGGCTCGTATTACACGCCCCGCCCCGTCGTCTCTTTCATGTGCCGCGAGGCGCTCAAGGGCTATCTCCGAACCAGGACGGACGCCTCCGAGGTCATCGTCGCCCGATTGGTGGACCAACACGACCCCTCGGGCCTCTCCGAAGGCCGGGCCCATCAAGTCACAACCGCCCTGGACACCGTCAAGGCCGTCGATCCCGCTTGCGGCTCCGGCGCGTACCTCCTCGGCCTCATGCACGAACTCATCGCCATCCGCCGCGCACTCCGGAGCGAGCGACTCGTTGCAGACCCGCAATTCCTATACGACCTAAAGCTGCATATCATCAGCCGCAACCTCTACGGCGTCGATCTGGACCCGTTCGCAACCAGCATCGCACGCCTCCGCTTGTGGCTCTCGCTTATCATCGAGGCGGATCAGCCGCTGCCACTCCCGAATCTGGATTTCAAGATCGAGCAGGGCGACAGCATTCTCAGCCCCGATCCCAGCGGCGGCGCACAGCCCGACTTGCACCGCCACGTCACCATCGAGACATTCGACAATCTGAAACGGCAATACCTCCGCGAGAAGGACCGCCGGAGAAAACTGGAAATCCAACGCGAGATCGCCGAAGCCCGCCGCGCAATCCTCGAATATGGAAGTCAATGGGCGCGCCGCGAGCATAGGACGCCGGAAGGCACGCTGGACTGGCGCATCGAGTTCGCCGAAGTCTGGAACGAGGCCGAAGGCTTCGATATTGTCCTGGCCAACCCGCCCTACGTCCGGCAGGAATTGATCCGCAACCTGAAAGAACAACTCAAGGCGGTTTACAGGGACCTCTACGTCGGCACCGCGGACCTTTATTGTTACTTCTACCTGCGCGCCCTGCAACTGCTGCGCCCCGGCGGCATGCTGGTCTTCATTTCCTCAAACAAGTGGTTCCGCGCCAACTACGGGAAGACGCTCCGACAACATGTCGCCGAAACCTGCCATGTCGAGTCGATCACGGACTTCGGCGATCTGCCCGTCTTCGAGGCAACCGCCTATCCCATGATCTTCGTAGCGCAAAAGCGTGGCACACCGCGTGGCACGGGCGTCTCGCCCGTGATTCAAGACCATGAGCAAGATGCGCATGCCACGGTGTTTACCCAAGTCGAATCCCTTGAACCGCCCTATCCCGATGTTCGCGCCCTCATCCACCGGGATGGACAGCGCCTCCCGGCGTCCGCCATATCGGGCCCCACCTGGACCCTTGCCGCAGCCGCCGCTGCCGACCGGCTCCGTAAAATGGAACAGGCCGGCATCCCTCTTGGCGAATACGTCAACGGACAGATTCATTACGGCATCAAGACCGGCTTCAATAAGGCGTTTGTTATCGACGGCGAAAAGCGCGCGGAACTGACTGCGCAAGACCGGAAGAGCGCGGAAATCGTCAAGCCCCTCGCCATGGGCAAGGACATCCGCAAGTGGGCCATCGACCGGAAAGACCGCTGGCTCATCGTCACCAAAATCGGCGTGGACATCAAGCGCTATCCCGCCGTCTTCAGGCATCTCAAACAATGGCAACCCGAACTCGAACGCCGCTACGACAAAGGCCGCCACTGGTGGGAACTGAGAGCCTGCGATTACTACGATGAATTTGAGAAGCCGAAGATCGTATTTCCTGATATATCGAAAGAGGCAAGATTTGCCCTGTGCGAAGGACCGATGTTTCTTGGCAACACAGGCTATATCATCCCCGTTTCAGACCCATTCCTCGTTGGCGTCTTGAACAGCGACTCCGTAACCGCATACTACAGCGAAATCAGTTCGCAGGTTCGCGGTGACTACCTGCGCTTTATCTATCAATACGTCTCCCAGATTCCCATTCCGGAGGCATCGTCGGCGGAGCGACGTGCGATTGAACGTCTTGTTCGCAAATGCATCGACGCGGGCGGAGTGGACTGTGGCGAGTGGGAGCGGGAGATCAACGAGCGCGTCGCGGCGCTGTATGGATTATGATATTCTGTTTGTAGTGCAAAGTTCGTAGTGCAACCTTTAGGTTGTCTTAAGCACACGCTGAAGCGTGTACTACAAACATCACGCTGAAGCGTGCACTACAAACAGGGGCTCCTTCATGTACGAGTGGCGCAAGATGACGCCGAAGGAACGCGCGGACGCGCTGGCGCACCGCCGCGCGAACCGTTGGCCCTGGCATAGTCCGCCGCATGTGAATCTCGGGCCGGGCGCGTACCTGATCTCCGCGTCGTGCTTCGAACATCGCGCGATTATCGGCGAATCCCCCGAACGGATGGCGATATTCGAGGATGCCTTGTGCGAGATGCTGTATCAGCACGCCCGGGCCGTGTACGCATGGTGCGTATTGCCGAACCATTATCATGCGCTGGTGGAAACCGCCGGCGTGGAGGACGTTGCGTGGCAACTTGGAAGACTGCACGGGCGATGCTCCCGGTTTTGGAATCTGGAAGAAGGATGCGTGGGCAGAAAGACCTGGTTCAATTGTACGAACCGGGCCATGCGGGACGATCGTCATTTCTGGGCGACAATGAACTACGTACAGCACAATGCGGTGAAGCACGGATACGTGGATCGCTGGGAAGAGTGGCCGTATTCAAGCGCCCGCGGCTTCCTGCAGGAGGTGGGGCGAGACGAAGCACTTCGCCTTTGGCGCGAATACCCGATCCTCGACTATGGGAAAGGTTGGGACGAGAACTGAGCGCACGATGCTGTGCATAGTGCGTGATGAAGACACGCTGAAGCGTGTACTACAAACCGTCCCCGCGCCCCGCGCGACTCACTCCCTCTTCAGCCGTTCGAGGCGGAACTTAGGCTTCCCGTCGGAAGGGGGCTGTGGCTGCGCGGCATCCTCCGACGGAGGTTCGGTGTCGGGCGCGGGTTCGTCGGACGGCGGTTTGGCGTCCGGCGCGGTGGTCTCGGGCGGCGCGGCGGATTCGACCGGCATGGTCGCCTCAGCCCCTTCGGTCATTTCCGTCCCTTGCGTCGTTTCCGTCCTTTGTGGCGATACGGGCGGCGTAGGCGGGGCGGACCCGCTTATCGGCTCGATGCGGAACGTGCGATCGCGATTCGGGTCGAGGGGCGCAGCGGGCGTCGCGTCGTCCCGGTCCTGCTTTCGTTTTTCGGGTATGGGCGTGAGGACCTCGAACTGGAACTTGCCCGGCGGCGCTTGTTCCGAGGCGTCCCAGACTTGCGGGAGATCGCCGGGTGGTCCGGGCAGGGCTTCCGGCTCGGGTTCCGGCGGCGCGGGCGCGGTTTCCTCGGTCGGCGCGGCCTCGGCGCGACACCACTCGGGGCCGAGCACGGCATAGGTCCCGAGGCCGTCGTGCGTACCCAGGAGCCGCCGCCTGGCCGCGTCGACGGACTGCCCCGACAAGGGCCGCCAACTCAGCCCTTCTTCATAGACGTATAACGCGAGATGAGACAGCAACTCGGCGCGGCACAAGGTCTCGGGCACCTCCATCTCGACGGTCAGCGTGACGGGCGTCGTGCGCGGCTCGTAATAAGGCCGCACGTAGGACGAGAAGGCCGCCATGCCCTCGGGCAGGGGGCCGGTGGTTTCGAGCGAGGTCCGCAGCGTCGCGGCGATTTCGCGCGGGGCCGCGAAAGTGAACGCGCCGGTAACCCCCAGCGGAAACAGGGTCACGCGGCGGCCATAGGCGCGGCGCGCGTAGCGCCAGACCTCGTCGCGCGTGAAGCGGTTGACCTTGAACCGGCGTTCAAGCATGAGGTCCAGTTGGTCGTCGAAGTGCGGCGCGTTCGGGCTGTCCGAAACGCCGAAGCGGGCGACGCTCACGGCGCGCGGCGGGTCGTCGAACTCGATGACGAACGCATGAGCGAAGCCGTAGTCCGCGTACCACTTCCCCTGTTCGAGGCGGGAATCGGACAGGAGAAACACCGGGTCGCCCGAGGCGGCGCCGCCGACGCCTTCCTCGCGCGCGCCGCGCCGGATGCGGTGGACCTGGCCCCACGGCGCCGCGACCGAATCGAATTCATTGCGCAGGGTGCGCGCCGCATCCGCCGCCGCGCCGAGCGCGAGTTCGACCGCGTTGGTCTCCTTACGCAGCAGCGCGTCGTGCAACGCGCCCTGCGAGGGAAACGCGCCCGCCGCGCGCCGCGTCAGGCCGGTCCACCAGACGTGATAGAAGGTCATTCCCTCGAGCGGCACGTCGGCCACGCCACTCCATGCGCGGAGCAGCGCAAGACCGCCCGCGAGATCGGGGTGCGCCGCCTTCACGAAATCGGGCCGCCTGTCCGCCGCCTCGAGGAGCACGGGCGTCAACTCGAGGGCGGCGGGCGCGAGCGCGTCGTACACCATCGACTGCATGTCGCGGAAGCCGCGCTGTCCCGTGCGCAGGAGCCGCCGCACCCGCTGCGCCCGCGGCGTGTCCCGGTCCTGCACCAGCCACGGGGGCCACGCCTCCGGCGCGAGGCCGCTGTTGTCGGTGGCGGTCCACGGCGGGTTGCCGCAGACCTGGAGGTAGCCGGAACTCGGGTTCATGACGTAAGGGAGCCGGTCCGGCGCGATGAGCGCGGCCCAGGCGCGCACGTCGAGCGCGGCGTCCTCCGGCGTCTGCCACGTGATGGGCAGCCGCCCGCTTTTTTCGCGGTCCGCGAGGAGTTCCGTCGGCAGTTCCCGCGCGCCCGCCTTCGTGTTGTACACATAGAAGAGGTTGCCCGCCCGGTCCGCGTACAGGACGTGGAAACACGGCAATTGATGCAGCATCAGCGCGGCCTGGAAAGCGTTCAGGTCGCGCGCGCGCGCCATCTCCATGAGTTGATAGAAGCCGCCGAAGTCGCGGAAGCCCCCGACGCGCCACGAATACAGCCCCCCTTGGCCCTGGAAGACCGGTCCCCGCCCGCTGATGAGCGCGGGCGTGTAGCGCTCCTCGACGCCGCTCGGCGTGCGCACGTAGTAGGGCCGCGCGTTCGACATGAACTCCAACGTGAGCAGGCGTTCGGGATCAAAGCGCGGCGTACGCGGGTCCGCGGGGTTGCGCGGCGGCGGCGTGAATTTCTCCTCGTAGACGTCCGCGAAGTCCGGCCAATTCGGCGTGATCGCCCACCCGGAGTAGCCGTTGTGTCCCTGGACGATCACCGGCAGCCCGTAGAGCGTCACGCCCGCCACGTCCACGTCCCCGACGGCCAGGTGCGCCTCGTACCAGCGGAAAGGCCCCTCGAAATGATCGTGCGGATTGATGACCAGCAGCGTCTTGCCCTGCTCGGTCCGGTGCGGCGCGATCGCCCAGGCGTTGCCCGTATCCATCGCGCGCGGCCGCCGATACAACTCCGGCAGGTCCAGCGGCGCCATGCTCATCAGGAAAGCGTGCCACAGCGCCAGCGGGTCCGCGGGCCGCACCCCCTCGCACCACGGCGGCGTCTCGCGCGGGTGTTCCGCGATCCAGGCGTTCACCCCGAGCGCGAACCCCTCGCACAAGTCCCGCGTCACCGGGTCCACCACCCGC
>JAKQEQ010000072.1 GCA_029556545.1 Candidatus Hydrogenedentota bacterium
CGCGCCGCTCGCCACGACGGTGCTCCTCGGCAACGTGGCGGCCCGCGCGGGACTCAAGAAACTGGAGTGGAACGGCACGGCGGTCACGAACGACGAGAGCGCGAACGCATTCCTCAAGACATCGTATCGGCCCGGCTGGGAAATCAAGGGCTAAAGAAAGGGAAGGCCATGCAGAGACGGGATTTTATAGCAATGGGGTTGGCGAGCACGGCGCTGGCGGGATGCGCGACGGCGGCTCCCAAGAAAGTGTCCACCGCCGTGGCGAAGGCGGACGGCGGCGGCGACAAGCGGATGCGCGGCCCGTTCCCGATCCTCTCCACACCGTACCACGAGGACGGCAGCGTGGACTACGAGTCGCTCAAGCGCGGCGTGCGCTTCACGGCGGACGGCGGGTGCCCGGGCGTGATTTGGTGTCAGTCGAACGATGCGGTCGACCTGCTGACTTTCGAAGAGAAGGTGAAGGGGTATGAGGCGTGCGCCGAGGCGATGCAGGGCGTCGTCTGCATGATGACGTTCGGCTGTAACGGCGTGGACACGGCGCAGATGATCCGCGAGACGGAGGCCGTCGAGGCGATCGCCAAGAAGTACCCGCGGACGGCCATCGCGATCATCACGCGCCCGCCGAGCACGGGCAAGACGCTCGACGACGTGCGCGCCTACTTCGAGGCGCAGGCCAAGGTGGCGCGGCGCCCGGTGATCATCCAGACGGTCGTGAACAACACGTGCCCGTCCCCGACGGTCGAGATGCTGATCGACCTGGCGCGGAAGTACCCCACGATTTTCGGGTACATCAAGGAGGAGTCGGGCGGCGCGAAGGCCAACGACAACATGATCAGGGAGAACGCCGCGAAGCCGGTCATCCACACGGTGTTCAGCGCGTGGGGCGGTTGGCAGTGGCTCAATCAGAGCCGTCGCTGCGGGTCGGAGGGACTCATCACGGAACGTTGCGCGTACGCGCCGCTGCTCGGGACCATCTGGAAGCAGATGGAGAACAACGACCGTGACGGCAAGCTGACGCTCGCTTACGCGCTGCTCCGTCTCCTGATCGACCAGCGCGACTTCCCCGGCGGCCTGCGCGGCTACTCGCTCTACTATCTCCAGCGCCAGGGCGTGTTCAAGACCACCGTTTCGCGTGTCTACCACAAGTCCGAGATCAAAGAGCAAGGCATGGT
This sequence comes from Candidatus Hydrogenedentota bacterium, assembly GCA_029556545.1. GTDB lineage: Bacteria > Hydrogenedentota > Hydrogenedentia > Hydrogenedentales > JAGMZX01 > JAGMZX01. The sequence goes on from JAKQEQ010000072.1 coordinate 1,173, forward strand.
GGCGGTCGGCGACACCACGAAGTGGAAGCTCCATAATTTCACGCTCACGGACCTTCAGAAGGCCGAGCTCGACGAGTGCTATGACGATATGCTCCGTTTCGTGAAGGAAAACAGTTAATCGGTTGGCGGTGGGGGCATGCGAGTCGAACGCGCGACATTTGGTTTCAGGTTTCATTACCTGCGGCGTGTACGTTCAACTTCAGTTCATTCGTGCATGGGTGCTGTTGCTCTTTAAAGGAGATGGGTTTGTGAAGCGATTCGTGTTGTTGGCGGTACTTGCGTCTGCGTGCGTCGTCGTCGGGGCGGATGACCTGCAGAAGAATGTCGTGCCGGCGGAGCGTCAGGTGAAGAGGGCGTTCCGCACGTTCGGCAAGGAGAACGGCTCACCGCGGGTTCTGTATGTCGGGAACTCCATCACGCGGCACGGGCCGAGG
>JAKQEQ010000082.1 GCA_029556545.1 Candidatus Hydrogenedentota bacterium
GGATCCGGTCGGCCGCGGCATTGACTGCTTCCTGGGTAATCGTCGCTTCTCGCGCCATCGCATCCTCTTGATATGTTATGTTGTTACGTTATGATACGTTACGTTATAGATTAGGAGATGGCCCGAGAAAACGCAAGTCGTGTGGGTCACGTTACAACAGCGCCTGCTCGCCGGCCCCTCGCAGTCGAATCAGGCGGCGCAACTGCAGCGGCGGCGCATTGTCGGGCGCAACGAACGCCAAATCGTCCGTTGCTGCGTCGAACCACGCACGCCGTCGGGAGACCGGCCGCCAAGCGCTCATCGCGTCCGGGCGTCCCGGCTGCCGATATTCCTGTTCCTGGGGCGCCGGGAATGACCGTGTGAACGATCGGTGGCGCGTGACGCACGCCCAGACTACTATATGAATATATAGCTTTCGTTCCCGAACGTTGCCGCCGTGACCCGATACATCACTTGCCCCTTCTGTCATACACCGTCCCCCCGCGAGCATTTCGAGGTCGCGCACGATCGTGCCGGGACCTTTCTGGTCTGTCCCGAGTGCTCGCGGCCGATCCCCGATCTCGAAGCGAACCGCCCACCGCTCGATGCCCCAGCCGCACGCGAGAGAGCCCTGACGCCGGGCTGATCGTCAGGCGACATGCTTGCGCTGGGATCGCCGCCAGGCGCCCCGTTTTTGGCACCGCCGGCGCCACCGCGTACGCGCCGACCGCGTCGCGCTGATGCGAGCGACGCCGGAGGGGTGAAACCCGCGGCAGGCATGGACGGCAGGGCCGATACGCCAAGCGTCGCCCCGCGTGACCCTGGGGGCCCTGCGTGGCATCATGACTCCCTCTCGTCATCACACGCCCGCCGGCCGCCCGAATGAAAGACCTCGACGAACTGACCCTCTCGCAACTCAAGCAGCTTCACGTGCGGATTTCGAAGGAAATCGACAAGCGCGCGTCCAACACCAAGGCGGACCTCCTCAAGCGGATGCGCAAGCTCGCCGAGCAGGAGGGCGTCACCCTCGAAGACCTGCTGGGCGTGCCCGCCGTCGATGCGCCCGCCAAGGCCCGAGGCCTGCGCCGGCGCGGTAAAGCGGCCCCGACGCCCCCCCAGAAGGCGCCGTTGCCCTTCAAGTACCGGAACCCCGACGATCCCGCGCAAGGCTGGTCCGGCCGCGGCCGCAAGCCCGGTTGGGTGGTGGCGTGGCTCGCCAACGGCGGCGCCCTGTCGGCGCTCGAGCACACCGGCGCACAGAAGCAATCCCGACGTCGTGTCCTGGCGCCTGCAGAGGTCACCCCAG
>JAKQEQ010000103.1 GCA_029556545.1 Candidatus Hydrogenedentota bacterium
GTATTGGGCGAGTTTGGCCTTGAGCGCCTCGCCGCCGAGGTCGCCGTGGGGAATGCCCGGCTCCGCGGCATCGAGCAACTTGATGAAGTCCGCCTTGGTGCGCGCGATAGCGATGCCGTTCTGTTTGGCGAGCGTCTGAAGCTGCTTGACGGTGAGTCCGTTGAGATCGCCGATGGCGCCACTCTCGAAGGCCGCCTTGAGTTTGGCGTCCTCTTCGGTCTTGGCGTCCGCGAGTTTCTCCAGCGTCTGCGGCGGCAGAATGCACGCGGCGGGTTCGTCGTCCGCCTTGGCCATGGGCGCGATGCCGCAGATGTCCAACGGCCATGCCACGACGCTCGTGCATCGGCAATGGGGGTGCGCGGGCTGTTGGGGAAACTTGTCCGTTGGGAAGACCTTGCCGTCGAGGCCGCCGCAGACCGGACACATCCGCTCATCTTCCATCGCGAGCCATTCGAGCTTCTGCACGCCGACCCGCTGATGGAACTTGAGCCTTCCCTGGTTGTGCGCACGCAGCACCTCGGTACGGGCGATCATCTCCATGCGGTACTGCGCCTTGCTGAACACGCGCGTCCCGGCCTGACGGAAGGAATCCTTGTCCACGATGACGTGACCGAGGTCGCGGACGATGTCGTCGGCGCCCTTTCCCGTGGCGATGCCGCTCATGATGGTGCGTTTGATGCCGTCCGCCAGTTCGCGGTGGACGTCCCCGGCGAGAATGAGGTTGTAGTTCACCATGAAATCGAGGGCGTCGGTGTCCACCAGGGTGAAGACGCGCGTCGTGAGCTTGTCTATCCCGCCAAGCGTGAGGTCGCGGTAGAAGGGCATCTGCGCTGTGGCGAATTCGCCGATGCCGTCGTACACGCCCTGCCGGAACGCCGCCTTGGTGGACCTGCGGAACGCGAGCGTATGGTCCTTCTTGACGGCGGACAGGATGTCCGCGAGTTCGCCGTTGAGTCTGTCCAGACCCTTGAGTGCAGCAAGTTTGTTGTCCGGGGGCGAGCCTAGCGATTTGTACCGGAGGATGGCCTTCGCGACTTCTTCCTGCGAGGACTTGAGCGACTGCGTGAGGGCGCTGGCAGTCTGGTCCGCATACAGGTTCCGCGCACGGACGGATTTCTCCGCGGCCCGGCGAATGCGTTCCGCCTGGGACAGGCGCGGCGCGGCAGCGGCAATCATGCGCGGAACCGGCAGGCCGCTGCGTCGAAGTTCCGTTCGCACCGGTGCACGGCGCAGAAGTTGGTGCTCTCATCGAAATGCAGACAGCCATCGCAGTAACGGACAGCCGCATCCGTATTCTGCGAATCCGGCGTTGGCGGGATATCCGGGGAAGAGGACGGCAGGGCCGGGGTGATTCCCAGTATCTTCTGCGCCGCTTCGACGGAGAGTATCCCCGCCATGACCATGTCCACAAAGGGCTTGACCTGCTTCTCGTCGGAGAGGTCAACGACCTTCTTCTCCGTCTCGCGGTTCGCGGCCTCGATGTCCGGGTCGAGGTCCATTTTGAGCTGCATGCTCGACCGGCTGATGAGTTTCCGGTCGTACAACTCGACAAGGAGCCGTTTGATATCCACGGCGTCGCTCGGGTCAAGGTCGTTGAACAGGAACTGGAGCGTCTTGTCTCCGTAGCCTTTGAGTTCCTGCCAGTCGTCGAAGACCCATGCGAGGACAGCCCGGGCGGCCTGCTTGATCTCCCGTATCATGACCATCATCTTCTGCATACTGACGGACGCCGTAGCGAAGTTCGGACCGTCGCCCGTCACGAGCGACCGGGACAGGCCGAGCGCGACAATGATGTCCTCTTTGACTTCCTTGACCTTGTCCTCGACGTTGAGCACCTGGCCGTCCGTGCCGTGGGTCTCGACGGTCACGTAAAACGGGACGACCAGTCCGCTGCGGAGGTCCATCTTGTTGACCATGTCCCGGACGCCTTCGAGCATCCGCTGGTCGGGCATCACCATCTTCTGCCCGAAGGCGCCGCCCACCTTGAGCAGCCGAAACGGCGTCGCCCATCTCTTGGCGATGGCCTGTTCGGCGCGCCGGTAATCCCGGAGCAATTCGATGGACTGGAACGCGGGCAGCACGATGGAATTGCCACGCGGCGAGAACGAGGGCGCGTCCCATTTGAGGTGCAGGACCTGCTCGACGGGAAGCGCGATGCCTTCACCCGCGCTAGGGTTATCCTCCGGATACTGCTTGACCTCCGTGAGTTGCCCCTGCTCGTACTTGACCTTCACCGAGACGGGGTTCACGCAGACCAGTTCCTCGATGTCTTTCCCCTGTTTGACGTACCGCTTGAAGCCGACGGCGTCACCCTTGACGAGAAGCTGGAGGACCATGTCCTTGACGAAGTCCATGAGACCGAGCCGGTCGGCGGCCTCGACGGCCTCGTCCTTCACGTCCTCATCGTCGCATGCGATTTTGACATCGTCGCCCACGGCGAAAGACCGCCACGAATTCACGCAGTTCTTGACCAGCGGCTCTTCGAGGTAGTACTCCCACGCCTTGCGCGCCCGCTCCTCCCAAGTGCGGGGAATGACGTCCATCGCGGCGATCTTGCTGAAGACGCTGCTGTCCAGAATCGCGGCGGTCGCCGCCAACGGCTGCGCGGATTGCCCGTCTGCGGTTGGGGCGGGCATGTGTGTCTTCTGGGCGTGTCTGCGTCGGGACATACGCACGGGACTCCGGTCATGCATTTCCTCTGTGGGTATCTACCGGAAGACACGTTCGGGAGGCGGCGGGCCTATATGAACACCGGCTCCGTGATGACGGGCATCACGGACACGGTCTCCTCGCGCGCGCCGTCCAGCCGGTTCTGTTCGTGGGCCAGCATCGCGCACCGGACCGCGTCGACGATGTGGTCGTTCCCCTTCGAGTAGACGACATTGCCGTTCTGCAGCGTGTAGGTGTGCGTCGTGAACTGGTCCTCGACCTCCGCGTCCTCGGCGGGCAACACCAACTGACGCCGCTGCAGCGCGCCGTTGATGAGGCTCGTCATCAGTTCTTTTGTGCGCTTCTTGACCTCGCGTCCGTCGCGGACGGCCAGTGTCGTCATCCCCCCAAAATCATACCCATGCAGCCGCCCCTCCAACTGTAGCGGCTTGTACTTGTCCAGGGCGAGCAGTTCCTGCACCACGGCCAGGCCGTTCCCGCCGTTGTCCACGCCGATGCCCGACGGCGTGAAGAAGCGTTCCAGCAGCGCAATCGTCTGGGCGATGAGCGGATAGGCCACGTGCTCCATGTGCACGCGCAGAACGAGCGTCAGCACCTTGCGCTCTCCAACTTCGCTCTCGCGGAAGACAACCAGTTCCGTCGGGTCTGCGGTATATCCAAGGTCGCCGCCGATCCAGAACACGCCGGTCTGCGGCATCAGGTTCAGCAGCATCTCGAGGCGGTCGTGGGCGGCCTCCTCGGTTTCGCAGTCCCGCAGTTCCTCGCCCGTGATTTCGATCTTCCGGTACTCGACCACGTCCTGCCGGCATAGCCCCAGAAACTCGACGTTGAACGCTCCATAGCTCGGCTTGCCGTGTTCGCCCGCGACCTCGTGCTGCCAGCCCGCCGTGTCCCGCCCCCCGTAGAACTCGAGCAACTCCGCCTCGCGCTCCGCGGTCCAGTTCGGGTTGATCCACGACGGCCAGCGGAACACGCGGAACTGCGTCGACGACGTGAGCCGGTAGTAGGTCGTATCCCTCAGCCCGTTCGGCGTGGAATAGATGCGCAGGGTTCCGTTCGCGTTGAGGCATTGCCGCAGCGCCTTCCACGCCCGCTCGGAGAGCCACGCGCCCTCGTCCACCCAGATGCGGTCCACGTGCAGCGATCGGAACGCGTCGCCGTAAGGCCCAGCGGGGCGAAAATACAACACCGCGCCGTTGGCGAACTCGATGCGGAAATACGGTTTCCGGTGAATCTTGGGCTTGCCCTGCTGCGTGATGGCAACGCTTTTCATGAGCAGCGGGTTCGCGTCCAACTGGAACTCGATCTCCTCGACGACCGTGTCCAGGTGGCCTTGCTGCGGCGCGGCGATCAGGCCCTGCCCGCCCATCGTCGTGAACGCGAAATGCAGCGCGTCCGTGGACAGGGAAATCGTCTTGCCCACGCCGCGCCCGTCGAGATGGATGATGTTCTTTTCCGGCGCGAGCAGGTCCTCGGCCTGGTGCGGCCAGTACGCCCGTTCGGAGCCGTCCCGGTTGCGGAGATAGTGTTCGCCCCAGGACACGGGATTGCCCAGGACCGCGCGCAGCCGTTCCTGCTCCTGCGGCGTCAACAGCTTCACGTTACGGCCTCGCGTATCGCGCCCTTTACCGTTGCCCATACCAGCCTCAAGATCGCCCGCTCGATCTCAGGCATCTGTTCCTCCTCGCGCGTCTCCGCCCGGACCGCAATCGCGGCGTCCTCCAGCGCGGTCCATTCGGGATACTTCCGCGTCGCCGCGTCCGCGCGCGCCAGCGCATCATCTATGCGGCCCGCGACGAGTTCCGCGCCCAGCGCGACGAGCGTCAGCCCCGCGCGCACCACGGCGCCTTCGTTCGCCTTGAGCACGTCACCGGGATTCATCGGCGGCCTCCTGTTTCGCGGCCCAGCGGTCGAGGGCATAGATCGCGTCCGCAAGGCGTTCACCGATGCCGCACAGCCGTTCGGCGTCCGAATGATTGGTCTTTTCGAGCGCCTTGTTCGCCTCGGCCACATATTCGGGTGCATAGCGGTTCACGGTATGAATGGCCTGCACGACGCTGCCGGGCGGGCGCGAGTGCGCGCATCCGGCAACTGAGGCGGCCAGCAGAAGGCCGATGATTACGGGCATTTTGGGGCGCATCTTTTCCCTCCTCTTTCCCAGAGAAACGACTTGACTTCCCGATGCGAACGAAGCGTGTATGTGTACGCGCGGCGGCATGGGGCCGACGCGGCAACGCAGAAAGGGAAGCGACGATGAAAAAAAGCCGGGTGAGAATCGGCGAGACCTACACCGTGAAGGTGTCCGGGCAACTCGCGCCGGTCCGCATCACGGGCGAATGCCCCTACGGCGGATGGACCGGCATCAACAC
>JAKQEQ010000006.1 GCA_029556545.1 Candidatus Hydrogenedentota bacterium
GGCGGCGGCGGCGCGCTCGGCTATCTTTGGTGGGTGCCGTGGCAGTGGTACGGCGGTTGGGGCGGCGCGGGCGGCAACGGCGGCCAAGGGCAGACCGGCGGCTGGGGCGGCGCGGGCGGTAGCGGCGGCTGGGGCGGTTCCGGCGGCGCGGGCGGTTCCGGCGGCGGCGCCATCGTGCTCTCGGCTCGGGGTCTGCTCCGTGTCGAGCCCGGCGCTACGGTGAATATATCATCGTCCGCCCCGGCGGGCGGTTCGAGCGGCGCGAGCGGCACGGGCGGTGCGGGCGGCGGCGCGCCCAGCGGCTGGACCGGCAATGGCCGCACGGACGGGGCTGGCGGCTCTTGCCTGTTGTGGTGCGGCGGCACGGGCGGCGGCGGCGGCTACGGCGGCGGCGGCGGCTACGGCGGCACGGGCGGCAGCGGCGGCACGGGCGGTTCCGGCGGTGGCGGCGGTCTGGCGACGCCCGGCATGGTGAAACTGCACGGCTCGATCGTCGAGGCGGCGGGCTCCACTGTCGTGTGCAACAATCACACCGCTGACACGAACGTCAACTATCGCGGCCGCTTCACCATGATTTCCAACATGACTTCCGCGAAACAGGCTGCCGGTATGCCGGGATTCAGCGACGATTATCTCCCGGGATCCGCCTACAACGACCCGGTGCTGACCACGCCGAGCCTTTATGACCCCGACCTGTACGCACCGTTGGTTCCGACCTTGGTCGGCGGTCCCACGGCGGGCGGCTTCGCACTTCCCGACTACTGGAACAAGAGCCGCGTGGACGCGGCCATTGCGGCTGTCGGCGCGCCGGCGTTGATCGAGTTGGTCGTGCTCACGGGCGATTTCGAGGGCTTTGATCAAATCTTCCTTGTGAACACCAGCGCCGCGGATACGGCGGCGCTGGTCACGTTGAACATCGAAGGCTATGCGCCGCTGTCTATCGGGTTCATGACGCCGGGCCAGGTGTGGACCACCCTCGCGCCGGTCGGCGCGGCGGTCAGCGCCTCGTTCGTGCTGGACATCGGCCCGCAGATTTCCGTGACCGGCGGACCGCTGAACTTCGGTATTCACGAGACCGGCGGCGCGCTTACGGCAACGCAGCGTATCACCATCGAAAACACCGGCACCCGCGACCTCGCCTTCACGAGCGTCGACGTAGTCGGGTCGGACGCCGCGAACTTCCCGGTTCAAGGATACTCGTGGACGAATCCGATGACGCCTGGACAGACCGGCGTCGTCGACATCGCGTTCGATCCGCAACTGTCGGGCGAGAAACTCGCCGATCTGGCCATTCTCTCGAATGCGCTGAATGAACCCGAAGTCCTCGTCGAATTGACCGGCATCGCCGATCTCAAGCCGACGATAGCGGCGGCGGAATCGGTCGTCACGGTCGAGTGCGAGGGACCAGCGGGCACGGAAGCGACCCTCTCGGTATCGGTCGAGGATGCGGACGGCGACCCGCTCACGGTCACGTGGGAGATCGGGGGCGCGATCGTGCGGACGGATGAAGCGGCGCCCGGCGGACCGCCGACCACGGCGGACCTCTCCCTCGCCAGTCTCTTCCCGAACGGTTCAAGCACGGTGCGGGTGACGGTTTTCGATCAATACATCGGCCAGCAGAATGAGACACTGGTCACGGTGACGGTCGAGGACACGATCGCGCCGGTCATCACCATGCTCGGTGCGCCGGAGCTTACGATCGAGGTATTCACGCCTTATGTGGACGCCGGTGCGACCGCCCTCGACGCGTGTGAGGGCGACCTCACGAATCAGATCGTAACCGTCAACGGTGTTGTGGCCTCCGTCGTCGGAAGCTACACGGTGACCCATAACGTGGCCGACGGGGCCGGTAACCCCGCCGTTGAAGCAATCCGGTTGGTGCACGTAGTCGATACCACGCCGCCAGTGATCGGGCTGAACGGCGCCGACCCGTTGTATCACGAGGTCAACACGCCGTTCGTGGATCCTGGCGCGACGGCTGTGGACAATTACGATGGCGACATCAGCCATCTCATCGTCGCGTCCAGCAACGTGGACCCCGCCGAGTTGGGCGCGTATGCCATCGTGTATGACGTGGCCGATTCGTCGGGCAACGCGGCGGCCACGGTGACCCGCGCGGTTATCGTGCGCGACACGACGCCGCCGGACGCCTTCTGCAAAGACGTGACGGCGGAACTGGACGCGACCGGGGCGGCGATGATTACCGCCGCTAATATCGACGGTGGCAGTACGGACAACTACGCGATCGCGTCGAAGGCGGTCGCGCCGGACCTCTTCACGTGCGACAACCTCGGGGCAAACGAGGTAACGCTCACGGTGACGGATACGAGCGACAATGCGAGTGCTTGCACCGCGACGGTTACGGTCTTGGACCTGCTGCCTCCCATCGTTGAGACGTCTGATATCACTATCGCGCTGGATGCCTCGGGTCTGGCGTCGATTTCGGCCTCCGATGTGGACGGGGGTAGCAGCGACAATTGCGCCGTGGCGACCCTGAGCGTTTCTCCGGACGCGTTTACATGCGCGGACCTTGGCGCGAACGCGGCAACCTTGACGGTGACGGATAACAGTGGCAACACGGCCAGCGCGCTGGCCACGGTCACGGTCGCGGATACGCTCGCCCCGACGGCGTTGGCGCAGGACCTCACGGTGGCGTTGGACGCTTCGGGTCTGGCGTCGATCTCGGCGTCGGACGTGGACGCGGGCAGCAGCGATAATTGCGCCGTGGCGACCCTGAGCGTTTCTCCGGATGCGTTCACCTGCGCGGACCTTGGCGCGAACGCGGTAACCTTGACGGTGACGGACGACAGCGGGAACACGGCCAGCGCGGCGGCAGCGGTGACGGTGGTGGACACGATTGCGCCGGCAGCGTTGGCGCAAGACTTCACGGTGGCGCTGGATGCCTCGGGCGTGGCGACGATTGCAGCGTCCGACGTGGATGCCGGCAGCAGCGACAACTGCGCGGTGGCGTCCATGAGCGTGTCGCCGAGCGTCTTTACGTGCTCGAGCGTGGGCGCCAACGTCGTGACGCTGACCGTCGTTGACCAGAGCGGTAACACGAGCACGGCGACGGCCGTGGCGACAGTCGTTGACGTGACGTCGCCGGTGGCGCTGTGCCGCGATCTCACGGTCCGACTCGATGCATCCGGCAACGCCGCAATCACGGCGGCGGACATCGATGCGGGCAGTAACGACGCCTGCGGCGTTGCGAGCATCGAGGTCGTACCGAGCGCGTTCACCTGCGCGAACGTGGGCGCGAACGTGGTTACCTTGACCGTATTGGACGTGAACGGCAACGTGGCTTCCTGCGAAGGCACCGTGACCGTCGAGGACGGTATCGCGCCGGTAGTGACCTGCCCGGCGGATGTCACGCTGGTGGCCGACGATACCTGCACGGCGGCCGTGCCGGACCTCGCGGCGCTTGCGGCGGCGACCGATAACTGCGGTGTGGCCTCGATCACGCAGGAACCCGCCGCCGGGACCGCCGCGCCCTTGGGCGATACGGTCGTGACGATCACGGCCACGGACGTCAACGGCAACCGCGCGCAATGCCCCGTGCTCGTTACGGTCGTCGACACGACGTCCCCGGTGGTGACGGATGAAGCGGTCACGCCGAACCCGGTGGCGGTCGGCACGCCGTTTGCCATTACGGCAGCCATCGAGGACCTTTGCTCGAATATCGTGGCGGCGGAATACAGCCTCGACGGCGGCGTCACATGGCTGCCCATGGACCCGATAGCGTCGCCCGCCCTGTCCGTGACCGCAGGGGTCACGGTGGCGGGGATTGCCGCGCCGGCGATCTTGACGGTGTCCGTGCGTGGTTGGGACGCCGCGGGCAACGTGAGCGCGCCGGTGAGTCTCTTCCTGCCGGTCTACGATCCGTCTGGCGGTTTCGTGACGGGCGGCGGCTGGATCAACTCGCCTCCGGGCGCCTACGCGCCGGACCCGACACTCGTGGGCAAGGCGACCTTCGGTTTCGTCTCGAAGTACAAGAAGGGTGCGAACACGCCTGAAGGCCAGACCGAGTTCCACTTCAACGCGGGCGGCTTGAAGTTCCACTCGAGTTCCTACGAGTGGCTCGTGGTCGCCGGGGCCAAGGCCCTGTACAAGGGCGAGGGCCGGATCAACGGACAGGGCAACTACAAGTTCTTCCTGAGCGCCATTGACGGCGACCTCAAGAAGCCGAAAGTTCCCGACACGTTCCGCATCCGCATCTTTACCGAGGAGAACGGCATCGAGGCGCCGGTCTATGATAACCTCCTCGGCGCGAACATGGATGCCGATCCGACCACGGTGCTCGGTGGCGGTTCGATTGTGGTGCACAAGTAAGCGTGTGGCGGGATTTTTCCCGACCTCTCGGGAATAGCAGGGCGGCGTGTGCGCACGCCGCCCTGCGCGCACCGGGTGCGCGCGGCGGTCCCGTTGCGTGAAACAGGAGGCAGTTGATGCGGTATACGATGCTGGGTCTGACGGTCGTTGTGATTGTGCTGATTCTTGGCGCGTGTTCGGAATCGGCGCCGCTGAAGGCGGTTTCGCTGCCCCCTCAGGAAGCGGACGGCGCGGCGGAAGAAGGCCCCGTGTCTCACGAGGCCGCGACGGTCAAGGAAGACGTTAGCGCGCCTGACGCACCGCCGGACCCGGCGTTAATGGCCGCGATTGAGGATATCAACGCGCGGTGGGCGCGCGTGAAGACGCTGCGCGCCCGGTTGGAAACGACGACAACGATGATGGCGAGTCCCGACCAGGGCGGCACGGTCACGGCGCGGGGCGTGTACGAGTACGAGCAATCCGGCGAATTCGGGCTATATCGCGCGGAGATGGCCGTCCATTTCGAGCCGCTCGACGCGCAAGCGGCGGACGCGGACGCGACGCCGTCCGCGCCGCAACGGCCCGGCATGCCGGCCATGAAATTATTGCACGTCTACAACGGGCAGCACGTCTACCTGCAAACCAGCATGTCCGTACCCGCTCCCGACATGCCCGAGGGCGCCGTCAATCACAGCGTAATCCGCGGCGCGCCCGAGGATATGGGAGCGCTCCAATTACCCGGCGCGGCCGGGTCGAACCTGCTCGCGCGGTACCAGAAAGACGACTGGATGCTCCGACTCCTGCCGGACGCGATCGTCGAGGACCGGCCCGTGTATGTTATCGAGGCGACGGCGCCCCCGGAGGTCGCCGGATTACAGGCGATGCCCGCCTTTTCGCCGGGCGGAGGGGGGATGCCGGGCGTGCAACACCTGCATTTCGACAAAGACACCGGCGTGCTCGTCAAGACGGTACACTACGCCGCCCCCGAGCAACCCGCGGCAACGACGATTCTTACGGGCCTTGAATACAATGCCGTTATCGATCCGGCCCACTTCGTCTATGACCCGCCGGAAGGTGTCGCCGTCCGCGACGCGAAGGAAATCATGGGCATGTTCGGTATGCGGGGCCAATAGCGCGCCACTGTGGCACGGGCGTCCCGCCCGTGATCGAACACTTTGTTGTGGCCGATCTCCTGCGCTACCTCTTCGCGAGCGATTCGTAGATGGCGATGACCGCGTCGCTCTGTGCTTCGAGCGAGTACCGCTCAACAGCCTTCTCGCGGGCGGCGCGGCCCAGTGCGTGGCGGTAATCACGCCGCCGGGCGAGGCGCTGGAACGCATCGTGGAGCGCATCGGGCGCGCCATCGACAATCAGTCCCTCTTCTTCGTGCGTGACAATCTCGGGGAGCATGCCGCGACGCGCGGCGACGACCGGCTTGCCCATCGCCATCATCTCCCGCACGGCGCGGCACGCGCCATCGCTGCCGGGAGTGAGGAACACGCCCATGTCGAAGGCGCGCAACATGCCGACGTAGTCCTCGCTGTCGAGGAATCCGGCAAAGTGAACGTGTTCGGCAAGCCCGAGCCGGCGCACCGGTTCGAAACCGACCTGTTCCTGCCGGGTGCCGCGCCCGACGACGATCAGGTGCGCGCGGGGCAGGTCGTTGACGAGGCGGCGCATGGCTTCGAAGAGGTCGTCATAGTGGCGATGGGTCTGAAGCCGGGCGACGATGCCGATCACAAGGGCATCGGCGGGCAGATTAAGGCGGTGGCGTCCGTCGGGCGTCGGCCGCGCCGGATCAAATCGCGCGACATCAACGGCGCCGGAGACGACCGCCGCGCGCTCACGCGGGTACTGGAAAGCGGCGAGGTCGTGTTCGAGGGCCGCGTGCGACGGCTCGATAAGGAACGCGGTGCGCGCGAGCAGGCGCGCGTGCCGCCTGCCCTCGGGCAATCCCAGCCCAAAATAGCTTGAGCGCACGAGGGGAATCCCGGCGACGTTTGCCGGACCGGCGGCGATGCCGTGGTCGTTGTCGAGGTGGCAGTGAATGACATCATAGGGGCGATTACGCAATATTCCGGCGAGGCCGCGTCGATCAAGATAGTTTTTGATCGGATGTCGATGTTTGTGTAGATATAGATCGGTTATTGGCTCAATGCCGCGGTCTCTGGCGGTTTCGATGATTTTGTTGATGTTTTCGCCCGCATCCGGGCTGCACGCGAAATCCGCCGCAATGCCCCGGGCCCGCAGACCCACACACAGGTTCAGGGCCGGTTCAGCGGGGCCGGTCCACTTGGCGTTGCTGAACAGGTGGAGGACTCTCATACGGGCGCTTCGGCGTCGGCGATTTCCTCGAAGCGGACCGAGACCACCTCGGAGACGCCGCGTTCCTGTTGGGTGACCCCGAAGAGGGCATCCGCGCGGGACATGGTCTGTTTGTTGTGGGTGATGATGACGAACTGGCTCTGGCTCGTGAATTCGTCGACCAGCGACAGGAATCGCCAGATGTTGGCGTCGTCGAGGGGCGCATCGACCTCGTCAAGAACGCAGAAGGGGCTGGGCTTGGCCCGGAAGATGCTGAAGAGCAGGGCGATGGCGGTGAGGGCCTGTTCGCCGCCGGAGAGCAGCGAGATGGTCTGCGGTTTCTTGCCGGGGGGCCGGGCCTCGATCTCGATGCCGCTCTCGAGGGGGTCGTCTTCATTGAGCAGGTAGATGCGCGCGTGGCCGCCATTGAACAGTCTGCGGAAGTACTCCTTGAAATTCTCGCCGATGGTCTCGAAGGTCTCCTTGAACATGGCGATGATGGTCTTGTCGATGCGGTCGATGACGCCGAGCAGCGTCTCGCGCGCCTTGCGCAGGTCTTCCTCCTGCGTGGTGAGGAATTTGAGGCGCTGTTCGAGCGCTTCGTATTCCTCGATGGCCATGAGATTGACCGTGCCGAGGCGCTGCAGCGCGTCGCGGTGATGCTTGATCGTACGTTCGCGGGTCTCCTCGTCCAATTCGTCCGTGCCGACGTCTTCCTCCGTCAGGGCGGGCAGCGCGACGTGGTATTCCGTCTGGATGCGTTCCTGGAAGAACGCGATCTGATCCTCATGGTGCGTGAGGTCCTTGTCCAGGGCGTGGACTTCCTTCATGACCGCGTCGCTTCGTTGCCGCAGTTCCTTGAGCGCGCCTCCGACCTCGGTGATTTCCGCGAGAAGTTGCTGCTGCCTGTTCCCCGATTCGATCACCTTGGCCTGGGCTTGTTCCCGGCCCTCTGAAAGCGCGCGTGCGCGTTCCGTTTTCGCGGCGATGGCCTCCTCGATGTCCTTTTCGCGCGTTTGAAGTTCCTCGGTGAATTCGAGGCGGCGCGCGGCTTCCTTGAGCGCGTCCTGATGATCGTCCAATTCCCGCTGGCGGTTGCGCTCGGCCTCTTCGAGGTTCTGCGTGAGCCCCGCGACGCGCACGCGCAGGTCCGCCAGCGCGTCCGAACACAGCGAAACCGCCTGCCGCGCTTGGGCGGCCGCGTCCTGCGCTTCGGCGACCTGCCGCTGCACGGCCTCGTCGTCGCTTTCGATGCCGCTGACCCGCGCGAGCGCCTCCTTGCGGCGTTGTTCGAGTTGTTCGCGTTGCGAGACCAGCCCGTCCCGTTCCTCGCCCGCGTGCGCCGCGGCCTGCGTGAGGCTATCGAGTTCCGTACTGAGCCGGGCGACGGCGACCTCGGTCTCGGAAAGCGCGCGGCGTGTGGTATCCGCTTCCTCGAGCAGCGTGTCGCGCCGCCGGGCGAGTTCCTGCAACGTGGCGCCGAGGTCGCGCGCCCGCGCGGCCGCGTCCTCGAGTTTTGCGCCGGTGTCGCTGACCTGGCCCTCGAGTTCCTCGATCTCGGCGGTGCGCCCGAGAAGGCCGCGGCTCTGATGTTTCGTCAAGCCGCCGGTGACGGCGCCCGCCGAGGAGACCACTTCGCCCTCGAGCGTGACGAGCCGCGGGAACCGGCGCTCGGACCGCGCGATCCGTATGGCGTCGTCAATCGTCGCGACGATGACGGTGTTCCACAGCAGGTACGCGACCGCGGGTCGAATGCGCGGGTCGAACTGCACGAAGTCGATGGCCGGGCCGATGATCCCAGGCATGCCCGCGAGCGCGTCTGTGTCGTCGTGCTTGCCGCCGCGTATGGTGTCCAGCGGCAGGAACGTGACGCGGCCCGCGCGGTTTTCCTTGAGAAACGTGATGGCGTCCTTGGCGGCGTCCGCGTCCTCGACGACGATGTTGTTGATGTTGCCGCCCAGAGCCGCCTCGATGGCGACCTCGTGGTCCTTGTCGGTCGAGAGCAGTTCGCCGACCGGGCCGAGAATGCCCCGGCACGCCGCGATGCCCTCCTGCCGGGCCTGCATGACCGCGCGCACGCCGGCGGCGTAACCCTCGAAGCTGTCGCGCAATTCGCGCAACGAGTGCAGGCGCGCCTCGAGGCTGCTCTTCTGCTCGCGCAGCGACTGGAGCGCGCTTGCGGCCTTCTCGAGGGCCGCGGCGGTCTTGGCGTGCTCGCTCGAAGTGTCTTGGCGGTCCTGTTCGAGCGTCGCGAGGCGCCCCTGGCCCTGTTGGGCCTGCTCCTGCGCGATGCGCAGGTCGGCGGCGACCGCCTCGATCCGCGCGTTCCGCTGCTCTTGGCGCTCGTAGACCTCGCCGAGTTGCACGTCGAGGCGCTCGAGCGCGCCCTCGATCGCCTCGATCTCGTCCTGGGTGCGGGTGCGCGAGTGCACCGCCTCGACGGCGCGGGCGCGCGCTTCTTCGACCCGCGCGCCGGCCTCGCCGAACTGCCGCGACAAGGCTTCGTGTTCTTCCTGTTTTCGGGCGATCTCCTCGTTGCACGCCGCGATGTCCGCCTGGATGGCCGCGGCGCGCCGCTCGGTCTCGCGGGACGCTTCGAGGATGCGCGCCGCGCGCTCGGTGTATTCCGCGTGCTCGGTCCGAGCCTGTTCCTGCTGCTGCTTCGAGAAATCGATTTCCTTGCGGAGCAGGGCAATGTCGCTCTCGATGCGCTCCATATCGGAGTCGATCTGGTGGACCCCTTCCCGGCGCGCCGTGAGCGCCCGTTCGACCTCGATGCGCTCGAGGTTGAGTTTCTCCTCGCGCGCCTCGCGCCCGCTGAGTTCCGCCGCCGCGGCCTCGTAAGTGTTCTGCGCAGAGGCGTACTGCTCTTTCAGGCGGACGACCTCGGATGTCAACTGGCGGAATTTCAACCACGACCCCCGAATCTCGAGCGCGCGCAGTTCCTCGGTCAGTTTGCGGTGCCGGATGGCGGCCGCGACCTGTCGCTTCAGCGACCGCGTCTGCCGCTCGACCTCGACAATAATGTCGCGCAGGCGGAGCAAATTCTGGTCCGCGCTTTCGAGCTTGCGCATGGCCGTGCGCTTGCGTGTCTTGTACTTGATGATGCCCGCCGCTTCTTCGAAGAGGAAGCGCCGGTCCTCCGGTTTCGAACTGAGCACCATGTCGATCTTGCCCTGCCCGATGAGCGAGTAGGCGTTCGTGCCGATGCCCGTATCCATGAAGAGTTCCTGGACGTCGCGCAGGCGGCACGCCGCTCCGTTGAGCAGATATTCACTTTCACCGGAGCGGTAGAGACGACGCGAGACCTGGACCTCGGCGAAATCGACCGGCAGGCGCGAGTCCGCGTTGTCGAAAATGACGGTGACCTCGGCCATGCCCGTGGCCGCGCGGTGCTCGCTGCCGTTGAAGATCACGTCCTGCATGTGGCTGCCGCGCAGCGATTTCGGGCTCTGCTCGCCGAGCACCCATCGCAGGGCGTCCAGGACATTGCTCTTGCCCGACCCGTTCGGGCCGATGATGGCCGTGATTCCGGGCTCGAAAGGCAGACGGGTCCGGTCCGCAAACGACTTGAACCCGCTCATTTCAATGCTTTTGAAATACATGGCAACCTTATCGCCGCTCCCCGAAAGGGGAGTTTCACGCTTCCTCGCGCACGATCCGCTCGATCGACACCGCCCGCCCCGAAGCGTCGTCCGCCTCGACCAGCACGGCGTTCAGCCATACCGGGCCTTTGGCCACGTGGAACTGGCGCGGCAGCCCGGTGATGAACTTCGTGATCACGGCGTCCCGTTCCGTGCCGATCACGCCGTCCCGCGGTCCCGTCATGCCGATATCGGTAATGTATGCCGTTCCGCCGGGGAGTATGCGCTCATCCGCCGTCGGCACGTGCGTGTGCGTCCCGAGCACGGCGGTGCATTGTCCATCCAGATGCCATCCGAAGGCAACCTTCTCGGACGTGGCCTCGGCGTGAAAGTCGACAATCGTAACATGCGCTTGCGCGCGCAGCGCTTCGAGTTCGCGCGCCGCGCACGCGAAGGGACACTCGAACGGCGTCATAAACACGCGCCCCATTACGTTGAGCAGCGCCAGACGGCGCCTATCCGGCAAGGTCAACACCGCCGCACCGCGCCCGGGAACCCCGGCGGGGAAATTGGCGGGCCGCACCACGTCCGTCATGCCGTCGATGGCGGACATCAAGGGCGCTTTGCGCCAGGCATGATTTCCCATCGTGAAACCGGCCACGCCGGCTTCGCGCAGGGTATCGAGCACCTCGGGCGTGGCGCCGAGCCCGCCGGCCGCGTTTTCCGCATTGGCCAGCACGATATCGACGCCGAATTCGTCGCGCAAGTCGGGCAGCCACTGCGCCACGGCGCGCCGGCCCGGGCGCCCCACGATATCGCCGAGAAACAGAATTCTCATCGGTTCCAATGCGCTCCGCGCGTGAAGGCCAATGGACCTAAAGGACGTAAAGGACGCAAGGGACACAAACGACCGAAAGGCCCCGAAGGACACGAGACCACCGCGGTATTTGGGCTGGTCGCATAATGCGCGGTCTTGCCCCGTTTCTCCTTCACGTCCTCCTCGCGCCTTCTCGAACTCTTGGTCCCTGCGGTCCCTTCGGTTTCTTGTCGTCGCGCGCCGGCTACTTGGCCACCTCGACGGCCCGGGTCTCTCGCACCACCGTAATTTTGATCTCGCCCGGATACGTCATTTCCGCTTCAACCTTCCGCGCGATGTCCCGCGCCAGCAAGACCGCGTCCGCATCGGTGATCTTGTTCGGCTCGACAACGATGCGGACCTCGCGGCCCGCCTGCAAGGCGTAGGACTTCTCGACGCCCGTGAAGGTATCGGCAATCTGTTCGAGCTGCTCGAGACGCTTGACGTAGTGCTGCATGGACTCGCTGCGCGCGCCGGGCCGCGCGGCGGACAACGCGTCCGCCGCCTGGACCAGCACGGCGGTCAGGCCTTCCATAGGCATTTCGCCGTGGTGCGCGCCGATGGCGTTGGCAATCGCCTCCGTCTCCCCATAGCGCCGGGCCAGGTCGTGCCCGAGCACGGCGTGCGACCCTTCGACCTCGTGGGTCAGGGCTTTGCCGATGTCGTGGATGAGGCCGGCGCGCTTGACTTCGGCGATATTGATGCCGAGTTCGGCGCCCATCACCGCGCAGAGGTGGCAGACCTCGAGCGAGTGGCGCAGCACGTTCTGGCCGTAGGAAGTGCGGAAGCTCAGGCGCCCGAGCAGCTTGACGATCTCGGGGTGAAGCCCGTGCACGTCCGCCTCGAGGCAGGCCTGCTCGCCCCGTTCTTTGATCGTCTGGGCGATTTCCTCGTTGACCTTGACCACCATTTCCTCGATGCGCGCCGGGTGGATGCGTCCGTCTGAAACGAGGCGCTCGAGGGTAACGCGGGCCACTTCGCGCCGAATCGGGTCGAAGCCGGAAAGTATGACGGCCTCGGGGGTGTCGTCGATGATCACGTTGATCCCCGTCGCGTTCTCGAGCGCGCGGATGTTCCGGCCCTCACGCCCGATGATCCGGCCCTTCATTTCGTCGTTGGGCAGCGCCACCACCGAAACCGTGGACTCGGCCACGTGGTCCGCCGCGCACCGCTGGATGGCCTCGCCGATGATCCAACGCGCCTTCTTCTCCGCGGTTTCCCGAGCCTCCTCCTCGATCTTCTTCAGTTGCAGGGCGCAATCGCGCTTCACTTCGTTTTCGAGGTTGTGGAAGAGTTCGCGCCGCGCCTGGTCCGCCGTCATGCCCGAGATGGCCTCGAGCCGTTCCGTCTGCCGCGCGATGATCGCCGCGACCTTCTCTCTTTCCTTCTCAACGACTTTCTCGCGTCGGACGAGGTCGCGCTCTTGCGCGTTCAACTCGTTGGCCTTCTTGTCCAGCGTCTCGGTCCGCTTATCGAGGGCTTCCTCCTTCGTTTGCAGCCGTTTTTCGAAACTGGCCAGTTCCCGGCGCTGCTCGCGGCCATCTTTCTCGACCCGCGCCCGCAGGTCGATCTCCAATTCCTTGAGACTGGTCTTTGCGTCCTTGAGGATTGAAGCGGCGTCCTTCTCCGCATTGCTCATGATCTGGCCGGCGTCGCGTTTGGCTTTCCCAAGCACGCTGTTGCCGCGCCATCGCGCCATCAGTACGGTGGCCACAATGCCGAGGATAAGACCCGCCGCCGCAATCCCGACAAGGACAAGAATCATGCTGTTCATGCTGTCGTCCTTTCAGTCCTGTTCGGGAACACGTCAAGGCGGTTTCGCCCGGCGGGAAGCGGAACGCGGGAAAGGGCCTCGGGAGGATTAGCACATTCCAAGAGCGCGGGCCGCAACCGGTTGCGCGCTCGAAAGGTTCTCTAACTCCACCACAACATCGTCTGCATCAGATCGCCAAGAAAAGGCGGTGAAGAATCTATCAGGACGCCTCCGCGAGGCGCGTACCATGCTTCCTTCACAAGGCCTTGCCATTTCCCAACCTACCGCCGGGTAAATCTGCCAATAGTGGGAGTTATTATAGGGGTGTCCAGCGATGATGTCAATCAAGGCAGTAGTCGCTGTCAAAACTCGTTAGAAATGTCAGGGTGTGTCCGATGGCGCACTTCGCTCTAGCGTGACTCTCCGCGGAATTCGGAACGGGGCGGGGGATGTGATAGATAGCGCGGGCGGCGGGGAAGCGGGCTACTCCCCGGAGGCGTCCAGCGAGTCTTGCCGGGGAGCAAACCGGAGCGCAGCGGCAGGGGGAGTGCTATCGTGATTCCGCATTTGACTGGGCGCGGGGTTCGGGGGTAGGCTGGATGGGTCGGGGGATGAACCCTCCGAACGAGGCGCCCGAAGTGCGCGAACAGGGGAGGCTTAGGCCATGCAGTCGAGCAAGAATAGCCTGAAAGAGACGCGGCGAGGATTTCTGAAGACGGCGAGCGCGGCGGGCGCCGCGCTGTACCTGGGCGGCGTGGAAAGCGGGAAGGCGGCGGCCGCGCCGGCGAAGGTCGAGACGCTGGCGTTGAACGGCGGCCCGAAGGCGGTGACCGCGGCGGCGGCGGGCGCGACGAAATGGCCGCTTTACGGGGAGGATGAGATTGCGGCGGTCGCGGAACTGTTGCGCAGTCCGGGGTACGGTCCGGTGGCCGAGTTCGAGGAGGCGTGGAAGTCGTATCACGGGTGCGCTTATGTTAAGGCGCACTGTAACGGCACGAACGCGCTGACGTCGATGCTGTTCGCGCTCGACTTGCCGCCCGGCAGCGAGGTGCTCGTGGCGGATTACAGCACGTGGTTTCCGGTGGTGCCGATGCGGTTCTTTGACTTGGTCCCGGTCTTTGTCGACGTGAATCCGCGCACGATGAACATCGACGTCGAGGACTGCAAGCGGCGGCTGACGGCGAAGACGCGGGCGATCATGCCGGTGCACTGGTACGGCGTGCCGTGCGATATGGACGATATCTGTGAGTTCGCGAAGGAGCACGGCCTCGAGGTGGTCGAGGACGCGAGCCACGCCCACGGCGCGCGGGTGAAGGATACACTCATCGGGAATTGGGGGCGCATGGCCGGTTTCAGCCTCCAGACCGGCAAGCCACTGCCCGCCATCGAGGGCGGTGTGGCCATGTACAAGCAGCAGGGGGACTTCGAGCGCGCCGTCACGTACGGCAATTACGACTTGCCGCGCACGTTCCCCGAGGACAGCCCGTACCGCAAGTACCAGGGCACGGCCTTTGGGTCGAAACTGCGCATTCACCCCGTGGCCGCCATCCTGGCGCGCATCCAGCTCGGGAAGCTTGACGAGTACAATCGCGTCGGCATGAGCCAGCTTCGCCGGCTGAACGACCGCATAACGCAGTTGCCCGGCCTGAGCGAGCAGTACGCGCGGCCCGACATGCAGCGGGTGTGCTATTCGAGCAACCTGATGTTCATCGACGAGCAGGCGGCGGGCATGTCGCGCGCGGCGGCGGTGAAGGCGCTTCAGGCGGAGGGCGTCGACGTGGGCGAATACTCCTGGACCCTGCTGCACACGTACCCGATATTCAGCGAGTCGCAGTGGTGGCGGCATATGCCCGTTCTGCCCGTGCCCGATTCCGTGCCCGGCTGCGACGAGGCGAACCGCAAGGCGATTCGGCTACCGTACTTCACGTCCGAGCAGCCCGAGTTGGTCGATCAGTACATTGCGGCCTTCGAGAAGGTCTGGGCGCACCGGGACGCGATCGGCAGGACGTGAACGGGTTCGGAGTGCCGCCTTCAGGTCGCCGAATACGGGCTGAAGCCCGCACACCGAACTGTCGGTGGAGCACTGAGATAGGCGCCCAGTGGGTGGAGCGGACAATTCCAGTCTAACTTGAAAATCTAGAAAAAGTTGTGCAACGATACGGGGAAACGGGGTCTGGGTCTCAAAGCACATATACCGGGAGGATCATGCCATGTCCAAAGTGGTCAGCGCGGACGAAGCGGTAGGCCGGATTCGCGACGGGGCGACAGTGCTCATCGTGCCGATGCCGTCGGAGGAGGTCTACCCGGCGTTCGCTCGGGTCTTCAAGGCGACGGGCTCGCCGAAGGACCTTACGATGCTTTGGGCGGCGGGTCTCGGGCCGTTCAGCATGGAGGCCCAGGGCATGAACCATTTCGCGGTTCCGGGCATGGTCCAGCGGATCATCGCGGCGCACATCGGGTTGAATCATGCGGTGATGCGGATGGTGGCGATGAACCAGTGCGAGATGTACATCTGGCCGCAGGGGACGATGTGCCAGTGGTACCGCGAGGTGGCGGCGAAGCGGCCGGGTCTGCTCACGCGGGTGGGGCTGCACACGTTCATCGATCCGCGCGTCGAGGGCGGCAAGGCGAACGAGCGCACGCGCGCGTGCGAGGACCTTATCGAGGTGGTGCATCTCGGGGGGCGGGAGATGTTGTGGTATAAGCCCATGCCCATCGACGTGGCGGTCATCCGGGCGACGACCGCCGACCCGAACGGGAACCTGACGTGCGAGGACGAGGCGCTGCGTATGGAAATCTTCGAGGGGGCGCTTGCCGCGAAGAACTGCGGCGGGATCGTTATTGCGCAGGTGGCCCGTGTGAGCGACGCGCCGGCGCGTCCCTACGAGGTGATTGTGCCGGGGATTTTCGTCGATCACGTGGTGGTCGCCCAGACGCCGGAAGCGCACCCGCACACGCTCTTTGTGCAACGCGACGATTCGTATACGGGGGCGGTCCGGGCGGACGTGTCCAAAGAGCTTGCGGCGATGCCGCTGAACAGTGAGAAGGTTATCTGTCGTCGGGCGGCGATGGAACTCAAGCCGGGGATGGTGGTGAACCTTGGCATCGGCGTGCCGATGGAGGTGGCGCAGGTGGCGGCGGAAGAACGGATATTGGATCGAATAACGCTGACCACTGAGATCGGGGTTATCGGCGGGGTGCCGCAAGGCGGGAAGAACTTCGGCCCGGCCAAGAACCCGGAGGCGTTTATTTCTCAGGCGGCCATGTTCGACTTCTACGACGGCGGCGGGCTCGATGTGACGTGCGTGGGCATGGCCGAGGTGGACCGCGAGGGCAACGTGAACGTGAGCCGGCTGGGTCCCAAGGTCATCGGCAGTGGCGGCTTCGTCAATATCACCCACGCATCGAAGAAGTGCCTGTTTTGCGGCGAATTCGACGCGGGCGGCGCGAAGACAGTCATCGAGGACGGGCGTCTGGTTGTCCGGCAACACGGCCAAGTGGCCAAGTTCGTGGAGGCGGTGCAGCAGATCACTTTCAGCGGCCAGACGGCACGAGAGGATGGCCGCGAGGTCCTCTATGTGACGGAGCGGTGCGTCTTCAAGCTCGTGCCGGAAGGGCTTCTACTGGTCGAGGTCGCGCCGGGCGTGGATATCCAGCGCGACATTCTCGATCGCATGGCGTTCCGGCCCATCGTGCCGGATGCGGTCGCCACGATGCCGGAGGCCATCTTCCGCGACGCGCCGCTGGGATTGAATGGGGTGGCGTAGGCGACGAGACAGAGCACTGCAAGGTCCCGGCGCGCCGGCACGATGATTGTAAGGCGCGTCATCGCGTGGTAAAATGCGAGGGTTGCGGGCGCGCGAGTCCGTATGGGGACCGAGAGCCCGTAACTTTTTTATCAGCAAAGGGATACGGTCATTGTCCAAGAGCGACGTAGCGATTGCGGACACGGGTCCGCTGACGTTTAACGGCTTCTGCGAGATACGCTGGCACGGGCGCGGCGGGCAAGGGGCCATTACCTCGGCGAACATCCTGGCGGATGCGGCGTATCGGGCGGGGTTCAAGGGCGTGACGTCCGCCCCGTCCTTCGGGGCGGAGCGGCGGGGCGCGCCGGTGACCGCCTCGACCCGGTTGTCGGCGGAGCCGTTGCGCATCTTCTCGCAGGTCGAGTGTCCGGACGTAATCGTGGTGCTGGACGAGAGCCTGCTGGTTACGGCGCGGGCGACGACGGGCATGAAGCCGCGGGGGCGGGTTATCGTGAACAGCAAACGCGCGCCGGACGCTTTGCCCGTGCCGGAAGACTTTATCGTGGCGGCGGCGGACGCCTCGGGCGCGGCGGAGGAACTCGGTCTTATTATCGGCGGCGCGCCGATGGTGAACACGGCCATGCTGGGGGCGGTGGCGCGTGCGACGGGCCTCATCGGGCTCGATGACCTCGATGAGGCGATCCGCAACGCCTTTTCGGCCAAGGCCGCGGCGAAGAACTTCCAGGCCGCGAAACTGACTTACGAACGCACGAGGATGTAATGGAAGCGGAACGGAAGAAGGACGCCGCCGCCGAGGAGGCGCGACAGCCGCACACGCGCGCGTGCGAGCAGGAACTCGCGATGTCGTGGCCGAAGGTCGGCGAGGCCGGCGAAACGGGCGACTGGCGCACGGTGCGGCCCGTGCTCGATACGTCGAAATGCCTGGCGGCGCAGCGCGGGAAACTGGCGTGCATGCAGTGCTGGATGTTCTGCCCGGACGCCGTGATCACGCGCACGGTGCCGCCCGGCGTCAATATGACCTACTGCAAGGGCTGCGGCATCTGCGTCGAGGTTTGCCCTGCCGGCGCGATCACCCTCGAACCGGAACACGAGCATGAAGAAGAACATGGGCGGGACGCCCATGCTGCGGAAGAACAAGGGAGCGCGGACGGTGACGACCAACCCTGACGTGCATATCATCACGGGGAACAAGGCCGCCGCCGAGGCGGCGCGGCTGTGTCGGGTGCAGGTCATCGCGGCGTATCCGATAACGCCGCAGTCTTCGGTCGTCGAGAACCTTGCGAAATACGTGGACAGCGGCGTGCTCGACGCGGAATTTATCGCGGTCGAGAGCGAACACAGCGCCATGTCCGTGTTGATCGGCGCGTCGATGGTGGGGGCGCGTGTGTTCACCGCGACAAGCGCGAACGGGCTCGCCTACATGTGCGAGCAAATCCACTGGGTCGCCGGGTCGCGGCTTCCGATCGTGATGGGCTGTGTCAATCGCGCCCTGGCCGCGCCGTGGAACGTGTTGAACGATCAGCAGGACTCGATGTCCATGCGCGACGCGGGGTGGATTCAGATCTTCTGCCGCAACAATCAGGAAATTCTCGATACGTTCATCCAGGCGTTCAAGATCGCCGAGACGACGCACCTGCCGGTGATGGTCTGCTACGACGGCTACATCCTCTCGCACACGGTGATGCCCGTCGAAGTCCCGACGCAGGAGGCCGTGGACGCCTTCCTGCCGCCGTACAAGCCGCATACGGTCCTCGACCCGGCCGCGCCGCGCAATATCAACCCGGTGACGCTGGCGGATCCGCGGCCGAACGCCGACGGCGTGCTCTGCCACGGGTATATGGAACTGCGGCACCTGCACCACGCGGCGCTGCGCGAGGCTATCGACACGATTGTCGCCGTGGACAACGAGTTCGGCGCGGCCTTCGGGCGGTCTTGGGGCGGGCTGTACTGGGACTACCTGCGCGCGGACGCGGAGGTGCTGCTGATGGCCGCGGGAAGTCTCGCGAGCGAAGCGACCGCGGCAGTGGACGCGCTGCGCGAGGCGGGCGTGAAGGCGGGCGTGATCGGCCTGCGCGCGTATCGTCCGTTTCCGGACGACGCCGTCGCGGACGCGGTGGCCGCGGCGAAGGTCGTGGTCGTGTTCGACAAGAGCCTGAGCTACGGCTACGAAGGCCCGATTTGCGCCGATCTGCGGGCGGCGCTGCACGGGCGCGCGACGAGCCCCGCGGTGCACGGCTATATCGGCGGGCTCGGCGGGCGCGACATCAAGGCGCGGGAACTCGTCGCCGCGACGTGCGAGAGCATCGAGTGGATGAAGAAGAACACGGGCCGCAAGGGCACTGGTTGGGTGAATTTGCAGTTGTAACACGGACAAACACGGACGGACACGGACGAACACGGGAGACATCATGGCGACGACCGCATTGACCTTGCCCGAAACCGAATACATGTTGCCCGGCAACCGCGCGTGCGCGGGGTGCGGGCTCGGGATCGCGTTCCGTCACATCACGAAGGCGCTCGATGGGAAGTGCATCTTCGTCGTGCCGGCGAGTTGCCTTACCGTTCTCGGCGGGATGTACCCGACCTCGTCGGTGACGGTGCCGATCATGAACTGCGCGTTCCCGAGCACGGCGGCGAGCGCCTCGGGCGTGGCGGCGGGGCTGAAGGTCCTTGGCCGCGAAGACACGACCGTCGTCGCCATGGCCGGCGACGGCGGCACGGCGGATATCGGCATCCAGGCGCTGAGCGGGGCCGCGGAACGCAACGCGAACATCCTCTACATCTGCTACGACAACGAGGGCTACATGAACACCGGCACGCAGCGGTCGGGATCGACGCCCCTCGGCGCGAAGACCACCACGTCGCCCGCCCTCGGCAAGTGCGAGTTCCCGAAGGACGTGCCCGCCATCCTCGAAGCGCACCACATCCCCTACGTCGCCACGGCGAGTCCGTCTTATCCCGGCGACCTCTACGACAAGGTGAAGAAGGCCAAAGACCTGCGCGGCACGCGGTACATGCACCTCAACGCGCCGTGTCCGTCCGGCTGGCAGTTCGCGCCCAAGGACACCGTCGAACTGGGCCGGCTCGCCGTCGAGACCGGCGTGTTCCTCCTCTACGAGATCGAGGACGGCGTGTTCCGCCTCACCAGCCGCAGCCGGGCCCTCGCCAAGCAAGGCGCGCTCAAACCGGTCCGCGAATTCCTCGAACTCCAGGGCCGCTTCAGCAGCGCCGCGGACGCCGCCATCGACGCCGTCCAGGAATGGGTCAACCAGCGCTGGAAACGGGCCATCGAGCGCCACGCGGAGTAGCCGACCTATTGCGGAGTCTCCAAGGCGTCATGGGGCTTCGGTCGTCAGGGCGGTGACGAGGAGTTCCTCGAAGGCGTCGCGGTCTTTCCAGCGGAGGGCGCAGCGAACGGGCCGGCCCGATTCGTCGGGGACGGTGTTACCCTTGTCGTCGATGACGAGGTTGACGGTTTCGAGCTCCATGCACGCCTCGGCGAAGCAGAGGTAGGTTGCCGTGGTGTCGAAGAGGACGCTGCTGGCGTCGGCGGGATGGCGGGGGCGGTGGCTCCAGGCTTCGTAGTTCTCGATGACGACGCGCGCGAGGGGGGCCTTCGACTCGGCGACGGCCCGGTAGCGGGGCCCGTCGAGTACGAGCGTGCCGTTGATGTCGAGGGGGGCCATGACAATTTCCCAGGGCGCGGCGAAGACGGCGCGGGCGGCTTCGACGTCTTTGTGGACGTTCCACTCGGGCATGCGGCCTTCTTTGCCGGCGTAGCCGATGTGGACGCTGCCGGCCATGGACACGACGCGGGCCTTTTTTGCGATGCCGGGATCGCGGCGGAGCGCTTCGCGGAGGTTGGTCTGCGGGCCGATGACGCACAGGGTAATGGGGCCGGTAGCGGCGTTGATGCAGTCGATCATGGCCTGGACGCCGTCCTGGTGGACCGCGCCCTTGTAGTTCGCGAGGTCGTAGTCGCCGAGCCATTGCGCCTGATGGATGGCGTTGTCGCTGGTCTTGACGCCGGTGCCGAGGGGGATATCGGTCCGGCCCACGTATTCGAGGATTTTCGCGACGAGCCGGGTCTTTGTCGGCGTATCGTCCGAGGCCGTCAGCACGAGTTTGAGGTCCACCGTATCGACTCCGAGCAGCATGGCGAGGGCCCATGTGTCGTCGATGTCGTCGCCGAGGTCGGTGTCCAGGATGACCGGAACAGGCTGCGCGTGTACGGACAGGGCCAGCATTGCGGCGGGCAGTAACAGCGTCATGGCGGTGTCCCCTCTTTGTTTGGGCTGAAAAGTTTCAGTCGTAACTGTACCGGGTGGTGGGCGCGTTTTTCCAGGTGCGCGGCGTTATGCGCGGCGCGGGGGAGGGGATCGATTACGATTACGATTACGAGTTGTCATGAAATCCTCCTGCGGCGGATTTCTCCCGCAGAGCATGAAAATGCGCGACGCATGTGGACTGCGCAAGCTTGCTTGCGCTCTTGTCCGGCAAGCTAGCTTGCTGGACGGGAAAGCTGGA
>JAKQEQ010000122.1 GCA_029556545.1 Candidatus Hydrogenedentota bacterium
ATCTCGAAGCCGCGTGGGAGGATGGGCCCCCGCGCCACGAGGGATTCCACGTCCGCCATTAAGGGGCGGCTTCGACGCCGGGAGCATCCCCAACTGCCGGCGCGGTCGTGCGCTTCAACCAAAGGTAGGTCCCTTCCCCGAAGATCGTAATAAGCGGGAACAGAATCGCGGGGTAGAGATTGACCCCGAAGTAGCCGGCGGACCAATGGTTGAAAAACCAATCCCAGTTCGGACGCCATGCGGCGCTCTGTCCGACAATGACCTGTGTGGCCTCCTGCAGCATGCTCAGGCCGGGAACCCACCACAGCTTCGGCCAGCACACCACCGCCAGCACCGCGCCTATGGCGAAGCAGCCCAGTCCCGCGCGCGTAGCGCCCGGCGCCGTCGGGGTGGTCCACGCCGCCTCAAGCAATCCGAGGCACACGGCGACAAACACCATCTTCCCAACTTGTTTCAGCATCGAACACACCCCATCGCCGACTTTCGGTCTTCTTCCGCACGTTGACGCGATCGCGCACCGGGAACGGTCGCTGAAGATCGGGCCCGTCAGATACGCACCGCGTACCGTGTGTCGATGACGTGACGGAGAATGTCACGGCGGGTGATCAAGCCGACGATTCGCCCATCCCGCAGAATGGGAACGCGGCGGAAATGGCCCTCGATCATGGCTTCGGCCACGTCCACGAGGTCCGCATCCTCCTCAAACGTGATCAGGTCCGTGCTCATGATATCCATCACCAGGGCGTCGCCCAGATGCGGCTGGTACAACACCTTGAGCAGGTCCTTTTCGGAGATGATGCCGACAAGCTTATGCTCCTCGTCGACCACGGGCAGGCCGGTGATGTCGTTCTCCACGATAAGTCGCATGGCGGTCTGGACCGGCGTGTTCTCCGCCACCGTAATCAGGTTGGTCGCCATGACCTCTTTGGCTGCAAGCATGGTGTGCCTCCTCTCAGGCTGTCGGTTCGGTTGCGCAGTGGAAAAATGGCCCTCAGGGCACTACCGCGTCCCTATGGTATCAGACCGACCCGGAAACCGCCTAGTCTTTTCTTTTGCAGCGAATTGCGCAGAATACGTAGTTTTCAATCTTCGCCGCGAAGGGCAACGCCAACCGCCGCGCCTATAGCACCTCGCAAGGCCAGTCGAGCAATAGGGCTACCTTACGAAAGACGCCTGCATTATGGCCGACGGACATCGCGAAGTGGTGGGTGGGGCCGTGGGAAAACCACGCGTTCATGAATTGCGCGGGCGGCTCCGCAAAGCGCACGGGCGTCATCGTATTCCCGATCTTGAGGGTCGGGCCGTCGGTTGCTTCACCCTCATGCACGATCATTTTGAGTCGTCCGTCGCGGGTCTGGGTGACGCCCAGATTCGTAACGGGGCCTCGGCGGACCTTGGCTTCGACGGATACGCCGGTTCCCCATTTGCCGTGGTACAGGCCCATGCCCCGCAGGATCGGTTTCTCCGCGCTGATCCCGACGTGGAACGGGCCGTCGTGGCCCATGAGCATCGTCTGATCCCGGAAGTCGGCGGCCACAATCTCGCTGTAACTGCCGCCGACGCCCAGGGTATCGCAGATTTTCATCGCAACGCAGGTCTTCGTATCCCCCTCGCCGGAACAGGGAATGCCTTGGGCCGTGAGCAGGGAATGACCGAGGATGAACGCTTCCTGAAGCCGCTCATACGGATTGCCCGGCGCGCCGCGGTAGTAGTACGTCAGCGCATCGAGGTCGAACTCGCGCACCAGCTTCTCCTGCGCCACCGCCACGGCGCAAGCGATGTCGAGTTGTTCCGGGCGCGGTTTGCGCGCGAGCGGGTCGGCGGGGGAGTCTTCGCTGATAACGAACATCTCCTTCACTTGGTCCAGCTTCGCCTGCTTCTCCGCGTCGGTGACCGTTGCGAGAATGCGGTTCAGGTCGCACATTTCAAGTATCTCGACGTGCAAGCCGGTCTGCGCGGTGATCATCGTGAAATCGCTGTACATATCGAGCATTCCTGGGTACGTGTGGCCCAGGAATCCGATCCGGCCCGTGGCGAGGGTGCGCTTGACTGTCGCGGCCCGGGCCCATTCCGCGATCTCCCGCCAAGCGGCAACGGCGTCCGAGTGATTCGCGGTGTCTTCGTCCGCAAGCGAGTCGGGGGGCGTGGCGTCGAGACCAAGCAGGCCGCTGACGACGTGGAACGGGACACCCGCCCGCGTGAAGGCGTTCGCAATCTCGGGAACGCCACAGGCGCAGCAGTGGGCCAGCCATTCACCGGTCGTAGTCCGATCGTAGTCCATCCGCTCGCAGGGTTGGAGGTTGAGGACCACGATGGGCCGCTTGCACGTTTGCGCGAGGGCGACGTGGGACGCGCTCATGGCGTACGTGGCGGCGTGGCAGAAGATCAGGTCCACGTTGCGCGCAAGAAACGCGTCCGCCGCCTCGCGCGCAAGGCCCTCGCGGTCCACCATGCCGAAATAGGTCACATCGCCCCATTCCGACAGGCGGGAAGCGATGAATTCGCCGTAGCCGAGGAGCCGGTCGCGTAGCCCCGGGAACTGGCGCCAGTACTGGGCATGGCCGATCGAGTAGAGGCCGAGCCGCGCCCGGCGCGCCGCTTTGATCGGTGTCGTGGCTGCGGTCGGGTTCATTCGGCCGTTGGTCCCTGGTCGGGCCCGAACTCCAGGTGGAACACTTCTTCGAGCGGCTTGCAGAGCGGCGAATTGTCCACGTTGGTATCGATCAATTCCGCCATGTGTGCCCACCAGCGCCGCGTGACCTCGTGCCCCGGCAGTTCATGCACCGTGTTCTTGTCCGCCAGTCGCTGCACCGCGAAAAGGGTCCCCGTTAGTTCATCGAGGTAGACCGCGTACTCGATCAGGCCCGCGTCGCGCAACAGCGCCTGGAGTTCCGGCCAGATTTCCTGGTGCCGCTTCTTATATTCCACGGCGCACCCCGGCTGCAGTTTCATCGTGAAGACATTGCGCTGCATTGGCTTATACCTCCACTACGGCAACGCCGCGTGAACGATTGTGGCGAAATCGCGCCCGATAAGCAAGGGCCGCCGGGGCGGGCGGCCGGCGGACGGGCCGCCGGTCACTTCCGTATGGCCTCTCTTGGAGTGGGCTGTGATATAACGTTTGTGCATTGGAAATGGGAATAACAGGATGTCGGAACTGCTCGAAAGAATCGCCGTAAACCCCAACATCTGTCACGGCCAACCTTGCATAAAGGGCACGCGTATTATGGTCTGGCTCATCCTGCAATACCTTTCCAACGGCGACAGTGCCGACGACATACTTGCCGCCTACCCGAGTCTGACCATGGAAGACATCCAGGCGTGTCTGGCCTATGCCGCCGAGTCCGCGCGCGAGCGAATACTCCCCATCGAAGTACAAGCCTGATGTTGCGCTTCAAGCCTGACGAGAACGCCGATCAACGATGGCGTATTCCGTTGAAGGAGGCCGGAAACGAGGTTTCGACCGTCGCGGAGGAACAGTTGCAGGGCACGGACGACCAAACGCTGGCTGCCGTGTGCCGCGATCAGGGCCTTTCGATCGTTACGGCTGATATAGACTTTGCACAGACCATCAAGTACCCCCCTCAGAACTATCGCGGACTCATCATCTTGCATCATCCCAAGCCCACCCTCGCGGGAATGCTTGGACTCATCCGCCAGATCGCGGTGGCGATAAAACACGAATCGCCTGTCGGCAGGTTGTGGATTGTCGAACCGGGACGCATCCGCGTCCACGGAAGCCCTGAAAGGTAGACCAGAGACGGAGCAAGAACCGCCGCGACGGACCATGGCGGCGGGAAGCCGCGCCACGGCCGCCGATATCGCTCATGGCACGCTCAAACGTTGAAGAGCGCCTGGAGAAAGTTGAGCGGCAAGAGAATCGTGCTCGCGATCGTGGAAATCACCTGCCGAAACCAGAGTTCAATCACATTCAGACCATCGCTCAAGCCTTTTTCATCGTACATGGTTTCCAACCTCCTTCGTCTTGCACCGTTTGCCCATAAGCAGAGGAAGCGCGCGTCCCGTTACGCCAGACGCACTACCCCGCAACCGGATTCCGCCGTATCGAACACACGCAGGATGTAAACACAGACAGCCAATTTATGTCAAGCACATCGCTCATCGGGGTGATGCCCCGCCGCCCCCTTGACGGTCCGGCGGAATGTCCTTATACTCAGCGAGCAACGGATACGGGGAGACGCGATCGTGACAGATGAAATTCGCCCGGGCTACTATCAGGACGCGGAAGGCAACTGGCACAGCGACCGCCGCAGCGGCAAGGACCGCCGCGGCGTCCGCGGTGACTGGAGTCAGGACGAGCGACGCGGGCTGTTCCGGCGTCAAGCCGACCGCGAGTTCTACGACCGCGAGCACAAGAAAGCGATCGAGGAGGCCCTCAAAGACTTCGCGGAGGAACACGGCGGTCGTCTCTGAGGGCCAACAGCTTGTGGCCGGGCGTCCCGCCCGCGCTCTTGTATGGGCGGCCTGCTCGCGCGGCGCTCGTTTACAGCGCCGCCGGACACATCATTTTTCCGCGAGCCAGAGCCGCGAAGCATACCCGAGATCGACGAAGCGCCCCGGTCTGAACCCCGCCGCGTCGGTCCAGTCCGCCACATCCTCGCACGTGTACGTATCGCCCTTGCCAGTGTGGACGAGCATGTGCAGCGCGAAGATAAGGCTGAACGGGGGGCCGGTCCGGCCGCTGTCGACCAGGAAATCCTTTACGATGAGGAGGCCGCCGGGCCGCAGGCAGGCGTGGCATTTCTTGACAATCGCTTGGTTGGTTTTGGGGCCGAACGAGTGGATGATGTTGGACAGGAGGACGACGTCGTAGTCGTTGCCGAACTCGTCGCGTGTGAGATCGCCCGAGACGAACGCAACGCGGTCGATCAGCCCCGCGGCCGCGACCTGTTCGCGGGCGATCTCGATGACCTGTGGGAAATCGAAGAGCGTGGCGCGGAGTCCAGGGTGTGCCCGCAGGAAGGCGATGCTGTACGCGCCCGGCCCGGTGCCGAGGTCCAGGAGATGCCGGCGGTCCGAAAGATCCACCGCATCGAGCACCGCGGGGGCCGCATGGCGGGTGAGGTCGGCCATCCCCAGAATGAAGGCGCGTAGTTCCTCGGGGGGTCGGTCCGGCCGCTCGCGCGAGACGGCCTCGCCGGTGCGGACGGCGTCGAGAAAACGTCCCCAAGTCTCGTAGGCGTGCGCCGCGTGTTCCAGGATATGCGTCTGGTCCGCCGGCGCGCCGGGCACGAGGCATTGCGACGCAATGGGCGCGTTCCGGTAGCGGCCTTGCTCCGAGACCGCCAGTTCCAGCGCCACAAGGCCGTCCAGGAGCATGCGCGCGCCCCGGGCGTCCCAGCCGACGGCCGCGGCGATTTCGGCGGCGGTATGCGGCGTTTCGAGATGGCGAAACACGCCGCCGCGCAGGGCCGTGAAGAGAATCTGGGACTGCTGATAGCCTCGACTCAACATGTTCAGACGGTTCACGAAATCGCGTGGGTTCATCGGGCGATATCCTCTTGTGCTTCCATTCGCGGCGAATACGGGTATAATCCTTGGCATGCAGAGGTTAAGTCAATGGTGCCGGAGCGAGGCGCCGCGGACCGAGTCGGTATGAAAATCGAGACGGTCAAGTTTGTGAGGAGCGTCTGGCGCGCGGAGGACCATCCGCGCGACGGTCGCCCCGAGATCGCGTTCGTGGGCCGGTCCAACGTGGGCAAGTCGACGCTGTTAAACGCGCTGTTGAACCGCAAGGCGCTCGCGAAGACGAGCACCACACCCGGCAAGACGCAGGCCATCAACTATTTCAACGTCAACGATAAGTTCTACTTCGTGGACCTGCCGGGGTACGGGTTCGCGAAGGTTCCGAAACAGCTCAAGGAGCAGTGGCTGCGTGTCATGACGCAATACCTCCTCGAACGCGCCGCGCTGCGGCTCGTCGTAGCGCTGGTGGATGCCCGGCACGAAGTCTCGCCGAAGGACGTTGACGTGCTGCACCTGCTCGAGGACGCCGAGCGGCCCACGCTTATTGTCGCCACCAAGATCGACAAACTGAGCCGCGGCCGGCGCAAGCAGCACCTGGACCGCATCCGGTCCGGTCTCGGCCTGGACGACGATGCGCTGATCGTGCCGTTTTCCGGCCTGACGCGCGAGGGCGCTCGGGAAGTCTGGCGTGTGATAAACACGCTGCTCTTCGGCGCGTAGCGCGGCAGGTTTACTTTTGTCCGGGATTGCGCTATCTTGAGGACTCCGGTTGGTAACGAATGAGCGGGAGGATTGCGAGGTGGCGCGAGGCGATCATCTGCGCGTGAAGCGCATGGGCGGGCTGTATACGCACCACGGCATCGACATGGGCGACGGCACCGTGGTGCATTTGTCCGGCGAGCCGCTCCGGCGGCGCGACGCCCGCGTGTGCCGGTCGCCGATGGAGGAGTTTCTGAAAGAGGGCGAGGCGGAAGTGGTCTCGCACGGGCCGCGACGGAGATTGCCGGACAAGGTGGTCGCGACGGCGCTCGCGCATCTGGACGAGACCGGCTATGACGTGTGGCGGAATAACTGCGAGCATTTCGCCACGTATTGCGCGACCGGGCGGCGATGGAGCCGGCAGGTGGTGCTCGCGAAACGCGCGCTACAGGTGGCGGCGGGCGTGGCGGCGGGGGCGGTTATTGTAACGGGAAGTATCATGATGGCGACGCGCCGTTACCGAGGTCGGGACACAAACGCGGGCTGAACGCACTGGAAAGGGACACCATGCTTGCCAAGTTGACGCGAGAACAGCGCAAGTCGTTAATGGAATTGTTGATTCATCTGGCCAAGTCCGACGGACGGGTGGACGACGTCGAGAAGGACCTGCTCTATCAATACGCGCACCTGAACGGGGTCGAGTCCTGCGCCCTTCACAACGACCGCACCCTGAAAGACCTGGTGGCCCCGTTCGAGTCGCCCGCAAGCCGCGTCGTCGTCATGGCGGAGTTGCTGCGGCTCAGGCATGCCCACGGGTTCTTCGCCGACGCCGAGACTTCGGCGATTGTGGACGTGGCCGCGCTGCTCGGCGTTCCGATGGACCTGCTGGCGCGCATCGACGAATGGGTCGTGGACGACCTCGAACTCGAGGACCGCGCCGACGAATTGGTCGCCGAAGCCGAGGCCGTGGTGCGCGTCTGAGGCGCGGGGACTGGCGAAAAGAAGCGACGAAAGGGTTTTCAGCGACGAAAAGGACCTACGGCGACAGCCAAGGGTGGAAAGGCCGCTGGGGCCAGAGATTGGGACGCGCCAATCTGCCGGAACCGAGGCGGTGTGCCGCGGTTTGCATTCACGTCCTTTAAGTCCTCTTGGCTCTTTACTTCCTTTGAACCGCTTCCCCGTGCGCGGGCGTCCCGTCACCGGGCCATGTATGTTTCCAGAAACTCAAACACCAGCGTCTTCAGGTCCTTCCCCTCGAACTTCCCTTCCCACGCGCCGTGATCTTCCCCTTCCATGGGATAAAACCGGCAGGGAATGCCCTTCTCGTCGCACGTCTGCTTGATCTTGCGGGCGAGTCCGAAGGGGACGGAAAGATGAATGTCCTTTACGCCGTGGACGATCATCATCGGCGGGTCGCCGGCGTCGAATTTGTCGATCACAGGTTCCGCGCTGCCCCAGAGCCCGATCACGGCATTGGGTTTACCGTCGGCGTCAGGATTATTGATTTCCGGCACGGGCAGGTCGTCGCGGTCCGCGGCGAAATCCGCGGCGTCCGAGACGCCCGCGGCCAGCGCGCCGAACGCGCCCGCCGACTCGCCGAGCACGGCAATACGACCCGGATCAACGCCGTACCTGGCGGCGTGCGCGCGGACAAAGCGAATGGCCGTCTTGGTGTCCACGTAAACAGCGTGGACGACCGCCTGGAGCAGAGTCGCGTCGAACGGGGGCGCGGCGGGCGGAAAATCGCCGATAAGGCGGTAGTCGATCGAGAAACAAACGTAGCCGTGCTTGCAGAGGTGGCGGGCGACTTCGATGAGCTTGCGGTCTTCTTTGCCGCCCCCCATGAAGCTGCCGCCGTGCGCCAGCACCACAGCCGGCCGCTCGTCGTGGCCGCCCTTCTCGGGAAGATGGACATCCAACGTCAAGTCGCGCAGCCGAGGCGCTCCGTCGGGGCCGTCCGCGACGTATCCTTGGCCGTATACGACGTCGCGGATGACCTCCTGAGCGAGCGTCGTGTTCGTCGGGGCAACAAGACTTCCTAAGAGAAGGACAGTAGCGGCAAATATTCGGCTTTTCATCATCGGACAAGATACTCCATTCGGCGCATTGGACCGCTTCTTGCCTCTCGCGGTTTTGAAGCGGGCCTTGTTGGGCCGTCTACCCGTCGGGTAGAATAGGGCTATGGATAAGACGGTTCAGGTGTTTCAAAGCTTCGCCGAGGCGGACGCGGCCGACCGTGCCTACTATCTCTCCTTGACGCCGAAAGAGCGTGTCGATATTCTGCTCGAACTGGTCCGGAGATCGCAGGGTGACCCTCCACCCCGACTTGAGCGCGTTTATCGCATTATTAAACTCGCGCCACGTTGACTTCGTCGTGGTCGGGGCGCACGCGCTCGCGCACCATGGCGTGCCCCGCTACACCGGCGACGTGGATATCCTGGTCCGCGTCGCGCCCGAGAACGCCCAGCGGATCGCGGACGTGCTCGAAGCATTCGGCTTCGGCGAACTCGGGTTGTCCGCGCGGGATTTCCTGATCGAGAACCAGGTGATTCAACTGGGTCGCGCGCCGAACCGAATCGACCTGTTGACCGGTCTGACCGGGGTCACTTTCGACGAGGTCTGGCAAGCGCGCGTGCCGGGGGTCCTGGACGACCTGCCCGTAGCGTACATCGGGAAGGCGCAGCTTATCTTGAACAAGAAGGCGCTTGCCCGACCGAAGGACCTTGCGGATGTCGCGTTTTTCGAGGGGACAGGCTGAGGCCGCGTCAAGTCGCCGGGTGAATCAGGCTCAAGAACTCCTGCCGTGTAATCGCGTCGTCGTGGAAGCTGCCCAGCACGGACGACGTCGTCATCACGTTGTTCTGCTTCTCGACGCCGCGCATCATGGTGCAGAGGTGGCGGCATTCCATGACCACGCCGACGCCCTCGGCCTTCGTGGCGTCCATGACGGCGCGCGCGATCTGCGCGGTGAGCCGTTCCTGAATCTGGAGGCGGCGCGCGAAGAAATCCACGAGGCGCGCAAGCTTGCTGAGACCGATCACCTTCTTCTGGGCGATGTAGCCGATATGGCAGCGGCCGAAGAAGGGCAGCAGGTGATGTTCACACAGGCTGTAGACCTCGATGCCGCTCGATATGATCATGTTGTTGGATTCCGCCTTGAACACCGCGTCGTTGATGACGTCGTCCATGTTCATGCGGTAACCCGACGTGAGGAATTCCCACGCCGCGGCGACGCGGTTGGGCGTCTTGAGCAGTCCTTCGCGCTCCGGGTCTTCTCCGATTTCGACCAGCAATTCACGCACCAACTCGGCAACACGCTCGGCATTCATACGCCAAACCTTTCTCTCAAATTGCGGGTAAAGGCAACGGCCGGCCTGAGACAGGCGCGGTCCGCGTCGTGCAATAGGGCGGCCAGGGGCGCGCCGGAATCCGGGAGGCGGTATACCGGCGCCAATTCCAGTATAGCGGCGACAAGGAACGGACGCGACCTGAGGTCCGGGTCGGGAATTTCGAGGTCCGGCTCGCGCAGGACCGTGTCGCCAAATAGCGCGATATCCAGGTCTATGGTTCGCGCGGCGAAGCGGTCGGCCGTGCGTACGCGGCCAAGGGCGGCCTCGATCGCGCGCAAGGTCTCGAACTTGAACGCCCGTGGCGCGGCGGTGCATTCCACCGCGACAACGCCGTTCAAGTAGTCGGCTTGCTCGGGAGCTCCGATGGGCGCGGTCACGTAGAAGGTCGAGATGGCCGTTATCGGGACCGCCTCGCGCAAGAGGTCGAGCGCGGCGGGGATATGCCGCTCGGGCTCGATATTCGCGCCCACGGAAACGAAGACGTCCGCGGCGCGGGCGGCGGCTTCAGGAGCCATCGGGTCGGTCCCGCACGATTTCCACGGCCACACTGCGCGCAAAGCGCAGCGCGCCGGGCTTGTCCACCGTGATGGCGGCCCGCACCACTCCCGGCGCCGCAAGGCATATCTCCGCGATGGCTTCCGCGAGACGTTCGATGAGCAGGAACGAGGATTTCTCGACCAGTGCGAGCACCTGTTTCTTGACCGCTTTGTAGTCGACCGTGTCCTCGATGCGGTCCGTCTGCCCCGCGCGCGACAGGTCGGCGTAAAGCGTGATATTGATGACGATGTCCTGCTTTTCCCGTCGTTCCTCGGGGTAAATGCCGACGATACAGCGCGTGAGCAAATCGCGAATATGAATGCGGTCTTCTCCCGCGCTTCCCTTCGTACTCGCACCTCGACGACATCGATCAGTCATAGACACGTCCTCTCAGATGGCGGCCCCCGTCCACAAAGATAACTTGGCCGGTGACAAACGCCGCGCGCAACAGGAACAAGACGGCTTCCGCAACGGCCCGCGCGTCACCGTATCGCTGGAGCGGATTCGAGTGGGCGAGTCCGGCAAGATAGTCTTCATCCTTGCCTTCCGGCGGCAGAATGAGGCCGGGCGCGACAGCGTTCACGCGCACTTTCGGCGCGCATTCGAGGGCCATCATGCGCGTGATCGAATACAACATGCGCTTGCTGAGATGATAGGGAACGTGTTTGCGGTCGTAGTCGACCACCATCGTGTCAAGGAAATTGACGATGCAGCCTTCCCGTCCCTGCGCGACGAAATCGAGACCGAGCCGCATAGGAGCGAGGGCGTTGATTCGCACATTCTCCCATACGTTTTCCTCGGCGGCCTCGCGCAGCGTGGCTTCGGGAAATATGCTCGCGTTGCATATCAGGATGTCGAGCGGTCCCGCCGCATCGACGGCCTTCCCGATCAACGCCGCGACCTCCCCGGATTGGGCAAGGTCGGCCCGCACAAGTGCGCAACGCACGCCATGTGCCCGTACTTGGTCGCTTAACCGCGCGGCATCCGCCTCGGACGCCCGATAGTGAATCGCGAGGTGGACGCCCGCCTCCGCGAGGGCCAATGCCGTGGCGGCGCCGATCCGTCGGGCACCCCCGGTAATCAGCGCGGTCTTGCCGCGCAACTCGACGATGCTTGACAACACGCCCTCGCAGTACGGCAGCCGGTGCGCCCTACGGCACGGCCTCCGTCTCTTCCGCGCCCGACGTTTCTTCCGCAGCCGCCTCGGCGGACTCGGGCGCTTGCGCCGCAACTTCGAGAATATCCGAGGCCGGCAGGATGATCGGCGTCATGTTGCCCGCCTTCGCGCCGGAGAAGAGCGCGGCCATGCCCGCGGCTTCCGACACGCCCTCCTTCAGGGTGCGCAGCACCACCACTCCGAGCGCTTTGCCGTCCAGGGTGAAGACGGGCGATCCCTGTGCGGTCATCGCCTCGTAACTGGGTACATAATACGTGCGGGGCTTCGAGACCGCCGCGTGCACGCGCAGCAGAAACGCGGCATAGGCGCGGTTCGCCACCTTGCCCAGACGGTTCAGCGCCACCACCTCGTCCAGCACCCGCGCGGTTCCGGCGTTCGTCAGGTCCACACAGGGCAGCGGGTCCGCGGGCTTGTTGATGGGCCGGACGAACGCCAGGTCCAGGTCCTTGTCGCGCAGCACGACGCGCGACGGAATCTCGCTGCCGTCGTCGCGCAGCATCTTCACGTCGATGACGCGGGTGTTCGTCTCCATCTGGTCCATCATGCCGCCCATCAGGGACTGGAGCATGCTCATGGGGTCCGTGGCCGAGAGGGCAATCACGGTGAGGCCGTCCGGCTGTATCACCGTTCCGGTGACCTCCGTCTTGTCCTCGCTCTCCTCGTTGCCCATGCCCATGAACGAGACCTGCGTCTTCGTCGTGAGTTGCACCGTGACGACGGCGTGCTGGTTCTGTTCCATGACGGCGCGGGCCTGTTCCTCGATTTCGCCCGCCGAAGACATCCACGCGGGCAGGCAAACCAGGAGCGCGCCGATGACCCCGTAATACCGCAGCGTTCCCTTCATGATGTCCTATCCTCCCTTTGGGTTCCGTCCCACTTGGGCTCCAGTTCGACATAAAAGGTGCGTATGCCGCGCAACACGTGAAACACCACCACAGCCGGGCGCTTCTCCGCGATGCCTTTCATGGCGCCCTCGAACGTCGTCACGTCCGCGACGTCGCCCCCGTCGACGGCAAGAACGAGATCGCCCACCTGCAGGCGGCCCAGAGCCGCCCAGCCCCCGGACTTGATCTCCTCGATAAGCACGCCGCGCTGCTCTTCCGCCCAGCGTTCCTTGGCCTTGTCGAAAAAGGTCACGTCGCGCACCGTGAACTCGAAGCTTTCGTCGCGGTATTTCTTCATCTCCCGCGCGAGCTTGGGCGATCGCACCAGTTCCACCGGCAGCGTGATCTCCTCCGCGCCGCGCAGCACGCGCACCTGCGCCACCGCGCCTATCTTGTACTGCCGAATCCACGCCGCCAACTCCTCGTAGTGCTCCGGCGCGGACGCCGTCATGCGCTCGTCGTCCACCGCGACAATGATGTCGCCGACGGCGAGGCCCGCGCTTTCGGCGGTGCTGCCCTTGTAGACGTGCGTGACCCGGAAGCCGGTCAGGCTCGCGTTCTTCATGAGCTCGGCGATGTCGCGCGTGAGCACCTGGGTCTCGACCGGAAGCCACGCCTTGCTGACTTCGAGGCCGGGGTCGTCCAGTTCTTGAATCCCGACCTTGATGACGGTAACCAACTTCTCGGTCTTGCGCTCCAATTCGGTCAAGACCGGCACCGGATCGCTGGCGTCGCGGGTCAGTTCCTCCGTGATGCGCCGCAGTTCCGCCAGGTCTTTCACCGGCTGCCCGGCAACGGCGATGATGACGTCCTTCTCGTTAACCGACGGCTTCGCGTCGCCCGCCGGACCGCCGGGGCGCACGGACGTGACGAGCACCCCGTCCTTGGTCTCACGCTTCAGTTCCTTCGCCAGGAGGAGCGACAGGTTCCGCGCGGTGAAGCCCCATTGTTTCAGTTCTTGCTCCTTGGGCTCGCGCGGCTCCCGCTCCGTGGGCGTAAGGACCACGGCGAGGGCCTTGCCGTCCCGCTCGATCAGGGCCGGCACCGGCTTGCCGATGGGCAACTCGGCGATGGTCCGGTTGACGTCGGGCAATTGTTCGAGAAACCGCACGTCCATCGGCGCGCCGCCGAGGGACAGCAGCAGGTCGCCGGGCTTGAGACCGGCCTCGTCGGCGGGCGATCCCTTGATGGCGCCGCTGACCAGCACGCCGCGCGCGCTTCCTTCGTGTTTGAGCCTCGGCTGCAATTCAAGACCGATCCACGCGCGCAGCACCTTGCCGTCCGCCATCAACTGTCCGGCCACGCTCTTGGCCAGGTTGCCGGGGATCGCGCCCCCGAGCCCCATCCGGATTTCATTGATGCCGATGATCTCGCCGCTCATGTTCACCAGCGGCCCCCCCGAGTTCCCGCCGTAGATGTCCGCGTCGTGGCCGAGCCAGCGCACCAATGCGCCCACGTCCTCGCCGTCCTGTTCGAGTCCGCCCCAGCGGTTCATCCACTCGGGCATGATCATCTCCGTGTTGCTCACAATCCCCAGCGTTACCGACTGCGACAGCGCGAGCGGGCTGCCCATCGCCAGCACGTGGTCGCCCGCCCGCACGAGGTCGCTGTCCCCGAACGGCGCCACCGGGAAGGGCTTCGACCCGTCCGAGACAAGCTTGATCACCGCAATGTCGGTCAGCGGGTCGGTCCCGACCAATGCCGCCGCGTACTCGCTCTTGTCCGCGAACACGCACTTGAGCTGCTTCGCCCGGCCCGCCACGTGGTGGTTCGTAATCACGTGCCCCTCGGCGGTGATCACCGCGCCGCTGCCCGAGGACTCATACTTCAACTCGCGGCCTTCGCCGTAGTAGGTATCCACGACGTGTATACGCACCAACGACGGCTTGATGCGGTTTACGGCGTTTTCGATGGCCTGGCGCAACGTGGCGCTTACCTCGCCCTGGGCCGTCGCCGGCAAGGGTAGCCACGAAGACATGACCAACGCCCCCAGGATCAAGCACGACAAGTTCTTTCTCATGATTTTCCTCTTCTTTCCATACACGGCGCATCCGCGTCGCCGTGCCCGGCTGATCGGGAACAAGCATCGTAGCATACGCCGCGCGCGCGGGAAAAGGCGGCGGCTGATTGTCGTTCTCGTTCTGGTGCTACTCCGAAAATCGACGCGCTTTGGAGTGCTGGAGCTTGCTCCAGCTTTCCCGTCCGGCAAGCTGGCTTGCCGGACAAGAGCGCAAGCAAGCTTGCGCAGTCCACATGCGGAGGGCGGGTCGGGCGTGAGTGGGAAAAGGAGAGCCGGTGGGGCGGCAATAACGCGCGAGAGGGGGGCCGGTAGGGCTAAGGGGACAGCGGAAACGAGGGGATCGGGCGCTAGAGGGCGGGAGAAGGGGCCGCGGTCGTGTCGTGGCCCATGCCAAAAAGCCAAGGCGTGACGCGGCCCCCGGCTCAGGGGAAGCGGGAAAGACAGGACGGGGCCGCGCCGCTTGGGGATTGCTGGAAGCGAGGCTGTCTGATGCGCGACGCGACCCCGGGTGATGGGCTAGGGAGCAGGGACTAGGGACTAGGGAGGATGGGTCGGGCGGGAAAAGGTGGCGGCGGGGGCCCTGCGGTGGTCGTCCGGCCAACTGAAAATTATGATTGAATGCCTATTGACAAGACGGCGCAAGTGGGCTCATTATGACACCGTAGACCCCGCGCGGCGGACTTGCGCAGTGGGCAGTGCCGCGGGGCCAGGGACAGTGGAATGGGAACCGAAGGGAGGACACCCGCCATGAAACAAGCATCGCGTCTTCTCCTCGTGAGACCGCTCCCGCGGTGCAACGCATCTCCGTGGCGCTCCGCGCCCGAAAACAATCGGGAGACGAAGATGCAGGCACGTTGACGACGCGCAGCGTCGCAGCCGCGCGTAACACCGCGGGAGCGGCGTTACGAGGCCATGCGTGTTTATAGAGTGAGCGAGGTATCAGCATGCGTCGATCCTTACTTCTTCTTACAAGCGTTCTGCTAGTCATGCTTATTGCGTCCATCCTGGCTTTTGCTACACCGTTAGCACTGCCAGGCTCGAGTCTCAGCGGCAATATCGAGGAACAGCATACGCAATGCCAGACCGTCTCCTCCTCCTCTTCTCCTCGTGGAGATATCAAAGACTATACCGACCGGTTAGAGGAATTCTTCCGCGCTGTTGTTGGCACGAGTCTACCTCCCGAGGTTGATATTGTTTACGAACGAACCCTTGGCGCTATGGACCTATGGCGATGCGGTATCACCGACGAATTTGAAATAGGTTTCCGGGTCGAGCCTTTCTTGATATACTTCTTTCGTCTTCTAGGTCGCGCTGATGAATTGGGGTGTGATGCGCTAA
Organism: Candidatus Hydrogenedentota bacterium; assembly: GCA_029556545.1. Lineage (GTDB taxonomy): Bacteria > Hydrogenedentota > Hydrogenedentia > Hydrogenedentales > JAGMZX01 > JAGMZX01. Next base: position 15,493 of record JAKQEQ010000122.1, read on the forward strand.
GCGCTGATCGCGCATTCACTAGTCTAGACTGGCTCTTGCGTTTCTATGGTGTTGAGGCGTCGTTCGACAACATCGAGTGTTCTCCTTCTAAGCAACTGCACGAAGGAGAACTTGTCACGTGCCAGTGGCGTTTCTATTGTGAGGAGAGATTCAGTGAAGAGCCGTGTCGAGGAGCGGGATTGATGGCCCATGTGGCGGCATGTAGCGGCGACGTTAGGTTCGTGTATTATCGGCCACCGATTAAGCCCAGCCGACTTCCGTTACAGGAGATTTCGCCCGAACAAGCGTTGGAACTCTTCGTGCAGTGGCTTCAAGATATTCGACTGGGTGGAGGTTTTGCCGTACGACCTCCCTCCAATGCGGATAAGATTCGGAGGGTTGTCGCGTTTCCCGCTCATCTTGGTGCAGCCTTTCAGGAGGGCCTAAGGAGCGTGCAACCTCTATACGAGACGGCTCGATACTGTTGGGAAATCCCGGCGACTTACGAAGAGCCGAACAGAGACCCCGAAACGGGCGAGCGCACAGTCAACTGCTTTGCGGAGGTTTATTGGGTTGATAGGGAAACTGGGGAGATTATTGGTGGGTCTCTAGCGCCTAAAGAGTGATGTCGTCGTTACAAATCGAGACACTACGCAATGACAAACGAGCGTGATGTTCACCCGCGAGCCGCGAGGGCGCACGCTGCGGGCGGTGTCTTCTTCTCGTTACACCGCTCCCGCGGTGCAACGCATCTCCGTGGCGCTCCGGGTCACAAGCTCATCGAGACAAGCCCGCTCGATTGGACGCTCATCTCCGGTCACTCGGCGCGGAGCGCCCACACTATGCAAGGAGCGGAAACAGGAGGCAGTCCCCTATTTCCCTGTTGAACCTTGCGGCATGGACCGAATTGACTGAGGGCATGGACTGGCGTGAAGCGCTCACTGCCGCCGCCGCACAGCAAGAGCGCAATGAGAAGCAATGTGGACTCAGTAAACGTAAAGGAGACACGCAAATGCTTGTTACGCGACGATGCCTGCTGGCTTTCGTATTCGCGCTACCGTCCTTGTGTGGCGCCGAAGAATCGAGCTCTGAGTTGACAAGGCGATTTCAGGACTGGGCTGTGAGGACGCATGCCGGTACGTTTGACCCCTTGTCTATCCCTGATCTCGAAGAGGTTCCGTGTCTCGATCACTATCTCCTAAGTCGCGGTCCGAGCGTAGTTCCGCTGATCGTTGATGCTTTGCGACAAAGTAGAACCGGGTCATATATAGAGCCGCTATTGAGAATATTTAGATATTGCTCTAGAGCGGTCCTATTTAGTGCGACTGTGATTACTTCTAACATCGACATAAAATGGGGCATCCTCCCGTTATCGGAAGCGGGGGGGATTCCAGCCTTGCGCAATGATGCGGGGTACAGCTTCATAACTGTCGATGAACCGTACGAGATGCGAGACGTGATCCTCGCGTGGTGGGAACGTGCGCCTACGATTCTCACGAGCCCCGCTGCAATGGACGATGTGCTCGCTCTTCCGCTCAATGAAGATTTGGTCGAACTTGAGAAGCGGTTTTCAGGACCCGCACGGCGGGAGCCATACAATGCGGGCGGTGGAAGCAGCGCTACGACTGCGTTGGGTGAAGACGACGGTGTGGATGAAGAACAGAATCGGGTTTGGATACGGTTGTGGAGAATCGGGTGGTACGGAATCTACAATCTCCCACGATTCATAGATGTCATTGCCCAAGGCGAAAACGGGTTAGTCTTCTTCCAATTGGCGGCGATCCTAAATATTTGGTGGGACGAGTTGGATGGCGGTGGGAATTTCCGTATCAACTGGATTTCCGGGGCCAAGACGATGACCGGGCGATTTCCGACGCGTGAAGACCGCATCGCGGTGATATGCCGCTGGTGGCGCGCCAAGCACGAGGATTTCAGGGCCCTTCCGGACCTCTATGACGCAATCGACAAACGACTGCGGACCCTTTGCCCGGAAGTGGAGGAAAAGATGAAGGATTCGGAACAACGGAGTCCCGAGCGGCAATAGAGCAGCGGTGCGAGCGTTGACGGGGTTGGCAAGCCTCTCGCTGAAGGACAAGGCCGGAGATACGCGACAGCCACCTGCTTTTGATATTCCTTCGTCTTTCCGTTACCCTTGCGTTCATGTCGAGACAAGCGAGAGTGGTCATGCCGGGGTCGGCGCATCATAGAGCGCGGCGCGATAACAACCGGCAGGATATTTCGCCCTCGTTACACCGCTCCCGCGGTGCAACGCATCTCCGTGGCGCTCCGCGTCACAAGATCATCGAGACAAGCCGGCTCGATTGGACGCTCATCTCCGGTCACTCGGCGCGGAGCGCCCACACTACGGAAGGAGCGGACAATAGTTGGCTATCTATTATTTACTGACGCCCATGTGCCCCTATGTGGCCGTAAGGATCAAGTTAGTATTGGGTATGACCACTTTTCAGGCTATGAAGTGTTTGATGCTTTCAGTTCTCTTGTGTCTGGACGTTGCCGCCGGCGCGCCAAGCCAAACGAATGCCGAACGACTCGTTGCATTGCGCGACGGCGATGATGCAGCGGCGACATGCGCGCTGTCGGCCCTGACAGTGACTTCGGATGCGGCCCTGGAGAATCTGGGGGCATTGCTGAATGTTGCGAGGGAAGCGACAGATCCGATGGATTCAGCGTACTTGCGGAAAGACTGGACACCTGTCTTTTGGGATGTGCACTACAGGACAAGGGGGGCGCTCATTCTCGCACGTGCGGCAGATGTGATTCGCGAACTGGATGAGGGTGCCGCACGGCACGAAGCCATGGAAAGGATGCGAGCGTACGCGTTGGAAGGACTCGCCGGAAGGCTCGCCGCGATTACGCCTCGTGAGGCGCTCGAATCATATTATTATTGTATATTTTATCCGCGTGGTATAAACGTGGCACCTGACTGGTCACAGGATGCGCAAGCATTGTTAGACACAATTCAGCAGGTCATCAAGCAAGGCGATGATGACTTGAGCGATGTGGCATTCGAGTTGCTGCTGCGTTCCGCGTACATTCTACGGGACAGGCGCACGGAATTGGTCGCCTTTCTGGAAAGCCTGCCGCCACCCGTTGAACGCGGAATGTGTCAGCCTTGGATAGATGGAACCGTGGACTTGTGCGGTGAAGCCGTATCGAAGAATGTGCTTGTTTCCATTCGACAAGAGACTGAACAGGAATTGGTGGAGGATTATCTGGGATCTTATGGGACGGACACGAGGTCGCAATTGATTTCGGTGACCCTTGAGGGGCGATTATCGGATTCGCCAAATCGGGAAGCCATCATAGTGAAGGCATTGAATCGTGCCATACATCAACACGTGAAAGTTCAGAGATACATCGCCGTTCCTCCCATTCCTGAAGATGCGCCTGACGCGGATAAGCACGTCACGGACCACATCATCCGAATTTGCGAAGAGAATCTCTTCTCGGACGATACGGGAATTGAAAGATGGTTGATATTGAAGACGCTCCAGCGAATGATCTACACGGATAAGAATCGGGTGGAAATGCCCGGGGCCGGGGTCCGGATATTCGAGTTCCGTCCGTACGCTCGCGACCGGGTAGTGGACTTGTTACTTAGAGCATTGAATCACGGCGATCGTCAGGTCCAGGAAGAAGCCCTCTCATACTTGAGCGACGTTGCCTGGCTGGGAAAGGAACCAGCAGAGAAAGTACTCCAGGGTTTTCGAGCATTGGAAGCACGCATCGAGCAGACCTGTGACACTTCTCAGTGGAACAACTTGGATCCGTCCAGACTACCGAATGAGAAAAGTGATAGTGAGCGTCTTCTTGATGAAGTGAAGAATTCGCTTCGAAAGGTGGAAGCAACCCTTGCGGCGTTCTCAACACAAAATGACGTGCCCATCATGTGTGTTCCATTTCGGCCAAGGTGTGACGGCGACAACTAGTGGATGGACTCGCGGCGCCTGAGACCCCGGCGGGATTGACGACGTGTAAGATGATGGACCTGGAGATCCTGCTGGGGACACCGGAGACAGCCGCCTATTGCTCCTCGCAACACTGCGGCAGCGGCGTTACGAGGCCAAGAGCAGACACGCGGGTCGCATGTCCCGTCCTTCGTTATTCTTGAATGGCTTGGCCCGCCCGCGCGATCATGCGGTCCCCACACTCGGTCCACGACGCGAACTCGCGCCGGGTGGCGCGCGGAGTACGGGGCAACGCGAGGAATGGCTGATGACGGACGCCGCTTACGAGCAAACAACTTTCCTGGGCAATCCCGTCCCGTCCCGCTACGTGCGGAAGGCGCGTCGCATGCGGGCGCGCTACATGCGCAAGTACGGTTTCCGCGAGGACGCGCGGTACCCGCTGCGCGCGCTCCCGAACCCCGTGATCGGCCCGGCGTTGGGCGTGAAGAACGTCGCGTGCGCGGAGGACGGCGAACCGTTGGACCCGGACCGCGGCGTGGTGATCGGTACGATACGCATGGGCTACGGGCACTATCGCATGGGCATCGCGCTGGCGTCGGCGGCCCACGCGCTCGGGCGTGTCCCGTACTGGTTCGACCTGCTCGCGTTCGATTCGCCCGGCGCCCGCATGATTCGCGACCTCGACTACTGGTACTCGCTTGGTTCGCGCATCTCGCAGCGGTCGAGGCTCTTCAACCGCCTGGTCTGGGACCCGCTCATGGGCAGCGCCTATCGTCCGCTGATGAAGAACTATCCGATCCGCGAGGTTTGCGCCGTCTTCGCCGACGTGTACCGCGAGTTGCCCGCCCATATCCCGTTGCTCGGCACGCACCCCTGGTGCGCCCACGGCGCGGTGCACGCCGGACTTCGCAATGTCGTCAACACGGTCCCGGACAACTGGCCCTTGGGCTTTCATCTGGCCGAGGGCGCGCGCAACACCGTGCAGTCGCCCTCGGCGTACTACCGCTTCCGCATGTTGCAGGGCATGGCCCGTCGCGGCGAGACGCCGGCGCGCCTGCCCGCCTCGGCGCTGCGGCTCACGGGACACTACATCGACCATGAACTGGCGGCGAACGTCGAGGCGGACTGCGCGGCGCGCATTGCGCGGATGGGGGAGAGGCGGCCCCGGCGCTTGCTGGTCTCGGTCGGCGGCGCGGGCGCGCAACAGGAACTCCTGACCGGCATGGTCGGCTGGCTGCTGCCGCGCATTCGCGAGGGCGCGGTGACGCTGTTCCTGAACCTGGGCGACCACCATCGGGTATGGGAGGTCTTCAAGTCCGCGGTTCCGGGCATCGACGAGACCGCGCAATTGCATACAACGTGGGCGGACACGACCGCGATAGCCGAGCAAGCCCTATTGGGCGAGGTCGCCGGCCTGCACGCTTTTCTGAACGAAGACGCATTCGCGGCGGTGTATGCAACGAATGTCTTGATGCGGTGCAGCGACGTGCTGATAACCAAACCGAGCGAGCTCGCCTATTATCCGGTCCCGAAGTTGTTTCTCGAACGCGTCGGGGGGCATGAGGCCTGGGGCGCGATTCGCGGCGCGGAACTGGGCGACGGCACGGCGGAATGCGCCGGATTGCGCGACACGCTGCGCGTCTTGGCGACGCTGCTTGAGGAGGACGATCTGCTTTCGCTCTTCTGCGACCATATCCTCAGACTCCACACGCAAGGGGTATACAACGGCGCGTATCGCGCGGTCGAGGCGGCGCTGGAAGGCGGAGGGCAAGCCTGACGCGCGCCGGGCGGCCTGTGGGGGGGAATGAGGGGCGGGGCCCCGGCGTTGACTTGAGTGGGTGACCGATGGGCGTGGGCGGCATGTGCGCGTCACCGGGGGTAGAGCGGTACTGAACGTGCGTGTTATCGTGGCGCGGATTCTGTTTTTGCGACGGCACGCGGCGGTGGCGCGTGGGTGCGGCATGACAGGGACATGAATGAGCGACTTGAGCAAGAATCCGCGTCGATTTCAGGGGCTGCCCGTCAGCGGCGGCGTCGCGTCGGGGCGCGTGTTTCTGGTGCGGGCCGATCAACGCGAGCCAACGCCGCACTACAGTGTTTCGGAAGCGGAGGCTCCGGCGGAGTGCGATCGGCTGCGACGGGCGGTGGCTGGCGCGACGCGCGAGGTAGCCGCGATTGGGGATCGGGTTGCGGAAACGCTTGGCGGGGCGCACGAGGCCGTATTCCGGGCGCAAGGGGCAATACTCGACGCGCCCGCCTTCCTCGAAGCGATGTGCCGGATAATCCGCGAAGAACGGGTGAATGCCGAAACCGCCGTCGAACAGGTCATGGACCTGCAGGAACGCCGGTGCGGCGAACTGGACCAGGCGGACGCCGAGGACCGGACTTCGGGTTTTGCCGCGGCGCAACGGCGACTCTGCCGGGCCTTGGCCCGCGAAGGACACGGAGAGGGCGTGGTCCTCATCGAGGGCATGCTTCGCCGGGGCGAGCAGCGCATTATCGTCGCCGAGCGACTCACGGCGGACCTGACCGCGTCCCTGGATAGCGGGAATACCTTGGGCTTCATCACGGCCCGAGGCGGGCGCGCTTCGCACTCGGCCATGCTGGCGCGCGGGTTGGGCATCCCCGCGATAAGCGGCATCAAGGACATCCACACGATCCTGGGACACGGCGAGCAGGTGCTGATGGACGGCGACTCGGGGGAGGTCACCGTGTGGCCCGAGGAATCGCAGGTCAAGGCCGTTCCCTCCGCGTCATGGGCGCGGGTTCGCTCGCCGTTCATTGTGCCGCCCTTGAGGTCCCTGCCGGTCATGGCGAATATCAATCGCGCGGAGGACGCCGAGGAAGTCGTCGCCATGCAGGGCGACGGCGTCGGATTGTATCGGACGGAGTACGAATTTCTCGCCGCCAGGCGGGTCCTGGACGAAGAGGAGCAGTTCGAGCGCTACCGCCACGTGACGGAGATCATGGCCGAGCGCCCGGTCTATTTCAGGCTTCTCGACTTCGGCGGCGACAAGACGGCGGCCTTTCTTGAATTGCCCGTGCAGGACAACCCCGCCCTCGGGCTGCGCGGCGCGCGACTGCTCGAAGCGCGGCCGGAACTCCTCGAAGCGCAGGCGCGGGCGCTGGCCCGCCTGTCGGCTCGCCGACCGGTGTACGTGATGTACCCCGTGATTGTGGATTGCGAGCAGTTCTTGAAACTGAAGAACATGATCGCACAATATACGCGCGGTATTCGGGGCGTTCGGCTCGTGCACGGCGTCATGTTTGAAGCGCCGTCCGCGTGTCTCGACGCCGACCGGCTGTTGGCCGTCGCCGATTTCGCCAGCATCGGCTCCAATGACCTGGCCCAGTATCTCTTCGCCGTCGACCGGGGCAATGAGCATGTTGTTGACGACTTTCAGCAGGACCGACCGGCATTCTGGCGCGTACTGCAAGTTATCGCGGATGCGGCCCGGGCCACGGGGAAACCTGTCGGGGTGTGCGGGGAACTCGGGGCGCGACCGGAGTGTCTCGCCCGGCTGATGCAGTGCGGGTTCGCGCATATCAGCGTTGGGCCCCGCATCATCGGCGCTGTCCGGCGTGCGGCCGCCCGGGCGGGAATTCCCTGACCGGGAATAGACACTTAATAGTAACTGTTCTCATTAAAGCTTATGATGAACGAACCGGCAAAACAACGGATGACGCGCCAGCGACAGGTCATCCTGGATGAACTGATGAGCCGCAAGGACCATCCCACGGCGGATGAACTCTATGCGGCGGTACGGCGCAAATTGCCGCGCATCAGCCTGGGCACGGTGTACCGGAACCTGGATGTGCTGATGCGGAGCGGGTTGGCGTTGAAACTGGACATGGGAGGCGCGCAGTCGCGTTTCGACGCCGACATCTCGCCTCATTACCATGTCAAGTGTGTTTCCTGCGGGCGCGTGGATGACATCCGGGAGACTGGATTTGTGGAGATAACGTTGCCGCCGTCGCGCGACGACGGCTACGCGATTACGGGAGTCCGAGTGGAATTTGACGGGATTTGTCCCCAGTGTCGCGGGCGGGAGTGACCGTTGCGCGGCCTGGGATAACGCAAAAGTAGCGGGAGGTAGTCACGATGATCAATCCGAAAATGGAAGCTGCGATCAACAAGCAGATCAACGAGGAATTGTATTCCGCGTATCTGTACGCCTCCATGGGCAACTACTTCGAAGGCATGAACCTCGGAGGATTCGCCCATTGGATGCGGCTGCAGACGGACGAGGAGCTTGCGCATGCGCGCAAGTTCCGTGATTACGTTTATGAGCGCGGCGGCAAAGTGGTGCTCTCCGAGATCAAGGCGCCGCAGAGCGAGTGGAAGTCACCACTGGCCGCTTTCGAGGCCGCCTACAAACACGAGTGCCATATCTCGGATTGCATCAACAAGCTTGTGACACTGGCGGAGAAAGAGAGCGATCACGCCTCGAAGGTATTCCTGGCATGGTTTGTCGAGGAACAGGTCGAGGAAGAAGCGCACGCCGACGGCATTGTGCAGCGAATGAAGCTGGCGCAGGGCGCGCCCGGGGCGTTGCTGATGATGGACCGGGAACTGGGCGCGCGCGGGGTCTCCTGATTCGCGCGGCGCGGACGTCCGTTTCGGCGGAGGCCGCAACCATTCGCCGGACAGGCGCAAGCTTCTCCCGCGGGGACTATCTCCGCGCGGAGGCGGGTCGATTCTATCGTATTTCATGGGTCAATGAGTGGCCGTTGTATCGGCCGCGAACACACGAGAAGGAGAAACACGCATCATGGCCGTTCAAGTAACCCAAGCCGCACCTGATTTTACCGCGACTGCGGTTATGCCAGACAACACGTTCCGGGATGACTTCACGCTGTCCGGACTGCGCGGCAAGTACGTGGCCCTATTCTTTTATCCGCTGGACTTCACGTTCGTGTGCCCGTCGGAAATCATCGCGTTCGACCGCAAGCTAAAAGAGTTCAGGGACCGCAATTGCGAGGTCGTGGGCGTTTCCGTCGACTCGCACTTCTCGCATTGGGCCTGGAAGAACACGCCCCCCGAGAAGGGCGGCATCGGCAATGTCCAGTTCCCCATGATCGCGGATATCACGAAGACCATTTCCCGCGACTACGGCGTGTTGCTGAATGACGCCATCGCGCTGCGCGGCCTGTTCCTCATAGACAAGGACGGCGTGGTTCGGCATGCGCTCGTCAACGACCTGCCGTTGGGCCGCAACGTGGACGAGGCCATTCGCATTCTCGACGCGCTCCAGTTCTTCGAGAAGAACGGCGAAGTCTGCCCCGCCAACTGGCGCAAGGGCGAGGAAGGGATGAAGCCCTCCGCCGAGGGTGTCGCGGCCTACCTGGCCAAGCACTGATTGTAACTTTGGCTCGGGGCGCGGTCGCGCGCGAAGCGTGGCCGCGCCAGGCAGGGAAGGAGAGAGCCTTGCGGCTGCACTTCCTCCAACATGTGCCGTTCGAAGACCCCGCGAACATTCTTCCGTGGGCCCAGGCGCGGCGTATCACCACTGTGGGCGTTCGGATTTACGCCAACGAGACGCTGCCGCCGCCGCGCGCGCTGGACTGGCTGGTGGTCATGGGCGGGCCCATGAGCGTGGACGAGGAGGACAAGCATCCCTGGCTTGCCGCCGAGAAGCGCTACATTCGGGCCGCGATTGACGCGGGCAAGAGGGTGATCGGCGTCTGCCTCGGCGCGCAACTGGTCGCGGAGGCGCTCGGCGGCGAGGTGACGCGGAACGCCCATCGCGAGATCGGGTGGTTCCCCGTCACGCGGACCGAAGCCTCGGACGCTTCCCCGGCGTTTCGCGTCCTGCCCCGAACGTTTCCCGCGTTTCATTGGCACGGCGACACCTTCAGCCTGCCGCCGGGCGCGACGCATCTCGCGGCCAGCGAGGCCTGTCCCATGCAGGCGTTCGCCGTCGAGAGCCGCATCTTCGGCTTGCAGTTCCACCTCGAATCGGCGCGCGGCAGCATCGAATCCCTCCTCACCTATTGCGCGGCGGACCTCGCCGACGGTCCCTTTGTCCAGTCCGCCGAGACCATCCGCGCCGGGTACGACGCGAACCTCCCGGTTATTATGGGATTGATGACCGCCTTTCTGGACGCCTTGAGAGACCAAGGGTAGCGCCGCCGCCGCTTTTCATCATACCCGCGAAAGCGGGAATCCAGAACCCACCCTCGGCTGGCCCAAATACACAACGTAACCGACCACGAATGCGTACTGGTCCGTATCGGCTCTTGTCTTGTATCATGCCGACTGGGACGCATCCGGGCGGAATCCCTTGACAGTGTAAAGGGATACGGTTGTGTTTTCGCGCAAGGCGAACATGCGCGCCGCAACGTGTTTGACTGGGAGACAAGGCATCGGTGAAAAGACGTCTGGATTGGCGTCGCGTGCTGAAGATCGTGAAACCTGTCGCGGTCTGCTGTACGCCCATCGGGCACTACGCGCTGCTGGTCAATCCCTTGTATCCCCTCCTGATTGTCCCCGCGCTGTTGCCCGCATCGCCCTATCTCGCGGCTGTGGCGCTCGCAACCGCCTGCGCCGCCCTCGGCCTCGCCCCTTTAATGGAAGACCCGTCTACGGTGCGTCTCCTTCTGGTGGCCGTGCCGCTGCTCGCCGCGCTGCCGCTGGCCCGGCGCCGCGCCGTCGCCGCCGATATTCCGGACGATGCCCGGCTCCATCATTGGCGCGTCGGCGTGGCGCGGTTCCTGCGCCCGATCTTGCTGTGGGCGGCGGGCGTTGCGGCGGCGACCCTGCTGCTGCGTCCGGTTCCCGTCATCGAAGCGGTCTGCTGGGCCGGGCTCTACTTCCTGGTTGGGCGTGCGCTGCCCAAGCCGCCCAAGAGAGACTGGACCTGGCGCGGGGCGCTCGGGTCCGCTGCGCTCTTCGCCGTCGCGCTCGCGGTTTCCGCCGCGCTGTTCGAGACGGGCGCGCGCCTGCTTTTCGGCGCGCCTGTGCCGCTGGCGGACCAGGCGCACCCGGACCGTGTGCGCACGCTGCGCCCGAACTCGGTGGGGAAGTATCGGTTCGTCACGGGACGGCGCACCTTCGAGTGGCGCGGGTTCCGGGTGTCGTCCCTTGGCCTGCGCGACCGGGAATACGGACGGAAAGCGAACGACGAGTACCGTATCCTCATGCTTGGCGATTCCTTCACGTTCGGTTACGGCCTCGAGCCGGATCAGACGATTTCGTGGTGTTTGCAGGAACGTCTGCGGGAACAGCATTGGCCGAAGCGCATGGTGGTGATCAACGGCGGCGTGGGGGGGTACACGCCGGGACAATCCCTGAGCCTGTTGCGCGAGCTTGCGCCGCGCCTCCAGCCGAACCTCGTGATTCTGCAACTGCTGCTCTCGAACGACATCGCCGAGACCCTGACACTGGCGCGCAAGCACCTGAAGGCGCACAACGAGACCGCGACCCAGGCGCGGATGCTGATGACCTTTCACCAGGGCCCCCTGTTGCGCGCGCATCAGTGGCTCTATTCGTACAGCGCGGCCTATCGCGCGTTCTGGCTCGCCGAGGTTCCGCCGTATGAGCTCATTCGCGCGCTCCGCCACCTGCGCTTCTACAACGCGGAAAACCTGCCGCGCGTCGAGCCGTCCGAAGACCGGCCTTCCTCCCTCGAACCGTCCCTGATCCACTGGTACCCCGAATTGGCGCAAGGCGCGGCTATGCTCGCGGCGGATATTCGGGAGATGCATGTATTCTGCCTTGAAAACGACATCGATCTCGTCGGGTTTGCCGTGCCGGCGGCGCAGGCCGTATCACCGTATTGGTGGAAGGACACGCTGGGCGAGAAAGCGGAATTCTACGAATGCGGGAAGGATGCCGCTATCGGCGAGGAGATGCTCGCCGAGTCGGGCATCCCTTACGTCCCGATTATGACGCCCATGTGCGAGTGCGCCTACGTCGAGTTCCTGTATTTCCCATACGACATGCACTTTACGCCGCTCGGCGCGGACCTCGTCGCCGATGAACTTGCCAAGTACCTGCGATACGTCGCCTTCCCCGAGAAAATCGCGCAATGAGGCGCTGACTGGGGTCTATTGCCGCAGGTTCTCGAACCAAGCCGGGCCGCCCCACTTGCCGGTGACGATGATATCCACGTCGCCGTCGCCGTCCAGGTCCGTGGCCACGAGATTCAAGCCGGACCCGATGCCCTCGTCGTAGGAAATGACATGCTTGGTCCACGTGGGGTTCGGGCCGCGCGCCAGTTCGTACCAGTACACGCCGAGGGGATCGAATGCGCCGGGGTCGCCCCCGTTGTGAGCCATGAACCGCTTCCCCGTCACCAGATCAAGGTCGCCGTCACCGTCGATATCGGCCAGGGCGAGACTGTGCGCCTGGCTCCACGTGTCGTCGATTACGTGCTGTTTCCACGTGATTTCCCCGTCGCTGCGCACCTGCTCGTACCAGAAAATGCCGTATTCATGCGCGGAACTGGTCACGATGTCGTTCAAGCCGTCCGCGTTGACATCGTAAACCAGAATCTGCGGCGTGTGCCCCGACTTGCCCGCTTCCTTGTGACCAATCGCCAGCGGATGCTCGATCCACTTCCCCGTGCGCGGATCGGGCGGCCCCTCGAACCACGCCTCCGGCCGGAGCACGTCGGGCCGTCCGTCGCCGTTGATATCGCCGACGCCCGTGCCGAACGTCATCGGCTTCTCCGAGATGGCGCGTGAGATCATCCCGCGCGTCCCGTCGGGAAGCACGCCCGCCTCGTACCACGCCGTATGCGTCACGGCGGGCAGCACCTCGATTGCCTTGCCGTCGCCGTCGAGATCCCACAGGTCGCCGCATTCGTAATTGCCGTTCTCCTCGATGAGCGCGCGCGGCCACTGCCCGCCCGCCGGGCCGGGGTTCCGCAGCCATTCGGACTTCTTCCCGAACCAGGAACACGTGACCACGTCGAGCCAACCGTCCCCGTCCCCGTCGAGCGGCACGTTCATGAAGTCCCAGCGATAGCCCTTGCCCTCGTCGTCCACTTCCCCCTCGACATCGCAGATTTTCACCGCTGTGAACTCGGGCGCGAGATAAACATACGGCAGCGCGACGATATCCAGTTTCCCGTCATTGTTGAAGTCGCCCACGCCGCACGACTCCCCGCGATAGGTCCCCACGCGGTGCATACGAAACGAGACCTCCGCCGCGTAAACGGCGCTCCCGCAGAGTAGCAGGCTGATGCAAAGCCACGCCCCAACACCGGATTTGCGCACGATATTCATTCGATTGCCTCCTCGATGCGATTGTAGCCCAGCATACGCACCTGTGCAAACACCGCCGCGTCCGCTGTCCATATCGTCCATTCCGTCCAGCGTGCCCCGCGCGAACAGTTAGGTCGCCTTCACCCTCCTCATCGTCTACAATACCGGCAAGCGCCGAACGCCCGGCGGGAAGGAGACAGGTCATGCACATAACACGCAGAGGATTTCTCGCAACGTCCGCGGGCCTGCTGGCCGCGGGTCGCATGGCGGCCGCCGAAGACGCATCGCCCAAGCTGCGCGCCTGCATCATCGGCGACACGAAAATGGGCGGCTACGGTCATGACCTCCATCTGGCCTGGGCGCACCGCGACGACGTCGAGGTGGTCGGTCTGGCGGACCCCGACGCCGGTGGCCGGCTGCGCCACGCGGGCAGGGCCAAGGCGCAGCGCGTCTATACCGACTACCGGGAGATGCTCGAAACGGAGAAGCCCGACCTCGTGACGATCGCGCCGCGCACTACGGTCCGCCATGCGGAGTATCTGCTGGCCGCGGCGGCGTGCGGTGCGCACGGGTTCATGGAAAAGCCCATGGCGGTCGATCTGGCCGAGGCGGACGCGATGATCGAGGCCGTCGAGGCGAAGCGTCTCAAATGGGCCATCGCCTTCAACTGGCGTACCGCCCCGGTCATCGAGCACGCCCGCCGTCTCGTGGTCGAGGAAGGCTTGATCGGCGAACTGCTCGAGGCGCGCGGGCGTGGCAAGGAGGACCACCGCGGCGGCGGCGAAGACCTCATTGTGCTCGGCGTCCACGTCTTCGACCTGATGCGCTTCTTCGCGGGCGACCCCGAGTGGTGCATGGCCGACGTCGCCGTCGAGGGACGTCCCGCCACATTGGCGGACGTGCGCGAGGCCACCGAGCCCCTGGGCCCGATCTTCGGCGATGCCCTCCACGCGGTCTACGGCTTTCCCAACGGCGTGCGCGGCTACTTCGCGAGCCGTCAGACGGATGGCAATGCCGGGCGATGGGGCCTGGACCTCTACGGCACGAAGGGCATCGTCATCATTCGCTTCGAGACGCAGGGCGGCACGAAAGCCCGAGTCCTGCGCGATCCGGCGTGGGCGCCCGGCATGGGCGAAGCGGCGTGTGAACCCCTTCCCGATATCCCGGCGGAAACCGAACTGGCGGGTGCGCCCGACCGGTACGCCGCCATCACGAACGACCTCATCGCGGCGATTCGGGAAGACCGCGCGCCCAAGGTCAGCCTCCAGGATGGCCGCGCCGCCCACGAGATGATTCAGGCCGTCTTCGCGGCCCATCTGCGCGGCGGACGGGTGGCCATGCCGCTCGCCGAGCGCGCCCATCCGCTCAAAACGTGACGCGCAAGAAATAGCGACTGGCACAAGCGAGCGAGTTCGCCGAGCGAGACGTGCCTGTCCCCGAGTCCACTTTTCGTGGCCGTCGTCGAGGATCACGGTGTTTGACCGCTTCAACCGGGGAATGGCATAGTCGAGCAACGGAAAAACTCACGAGGAACCCGAGAAATGAAGTCGATGAGCGCTTTCACCGCGGTGATCAAACGTGATGGGCCGTGGTGGATAGGGTGGATCGAGGAAATCCCCGGTGTGAATTCACAAGGCGAGACACGTGAGGAATTGACTGAGAATCTCCGTTCCGCGCTCGAAGAAGCCATCGAAATGAACCGCGAAAAGGCCCTCGCCGCCGCCGTTGACAGTTACGTCGAGGAATGTATTTCCTTGTGAAGCGCCGCGGGCGACAACCCCCGCATGGTGTGCCTTTCGCGGCCATCATCGAGGGTGACGGTATATGTGCCCGGCGCGAACACCTTGGGCCGGTAGGCCGATCCCGTCAAACGCAGCGCGTAGACCAACTCGCCGTCAGCCTCGCGCGTTAGTTCGAGGACGGGGTCGCTGCCCGCGGGATAGGCAAGTTCGGGCAGGTAGCCGTAAGGCTTCGCCGCGTAGTTGTCCTCCTGGCGGATGGTCTTCGGCCAGCCCGGATACTGCCGCGCCTCGGGCGCGGTGACATCGACGCTGCGCGGCCAGCACTCGAAGGTGATCTCGCGCGTCTTCTTGTGGAATCGGACCACGCCGAAGCCCGCCGCGCGGGTCGTGAGCAAGTCGTGATTTTCCTCCGGGCTGGGATTGGCCACGGCCCACACGGTGATGCGGTTGCCCAGGCCGTCCTTGAACTCGCCGGTGTGCTCGGGCATGCCCGGCGCGCGGTTCCGCCCCGGTTTGAGGGGCGCCCACCAGCGCAGGTAAAGGTTCGCGATGGACGGCACGCAGAACGAGTAGCCGGCGTCGTTCCAACCCTCGATGCCGTGGTGAACGATGGTGCCGAGATGCTGGTCGCCCGCGATCATCACGGAAAAGCTCTTGCGTATTTCCGCCAGCGCGCGGTTGCGTTCCCGCTGCGGCCAGCCGTTCGAGTCCAGGTCCGCCACAAGCCGGTTGTCTCGTTTGCCGTGCAGATGCGCGCCGCCGCAGAAAATGGTCTGCGACAGCACCGCCTTCATGTCGGCGTCTGTCCAGTCCCGCGTCCATGCGCGCAAAAACGCGATCTGCCGACCTCCGAGCAAGGTCGCCCCCGGCACATCGACGACGGACGGGTCATAATCGGGGTCGTTGATGTGGTCCGGCCTTGGCCCGAGTTGCGGCACGAGCCCCTGCGGTCCCGATTTCCATTTGCGGTCCTCGATGATGGCGAAGCTGACGCGGCCCCACGTGAGGGCCGTGTAGTAAACCGTTATGCCGCGCTCGACCGGCGTTGGATCGTAGGGGTCCGGCAGGTGGCTCGTCTGGGCGCGTTGGACCTCGTTCACATACTCGACGGGACGGAAGTAGCCGCCGTCGTGGCCCGCCTCGAATTGCGACGCCTTGCCGCCCGCGCCCCAGAGGTTCGATTGGCCCACGTCGTGGTCGTCCGGAATCGTGATTGTCGGCGTGTCCTTGATGATTTCGCCGAAATCGCGCCCGAATTTGAGCCAGGCGGCATAATGCTGCGCGTGATCGTAGACTTGGTCGCCGGAGAAGAAGAGCAGGTCGGGCCGCAAGCGCTTGATGTTCTCGACGATGTCCGTCTTCGGGATATCGCCGCCGTGCTGCGGATGGATGCTGTTGCCCGTGAACGCGGCGACCACGATCTCGTCCTTATCGACCGGGTCTCTCCGTATTGTTCCCGAGTAGAACGCGCTTGTGCCGTGGGCTACGCGGTACGCCACGTCGCGGGATGCGTCCCACGGCGCGATGCGGAACGGCGCGGTCCAGCCCGCCTCGACAACCTCCGCGCGGGCCGCCTCCCGCCACTGTCCGGCGTCCTCGAATTCGAGCCGGATCACGCGGTCCTCTCCCGGTTCGAGCGGATACAACTGCGCCGTCAGCTTCAGAACGCCGTCGTGGACCGTATACAACGCGAAACAGATGACCTGGTCCCGTGAGACTTCGGGGACGGTCAACGGCTGCGCGGAAACAACGCCTGCCGCACCGATAAGAATCCATGCCGCCATCGCGGCGGTCAGCACGTGCCGTCTCATGACGCATTACCCTCCGTGTCAGGGAAATTATACGCTCAAGAAGCGGGGACTGGCACAAGCGAGTCCGCGCCTCGTCCCGCGCTTCGCGGGATGCCTGCCTCCAAGAAGTAGTTGACTTCCGCGGCGTGTTCTTATAGGCTGAGGTCAGGTGGTCCAACTATCGGGGGCGCATCTTGGTGGATGGCCCGGTTGGGCGCCACAAGTGGAGAACGTGGAGGGGAAAGCGACATGGCCGCAAAGCGCTTGTCACAAAAAGTCCTGGACCTTGCGGGGAAGTTCGTGGCCGGGCAGGATGGCGCGTGGGAACACGCGGATTGGGAGCTTTTCGCGGAGGAAGCGGCGGCGCTCGGGTTCGAACTGACGGATGAGTCGCGCCGCAATCTGGGCAACATCCTTGAGGCCGCGAAGTACTTCCATTGCCTGCCGCCGTTGAAGAAGGCGCGCCGCGGGAAAGCCAAGCCCGCGCCGTAACGCGACCGGACGCAAGTACCGGACAACTCGCGGGTTCTGTGGAAACCTATGCGTCCTATGAGCCGCATGGGTCCTATGGGGTCGTGTGGCGCCTCGTTTCCGTTTCGCGGGCGGCGGCGTTTTCGTTCACGTAGGACTCGAGACGGCGCGTCAGGTGCTCGATGAGGGTCGGCTGTCGCCGCAGGTGTTCGGCCTGTTTCCACCGCTGCAAGTACCACTCGATATTGACCAGCGCCGTGGGCTCGGGCTGGCTGAGCCGATTCCATGTGAAGGGTTCGAGGCCGGACTGCCACGTGAAACGCCATTGGTTCGTGCGGATGGACAGCGCAAGCGGCACGCCGGAGAGGGATACCGGGTCGCGTTGCGGCTGTTCCGCCAGGAGATTTGCGCCACTGACCAGGTGCGGGAATCGCACGCGGGCCAGCGCCGCCAGCGTGGCCGCCATATCCTCGAACGTGGTCAGCGCGCTTTGCGTCGCGGCGAGGTTTTGGGGCCGCCGCGGAAGCGCCATGATGAACGGGGTGCGCAGGCACGGCTCGGTGAGGTCCCGTTTCGGCGGCGCGTTCCACGAGGCGGAGAAATCAAAGCCATGGGGCGACGCCACGACGAAACAGGTGTTTTCGAGACCGGGCGCCAGCCGCAGCCGGTCGTAGAACGCCCCTATCTGTTTGTCCACGCTGGCCAGCGCCGTGTCGTAAACGTCGAGCGGACGCGGCGCGGCGGGCGACGTGACGAAGCCGTCGCCGTACCGGCTGCGCAGCCATTGGGGCCGTCGCAACTCGCGCAGCCGCACCAGGACAAAGAACTTCTCGTCGCTGTGCGTTTCGATCCAGCGCGCGGCCTTTTCGAGCGTGATGTTCGACCCGGCGGGCGCGACGGGGTTCGCCCCGCCCTGCGTCGAGCGCCGCCAGACAATGCTCACCGGATAGTAGGCGTCGAATAGCTCGAAACCACGCTCGATGCCGCTGCCGTGTACGAGGTCGCGTTCGTCCGGCCCGTCGCCCTCGGTGAACGCCGCCGTCGCGTAACGGTTCTCGTGCAGCAACTCCGTCAACGTGCGCACGGTCTCGGGCAGCGGACCGCGCGCGGCGCCCAGGTAGCCGTGCAGCAGCGGATTGACGCCGGTGATCAGGGTCATCGCGGCGGCGAGCGTTTCGGGCGCGGGGGAAAAGGCGTGGCTGAACGCCGTCCCGTCCGCGGCCATGCGCTGCAACGACGGCGTCGTGTCCCGCGCGTACCCCATGCCGCTCACGTGTTCCGCGCCGAGTCCCTCGACAAAGAGCACGACCAGATTCGGGTCCGTGGTGGCGGCGCGCGACTCGTGGAAATACGGTCCCGAGAGCAACATAGTCTTGCCTTCGCCGCCGGATGGCCGCAGCCCGCTGCGCAGGACCCAGGCCGAGGTCCGCTCGCTGGTCCAGAGCACCGTGCACGTGGAGGCGTTCTCCGGGATGCTCGCCGCCGGGAGCCGCCACTCGTTCCACTGATTTGTCCGCAGCGGAAGTTCCCGCACGTCGAGGTCGGCGCTTGCGTCGTCGAACTGGTAAGCGACGTGAATGCGGTCCGGCGGCTTGGCTTCATCCGCCAGCGCGGCCCAACGCAACGTGACGTTCTGGCCGCGGCGGCCCGTCACGTCAAAGGTCAAGTGCGCGCCCTCCCGCAGGCGTCGCGCGGGAGCGAAGGTGTCGCCGACCCGGTATGCGCCCACCTCGCCGGGGGCCGCTCGCTGCGCTTCGATCAGTTCGAGACGCCACGCGAACAGCGCAATCAGCGCCCCGCAGGCCGGTGCCGCCGCCAGGCCGATCCAGACCGCGCCCGCCAGGCGGCCCGCCGGCCGCGACCGCACGGTGGCGTATAGCGCAAGTAGCTTGAAGACCAAGAATGCGCCCGCAAAAGCGGCGAGGAAGAGGATCGGTTCGATCTTTTCGAGTAAGCGGGCCGCGCGATCGACGTCGCCGATCACCAGCGCGGCAAGCCGTGCGCCCCCGGCGTCCACGAGGGAGATACCCGCCAGCGGCGCGGCGAGGGCAAGCGCGCCCCCGTTGGCGAGCGCCTCGAACAGGTAATAGGCGGGGCTCCGTGACGGGATGATAAGGCGCAACGCGCCGGTGTACGCCAATTGCGCCGCGATGAACGCGGCGGCAATCGCGCCCGCGACAAGCAGGCCCGCCTCGAAATTGGGCACGAAGCCCGCCACGGCCAGTAGCCGCCGGGCATAGGCGCCCGTCAACGCGCCCGCCCCGCCCAACGTAAGCAAGTACAAGGCTATCATTTCGAGTCTGAAATCCCACGGCGACGCCCGCGGATGCGGCGAAAAAGCCCGTCAACATTAGATTTCCCGCGGGACGCTCTGGTAACATGCATCGTAACATGACGGCCCATAGGGAGGCCACTCTTCCGTGCTAAGCAAAGTGTTAACGCGCATATTCGGGTCGGGAACGCAACGCGAGTTCCGACGGCTGTTGCCGATTGCGGACGCGGTGCGCGTCCTCGAATCGCGCTATGCCCGTATGAACAGCGAGGAACTGCGGGGGCAGACGGCGGTTTTCAAAGAGCGCCGGGCGCAGGGCGCGACGTTGGACGACCTGCTGCCCGAGGCGTTCGCCGTCGTGCGCGAGGTGTCTAAGCGGGTCGTCGGCCTGCGGCCCTTCGACGTGCAGACCATCGGCGGCTACGTCCTGCACCAGGGCGAGATCGTCGAGATGGTCACCGGCGAAGGCAAGACCCTCGTGGCGACCATGCCGGCGTATCTGAACGCCCTCGAAGGCCGCGGCGTACACATCGTCACAGTGAACGACTACCTTGCCCGGCGCGACTCCGAGTGGATGGGGCCCATATTCCGTTTTCTCGGTCTGACCGTGGGGCTGATCCAGCACGATATGGACGTGTTCGACCGGCAGGTCGGGTATCGCGCCGATATCACTTACGGGACCAACAACGAATTCGGGTTCGATTACCTGCGCGACAATATGTCCAAGCATCCCGCCTGGTGCGTCCAGCGCGAATTGCACTATGCCATTATCGACGAGGTGGACTCGATCCTGATCGACGAGGCGCGCACGCCGCTCATCATCTCGGGCCGCCCGGAGAAAAGCACGGATGTCTACGTGCGCGTCGATGACGCCGTGCGCCGGCTCCAGAAGGAGAAGCACTACACTGTCGAGGAAAAGCACAATCAGGTCCTGCTCACGGACGACGGACAGGAGGCCGCCGAGCGCTTGCTCGGGGTCGAGAACCTCTACACCGATGAAAACATCGGTATGGTCCACATGATCGAGCAGGCACTGCGCGCCCACCATTTCTACAAACGGGACGACGAATACATTGTGCGCGACGGCGAGGTACTCATCGTCGATGAATTCACGGGGCGCGTAATGGAGGGCCGCCGCTACTCGGACGGACTGCACCAGGCCATCGAGGCGAAGGAGCGCGTGCCGATCCGTTTCGAGTCGCAGACCATCGCCAGCATCACCTATCAGAACTACTTCCGGTTGTACCACAAGATCGCCGGGATGACCGGCACGGCCGTCACGGAAGCGCCCGAGTTCCAGAAGGTGTACAAGCTCGACGTCACGAAACTCGACACTAACCTGGCGCTTATTCGCGAGGACTTGGCCGACCTCGTCTTCGCGACGGAAATGGGCAAGTATAAGTACGTTATCGACGATATCCGTGAAATACACACCACAGGCCGCCCGATCCTCGTCGGCACCGTCTCCATCGAGAAGTCCGAGATGCTCGCGCAACTCCTCGAACAGGAAGGCGTCGACGGGGTCCAGGTGCTCAACGCGAAACACCACGAGCGCGAGGCCGCCATCATCGCCAACGCGGGCAAGAAGGCCGCCATCACCATCGCCACGAACATGGCCGGGCGCGGCACGGACATTAAGCTCGCGGAAGGCGTGCGCGAACTGGGCGGCCTCTATATTGTCGGCACCGAACGCCACGAGGCGCGCCGGATCGATAATCAGCTTCGTGGTCGCTGCGGCCGCCAGGGCGACCCGGGCACAACGCGCTTCTACGTGAGCCTTGAGGACGAGGTGGCGCGGCTTTTCGGCGGCCCCCGCGTCAAGCGCTTCCTCGAAATGATGGGCAGCGGCGACGAACTCGATGCCCAGCCGCTTTCGCACCGTTACCTCTCGAAGAGCGTCGAACGCGCGCAATCCGCCGTCGAGCAGAACAACGCCGAGGTCCGAAAGCACCTTCTCGAATACGATCAGGTCATGGACCGACAACGCAAGTACATCTACGCGATGCGCCGCGAAGTGCTCGACGACAAGGACATCACGCAGCGCATCCGCGACATGTTCGAGAATTGCGTTGCCGACGCCGTGGACGAATTCGCTCCACAGGATAAGATTCCCGAGGACTGGGACCTGGACGGCCTCGAAACGGCCCTGCGCCGCCTGTTCGGCTTCGAGATCGACGTCGACGTCGAGGGGATGCCGCTGTTCGAGGCGATCTGCGAGCAGGTCCACGAGGAGTACGCCCGTCGCGAACGCCTTATCGCCGAGGAACTGCGCGAGCACTTCCGTCGGCAAATTGGAGGAGACGAGTCGAAGATCGATTTCGCGCGCCTCGCCCGGAAGCGCATGCACGACCATGAGAAGATGGCCGTACTCCAGACCGTGGACGACAAGTGGATCGACCACCTGCACGACATGGACTACCTGCGCGAGTCCGTCCGTCTGCGCGCCTTCGGCCAGAAGGACCCCCTGGTCGAGTACAAGCAGGAGGGCTTCGAGCTTTTCGGGGCGCTCGTGCGCTCCATCGAGGAGAACGTCACCCAGGTCCTGTTCCGCATAAGCGACCCCGAGGTCCGCCGCCGGCGCGAACAGTCCCTGCGGCGCGGCACGCTCACGGCCCAGGAGGACCCCTTCGCCCGTCTCCGTGAATACAGTTACGTCGCCGCCGACAAAGAGGCGGACCGCAGTTTCGCCGTACATGACACGGGCCGCTTCGCCCTCGGCGGGCTGACGCCCGGGCGCGCGGGCGGACGCGAACGCGAGGGGGACGAGGCGCCCCGGCCCAAGCCCCGGCCCGTGCGCGTGGCCGTCAAGGTCAAACCCAACGATCCCTGCCCCTGCGGCAGCGGCAAGAAATACAAGAAGTGTTGCGGATCAGTCGCGGTCGAATAGTCGGCGGCCTCATCGTCGCCTTCTGGGCCGTCATGACGGGCAGCCTCGTCTACCACGAGATCATCCGCCCGCGCCTCGGCCTCGTCACGCCCGCCCGCTCGACCGCCCGCCCCATGGACCTTTGGCTCGGCGTCTTTGCGGCGGATGACGCCCGGGTCGGCTACGTTCACACCACCAGCACCCCGCTCCTGCGCGACGGCGAGCCGGGCGCCCGGCTTTCCCTCACCGCGGACCTTCGCGTGCCTCTGCTCGCAACCGCGACACGGGTCTTTCTCACCGGGAAAGCCTGGCTCGACGGCGAACGCGGCCTCACCGACTTCGAACTGCGGCTCCGCCTCGGCGACCAGGAATTCGACGTCCGTGGCGAAGTCGAGGGAGGCCGACTCGAAGGCGCGCTGGACGCCGCCGGCCAAACCACCCCCTTCGCCTTTCCCGTCGGCGAATTCCCGCTGCTGGCGGACGGACTCGGCCTTGCCGCAGCCAACATGCCTCTGCTGCGGCCCGGCCAGACCGCCTACCTCGACGTCTTTGACCCCATCACGTTCTCCACGTCGAAGGCGAAGCTGACATGCACCGGAATCGAGACCCTCACTATCGGCGAAGAAACCCTCAGAACCCACAGGATCGAAATGATTGCCGGACCCCTCAACACGACCGTATGGATCACTTCAGACGAGGAGATCGTCCGGGTCGAGACCCCGTTTGGATTTCAGCTACGCAAAATCTCGCCCGAGGAAGCGCTTCCCGGCCCGCCGCGCCACGAAAAAGAGGGCGACCCGCCTCTCGACAGCGCCGATACCTCGCCCCCTTCGACTCCGGAAGCAGCAGGGGAGTGAGACCGAGACACCGTCGGCATGGCCGCGTGGACTACCCCTTCACCATACCGCGCAGGTCGGCCAGGCGGGGGTCATTCTGGAGTTGCTCGCGAAGTTGGGGGTCGCACTCCAGCGCTTTGGCGATGGCGGCGGCGGCTTCGGGCGCTTTCGGGGGCACGCAGCCCGCGTAAAACAACGCCAGCGCGAGATGCCCCTCGGCACGTTTCGGTTCGAGTGCCGCCGCCATCTTCCACTGTTCCTCGGCTTCATCGACCTTGCCCCGCCGGGTCAGCGCCACCGCCAGCATCGCACGGCCATTGGGCCACGTCGGCATGACCCGCACGCATCGGCGGAACGCCGACTCGGCGGCCTCGAAGCGCTCAGTCCGCAGCGCCTCATGACCCTCCTCCCAGGCGTGTTTCAGCCGCCTGAACTGGACCTGCCGCGAAATGATCTGGTACGCCACCAAGCCCACCAGAAGCGCCAGCCCCACAATAATGTTCGTACTCATAACGTCGTCGTTTCCTTGCGCACAAAGCCTAGAGGCAAGGGGGATGCGTATGCAAACCGGGATTCATCTCCCAAAGCCTGCTTCGATCGACTGTGCGATCACCCCCCCGCCTTGTCTGTTCGGCCCCGGTATGGTAGAACGCACTTCCGAACGAAAGGAAACGACCTATGAACCCCCAATGGAGATCAACGACAGTCCTCGCCGTGCGTAAGGACGGCCGTGTGGCGATGGGCGGCGACGGCCAGGTCACGGTCGGCGAAACCGTGATGAAAGCGAAGGCCACGAAGATACGACGCCTCGCCGACGGGCGCGTACTCGCCGGGTTTGCCGGGGCCGTTTCGGATGCGTTCGCCCTCTTCGAACGCTTCGAGAAGAAGTTCAAGGAATACAACTACAACATCCTCCGGGCTGCCGTCGAACTCGGCAAGGAATGGCGCACGGACAAGTACCTGCGCAGTCTCCAAGCCATGCTGGCTGTGTGCGACGCCGAGCGTTCGCTGCTCATTTCCGGCACCGGCGACGTCATCGAGCCGGACGATGGCCTCCTCGGCATTGGGTCGGGCGGGCCCTTCGCGTTGGCGGCGGCGCGCGCGCTGGTGAAGCACTCGAACCTCGACGCCGAGGGCATCGTCCGCGAGGCCCTGAGCATCGCGGCGGACATCTGCATCTACACAAACGACCACATTACGGTCGAAACGCTCTAGGACCGCGGGCCATCGGCGAATCGGTATCTGAAATCTGAGATTTGAGATTTGAATTCCTCGGACCAATGTCCATTTGACGCGCTTGCTGGGGCATGTTATACTTCCGTCGCTTAGCGCTCCGCTTCCGCGGGACGCCAACAAGTAGGAGACGTTTACTCCTCACCATGCGACGGTTTGCTTGATGCGGACATGTCGGCTTGGTCTGTGCCGGAAAGGCATATGTCGTTTGATCGGCAGAGGAGTTGTATCCGCTGCCGATTTTCGTTTTTTTGGGGCTGGCGCCTGCGTGAGGTTGCCGGCTGGCGACAGGGAAACAGACCGGGGCGCGGGGCCCCAAAGGAGGTTCACGCTATCGCACGGAAAGTCGAGGACACCGTCCGCGTGAATGAGCGCATTCGCGCGCGGCAGGTGCGGGTGATCGATGAGGAAGGCAACCAACTCGGGATCATGAGTCCCGACGATGCGTTGCGAGAAGCTCAGGAGCGCACGTTGGATTTGGTGGAGGTGGCGTCGAACGCGCAGCCCCCCGTATGCCGAATCATGGACTACGGCAAGTACCGGTACCAACAGAGCAAGCGCGCCAAAGAGTCCCGCAAGCATCAGCACACAATATCGTTGAAGGAAATCAAGTACCGTCCCAAGATTGACAAGCATGACTTCGAGTACAAGACGAATCATGTGCGTCAGTTTCTGGAGGAAGGGAACAAGGTCAAGGTTACGATCATGTTCCGCGGTCGCGAGGCCGCGCATCCTGAGTTCGGGACGGAGATTCTGCAGAAGGTTGTCGAAGCGGCGAAAGACCTGTGTGCCGAGCCGCCGGACCCCACAGTGGCCCGGCTCGAGGGACGCACGATGGCCATAGTCCTTTCCCCGACTAAGTAGCCCCGCAAGGCCGACGCTGCCGCGCTTCACGGGACGGAAGAGCGCTTTTCCGTCGATAGTGGGGGCTTTTTTGCCTTGGAGGTTCGAGCATCGACTCGGACAGTGCCACGAGGAGATCAGTTTATGAAGAAAGCGAAGAGCAACCGAGCCGCCGCCAAGCGTTTCAAGGCGACAAAGCGCGGCGGATTCAAGCGGCGCCACGCCTATACCGGCCACTTGCGCACCGTGAAGACCGCTAAGCGCCGGCGCAACCTGCGCAAGGGCGTCATGGCCAGCGAGGCCGACGTCGCCGCCATCAAGCGCATGCTGCCCCACGCGTAGCGCGCCACCCACAAGGAGTGTAAACCATGCCAAGAGCAACCAATAATCCGGCCTCGCGCCAACGCAGAAAACGCATCCTCAAACTGGCCTCGGGCTTTCGCGGCACGCGCCACCGGCTGAACAAGCTGGCGCAGCAGGCCGTGATGCGCGCCGGCCAGAACGCCTTTCGCGATCGCAAGAAGCGCAAGCGCGACTTCCGCCAGTTGTGGATCGCGCGCATCAACGCGGGCGCGCGCGCGAACGGCATCACCTACAGCCACTTCATCGCCGGACTGCGCCTGGCCAATATCGACGTGAACCGCAAGATGCTGGCGGAAATCGCCGCGACGGACGAGGCGGGCTTCGCCCGGATCGTCGAGCAGGTCAAGGCAGCGCTTGACGCCGCTTCCTGATCATGCGCATCGTGCCCGCGGTCGATATTCGCGGCGGCCTGTGCGTCAATCTGGTCCAGGGAGACTACGCCCGGGAGACCGTCTTCTCGGAAGACCCCGTGCCGCAGGCCCTTGCCTGGTGGCGTGAACTGGGCGAGGGACTTGTCCACATCGTGGACTTGGACGGCGCAAAGGCGGGCCGGTGCTGCGTCGCGTCGCAGTTGCGCGCCATGGCCGCGGCGGGCGTTCCCTTCGAGGTTGGCGGCGGCATCCGTAATATCGAGACCATTCGCGCAATCATCGAGGCAGGCGCGCTGCGCGTCATCCTCGGCACGGCGGCCCATCGCGACCCGGAGTTGCTGGCCGCCGCCTGCGCCGCGTTTCCCGGCGCTATCGCCGTCGGCATAGACGCGCGCGCCGGCAACGTCTCCCTCGAGGGGTGGACCGAAGACACGACCACGGACGCCGTGGCGTTCGCGCGCACCGTCGAGGCGGCGGGAGCCGCCCGGATCATCTACACCGACATCCTGAGCGATGGCATGATGGGCGGGCCGAACGTCGAAGCGACCGCCGCCGTCGCGCGGGCGGTCTCAATTCCCGTGACCGCGTCGGGAGGCGTTGCGCGCTTGGACGACATTCGCCGCCTGCGCGCTATCGAAACCGACGGCGTGGACGAAGTCATCATCGGCAGGGCGCTGTACCTCGGCGCCTTCACTATCGCGGAGGCCAAGGCCGCCGCGCGGGGGGAGTCATGAAACCCCACTTCAATCGGGTGACGATCATCGGCGTCGGCCTGCTTGGCGCGTCGCTTGGTCTCGCGATGAAAGCGCGCCGGCTCGCGGCGCACGTCGTGGGCGTCGGGCATCGCATGATCACGCTCGACACGGCGCTCGCCCGGCGCGCAATAGACGAGGCGTCGCTGGACGCGGCCGCCGCCGTCAAAGACGCGGATTTGGTGGTCCTGTGTACCCCTGTTGTGCGGTTGATCGGCCTGCTCGACGCGATTCGTCCTTACTGCACGCGCGAGGCGGTGGTCACCGACGTGGGCAGCACCAAAGCGGCGCTTTGCGCGCACGCCGTCCGTACGTGGCCCACGCCGCGGCGCTTCGTCGGAAGCCACCCCATGGCTGGCTCGGAGAAGTTCGGCCCCGAACACGCGGACGCCGACTTCTACGCTGGCAGCGTGTGCCTGGTCGAGACCGGGCCGGACCTCGACACGGCGGCGCGGGAGGTTGTCGTCGCGCTGTGGCGGGCCGTGGACGCACGCGTCGTCGACATCGATCCGGCGCTCCACGACGAGGTGCTGGCGCACACAAGCCATCTGCCCCACGTGGTTGCCAGCGCGCTGGCGCGCACCGCCGCGCGTCACGGGAAGGCGCCGGACCTGGTCGGCAAGGGATTCCACGACACGACGCGAATCGCCGATTCGCGGCCGGAAATCTGGAGCGAAATCTGCCTTACCAACCGGGAGGCCATCCTGGCGGCCTTGGCGGAATGTCAGGGCAATCTCGAACAGTTTCGCGCGGCGCTCGCCGCGGAGGACGGGCCCGCGCTCGAACGGCTCTTCGAAGAAGGACGCGCCGCGCGGCGGAGGGTAATCGAGGGATGAGAGGCCTGTTCATAAGCTTCGAGGGCATCGAGGGCTGCGGCAAGACGACGCAGCTCAAGCGCGCACAGCGCTGCCTCGAGGAACGCGGTCTGCCCGTGCTGGTCACGCGCGAGCCCGGCGGCACCGCCGTGGGCGAGGCCGTACGCGGCGTGGTGCTCGAACCGCTTCACGTCGGCATGGCGCCCGCCGCGGAACTGCTGCTATACGCCGCCGCGCGAGCGCAGCACGTCGCCGAAGTGATTCGCCCCGCGCTGCACGACGGGCGTATTATTCTTTGCGATCGTTACGCGGACTCGACCGCCGCGTACCAGGGCGCCGGGCGCGGCCTGCCGGCGGAATGGCTCGATACGCTCCACGCCATCGCCACCAGCGGATTGGATCCCGACTTGACCGTCCTGCTGGACCTCTCCGCCGCCGTCGGCCTGGAACGGGCCCGCGCCCGCGGCCTCTATGATCGCCTCGAACACGAGGCCATTGCGTTCCATGACCGCGTGCGCGAGGCGTTCCTGCGCTTGGCCGCCGAAGCACCCAAGCGGATAAAGGTGGTGGACGCGGACCAGAGTATCGACGCGGTGGCGGCGGAAGTGCGCGGGCATATCGACGCGTTGCTCAGCCGTAGACAGGGAGCGGCGAAGAAATGAGTTTCGACAAGGTCCTCGACCAGACCGTGGCGGTGCGCCTCTTGCGCCGCCTGCTGCGTCGCGGGCGCGTTCCGCACGGCCTGCTGTTCTGGGGGCCGGACGGTGTGGGCAAGCGTCTCGCCGCCGCTGAAATGGCCAAAGCCGTAAATTGCACGGGCGGCCAAGGCGACGACGCCTGCGACACCTGTCTCCCGTGCCGCAAGACCGAGCAGGGAAACCATCCCGACGTCATGTATCTCGTTCCGGTTAAGCGTGCGCGCATCATCAACGTGGAGGCCATTGATTCGGTCAATGAAATGGCCTCGCTGCGGCCTTACGAAGGCGCTCGCCGCGTGTTCATCTTCGAGGATGCGGACCGCATGAACGCGCCCGCCCAGAATCACTTCCTCAAAACGCTGGAAGAACCGCCCGGCAACGCATTGTTCCTTCTGGTGACGGCATCCCCGCGGGCGTTGCTGCCCACCATCCGCTCGCGCTGCCAGCAGGTGCGCTTCGGGGCGTTGCGCCCCGAGACCGTCGCCGCGCTTCTCCTCGAGCGGCGGGACCTGCCCCGCGAAACCGCCGGCGCCATTGCGGCGTTGTCCCAGGGGCAGATGGCGCGCGCCCTGAGTCTGGTCGATTCGGACAACCGCGACGTCGTGATCGATATCACGCGACGCCTCGCAACGGGCGACGACCCCTTAGCGGTCAGCGACGAATTCGCGGGATTCCTGGCCGCCCGGAAGGCTGCCGCCGAGGCCGCCGTGAAGGGCGAGACGCTCCCCGAAGACGTGGCCGATATGACCCGTGAAGACCGCGAAGCGCTCAAGGAGGAGCAGGTGGCCGCCGCAGTCGCGCGGTTCCGCAGGGACCTCATGGAGTTATTGTACTTGTTTGAGACTTGGTACCGGGACGCGATGGTGCTTCGCGCTACGGGCGAGGAGGGTCGCGTCCTGAATCGCGACCACCTCGATTTTCTGCGCGGCGCCCCCGAGGGCGATTATGGAGGCAAGCTCGCGGCCATCGAGAAGGCGCGCGTCTATATCGAACGATTCCTCAATGAAGAACGCGTATTTCGCGACCTCTTCTTTGAACTGGCGGCGTAGTCCGCACGTGGCATGGGCATCTTGCCCATGAGAGTCCACGGGCGGGACGCCCGTGCCACAGGGAGACGGCAGCATGCAATTAGTCAAGGTCCGGTTGCGCAAGCCGCGCCGGGTGTTCTCTTTCCTCAGTTACGACCTCGTCCTGAAACGCGACGACGCCTGCATCGTGCAGAGCGACCGCGGGCTCGAATACGGCATATGCATCCTGCCGCCCGAGCCGATATACGACGATGCGCCGCCGCGCACCAACATGCGCGTCGTGCGTCGCGTTAACGACGACGATCAGCGCACGCATCTGCAACTGATCGAAGAAGAGAAGAAGGCCTACGGCGTCTGCCTCGACAAGATCAAGCAGCGGCGCATGCCGATGAAACTCGTTGACGCGGAGTACACCTTCGATAAGCGCAAGATCGTCTTCTACTTCACCGCCGAGGACCGCGTGGATTTCCGCGAACTGGTCCGCGACCTGGCCCACGATCTCAAGACGCGCATCGAACTGCGCCATATTCAGGTGCGCGATGAGGCGAAGATGGTCGGGGGCATCGGCTCGTGCGGCCGCGAACTCTGCTGCAGCACGTGGCTCAACGAATTCAAGCCCATCTCGATGCGCATGGCCAAGCGCCAGAACCTGTCGCTGAATCCGTCGAAGATCAGCGGGCAATGCGGTCGTTTGCTCTGCTGCCTCAGCTATGAGAACGAGCTCTACGAGAGTTTCAAGAAGAAGAAGCTCAAAGCCGCCGCCGAAGCCGCCGAAGCCGCCCCGACGGAAGAGGAAGAGGACGCGCTCGCGGCGGAATTGGACGATGCGCCGGACGAACGCAATGAAGCCGAAGAGGTCGTCGTCTCGGCGGAACCCGAACCGGACGGCGGCGCGCCCGAGGAGGCTGCGGGCGGCCCCCCGCGGTTCGGCGACGACACGCGCGGAGCAGGCGGTCGCGGCGGGTCGCGGCGGCGTAACAAGCGCAAGCGCGGCTTCGGCGGCGGC
>JAKQEQ010000131.1 GCA_029556545.1 Candidatus Hydrogenedentota bacterium
ACGCCCATCACGTGCCACTTGCCCGGCACCGCGTGGCAGAAGGTGTGCACGCGGCCCCGCGGGTCCATCGTCACCTTGTCCGCGAACGCGAACGTCACGCCGCTCGTGCCCAGCGTCGAAGACAGGACGCCCGTCCGCACAATACCGCAGCCCACGCCGCCCGCCGCTTGGTCGCCGCCGCCCGCCACCACCGGAATGCCCGCCGGAAGGCCGGTCTTCGCGGCGGCGTCCGTCGAGAGCCTCCCGGTGACCTCCGGCCCCTCGAAAGCCCGCGGCAGGAACGCCGGATCGATATCGAGCAGCGAAAGCAGTTCCTTGTGCCAGCAGCGGTTCTTGACGTCGAAGAGCAGCGTCCCCGAGGCGTCCGCCACGTCCGTCGCGAACTCGCCCGTCAACGCGAAGCGAATATAGTCTTTCGGCAGCAGAACCTTCCGCACCCTCTCGTAGTGATGCGGCTCGTTCTCCCGCAGCCACAGAATCTTCGGCGCGGTGAACCCTGTCAATGCCGGATTGGACACCATCTCGATCAGGCGCTCTTCCCCGACCTTCGACGTAATGTCCTCGCACTGCTTCGCCGTCCGCTGGTCGCACCAGAGAATCGCCGGGCGCAGCACCTCGTTATCGGCGTCGAGGAAGACCGACCCGTGCATCTGCCCGGTCAACCCGACCCCCTTCACCTCCCGTGCGTCAATACGCGCCGCGAGCTGCGAGAGCGCCTCGATAGCCGCGCGCCTCCAGGCGGCGGGGTCCTGCTCGGCCCAGCCGGGCCGGGGGCTGTGCAACGGATATTCGACCGTCGCCGACGCCAACAGCGCGCCGGCTTCGTTCATGGCGATGGCCTTCGTACCGCTTGTCCCGACGTCCAGTCCCAGCACAATACTCATGGTGCAGACTCCTTCGTTCGTCATTCTTCCGGATGCGGAACTTCAATCTCGTCCCGTTCATCCTGTCCATAGGGAACAGCGTCCAGGTCCTCTTGCGGCGCGCCGCCGAGTTCAAGGTAACGCTGATAGCTTGTCCGCGCGTTATCGTTCTTCTCCATCCCGAGGTAGCCCCGCGCAAGATACAGATGCACCGACGGCTCATCCCCGAGAAACGGCGCGATCTCCTGCAACAGCGACACGACCTTCTCGTGCTCGCGCCAGCGCAGCCAGAGCGGGCACTGGACCTCGATAAGTTCGCGCAGGTAATACCGGGCGTTGCAGTTGGCCGGGTCCATGCGCAGCGACTCGAGAAACAGCCGCGCCGCTTCCGCGCCGATATTCAGACCGCCGTAGTATTGTTGCAAAGCCGCCAAGTCGTTCCTGCGGGACTGATGGCGCCGCTCGATGGCGGCCAGCGCCTCGAAGGAAGGCATGCGGTCGGCGCGCATCTGTGCCGTGGGATGTTCAACCGCCGCTTCGAGAAGCGCCAGCGACTCCGCCACGGTGGACTGAAAGACAACCTTCGGCGCCTCGAATTCCGCCCAGGGCCGGTCGTCGGTCATGGTCCTGCCGCCCTGGCGGAACGCATCGACGCCCCCCTTGCTCAAGACAAACGACGCGAACACCTCCTCCACGTCGCACAGCCCCGCGTCCGCCAGCGTCTCGTGCACCTTGGGCCGCTCCAACCGGTCCCGCGCCTTTTCATAGTCGAGGTAAAGCGGTTGGTCCGATCCGATCAGAAACAGATCGGCGTTCACGAAAAACGCGCAGTACTCGCGAAACTCGACCGTGAACGTGTGGATCAGCGAACGCACGATCTCCGGATTCAGGCTGTGCAGCGGAACCCACTGGGAAACAATGCCTCCAGGCCGCAGCCGCGCGCGGCACAGTGCGTAATACTCGCGCGTGTAGAACGTGGACACTCCCGCCACGGCCAGCGGCATGGGCTCGAACGTGATCACGTCGTAGCGCCGGTCCGTCGTGAGCAGGAAGTTGCGCCCGTCGTCGATATGCATGCGGAGTCTCGGATTCTCGATCACGTTCAGGTTGTCCACGGCGAAACACGGCGCGGCCTCGATCACGTCGGGAGATATCTCGACGGCGTCGATCGCCTCGAAATCGTGCAGCGCCAGCGCGCCCGCCGTGATGCCCGAACCGAAGCACATGAACAGCACCGTGTGCGGATCGCGGTCGAACAGCAGCGGCAGCACGCCCTGGAGCCGGTTCATCCGCACCCCCTTTTCGATGGACGCCGTCGCCTGCACGCGGTTGATCCACAAGACGCGGTCCGCGCCCGCCGTTTCGTCCTCCGGCTCGCTCACAATCACGACGCCCTCGACGCCCTCTCGGTGGAAGATCACGCGATGGTCGGGCGGGAGGTAACCGACGCTGAGCGCGCGCGTCACGTCGACGGGCAGGGCCGCCCACGCCAGCACGATCAGCGGCGCGAGGATGACCAATATCGCCGCCCAACGCTGGCGCGCCGTGGTCTCGGGGCATGCCCGCATGAGGTACACCCCGCCCGCCACGAGCACCGCCGCAAGCAGCAGCGTGCTCTCGTGCGCGCCCAACAGCGGCAGCAACAGGAACCCGCCCGCTATCGCGCCAAGCACGCCGCCTATGGTGTTCGCGGCGTAGAGGCGGCCCACGTCGCGGCCCACGCGCGCCCGCGCGCCCGCCGCCGCCTTGACCGCCAGCGGAAACGCCATCCCGGAAAGAAAAGTCGGCACGAACAGCACCATGAACGACAGCCGGAACTCGCCCGTCATAAGCCGCACCCAGTTCAGGCCGCCCGCCCGCTGCAACGCCAGAACGCGGTCCGGCAGCGCCGCGAACCAACTCAGCGAAAAGCAGCACGCCACGCCCAGCAGCGCCACGATCCCGCCCAACAGCGCTACGCGCCGGCCAATCCGGTCCACGAACAGGGACACCGCGAGGCTGCCCAGCGCAATGCCGCACAACAGCGTGGTCAACATGGCCGTGTAGGCGTAGGTCGTCCCGAGGAAGACAAGCACCAGCAGGCGTGTCCAAATGACCTCCAGGGCCAGCATGGCGAAACCGACGATTGCGACAACCCCGGCAATCTTGATTGCCGGCGCGTCACCCGCCTCCTGCGACGCCGCGTCCGGTTCCCGTGTCGCCTCCGAAATCCGCGGAAACAGAAACGAGAGAAGGACCGCACCAAGCCCGACCAGTACGTTGCCGATGGCGGCCAGGATCGTGGCGCGCAGGAAGCCCAGCGCCGGCAGCAACACGAACCCCGCGAGGAAGCAACCCGCCACCGCGCCGAAGGTGTTCACGCTGTACAACAGCCCGATACGGCGGCCAAGCACGCCTTGGTCCTGGTCGTCCGCGGGCCGGGCGCCCGCGCCGCTCACGAACCGCGCGAGCAACGGCAGCGTCGCGCCCATGAAAAACACCGGCACGAACAGGAGCGCCGCCGCCAAAAGCGCCCGCGCCACGAGCCCTGCGGCCCGCCACCCCTGCAATACGCGCAGCAGCGGAATCGCCAGCGTCTCGACGGGACCGGTCGCGAAGAGAAACAGCAACGTCCACGCGCCGATGAGAATCTCGAACGCGCCATAGACCACCAAGTGCCGCGACGTGCGGTCCGCGAGCCGCCCGCCCCACGCCCCGCCGAGTCCCAGCCCCAAGAAGAACACGGAGAGGACCGTGCTCACCGCATGCGCCGTCGTGCCGAGAAACAGGACCAGCTTGCGCGTCCAAACCACCTGATAAACCAACCCGCACGCGCCGGAAACGAAAAAGAACACCAGAACGCCCGCCAGCAGCGCTATCGTGGACAGCGTGGACGCGCCTTCCTCCGGCCTTTCGGCGGCTTCCGTCATGCATTACCCCTTCAATGGGTGGGATACTACCGACCCTGGGCGGCGCGTGTCCATACGAAGAACCGACGGGGCCGCGGAGACTTCGCGGATGGGAGGGAGGAGGTATCGGGCCGACTGGGGTCGATGGGTGTCGCCGGCAATCCGTCCGGAGGCTGCGGTCTTCAAGCGCGCTACGACCTCATTGCCGAACATGGCCCCTTTCGGCCGTGGGAATATTCGGGAATAAACACCGCGAAACAGGCGTTAGTCGGGACAAACAGCAGACCATCCCGAGTAACCAAAGAGGAGTCAACAATGCCCCCGCTTTATGACCCGCAACAGGTTCGCCCCATGTGGGAAGAGCTTGCGAATGTTGGCGTCCGCCCCCTGACCACGCCCGAAGAGGTGGACGATGTCCTCGAACAGGCCGAGGGCACGGCCCTCTGCGTGATTAACTCCGTGTGCGGATGCGCCGCCGGCAACGCGCGCCCCGGCGTTTGCCTGGCGCTACAGAGCGACATCATCCCGGACTCGTTGATTACCGTCTTTGCCGGCATGGATTCCGAAGCCACAGCGCGCGTGCGCGCGTATATGCCGGACATCGCGCCTTCGTCGCCGTGCATCGCACTCTTCAAGAACGGCAAGCCACTCCACGTCCTCGAACGACGCCACATCGAGGGCATGACCGCCGTCGAAATCGCGAACCAACTCCAGGAAGTTTTCCGCGCGCATTGCACCCGCCCCGGCCCCTCCGTCCCGCGCGAAGTCTTCGAGGCCAATGATCCCGCCCGCGTCTGCGGCAGCACGCTCAGTCCCTTCGGCGGCTGACTCCCCGACCGGCCTGCGGATCGGCTACAGTCCCGCCACGGCCGCGCGCCAGTTCTCGATCCCGACCTGCATCCCGGGAACTGGGTCGAGTTCGTCCAGTTCATACTCGAAGACGATCGGGCCCGCAAACCCAATTTCCTGGAGCGCCCGCGCCGTGGCCGCCAAGTCAAGGTCCCCTTCGCCGACACGCTGTTCCTCGCCGCCATGGACCCAGTCCTTCAGGTGCAGGCTGTGTACCCGCGGCCCGAGCGCCGCAATGACCTCATGCGGCTTCTCGCCCGACCGGATGGCGTGCCCCGTGTCCACGCATGCGCCGATGAACGGATGTCGCCCTTCAACCGCGCGCAAGGTGTCTTCCACCTTGTCGTAGCGCGCGCCGGGGCCGTGATTGTGTATCGCGATCTTGATCTCGAATTCCTCGCACAGCGCGTCCAGACTATCGAAAGCGTCCGCCGTGGGATCCGCTGTCAGGCACTCGACGCCCAGCGCCTTGCCGAACTCGAATTTCTTCCGGTTCGCCGCAGCGTCTGCCGTGAACGCCTCGACGCCGTAACAGGGAACCGTTACGTTCGCCGCGCGAAGGCTCGCAAGAATTCCGGGAAACGCGGGGTCCGACGCATCCGCCGGGAAATGGACCGCGCAAAACTCGATTTCGCGCAGGCCAAGCTCCGCGATACACCGCAACGCGCCCGCGAAATCGAACTTGCGGAAACTGTAGCTCTGTGCGCCCAGGCGGGACAAATCAAACCTTGCCATAGTTAACTCCTCCGTCATGCCCGCGCGAGCGGGAATCCAGCGCAATCCGACGAAGCGCCAATACGCATGCTTACAGGTACTGCTCCAGCCGCCACGGCGCCCGATACGCGCGCGCCATAAGCGCGATCGCCTCCGCGTCGCCGACGATGGTCTCGCCGCCGGGATCAAAGCGAATGCTGCGATTGAGTCGTGTCGCGATGTTGCCCAGGTGGCAAAGCGTCGCCGACTTATGCCCCTCGATCAGGGGCGCGTTGACCGATTCCTGACCGCGAATGGCCTTCGCGAAGTTGAAAGCATGCGACACGTCGAGTTCGCTCGCCAGCTTGTCCTCCCGCTCCGCGTCTTTCTCCCGAGGATAGATGCTCCAGCCGCCGCGATCGATGATCATCGACCCCTTGTCCCCGCTGATTTCGCAGCAGTTCCCCTTGCCGCCGCCCGGCATAAACCGCGACCAATGCCGCAGCTCCCATAACAGCGTCAGGTCGGGAAACTGATACAGGACCGTCTGCGTGTCCGGCCATTCCTTCGCGTCGTTCACGACGTACTGCCCTCCGTAGCCCGCCGCTGAAGTGGGCAGGTCCAGGTCAAGAAGCCAGCGGATCACATCCAGCCAGTGCGCGCCCCAGTTCCCCATGTCGCCCGTTCCAAAGTCATACAGGAAATGCCAGTTGTAATGGTGCAACTCCCGGTTGTAGGGGCGCATGGGGCCGGGTCCGATCCACATGTCGTAGTCAAGGCCCGCGGGCGGTTCGTCATCCGGGATAATGCGGGCCTCATGCCGCTCGGTGATGAACGATCCGCGCGCAAACGCCACCTTCCCCAACCCGCCCGACGCGATGAACTCCTTCGCCGCGGCGAAGTGCCGTCCGCTGCGCTGCTGCGTGCCCACCTGCACCACCCGGTCCGGATGTTTGGCGGCCGCCGCAACCATCGCCTTGCCGTCCGCGATGGTGTGCGACGCCGGCTTCTCGATGTACACGTGCTTGCCCGCATCCAGCGCCATCACCGTCATCAACGCGTGCCAGTGGTCCGGCGTTGCCACCACGAC
The DNA here is from genome assembly GCA_029556545.1 of Candidatus Hydrogenedentota bacterium. Lineage (GTDB taxonomy): Bacteria > Hydrogenedentota > Hydrogenedentia > Hydrogenedentales > JAGMZX01 > JAGMZX01. The sequence continues at coordinate 6,384 of JAKQEQ010000131.1, forward strand.
CGCGTCAATCGCGGGGTCTTCGAGCAAACGCCGGAAATCCTTCTCCCCTTTCGGCGCGGGCGCGGCCTTCCCTTCAAGCGCCTTCACGCCCTCGGCAAGCATCGCGTCGTCACAGTCGCACAACGCGACAATCGCGAACTGCCGCGTGCGCAGCATCGATTCCGCAACCTGCGGCCCCCGGTTGCGGCACCCGATGATGCCCACGCCGATCCGCTCGTTCGCCGCGAAGCCGCGCCCCCCGAACGTGGCGACAGCCGTTGCCGCGGTCGCAGCCTTGAGAAACGTCCGTCTCGATAGACTACTCACCATCCGTGTTCCCTTTCTCGCTGTCGCCTTTCTGTCCAAAGGCCTCAATCCTCAATCCGCATTCCCCATTCCGCATTCCCCATTCCCCATTCTTTATTTTCGAGTTTCTCTTACGGTAGAATACGGGCGGTCGGTAAAGCAACTGGGCCATCCATCCCGCAAGCCGCGCTTTCCTGTGCGCATAACGACGGGATTCTGACGAATAGCGCGGCAAGTTACGGCAAGGAATTACGGGAGAACCCTATCATGACACCCAAATCGGTCGCGGTCGCTGGGGCCACGGGCCTCGTGGGCCGGCAGATGCTCGAAATGCTCGATGAGCGAAATTACCCGATAAAGAACCTCAAACTCTTGGCGTCGGCGCGCTCGAAGGGCCGCACCTTGACCTTTAAGGGCGAAGAACTCCCCGTCGAGGTGCTTGCCGAGGACTCGTTCAAGGGCGTCGAGGTGGCGTTGTTCAGCGCCGGCGGCGGCACGAGCAAGAAGTTTGCGCCCTGCGCCGCCAAGGACGGCTGCGTCGTGGTCGACAATTCGAGCGCCTGGCGCATGGACCCCGAGGTCCCCCTCGTCGTGCCGGAGGTCAACCCTGACGACGTGAAGTGGCACAAGGGCATCATCGCGAACCCGAACTGCTCGACCATACAGATGGTCGTGGCGCTCAAGCCGCTCCATGACGCCGCCCGCCTCGAACGTGTCGTCGTCTCCACCTACCAGGCCGTCTCCGGCGCGGGCAAGGACGCCGTCGAGGAACTCAAGGCCCAGACCCGCGATATCCTGGATGGCAAGCCCGCGCAACCCAAGGTCTTCCCGCATCAGATCGCATTCAACTGCATCCCCCAGATTCCCCAGAGCGCGGCCTTCATTGAAAACGGCTACAGCACCGAAGAAATGAAGATGATCAACGAGACCAAGAAGATCATGGGCGACGATCGCATCCGCGTCACCGCGACCACCGTGCGCGTGCCCGTCTTCAACGGGCACAGCGAGTCCGTCAACATCGAAACCGAAAAGAAACTCACGGCGGCCCAGGCGCGTGAATTGCTCGCGCGCGCGCCCGGCGTTGTGGTGCAGGACGACCTCGAAGCGCAACAGTATCCGCTCGCGACCGTCGCCACCGGAAGAGGCGAGACCTTCGTGGGCCGTATTCGAGAAGACCTCTCGCACCCGCGCGGCCTCTGTTTCTGGGTCGTGTCCGATAACCTCCTCAAGGGCGCGGCCCTCAACGCGGTCCAGATCGCGGAATTGCTGTGATGCGCGGCGGCCTCGCCGCCGGATAAACGACCGAAAGCGACCGGGCCAAGCCGGGCGGTTCTGATTTTGCCTTGGCCCGACGCTTGAATTCCGGCTGCTTTTGTGTTATTTGAGTGGCGTTGCCCGCGGCTTTCGCGGGTGCGCGAATCAGGGTTACGCCCCATTGGCACGCCGATTGGGGGCCGGGGCGTCTTGTCTGCGGGAAAGCTCGATGAGTATCCATCCGACCGCGATTGTGCATTCCAGCGCGGAATTGGCCGAAGACGTCGAAGTCCAGGCCTTCAGCATCATCGACGAGCACGTGCGCATTGCCGCCGGCACCGTCGTGGGGCCCCACTGCGTCATTACGGGACGCACGGTCATCGGCAAGAACAACCGCTTCTACAGCGGCGCCCAAATCGGCATCCTCTCCCAGGACCTCAAGCATAAGCCCGGTCTCATCGGGTACACCCGCATCGGCGACGGCAACCTCTTTCGCGAGTTCGTCACCATCAGCGCCAGCACGCTCGAAGACTCCCAGGACGAAGACCGCTTAACCAGCATCGGGGATCACTGCCTGTTCATGGCATGCACGCACGTCGGGCACGATTGCAGGGTCGGCAACCACGTCATCATGGCCAACTGCTCCGCTTTGTCCGGCCACGTGCAGGTCTGCGATTACGTCACCCTCGGCGGGCTCGCGGGCGTGCACCAATTCTGCCGGATCGGCGCCCAAGCCTTCATCGGCGGCATGTCCCGCATCAGTATGGACGTGCCGCCCTACATGATCGCCGAAGGCCACCCCGCGCGATGCTACGGCCCCAACGTCGTCGGCCTCAAACGCCACGGCGTCGACAAGGACGCCCGAACCAACATCAAGACCATGTATCGCCTGCTGTATCGGTCCGGCCTCAACACGTCGCAGGCACTCGAAGAGATCAAGAAGTCCGTCCCGGAGACCCCGGAACGGGAAACGTTGCTGTCGTTTGTCCTGAGTTCCACGCGCGGCATCCTGAAGTAACCGCGCGCGCGGAAATACGGCGACGACGTCCGCCTCACCAGGTCCAAGTTAATGGGATATACCGCATGGCCGCTATTCGCACCGGCGTCGTAGGCGTCGGACATCTCGGCTACCACCACGCGCGGCTCTACGCCGCCCTGCCCGATGCGGAACTCGTCGGCGTCGTCGACCCCGACGAGGCGCGCCGCACCCGCGCCGCCGACGATTTCACCGTCCCCGGATTCAGCGACGTCCATGCGCTAATCGAACTCGGCGTGGACGCGGTCTCCGTGGCAACCCCGACCACCACCCATCACGACGCCGCCATCGCGCTGCTCCAGAACGGCATTCATGTCCTGGTCGAGAAGCCCATCGCGGCAACGGTCAGCGAGGCCGAAACCATGGCCGCCGTCGCCCGCGCCCACGACGTAATCCTCCAAGTGGGCCACGTCGAACGGTTCAACGGCGCCGTGCTCGCGCTGTTCGACGCCATCAAACGACCCCGTTTCATCGAGTGCCACCGCCTCAGCGCCTATCCCAAACGCAGCACCGACATCAGCGTCGTCCTCGACCTCATGATCCACGACCTTGACATCGTCCTGGCCCTCGCCGGGCCCGAGGCGACGCTCCTTGACGCCGTCGGCGTCCCGGTATTCTCGGATCAAGAAGACATTGCCAACGTCCGCCTCCGGTTTGCCTCCGGCTGCGTCGCCAACCTGACCAGCAGCCGCGTCTCCGTCGAGCCGATGCGCAAGATTCGCATCTTCGAGGAAAACGCCTATGTTTCCACCAACTACACGGACCAGGAAGTGATCGTCTATCGGAAGCGGCCCGGGCCCGTCCCGCCGGATGCGAATCCGATGGAACACATCAGCATCGAGCCGCTGCCCGTCAAACGCGAGGAACCGCTACGACTCGAACTCGCCTCTTTTATCGAATGCGCCCGATCACACGCCCGGCCTGTCGTCTCCGCCGACGACGGGATTCGGGTACTTCGCCTCGCCCAGGAAATCGTGGAAACCATTCGAAAACAACGGCTATGACCAGCTCATGAACACGACTGCCAAGACAATGACCGCTTATCGGACCTCGGGAACCTTGGCCCGCCCCGTCCATCCCGTCCATCTCGTCCATTCCCAGGCGCGCTCCCTCTTCACCATAGGCGGCTTCTCCCCGTGAAACGCATCTTTCTCGTAGCAGGCGAAAGCTCGGGCGACGCCCACGGGGCGGCGCTCGTCCGCGCGCTGCGCGCACAGGCGCCTGACCTGATATGCGAAGGCCTGGGTGGACGGCAAATGGCCGAGGCCGGCATGACCCTGCGCCACGACCTTGCCGGCGAGGCCGTCATGGGCTTCTTCGAGGTGGTCCGTCACTTTCCGGCCATACGGCGGCTCTTTCTCGACACGGCGGCCTACATCGAGTCCTCGCGCCCCGACGCGCTGGTGCTTATCGACTATCCGGGCTTCAACATCCGGCTCGCGAAGCGGGCGCACGCCGCCGGAATTCCCGTTATCTATTACATCAGCCCGCAGGTCTGGGCCTGGAAAAAGCAGCGCATCCACACCATCGCCCGCTGCGTGCGGCGCATGCTCGTCATCTTCCCCTTCGAGCAGCCCCTGTACCAACAGGTCGGCGTCGACTGCGTTTACGTGGGCCATCCCTTGCTCGACCACGTCGCCGCCTACACCCCGCAACGGTGCTTCGAAGGCGCGCCGATCGTCGGGCTGTTACCCGGCAGCCGCGCACAGGAGATTGCCCGTCTCCTGCCCATCATGATCGACGTAGCCCGCGAAATCCGCGCGCGCCACCCGGAAATGCGCTTCGCGGCCGCCGCCGTGGACGCCGCCCGCGCCGATCAGGTGCGCCGCATTGCCGGCGATTTCCCAATCGAGATCACGGTGGGCGGCATGTACGACATTCTGGCCGCGGCGCGCTGCTGTATGGTCGCGTCCGGTACGGCCACGGTCGAGGCGGCCCTCTTCGGCGCGCCCATGACCATCCTGTACCGCGTCAGCCCGCCGACCTACTGGCTGGCCCGTCTCCTGGTGGACGTCGAGCATATCGGTATGGTAAACATTCTGGCGGGGAGACAGATCGTTCCCGAGTTCATCCAGCAAGATGCTTCAGTCGGGCGCATTCTGCCCCAACTACTCGAATTGATTGACGACACTTCCGCGCGCGCGCGCATGGTCGAGGGTCTGCGCGGCGTGCGCGAGAAACTGGGCGCGGGCGGCGCGTCCGATCGTGCGGCGGCGGCGATACTCGAATGCCTCCAAGAGGACCGACATGACGGATAAGCTGTATCTCATCGACGCCATGGCCTTTGCCTTCCGCAGCTTCTACGCGATTCGCGCGAACCTGACGGACGCCAAGGGCCGACCGACCAATGCCGTCTACGGCTTCGTGCGCATCTTGCTCAAGCTTATACGCGATCACGACCCCGCCTATCTGGCCGTCGTCTTCGATGCTCCCGGCGAAACCTTCCGCGACGCGATGTACGCCGACTACAAGGCCACACGGCGTGAGACGCCGCAGGCCCTGCTCGATCAATTCCCCCGCATGCACGAACTGGTCGAGGCCATGAACATCGCCAAACTCTCTGTCCCCGGCGTCGAGGCCGACGACGTCATCGGCACCCTCGCCCGCATGGCCGAGGCGCGCAATCTCGACACCGTAATCGTCTCTGGCGATAAGGACCTCCTCCAGTTGGTCTCGGACAAGGTGACCGTCTACGACCCCGGCAAGGGCGACGCCGGCGCGTGGTATGGCCGCGATCAGGTCATCGAGCGTTTCGGTGTCGCCCCGGAACGCGTCGTGGACGCCCTCGCGCTCATCGGCGACGCCGCGGACAATGTGCCCGGCGTGCGCGGTATCGGCGACAAGACCGCGAAGACCCTCCTCGAAAGATACGGCGGACTCGAAAACCTCTACGATCATCTGGACGAACTCAAGGGTAAACAGAAAGAACGCCTCGCGGAAGACCGCGAACAGGCCTTCTTCAGCCGCGAACTCGTCACCATCCGCACCGATGTCCCCCTCGATATCGACGTCGATGCCTGCCGCCGCCGCGCGCCCGACCCCGAAAGCGTCATCGCCGCGTTCAACGCCCTCGAATTCCATTCGCTCGTCCAGGAACTGCTGCCCGGCCCACGCGACACCGGAGAACAGACCGCGTACAGCCTCGTCCTCACGGAGGACGAACTCGACCGCGTCATCGCGGAAATGCGCGCCGCCCGCGCCTTCGCCATCGATACGGAGACCACATCGAGCGACCCCATGCGCGCGGACCTCGTAGGCGTCTCCGTGAGCGCGCGCGCGGGCGTCGCGTATTACGTGCCGCTGGCTCATACGCCGGAGGCGCTCTGCATTCAACGCGACCCCGATGACCTCACCTCCATCGAGCAACTCGTCCCGCTGCCGAAGGAAACGGCGCTCGATCGACTGCGCCCCCTGCTCGCCGACGCGACGATCGGCAAGATAGGCCACAACATCAAATACGACCTCGTGGTGCTGGCGCGCGCCGGCGTCCCCATGGCCGGAATCGTCATGGACACGATGGTGGCCTCCTACTTGACAGACCCCTCGCGATTGAGGCACAATCTAGGCGAAGTCAGCCTCCAGTACCTCCAGCGCAAATTGGTCCCAATCACCGACTTAATCGGGAAGGGTTCCAAAGCTGTCACCTTTGACTATGTTCCCGTGGACCGCGCGTGCCAGTATGCATGCGCCGACGCGGACACGGCGTTCCGGCTGGCGGCGAAACTCCGGCCGCTCTTGCGCGATCGCGAACTCGAGCCGCTTTTCGAGGACGTCGAGATTCCGCTGATTCTTGTGCTGGCGCGCATGGAGCAACGGGGAATCATGCTGGACACCGGCGTGTTTGACACGTTGCGTCTCGAAATCGAGGCGCGTCTGGCCGGGCTGGAACGCGAGATAGTTGAATTAGCCGGAGAGTCGTTCAATATCAACTCTCCAAAGCAACTCCAGGACATTCTATTCGGCAAGCTCGGCCTGAGGCCGTCCCGGAAGACGAAGACGGGCTACTCCACCGACGTGGACGCGCTCGAAGAACTCGCGCGCGAACATCCCTTGCCGGAAAAGGTCCTCGAGTACCGCACGCTCGAAAAGCTGCGCGGGACATACGTCGACGCCCTGCCCCGGTTGATCCATCCGGAAACGGGGCGCGTCCACACGTCCTTCAACCAGGCCGTGGCCGCCACCGGCAGGCTCTCGAGCAGCGATCCGAACTTGCAGAACATTCCGATCCGCACCGAGATCGGACGCCGAATTCGGCAGGGCTTTGTGCCCGGCGCGGACGATATGCGCCTCATTTCGGCGGACTATTCGCAGATCGAATTGCGCATCCTCGCGCACCTGTCGGGAGATGAAAGTCTGAAACGCGCCTTTTTCGAGGACGGGGACATCCACCGGGATACGGCGTCGCGTGTTTTTGGCGTCGCGCCGTCCCAGGTTACCCCGGACATGCGCCGCCAGGCGAAGGCCGTGAACTTCGGCGTCGTATACGGCATCAGCGCCTTCGGGCTCGCGCGCAATCTCGGCATCGCGCAGACCGAAGCCAAGAGATTTATCGACGCCTATTTCAGGCAATACCCGGGCGTGCGCGCCTGGCTGAACGATACCGTCGACCGCGCGCGTAAGGACGGTTACGTGACGACGCTCTTGCAGCGCCGCCGATACCTCCCCGAGTTGCAGAGTGGCGACGTGAACGAGCGTAAGGCCGCCGAGCGCGCCGCCATCAATACGCCCGTGCAGGGCAGCGCGGCGGACATTATCAAGCTCGCCATGCTGCGCGTCGACGCCGCGCTCGCGGCGGTGGGCGCCCGCCTGCTCTTGCAGGTGCACGATGAACTGGTCGCCGAGGCCCCGGCGGACGCCGCCGAAGCCGCCGCGGCAACGATGAAACGAATTATGGAAGAGGCTGTAACCCTCGATGTCCCGCTGACAGTCGACGTGGGAATCGGGTTGAATTGGGCGCAGGCCCACTAGTTCCTCTGTGGAGTGCGCAAGACCGCTTGCGCTACGAAAAAACCGGAAAGGTGGATCATGGCTGAGAAGTCAATGAGCGACAAACAACGTCAACGTCGGCCCATGCAGCCGAGACGCCCCAACCAGGGCGGACACGGAAACAATCGGCCGATGCACAACCGCGGCCGGCACAACGCCCCCCCCTACCATGGCCGTCCCCAACGCGTGATGGACGTCGAGAACGAGGAGATCGCCGCGCCGCAGCCCGGCGGACCCGAAATCGCCATCCGAGACCTCAAGGCCATGACGATGCAGCAACTGCACGACACCGCCCGCGACCTCGGCATGGACGATTACGCGAACCTCAAGAAGCAGGACCTCATCTTCGTCGTGCTCCAGCGCAGCATCGAAAAGACCGGCTCCGTCTACGGCGAAGGCACCCTCGAAATCCTCCCCGACGGTTTCGGTTTCCTGCGCTCGCCCGACTACTCGTATCTCCCCGGGCCAGACGATATCTACGTGTCGCCGTCCCAGATTCGCAAGTTCGCCCTCCGCACCGGCGACAGCATCCAGGGCCACGTGCGCCCGCCCAAGGAAGGCGAGCGCTACTTCGCCCTGCTCAAGGTCGAGTCCGTCAACGGCGAATCGCCCGAGGTCGCACGCGAGCGGCTCCTCTTCGACAGCCTTACCCCGCTCTTTCCCGACGAGCGGTTCCGCCTCGAAACCGTCACTGAGGAAATCGCCCCGCGCATCGTGGACCTCATCGCCCCCATCGGCAAGGGCCAGCGCGGACTCATCGTCGCCGCACCGTTCACCGGCAAGACCGTGCTCCTCCAGAAGATCGCCAACAGCATCACCACGAACCATCCCGACACCTACATGTTCGTCCTGCTCATTGACGAGCGCCCCGAGGAAGTCACCGACATGCAGCGCTCCGTCAAAGGCGAGGTCGTCGCGTCCACCTTCGACGAACCCCCCGAACGGCATATCCAGGTCGCCGAGATGGTCCTCGAGAAGGCGCGCCGCCTCGTCGAACACAAGCGCGACGTAGTAATCCTCCTCGACTCGATCACCCGTCTTGCCCGCGCCTATAACGTCATCGTGCCCGCCAGCGGCAAGGTCCTCTCCGGCGGCGTAGACTCGAACGCGCTCCAGCGGCCCAAGCGCTTCTTCGGCGCGGCCCGCAAAGTCGAGGAAGGCGGCAGCCTCACCATCCTGGCCACCGCCCTCGTCGAAACCGGCAGCCGTATGGACGAAGTCATCTTCGAAGAGTTCAAAGGCACCGGCAACATGGAAATCCACCTCGACCGGCGCCTCATGGAGAAGCGCATCTTCCCCGCCCTCGACGTCCAGAAATCGCGCACCCGCCGCGAGGAACTCCTCCTCGAAACCGAGGAACGCGAACGCATCTACCTGCTCCTGCGCGTCCTGAGCCCCCTCGAAACCGCCGAGGCCACCGAACTCCTCATCGAGAAGCTCAAGAAGACCAAGAGCAACAAGGAATTCCTCGCCATGATGCAGAAGATGTAGGCGGACCTCCGAAGTCCGTTTGCGAATCGCGCGATTGGCTGCGCAGCGCTTCCAGTTCGTGGCGCGAAGAGAGATCAGCGCTTGCAGGAACGCGGTGTGCGAACACGGATGTGTTCGCCTCCGTTCTGTCGATGTTCGTGCTTCAGAATGCTGTCTTGAGGAAACCGGACTATGCACCGTCTCGTCTGGTGTGGCGTTGTGACGTGTTGCCTGCTGTCGTCTGGCGCGCGCGCCCAAAGCGGGGACGGCCCCGGCAAACCTGACGGATCGTTCACCCTGGCCCAGGACGGCCGCCCCGCGTGCGCCATCGTCATCGCGGAACACCCCACGCCCGCCGCGCGCTTGGCGGCCCTCGAACTCCAGTGCCACGTCCTCAAGATCACCGGTGCGGAATTGCCCATCCGAACCGACGGCGATCCGGCTGCGGGGCCGCGACTCCTGGTAGGGGAGAGCGCGGCCACGCGCGCCGCGGGATTCCGAGGTGCCGACTTCGCGCCGCAGGAATACCTCATCGCCTTTCGGCCCGAGACAATCATCCTGATCGGGCGCGACTGGGAGGATACGGAGGCGAATCGCGCCGAGTTTGGCCGCCCCATGAGTTGCGGCGACACGCTCGAGGCCACGCGCCACCGCATTGACTACTGGGTGACCGTGGGGTATCCCGACCGTGGCACGGGCGAAATCGAGTTGCCCGGCGTCTATGACGACCAGGGAACCTGCTACGCGACCTATGATTTCCTCGAACGCTTCTGCGACGTGCGTTGGTACGGACCCAACGAGACGAGCATCATCCTGCCGTCCCAAGCGACCTTGACGGTCCACGGCGCGGACGTCCGCCGCGCGCCCGCCCTCAAGTATCGCGACGCCCTCTGGTCGGGCAATTGGCCCTTCATGCGGAAGCAGTGGGGGACCACAACACAGTCCGAAGTGCGCCTTTTCTGGCGGCGTCTCCGGCTCGGCGGCGAGAAATGGGCCGGCAACCACACCTTCCACCCCAGAACCATTCAAGCCATGTTCACGAATCCCGCGTACCAGGCGCAGGGACCCGGCAATGGAACGCAGCTCTGTTACTCCAGTCCCGTACTGGTCGATCAGGTGGCTCAAATGGCGCGCGACTTCTTCGACGGCAAGCAGAATCCGCCCGAGGGCTGGAAAGCCGTCGGCGACTATTTCGCGATTGTGCCGGACGACAACGCGAAGTTCTGCCGCTGCGACGCCTGCAAGCAACTGCTGGCGTCCGGCAAGGACATGAACACCGGCCAGTTCAGCAGCGGCACGGTCAGCAATTACTTCTTCTCCTTCGTGAACGCCGTCGCGCGCGAGGTGCGCAAGACCCATCCCGACAAGTATATCGCCGCGCTCGCCTATTGGGACTACGCCCTGCCGCCGCGCGGATTCGTTATCGAGCCCAATGTGTCCATCGCGCCCTGCCTGCACACCTGCGTCTACGCCATCCACCAGGAAATGCGCGAAAACGATCTCAGACTCTACCGCGAGTGGCTGCAACAGGCCAAGGCGCCGGTCTTTCTATGGAACTACTACCATCACCCGATGGAGCCAGCGCTCATCGACAAATGGAAGTGCTTCCCGAACGTCATGGTGCATGAAACCGCCAACACGATGCGCATGTTCATTCGAGACGGCGTCCGCGGCATCTTCATCTGCGGCGAACAGGACATGCTCGAAGGCTACGTCATCGCCAAAATCTGGGACGACCCCGACCAGGACGTGGACGCCATCCTCCGCGAGTTCTTCCAACGCTACTTCGGCGCAGCCGCCGACCCGATGCATCAATTCTACCGGCGCATCGAAGAAATCGCCTGCGATCCGGCCAACTACCCCCCGCCCCTCTACAGGAAAAACGGCATCGACTGGAGAAACGTCGCCTGGACCCATCTCGGCACCGCGGACCGCATGGAGGAGCTGGGCGCGCTCATGGCCCGCGCGCAAACCCTTGCGGAAACCGATATCGAAAAGCGCCGCGTCGCCCTCTGGCATGACGCCCTCTGGGAATGGATGCAGGAAGGACGTGCAGAAGCGGCAACCGATGCGATGATCTCTCGCGAGATGACGCGATATCTGGTCGGCTCGCTATGTGCCATTGCACCGGCGATGATCGTGTTGATCGGGATATGGCGCTTCGTCCAAGTCTACGTGGACAGATCGAGACGAGTATCGCAAGTCCGGTCGCTTGGCGCGGCTCGCGTGCATCGAAGGTGAACGGTGCCTGGTAGATGTAGAGACGACCGAGGCGTCAATCTGCCCCGTCGCCCACCTGACCGTACTATGCCGGGAACTTGTCATGACACCCGCGGCCGACAATTGACAGTCAACGCCACGCATGATAGATTGAGTTGGCTCAACGGAGAACGGAAGGAAGTGGGCCGTGCCTCCGGGGCTCTGGCCGTTAGTTCTTGCTCCAATGGTTGGATGAATAGGTCTTACGGTCGGACGCCACAATCCACGACACCCGAAACACGTGTCCAAGAGAGGTGGGGACCTCTCGTTCGCCGTCCACAAAGCCGGCGAAAGCGAACCCGGTAACGCCGTCACGGCGGTGCTGCTACAAAGCGAGGGCCGACAAATGGAAAACTCCACAGCATCCAAATCGGATCTTGCCACAGGCTTGGCCATTCTTGGCCTTGTTCTCGGGATATTGGCGCTACTCGCCGCCTTTGTTCCAATCCTTGGTTCGTTTGCATTTTTTCTCGGAGTGCCCGCGGCTGCTGTATCGCTTGTCGCGCTTCTCATCGCGCTTGCCAGGAAAGCCCCTTCGGGTCTCTGCGTCGGCGCCCTTCTCGTATGCCTCGTGGCAAATGCCGTATCATGGTCGCAATATTCCGCAATCAAGAAGATGGGGGAGAGTAGCCAGGAAAATATCGAGCGAATGTTCGGCAAACCACAGGCTGCTCCGGCTATTGAGGATGTACTGAGGAGCTACCGAGACTTGCAGCAGTCGAACGCTCCGCATAAATCTCAAACCGTCACCATATCTGGACGTGTTTCCTTCGGCGATGAGGAACGACCGGTGCCATTGGCTCAAGTAAGCGCCGGGAACTTCTCAGCAGCGACAGACTTGGAGGGCAAATTCCAACTTGACGCTCCAAGTGATGCCAAAACAGTGGTCGTTGCCGCGGAGGGATTTCAGCCGTTGGAAACTGACTCGGACACCATAAGAGCAAGCATTGATCGGCCTCTCACGCTGCTGCCACTTGAACAAGCCGATGGTCTCATATGGAAGACGGTGGCGACCATTCAGATACAGGACCTGGGCCGTTACCTCGACGAGTTCATTCCTCGCATGGTCATAGCCAATAAGCACGTCTGGCTGTTCTACAAAGACGGATACTATCATTGTGCTCTTGGCCGAATGGCGGTTGCCAATGCTTGGCAATACTGCAAGTATCCGAAGGTTTGGGGCAGAAATATCGGAATATCGAACGGAATTGTCAAGGGAGACGCATTCATCGGATATAACGGCGGCGCCTACCATGGCGCCAGTGATATGTACACAGCCCGAATCACCGAATCGGGGGAACTTGTTGATTGGCAGCATCAGTTCTATGAACCCCGCCTTGAACGAAGCGCGCTCCTTTGCGCATGGAACCGACTATACCTTCTCGGTTCGCAAAACTATGACCATAACAATTACTTCGGAATGACGACCCTGAACGACAACATGACGGTGAATAAATGGCAATACTACTGGTATCTGCCGCAAGATACCTTTGTCACCCCGAACGCAACGGCCGACTTCTGGGGGAATCATTTGTTTGTCGCAAGTGAGCAGGAATCAATCACGTTTGAGGTAAAGGAAGACGGAACGCTGTTCAATGGAGCCTTCAACCAGCGCTTTCCAGCTAAGCAAGGCTTGCTGCGCTTACTCTGCGTTGCCGGACGCGTTTACGTCTTCACCGCTGCCGGTACCGTCTACTGGGCGGACGTCACGGAGTCGCCGTCGATTTACGAATGGAAGGAAATGCGGAGCGGTCTGCCCAGTATCAACTTTGATATCGTAGGCCGACCGAACTCTTGGTACGACGTCGCCAAGACGGAATCAGGGATTCTGTATATCCACAACTACGGGAAGAAGGTTCGCCTCCAGAACAATCGCGAGACCGTAATCAACCTTCTTGATATCTACCATGCCACGATTCCCGCGTGGGCTACGACAAAAGAAGACGTCGGCAAGGTGTCCGTTGCGGTGTCTTCCGCGGAAGCGACTATTAAGCCGGAAAGCGAGATTCGTATTCTACGGCGTGACGTGTCCGACGGAAGACTTATCGCTTGGGATGATGTCCAGAAGCGTTGGGTATTTTCGACGGACGATGGAAACACGTGGTGGTTCTTCGAGTTCTCATACGATAAGCGGAATGAGACAGAGTGGTTGGCCCTTGAGCAGTTTCCGGACACCCGTGAATGGCTGGCCATGCACCAGACGGGCCTGTACAAGGTCTCTTCGGATTTCCTGAACTGGAAAAGAGTCGAGGGCGGATTGCCTGAGTTCCAACTGTCTACGACTAATTTCAACGAATGGCTTCCACAGTCGGCTCGAATCGCGATTAGTCCGGAAAATCCCAAGAAAGTCTTGGTCGCTTTGGACAGTGTGATCTATAAGTCTATTGATGCCGGACAACATTGGCTTAGAAGAGACAATGGTGTGCGCGGCGGAGACGAAGGGCTTCAAATCTCCTTCGTCCCTGGACATGAAGACCTATTGTTGGCGTCGTCAACATGGGGCCTCTTCATTTCTAAAAACGCTGGGGACGTTTGGATGGATTTCATGGAATGGGGAAAAAGCAACGGGTGGAGACTTGAAGGAATAAGCTTGGAAACTGGGAACCTGTATGATTGGGACTGGAATCTCGTCAGAACGCCAAGAATTGGTCTGGTTTATCTCGCTAAGCGAGATTGGGGAGACGGTATAGCGTGCGCAATGCTTGATTTTGAGAATAGTGCGTTCATTCAATTGGCATCGGAACGTAATATCTACCCAGGCGCGTTGAGCGACTGTTCGTCCACTGGGGGGAATGGCGAATCCCTGCTTATAGGCGGCGAGGAGAGGCTTTTCGCAACTCACGATGCGGGAAAGACGCTTCTCTACAAGGAAAGTCCTAAAGAGGAGCAAGATACGGAGCCCCATTTTAGCTTTGCAAGGAATGAAGCGAATCCACTTGAAGTGTGGGCGGGCAGCCGCGGCTGTGTACTGCATTCTCAGGATGGTGGAAAATCCTGGAAGAAATTGAAGTGAAGGGGACGAACGATGGCCGATTACAAGTCGTGCCCCAACCGCGGGCGCGAAGCAAAGCAAACGCTCTCGACCAATTGGCTCCGACTGTCCAGTCTAGTCACCGCGGCAGCGTCGCCAGCCCTGAGTAGCCCAGCGGCGCATAGGCGAACCCTTCCCCGAACCGGATGCGCAACGGCGAAGCCATGACCTGCGTCAGATCGATCAAGGCCCCGTTATCTTCGAAGTCGTACCGCGCCAGCGCGCGGCCCGCCACGTTCACGTATAGCGTCGCACCGTCCGCATCGATCAGACTCGCCCACTGATTCGATATTTTCGCGTTCGCGACCGCCTGGATGCCGCCGCCCGCGTCCACGCGCAACCCTAACACCTCGTAGCCGCCGTTCCACTGGTCCACAAACACCCACGTGCCCCGCGCAAGCAGCGATCCCGCCGACTCGGGCAGCGCGAACGTATCCACGAGCGTCGCGGTTCCGCCGCCGTTCCACCGCACCGATTTCACGCTCTGCTCAAGGGTGTCCATGATCCGGTATTGGTAGTCGCGGACGAGGAGCACGTCCCTATCCGGGTCGTAGCTCAGGTATTCGCCCGGCACGTTCGCCGCCGGGCCGATCGCGGGCGCGGCCACGTCGAGTTCGCGCACGTAGTACGCCGCGAGCGGCTGCCCGAACAGCGTAGAGCCCGCCGCCTCCTTCGTGTTAACGTACAACTTGTCGCCCGCGCCATTGACACTGACAATAAAGTCGTACGCCAGGCCGATGGTGCGCACCCACGCCCCCGATTCAAGGTTCACGACCGCGATCCCCTCGGAGGGCTGGCC
The DNA here is from genome assembly GCA_029556545.1 of Candidatus Hydrogenedentota bacterium. Lineage (GTDB taxonomy): Bacteria > Hydrogenedentota > Hydrogenedentia > Hydrogenedentales > JAGMZX01 > JAGMZX01. Next base: position 21,504 of record JAKQEQ010000131.1, read on the forward strand.
GCTGCCGAAGACCACGTCATAACCCTCTTTCGTGCATCGCAGCGCGATCAGGTCGCCCGCCTTGAACACCGTATCGACCGGCTGATACCCCGGCCACCACCAATAACCCGGCGCGATCATCTTCCCCGCGTCCGCGCGCCCCTCCGATCCGCCGACCGCTCCCGGCGATCCCGGTGCATCCTCCATGCCTCCGCCCATCCACGGACGGTCCCACCAGTACCACCAACCCCAGAACGGGTTCACGTCCACGCGCCGGTCGACCCGCACCACCGGGTTCGCCGCATCGGCGCAATTAACGATAACCACGCGGTAGAAGGACGATGTCTCGTCCCAGCCCGTGGCCACGACCACGAGTTCAGTTCCTCGTGCAAACGTGTTGACCACGTTCCCGACCTCGATTTCCACTTCGCCGAGGGCCGCGCCCGCGCCGTCCACCGTCCGCGCCAACGTGGTCGCCGTGTCGAACCGCGAAATCACCTCGACGCCGAGTCCCGCGTCGAGCTCCTGAAAGTCCGCCACGTACTCCGCAAGCGTAATGCGATTCGTGACCGTCGGCGCATCGAGGTCGGAGGCGTCGATCACCGCAACCTGCTCCGTGGTCACGCCATAGTATCCGCCCTCATACGCAAACGATCGCAGAATGTGCCCGTCCAGGTCCACGTAGCCGTATTCTTCGAGGTCGTCCGGTGTCCAGCCGACGAACTGCAAGCGATCGAAGCCGCCCGCCTCGTGGCTCCACCCGCTGAACGGCACGATCAGCATGTCATCGAGGACCGTGAACGCCTTCACGTCTTCGTAGGCGCTGGACCACGACCAGCCTTCGCCGAAGCTGACCGTCTCGATTTCGCCCGGCGCCGCCGGGTCGCTCACGTCGAATAGGCTCACCTTCACGCTCCGGCCCGCCGTGTCGTCCACGCCCAACGCGATCAATCGGTCGCCGCGCGGCTCGATATGCGTCGACCAGCCCGGCACTTCGAGCAGCCCCGCCACCGTCGGTTTCGTCGGGTCCGAAAGGTCGAGCACAAACAGCGGGTCCACCACGAAATACGTCACGATGTACCCGCGCGGACCGTCGAAGCGCGTCGCGAATAGCGTTTCGCCCGCCGCCTCCGGGATGGTCGCCTCGCCCAGCACCTCCAGCGCGTCCGGGTTGCTCAGGTCGATGGTCGTGACATACACGTCCCGTTGCGGCCACCACGTATTCGACACCACACGCAACACCCCGTTATAGGCGTCCATCTTGAACCGGTCCGCCACCTGCCCATGCACCCGAATGGCGTCGCGCACCGCGATAAGCCCCGTCGCGTCGCTGATGTCGATATACGTGATCACCGCGTCGCCCGTGTGCCAGTCCGACGCCGCAATGAAAATCGCGAAGTTCGTCGCTTGGATCACGTCGCCGAACCCCGCGAAACTCATCTGGTCCGCCTCGTAAATGTTCTCCGGGTCGGCCACGTTGATGCTCGTCACCCACGACGCGCCGCTCTTGGTCTTCATCACCACCTCACCGCCCACGGACCACTCGTACTCCGCGCTAATCGCGTACAGCACGTCCCCGACGATCCGGCTGTCCACGAAATCGCCCGCAAGCGCGATCTCGCCGATAATCAAAGGCTTCGCCGGATCCGCCACGTCGAGCACGTAGACCCGCGACTGAATGGCATACGTCAACACGTCTTCTTGCGCGACCACACCGCCCGCATACGCCACCAGCACGTACGCCCGGTTGCCCACAAGATACAGGTCGCGCGGATAGCCGTAGGTCGGCGCCTGAGCGACCAGCGTCTCCGTCTCAAGATTGACAATGCTCAGCCCCCGATGTTGGTTCAACACGTACAGCCACTGCCCGTCCCGCCGGATCACGTCCGGCTCCACCACCTCCCGCTCCGCCCCTTCCCCTTCCGCGGCGGTGTCGTCCATGCCGCCCGGCTGCGCAAAAGGCGGCCCCCCCGTCAAGTTCGTATTGCGATACGGATCCGCGCTCAGGAACGACACATCCCGCGGCGGGAACCACGGCGGACACCCCGCCAACACCCCGACCGCCAACACGGAAACGACGATCAAACCGCAACTTCGCATGGCGAGACACTCCGTCGGAACCGCGACGCGGCCCCATCTCCATTCGCGACCGGGCGGGGCATACCCCCGTTCCCGGCCCATTGCACCATTATATACTACATCCCGATTCCCGGTTCGTTTCACGCCCGTCCGCAAAATCCCCCCGCCTCGTACTCCTACTCGTACTCGTACTCCGGCCAGTCGGGGACTGGCACAAGCGAGCGAGTCTTCGAGCGAGACGTGCCTGTCCCCAATCCCCGCGATCCCCCCGATCCCCCCGATCCGTCCGATCCGTCTGATCTGTCCGATCCGCCGCTCTCGTATAGGAGGTGGGGCGTCCCACCCTACATTATCGCGTGCGCCAGGCACCCCTCTTTGCCCTCCCCCAACGCCTTTCCTCACGTTTGCGTTTGCCCCGTCCTTGACATACCCGCGACTTCTTCACCAGTATGCCGCGAGAAAAAGAAAGGGTTTGGTCCATGATTACTTCCACTTCTCTCCGCGCGCGACGGCTTGTCGCGTTGTTCCTCGCGATTTCGTGCATGGCGATGGCCCGGCCCGCGCCCGCCGCCGCCGCCGAACGCCTCTGGAAGCCCGTGCCCGATGCACCGTTTCTCCAAGAGATCGGGGAGAAGGTCCCGTCCGACGGCCCGGTCGAATCGCTCGCCATGCACGACGCCGCCCTTTACGCGGTGGTCGGCGGTCGCGTCCGCGCACTCCGGGGCGGCGCACTGGACTCCGTGCGCGGCGCGCCGGACGGCGTACACCGGCTCCGGGCGCTCGATGGCGCGCTGTGGGCCCTGGCCAAGGACGGCGTACACCGCTTCGCGGACGGCAAATGGGAACAGATCGATAAGCGTATGTTTGTGGATGTTTGTGTGCATTTAGATGTGGTTTATGGCGCAATGCGTGACGCCCTCCTCCGCTTTGACAACGGGAAATTTGTCGATGCTGCCCCAGACGGCGGCTATCTCTCGAATGACTCCACGGTGTGGATGGAGGACTTCAGCCAGGTGCTGGACGACCCCGTGCGCATCGGGCCCATCGAGCGCCTCGCCTCCTACAGCGGCACGCTGTATCTCCTGAACCCGGGCCGTATCGCGCTCATCGACGCGACGACCTTCGTCGAGAACCCGGTGGACTGGGGCATGATGCCCTCGCGCGTCACGCGCGACATGCTGTCCCTGGGCAGTTGTCTCTACGTGGCGACGGACCGGGGCGTGGCGGTGCTGCGCGGCATGGCCCTCACCGCGCTGCAAGGCAAGGACGGCCTGCCCTACGAAGACACGACGTGTCTCGCCCGGGGCTTCGACGGGGACCTGTGGATCGGCACGACGCGCGGCGCTATCCGCAAGACCGCCGACGAATTCCACTATTTCGGCGCGGACCACTGGCTCCCGGGCGACCGTGTCCACGACATCGCGGCGGGCGACCGCGTCGTGTACATCGGCACGGACCGGGGGCTCGCCGTGATTCGCTTCGAGCCCTACACGTTGCTCAAGAAGGCCGCGCATTTCGAGCGCCAGCTCGACGAATGGGGGCACAAGCGCCTGGGCTTCGTGCACAAGCTCTACTGGCTCGACGACGAAAACGGCTGGGTCCGCGAGGTCAGCGACAACGACGGCGGCCATACGGCCCACTATCTCGCGGCGATGTGCTTCAAGTACGCCGCAACCGGCGACGAATCCGCGCGCGCGGAAGCGGTGGACACCTTCAAGGCCATGGTATGGCTCGAAGAAATCACGCCGAAAGAAGGCTTCATCGCGCGGTCCATCTGGTCGGTCCAGGGCGACAAGGGCCAACGCGGTCGGCACGGTTCCGGCGGGCTTCCGGCCAAGTGGTATCCGACTGAAGACGGCCTCTGGTACTGGAAGGGCGACACGTCGAGCGACGAGGTCAACGCCCACATCTACTCGGTCGCCCTGTTCCACGATCTCGTCGCGCAAGGGCCCGAGAAAGCCCGCGCCGCAACGCACATCGCCCGGATCGCCACGCACATCATGGATAACGGCTGGGTGCTCCGGGACATGGACGGCAAGCCGACGCGCTGGGGCCGCTGGGACCCCGAGTATCTCTTGCGGCCTTACGGATTCGAGGCGCGCGGCCTCAACGGCATGGAGGCGCAGACCTACATGCGCACGGCCTATGCGCTGACGGGCGACGACAAGTTCGAGCAGGGCTACCAACAATTGTTGCAGTGGCGCTACCACACCTACACGGTCCGCCAGAAGCTCACCTTCCCGCCCGAGTCCGTCGTCCCGTGGGACGACGAACTGGCGTTCCGGTGCTATCACCCGCTGCTGACCTACACCACGGACCCCGACATGCGGTCCATCTACCTGCGGAGTCTCGAACGGAGTTGGGAAGTCATGCGGATGCAGCACATGCCCTTCTTCAACTTCACCTATGGCGGCCTCACCGGGAACGACTGCAAAATAGATCGGGCCGTGAAGCACCTCCGCGAATGGTCGCTCGACGTCGTCGGCCACAGCTTCCGCAATTCGCACCGCGCCGACCTCGCCCCCGAGCCGGGATACGTACCCTACGCCGGCGGCACCCGCGCCATGTCCCCCCGCGACACCGGGTCGGACTGGGGCGGCCGGTCCATGCTCTACTACGACGGCGGTTCCGGCGGGCGCGCCGTCGTACCGGCGGTCTGCTGGATCGAGGACTACTGGATGGGCCGCTACTACGGCTTTATCGAGGCGCCGGACACCAGCGACCCCGCATTGACCGCGTTGCCGCCGACCCCGCTCCGGCAACTCGGCGCCAAGCCCTACGATGGTCCGCCCCGCCCCGAGTAGGCCCGGTCTTCGCCCTGCACAAGTGCGACAAGACGTAAACGCGCACGAAGCGCCTGCCGCATCGCGGCGACCACCAAGCCGCGTGCGGGGCGACTGGCACAAACGAACGGGGACTGGCACAAGCTTGCCGGCCCGAGGCGGGCGAGTCCCCGAGACGTGTCCCCGAATCCCCAGCGGAGCGCGGCTGGGTGAATCCATTGGAGCTCCTGCGTTCGCCCCTCGTCGAGGCGTACATGAAGAAACACGGGATCAAGTTGCCCGAGATACCGGAACAACACATCAAACTCTGGCGCTCCTGGGTGACAAAGCAAGACAGCCTGAAGGCGGGACTACGAACGGGACTACGAGCAGAACCGCACGCGGACGACGCTTGCGCGCCCCATTCGAGCGACTACGCCCCCCAGGACTGGTACATCAGCATCACGGAGTTACTCCGGTCGATCCAATTCTTCAACACCGGCGCGTATTACCACTGCGACTACGGCGAAGACGGCTTCTGCCCCCGCGCGCCGTAGCACGGGCGTCCCGCCCGTGATCTGGAACCCTCACCCCAACCCTCTCCCTCGGGGAGAGGGTGTTTTCCTGTGGCGCGGGCGTCCCGCCCGTGATCGAGGACCATGGGCAAGATGCCCGTGCCTCGCGAAGCGTGGTCGCGTGGGGCGGCGCGCGGCTGCTATACTCGCGGCTTCCGGACGATATGATGGAATCGATCATGGGCGAGCCGCCCATGCCAGACGGGGTATACGCCATGCTCACGGGGTTTGTATTGGTACGTCCGCGCGTAGCGCCGCCGCTTGATCCGGGGTTTCGGCCCGCGGTTCTGGCCAACCACGCCTTTCTCGCGGAGGTGGAGAAGAGCGGCGGGGGCGTGCCTCTGGCGATCGCGATCGAACGCGGCGACGGCGCGGTGTCGCGCTATGAAACCCGGGTGTTCGCGGAGCGAAATCCGCGGGCGCGGGCGAACCTGATGTTCGCGGAGCGGCTTGTGAAGTTTCTCTTGTGGCAGCGCGGGGGCTGGAAGGTGTACGTGGGCGGGCCGCGCAACGTGGGCGATCACATCGCGCGCACGTACGCTCCGGAGGGCGCGCGCGCGTTCGACTATCGCTTCATGGGCGAGGAAGTCTACGAGCAACCTTTCACGGTTGTTCCTTGCGCGCCGGAGGAGGTCCCGCCCGAGCGGGAGACTGCCGTGTCGCTGGGGCGGCATCTCGAGGGTTGCCGTATCGGTTTGGACCTGGGCGCGTCGGACCGGAAGGTGTCGGCGGTGGTGGACGGCGAGGCCGTATACAGCGAGGAGGTGGTCTGGGAGCCGCGCAAGGCGACCGATCCTTCGTATCATTATGACGAGATCATGACCGCGCTCAAGACCGCCGCGTCGAAGATGCCGCGCGTGGACGCGATCGGGGGCAGTTCCGCCGGGGTTTGGATCGATAATCGGCCCATGGTGGCCTCGCTGTTTCGCGGTATCCCGAAGGAGCGCTTTGACGAAGTGCGCGACCTGTTCCAGCGGATTGGCCGGGAGTTCGGCGTGCCGATCACGGTCGTGAACGATGGGGAGGTTACCGCGCTTGCGGGGTCGATGTCCCTCGAGGATAACGCGGTGCTCGGGATTGCGCTCGGTTCGAGCGAGGCCGGAGGATACGTGACGCCCGAAGGCAACATCACGGGCTGGCTGAATGAATTGGCGTTCGCGCCGGTGGATTTCAGCCCGGAAGCGCCTGTGGACGAGTGGTCGGGCGACGCAGGCGTGGGCGCGCTCTACTTCTCGCAGCAGTGCGTGTTCCGGCTTGCGCCGAGGGCCGGAATCGCGTTGCCGGACCGCGCGCTGGATGCCGAGCGCCTTGCCGCTGTCCAGGAACACCTCGCGGCGGGGCACGTGGGCGCCGTCGATATCTGGCGCAGTATGGGCGTCTACCTCGGGTACACTGTGGCCCATTACGCCGACTTCTACGAACTGCGCCACGTGCTTGTGCTGGGGCGCTGCACGTCGGGAACGGGTGGCGCGCTTATCGTCGATGGCGCTCGGGAGATTCTCAAGACGGAATTCCCCGAACTCGCCGCCCGCATTAACGTTCAGCTTCCGGACGAAAAGGCGCGCCGCGTCGGACAATCCATCGCGGCGGCGAGTCTGCCACGGATATAGGTTCCGAACGAGGTATGGCACACAAGGAGACGAGCATGACTTTGAAGTACGCGATCTTCACCGGCGTCTGTTGTGGTGTGGTGATGTCAGGCATTTCAACCCTTGGCTTCGCCCAGGAGAAACGTGTCGTGAAGCAAGCTCCGGCGCAATATGCGTCTCAGGCATTCGAGGATCGCGTCCGCGAGGCGGGCGGGCGCGTTGATTTCGTGTTCGGTGACGAGCGGCCGTTTGCGCAGTGTCACGCCTCGACGATCGTGCAGGCGCCGAGCGGCGAGCTGGTCTGCGCATGGTTCGGCGGGACCGAGGAGAAGAATCCGGACGTGGGCATCTGGCGATCGCGCTTCAGCGAGGGGGCGTGGTCCGCGCCGGAACGGGCCGCGAAGGTGAATGAAACCGCGCATTGGAACCCGGTGCTGTTCCGCGACAAGGAAGGGGTCGTCTATCTCTTCTTCAAGGTGGGGCCGGACACAGACTATTGGCAGACGTATTGGATGCGTTCGACGGACGGCGGCGCAACGTGGTCGGAGTCCGCGGAACTCGTGGCGGGCGACAAGGGCGGGCGCGGGCCGGTGAAGAACAAGCCCATCATTCTCTCGGACGGCGCGTGGCTCGCCCCGGCGTCCATCGAGTACGCGGGATGGCAGCCCTTCGCGGACCGGTCCACGGACGGCGGCGCGACGTGGGAGCGAAGCGAGTATTTCGCGATCGATAAGACCGACAAGACCTTGCGCGGCGCGGGTGCGATCCAGCCGACGTTCTGGGAATCGGCTCCCGGCACGGTGCATGCCCTGCTGCGGTCGGGGTCGGGGCGCGTGTGGCGGGCGGACTCGGAAGACGGCGGGAAGACGTGGTCGCCCGTGCGCGCCACGGAGTTGCCGAACAACAACAGCGGCCTGGACGTGATTCTGCTCGAAGACGGGCGGCTTCTCCTGGTGTACAATCCGGTGGGCATGAACTGGGGCCCGCGGACGCCGCTGACGCTGGCGGTGTCGCGAGACCATGGGGATACGTGGGAAAACCTGGCGCATCTGGAGGACGACCCCGACCTCAAGAGTGAATACTCGTATCCGAGCATCGTCCGGACCGATACGGGCGTTGCGATCTCGTACACATGGAACCGCCAGCGCGTGCGCGTATGGCAGATTCCGCTGGCCGCCTTGTAGGCCGACGAGGCAACCGGGCTTGGGGCGGAAGCGCGAGGGCGCGGGTTTTGGGAAGCGGGCCGGCCTATGGTAGCATCCGTTCGTGGCGGAAGTGACGCAAAAATCAACAGCCCGGGCCGGGACCGGTCGGCGGCGGCAACGGATGCGGTTCAGGAAGGATCCTCATGTTTGGGGCCTCCTGTGCGGGTGTTCGGCGGCTGTGGCGGTGTTCGGTTATGCGATGTACGAGCAGTGGCCGCACGCGGTGGTCCGCCAGCCTGCCGTGGTGGTGGGCGCGTTGATTGCCTTCGTGGTTGGCTACGGCGTTGCCGGCGTGTGCGCATACCTGCTCATCGGGGTGCTGCGTAGGGAACTCGAGGCGCGCCGGACATCGACGCCGCATGCCGCCGCGAGCGGCGGCCCCTCCACGGGTGCGAAGCGCCGCCCCGAGGCAGTCGAGGAGACATCGGAATGAGTGCAGGTGCGTTTTCGCGGTGCTTGGCATGCATCCTGTGGATGATCGTGGCTACGTCGGCGGCCTGGAGTCAGGCGCCGGACCTTTCGCGCATGGACATCGTGCAGCGGTCCGTGCCGGACGGCCCCGTAGCCATCGTGCGCGGCACGCCGATAGACCGCGATGCGTTTCTGGCCTATTACGAGAACGAACTGGTCACGCTGGCCGAGATGACGCAGCAGCGCGAATTCCCCGACAGCGAGCGCGTGAAGGTTGGGATCGGCTGCCTCGCGAAGATGGTGCAGCGCGAACTCCTGTATCAGGAAGCGAACAGGCGCAAGATCAAGGTGTCCGACGAGGTTGTGCGCAGGGCCTATGAACACGATCTCGCGACGTTGAAGGAACGCTTTCAGCGCAAGGACGGCCAGCCGATTACGGACGCGGATATCGTGAAGATCACCGGGCAATCGCTGGAGGCAATTCGGGCGTCGGTGCGGCGTTCGCTCTTGATCGACGCAGTCTCGGACCAGATCGCTGAAGAGCAGAAGGTGAAGGTGACCGACAAGGAGATCGAGCAGTTCCGAGCGGAACATCCCGAGTTGTTTGAGCGGCCCGCTTCGGTGCGACTGCGCCAGATCTTCATGCGCCCCAAGCCCAACCCGAAGACCGCCACGCCGGAGCAGTGGGCGGCGGCGCGCGCGGACATCGAGAAGGCGCTGGCGCGCGTGCGCGCGGGCGAGAATTTCGAGGCGGTGGCCCGGGCGGTATCGCAGTCGCCGGACGCGCCTAACGGCGGCGACATGGGCGAACTGCCGGTCGAGAATCTGCCGCCCTTCTACGGGGAAGCGATCCGGGGGATGAAGCCGGGGGACATCAGCGGCGTCATTCAGAGCGAGTATGGGCTGCATGTCGTACAGTTCATCGAGAGCAAGGGCGGGGCGCAGGTGTCGCTCGAAGAGGCCAAGCCGCGCATCAAGAGCGTGCTTGAACACTCGAAGGCGGAACTCGCGGTGGCCACCTGGTGTCAGCCCGTCGTGAATGACCCGACGCAGGTCAAGATATTCCTGCACCTCGAACGGACGCTCGCCTCGTTGCCGAAGTCCGAAACCAGCATGAAGTAGGAGCGGACATGATTGGGTCCGCACTGTGCAGCGCCTTGTGCCTGTTCCTTTGCGCCGACAACGCCGCCTACCGCTGGCCGCTTGATCTGCCCCCGGAACTCACCGCGAGCTTCGCCGAGTACCGGCCCGGGCGGTTTCATGCGGGGATCGACCTGCGTACCGGGGGGGTGGGTCCGCCGGTGTACGCCGCGGCCGACGGATACGTCTCGCGTTTGCGTTGCTCGCCGTTCGGTTATGGCAAGGCGGTGTATCTGCAACTCGAAACGGGTCTGAGCGCGGTCTACGGGCACCTGGACGACTTCGCGCCGGAACTGCGCGACTACGTGCGGCGGGCGCAGCACCGCGCGAGGAATTACACCGTCGACCTCCAGGTGGAACCGGGTCTTCTCCGCGTGCAGCGCGGGCAGTTGATTGCGTATAGCGGCCAGACGGGTACGGGCGCGCCCCATCTGCATTACGAACTGCGCGATAAGCGCGAGTGGCCCGTGAACCCGCGGCTGCACGGCGTTACCTGGCCGGACAAGGACCGCCCCGTCATCCGGCAAGTCCTGGCGGCCCCGGACGGACCGGAATCGCGCGTCAACGGAGACATGGTCCCGGCGGTGATCGACGCGCGCGCCGTCGGCGCGGGCAGGTACACGTGCGCGCCGGTGCGCGCCTCGGGGCGGATCGGCTTCGCGTTGAACTACGTGGACCCCGGCAGCGGCGGCCGGTACAAACTGGGCGCGTGGCGGCTTTCGGCGCGCGCGGCGGACCGCGAATTCTTCCGGGTGCAGTGCGACGCTTTCTCTTATGATCACACGGGCGACGGCATCGTGGCGTTTCACCCGTTTCTTCTGAAGGAGGGGCATTTTCAACTCCTGTGGCGGTGGCCAGGCAACGATTCGGAGATGTACGCCCATTCGGCGGGGGCGGGATGGCTTGAAGTGCCCGAGGGAACAACCGAAGTCATTCTGGAAGTGGTGGATTTTCACGACAACACCGCCACGATCACGATTCCGGTCACGTATGAGCCGCCGTCGCCGCTGGCTGTGACTGTCACGGGTCCCGCCGAAGGGCGCGGCGAGACCGCCATCGAGTGTCTGGGCGAGTACCTTGTCGTCACGGTGCGCTTCACCGCGACGGAGCCGGAGCCGCCGGAAGGGATTATCGAATGTGATCAAGACATCGTTCGGCTGGCTTTTGTCCGGGTGAACGGGAGCACGTATCGGGCCGGCTGGAAACCGACGGTCTCGGGCCGCCAGGTCCTGCGCGTGCATCATCCTCGGGCGAAGACGTTCACGCGCGAATTCGCCGCGTTCGTGCGCGGCACGCGGGCCGACGTGCAGTTAGGCGAGGTGACGGTGGGCGCCGAGCGGGATTCCGCCTATGGCGCGCTCTTTGTCGGCGCGGACCGGGTCGAGAACGACGGGCCGAAACCGACCGGCCTGCGGCGCGTCGGCCCGGTGTATCGCTTGTGGCCGGAGGACATACCCGTTGACGCGGCGATTCGCGTCATGGTGCCGCAACCGCCGGGATTGGACACGCGGAAAGGCACGGTCTACCGCGCCGGGGGCGGTTCGTGGTCGCGCGAGGGCGCGGAGTTTTCGAACGGCCTTGCCACCGTGAAGACACGCCGGCTCGGCCTGTTCGGGTTCCTTGAGGACACGACGCCGCCCGCCGTCAGCGACGTGACGCCCGGTGCCGACGCGACGCTCGAGACGCGGCACCCGAGGATTACGGCGGCGATCAGCGATCGGGGCAGCGGCATCAGGGACTACGAGGTGACCTGTGGTGAACAGTGGCTCCTCACGGCGTATGATCCGGATCAAGGCCGCATCTCGTGGGAGCGGGACGAGGACCTGCCCGCCGGCAAGCAGGAGTTCGTGATTCGGGTGACGGATAACGCCGGCAACGAGACGCGCGTCACGCGCGCGGTGACGGTTCCGTAGCGCGGGCGGCACAAACAGGAGATCGAGGCAATCGAATGGGCTTTTTGCGGGCATTGAGTCGTTACGCGTTTCTCACGGTGTGGTCGGTTGCGTTCGCGCTGGTATATGGCGCGCTGTGGCCGTTCACGCGGCGACCGGAGTCGCGTCGCCGCGCGCTGCGCCGGGCCATGCTCAAGGCGTGGGCGGGGGGCATGACCCGCGCGTTCGGTATTCGCATCGAAATTCACGGCCCAGTTCCGCAAACACCGTTTTTCCTCGTGGCGAATCATCTCAGCTACCTGGATATACTCGTGCTGGAGCGTTGTACCGGCTGCGTCTTTGTCGCGCGCGGCGACGTCGCGTCGTGGCTGGTGATCGGCGGCCTGCTCAAGTCCATCCACATGATCTTCATCAACCGCGCGGACAAGCGGGACACGGTCCGGGTGAACGAACTCATCCACCATGCGCTGGTCCTTAACGACTGCGTGGGCGTGTTCGCCGAGAGCCGCATCTCGCGCGGCATCGACGTCGAGCCGTTCAAGTCCGCGCTCATCCAGCCCGCCATCGCGAACGGTGTTCCCATCCACTACGCAACGGTCAGCTACAAGAGTCTGCCCGGGGCGACGCCGGCCTGGGAAGTGGTGAACTGGTGGCAGCCAATCCCGTTCTTCACCCACCTGTGGCGGCTGCTCGCCGCTCGCGGCGTGCTTGCGGTGATTCGGTTTGGCGAAGAGCCTCTGACGGGAAATGATCGCAAGGCGCTGGCACAGGAACTCCACGCGGCCGTGCGCGCTCGCTTCGTTCCCGTTCAGTAGGTTACGACGACTTCTTTCGAGGACGGCTCTTCGGTCTTGCGGGCGGTTCGGCCTTCGGCGTCTCGGCGGATTCAGCGGCCGGTGCCTTCCTGCGCGCGGGTCGAGACTTGGCGTGCTTCTTCGCGGGTAGCGGCGGTTCCACAACTTGTTGATCTTCTTGTATCGGCCGCGTCTCTGCTTCCTCGAACGCGACCCGCGCAATCGCCTCCGGCGCTGGTTCCTTCCGTCCTTTGTGCCCCTTAAGTCCTTGTCCGCTTCCCCAAGATGGCGAACCTGAGTCCGCCACCTCTTCCGTGGCCGCCTCGCCCCAGCGCCCCGGCAAGACGACCGCCACCAGCGCCGCGAGTCCCCATACGCCGAGGGAAGCCACGCCGAAGCTGCCGGTCCAGGGTTGGAGGTCCCGGGTGAAGAGATAACTCCACATGCTGAGGCCGCCGCCGTGCATCTGGCCCAGGAACCCGCCCAACACGACGGCCGTCAATCCCGCGCTCCGGTTTCGCCGCCAGATTTCTCCGAGAATGATGGACAGGAAGACGCTCATGCACAGAAATCGCAGGAAGAACGAGCGCCCCTCGGCAAAGCGGCGTCCCTCGGGCCCGAATTCGACAAACCAATCGAGAATGACCGGGAAGAACCAGAGGCCCCAAAGCAGGCCGATCACGACGTAGGAAAACACGCGGCCCATGGGGAGCAGTCGTGGAAGGAGAAAGCCGCGCCAGCCCTTCTCACCGCCAAGCACCACCAGCGCATAGACCGTGCCGCCCAGGACGATAGTCAGCAGAAACCCCATAACCAGGACCGTCGTCGTTACGCCGACGGAGGGTTGATCCAGCGTCTGCCCCAATTGCTCCATGTTGGCCCGCAGTTCATTGAATAGCTTGCCCAGCGTCCAGTCCGGCCTGATTTCCTCGTTCGAAAACGCGGGCGTCACGTACACGAGCGCCGTGTAGGACGCGACGAAGACCACGGGCGCGAGGAGGGCGGCGGGAAGAAAGATGCCCCACGTCATCGGCTTCGGGGGATCGATTGACGGCGCGGCCGCAGGCGCTGAGCGCAGCGCCATCCGCGCGGCTATCCACGGCAGGTAGAACAGCGCGATGAGCACGACCATGCCGAAGAACCCCAAGTCGCGCAGCGAGATGAAGTTGAAGAAGAACAACGCGCCTTGCAGAACCCAGCCAACGCCGAAGACAATGAGCAAGAATTTCCCGATACCTTTCGCGTCCATGAGCACTCCTTTTCCCACTGTGGGTCCCGCCTGGGGCGCGGCGAAGCGTGACTTCGCACCGCAAGGCCGAGACGCGGTTTCACGACTCCAAAGAGGGAGGATACCGAATACCCTGCCAAATGCGCGGCGGGCAATGCAATAGCCCCTCGCCCGGCTACTCGATTCTCTGGTAAATAACGCGGTTATTGGCGGAAAGTTTGACAACCACCCCGTCGGCGGCGGCTTCCGCCGGGCAACGAAACAGGACGTCCTGCTGCTGGAACGGCCCGACGGACACGCTCGCTCGCCGCGGCTCGACGGTACTAACCCCCGTTCCCCAATACGCGGGCGCGGCGATAACATCCACGTATCCCCGCGCGGGAAGGCCGGTCTTGTTGCGGACGGTCACGCGCAACTGGTTTTCCGAACGCCGCGCGTCGCATTCGATCCGGTCCGGCGACTCGATCAGTGTGTCTCGGTACGTCACGCCGTCGATCTCCGTCCACGCGGCGACGCCGCCCGTGCCCGCGCTGTCTTTCTCGCGCAATAGCATCAACTCGTGGGCCGCATGGTCGCGCGGTCCCAGACCGTAGTACACCTGTCCCGGAACAGCCATCCAGCCGTCCGACACGGTGAGATAGACCACGCCTTCGACGGTCTTGTCGCCCGCGAGATTGGCGACGTGGAGTCGGATCGGCGCGTCGGCATTGCCGAGGTCGCCGCGAAGAGTCAGCGCGACGCGGTTGGCGTGCACGGGGGCGGCGCCCGCGTTATGCGCCCAATAGCGGGCGTCCACGGAGCCGGACGCGGCAGCACGGGGCGCGAGATTTTCCGGGTCGCCGCGTCCAAAGCGCGCTTGCGGCAACAACCAAAAGCTTTCTATCGCGAACGGGCCGGTTTCGAAAGGCAGCACACTTTCCGCCGGGGTCAGCGGTTCAGCGAGACTGTCCAGGGGCGTGGCGCGTTGGGCTTGCCGCAAGGGAGCGAACAGGCGGAGACTGCCCCGCCAAGGGCGTCCTGTTGCTTCGAAGCCGCGGACGATAACGCCGTCGCGCGGGTGTGGCGCGCGTTGCTCGAAAGCCGCGGCGGCGTATCCGGCGGGCTTGAATGCCGTGACCACGAAGTCGTCATTGCTTACCTCGCAGAAGCTCAATCGCGCGGGCATGCGTCCTGGGCGAATCGCGCCTTCGACGGCGACCAGCGGCTCGTTGAACGCTTGCGCGGCGAGCGCGGGCGAGGCCTCGCGCCACGTCGATTCGAGCGGCAGCAGCGCGTAGCGAAACGTCAGCGCGCGCGGTTGCGGGCCGTGTTGTGGCCGGTCTCCTGACCGCGCCACCGGCCCGACCGAAGGTCTCCACCCCTCTTCCGCGTCGTCGAGCGCGCTATCATGCGCGAGTAGCACGGCCAGCGTCCCGTCGGCTTCGAGGCTGCACAGGCGCGCGCCCTGAAAGAGCGCCGCCAGTCCGCCATCTTCTCGTCTCGGGACGCCTTCGCCCGCGTGGGCCGCCTCTGGCAGGGCCAACACGCCCCGGGCCAGCACGGATTCCGCAGCGTCGCGCGCGAAGTTGGCGGTATGGTTCGGTGCGCCGCCGCCCAGCACGAGCGTGGGCGTCGGGGGAAAGCCCGGGGGCGTGTCGGTGCCGTAAAGGAGCGCGGCGGCCCCTTGCGTGAAGCGCTCGGCAAGCGCGGTGCGCGTGTTTTCCGGCAGCCGATCGAACAAGCGCCGCACGAGCGCGTTCTGGTCCGGTCCGCCGATGGCGATGTACATGCCCGCCCCGTGCGCGAGATCGTCGTTCAACCGGGCGAATTCCGTCGAGTCCGTCCACAACCCGGAAGGCGCGCGGGGCGCATCGGGGGTCATGGACGCGGGTATGCCCCGGCGAACGAGCGCGCGCTGCACCACGCGCGCCGCTTGTTCGAGGGCCGGGTCGTCGCCGTAGACGATGCTTGCGGGGAGCATGGGAACACCGCCGTCCTGACCGATTTGGATATGGTCGCCAGGCGAGACGGCAACCCAGCGCCACGCGGGCGCGAGGGCCGTCCCCGAGGGATTGTCCAACCCGGCGGTCGTGAAATCGAGGTTGCCCGGACTGCGCCGCCCGACGACGGCTCCAAACCGTTCCCCAAATACGGGGACGCGCCCCGCGCCGCCTGCCGCGAAGGTGAGCGCGAGCATTCGGCCTTCGAGGTCCACCCCCTCGAAGGCGGTCTCACAGTCGATGCGGGCTACGTCGCGGTACAGCGTCATGCGCCGCACGACCTTGCCGCCGCGGAAGGGGGTCGTCACGGTAAGCTGCTGTATGTCGTCCACGACGACCGTCTCGACGGACTCGGGCGTCGCGGTGGCGTATTGCTTTTCGCCTGTGGTCCAGCACTCGCGGCCGCCGTCGGTCCGGGCGGGGTCCTCCCGCAGCGCGGCGATATGGTTCAGCAGACCGGGCGCGAATTCCTTACCTGAACGCTTGTCCACGAGACTGCGCACCGCGCCCGTGGCCGGATCGAGCGCGAGGAGCCATTTCTCATTCTCGATTTGCGGGTCCTTGCGGCGGGACGGCGCGGGGCTGCCGGCGGCGGTCATGTAGTACACGGCGTAACCGAGGGCCGGAACGTCGCGGGCGACAAAGCGCGCCCTGCCGCTCATTTCCGCGGCGCTGAGCGGGCGGAGATGGTCTACCAGCACGGGGAGCGTGTCCCCGCGCTCGTTCACGATGCGGACGCCGCCCGCGCGCGGCCACCGGAGTTCGATTTCGCATACGTCAGTACGCGGGCGGGCCGTGGCGTTGAACACGAGAACGGCGCGCGCGTCGGGTACGTTCCTTGGCGCGTTCGCGAGGGTGTCCGCCTGTCGCGCGAGATAATCGAGCGCGTTTTGCATGATTTCCTCGGCGGTCTCCGCCGCTTCGCGCAGTCCGGCCAGCATATCGACGCGGGCGCGACCGGAACGCGCGAGCGTCAGGTACTCGGGGGCGCTCCAGAAGAGGAGTTGTCTCCATGCAAGATCAAGCGCGATTTCGGGATAGTCCGCGCCCGCCAAGGCCGCGCACGCGGCGATCTTCTCCGCCTGAAGCAGCGTGCGTTCGACATCCGCGAACGCCTGCTTGAGTTCGGGCTGCGCCATGACTTCGCCGGGACGGCTCCGAGTAAGCAGCCGCGCCGACTCGGGCAGGCGCGCTGCCGCCTCCTGGTGCATAGTGCGGAGTTCCTCGAAGAAGGCGTGCGGCCCCGAGCCCGTGACCAGTACGGCGGGCACGCTGTGCTTCAGCGCGGCGCAATTTCCCAAATAGAACGGCTCCGGCGGCGGGATGACGCTCTCGATGACGAGCAGGTCGCTCGGGATGCCTTGATCGAGCAGTTCCGCCCGTTGCAGCGAGATCGCTTCGCGCAACGACTCCAGGGTAGGCGGCCCCGGCCCGCGTCGCTTGTGGCGGTGCGGAAGCGTCTCGCCGTCGAGCGCGAGGTGCTGAAAAGCGGGGGGGAGTCCCGGAACATTCAAACTGCTCACTAGACCGGGCACGCCGGCGCGGCGCAACAGTTGCGGCGTCTGCGGCGCCACGGCGGGCGCATTCCAGGCGAAGTGGGTCTGGGATGTGTCGTCGAAGGCGGCGCGCGCCCCGAGCATGCCATACGCCAGATTGCGGACCAATGTCTCGCCGTCCACGAGGCGTTCGTCCGGCGCGGCAAAGCCGGCGCGCGCGGCGCAGAGCCCCGTCCGGGCGGCGTTGCGAATCGTCGGCCACACTTCGGGCGCGGCGGCAAGCGCGGCGGTCCATCGCCACCCCTCGCCAAGATCGAATCCGTAGTCCGGCTCCTGGTCGATGAACGCGCCCTGCCGCCGGATCGCGGCGACGTACGCTTCGGTTTCCGCACTCTGGTCGAGCGATTCGGCCTGCGCGCGCTGTGCGCCGGTGACCACATACACCCTGCCACTTTGGGCAGGGTGCCGCACCATCACCGGCGCGGTGAATGTGGCGCTTGCCTCTTGGGTAGATAGCGTGACCTTCACCGCGACGGCGTCGCCCGTTTTCACGCCGTCGACTGGGGTATCCAGCCGGACCTGCTGTTCCGTATCGCCCGGAAACGGTGGGACCGTGGCGGTCGATGCACTCTGGCCGGCGATTTCCGCCGTCACGCGGATGGGCGGGGAGGGCAGGCCCGTCGGATTGAACAATGTCACGAAGATGTCCTGGCGCGGCCCGGCGGCGCCGCCCGAGAACGTGCCCGGCGAATCGATGCGCGGGACATACGTGATGTTGCCCAGACGCTCGACGGGCGCTAATTGCAGGGCGATCTCGAACCCGCTCTTGCCTTGCAGCAGCGTCCGGTTGCGGAAGACCTCGCGGCGCAGTGTCTGCACGCCGACATCTGCCGCGGCGGCGAGGGTCTCGTAGGCGGCGCCGGGGACCTGGAGCACTATCAGGTTCATGCCCGCGCGGAACGCGGCCACGAAACGGTCCGCGCCGATCAGGGACAACGGCGCGGCGGTAATGTCCCGCAGCCGAAATCCGTTGAGCCACACGCGCGCGCCCAGAGGCGTGTGCAGGTTCACGTAGACTAATCGTTCCCGGTCGCTCTCGGCGTAGAACGCGGCATACGACACGCCGTCCGCCGCGTCCGGGAAGAACGGCGCGAGGTCCAGCGAAGCGTCCGCCGCGCCCGCGCGCTGCCAGACGGCCTTGCCGTCGTCCGTCTTGACTTCGAGCAGGTGGCGAGGGCGCGTCCGCGCAATGCCGCCGAGCGGCGCCATGTAGTCGCGGTTGCCCAGCGCGGGCGCGCCGCGTCGTAGCGCCCCGGCGATGCCGCCCTCGACGTCGGGCCGAAACGGGCCGCAGACAAGCCAATGGGCGACCGAGCCGCGTTCGAGAATGTCGCTTAGCGCCTCCTGCGCTTCCGCGTTCGGCGGCGTCGCGAAGATCGCCACGAGAACGATCGTCAATAGAGCCATGATTTTGTGGAAGTGCGTAGCCATGCCTGGATTCGGTTTCTCCCGGTGGAACGTGTCACCGACCGAGACTCGCACAGGAAATCGCGGTCCTCGGTCGCTACGGCATTCTTGCGAGCGGCAACGGGGAAGTCAAGCGCTTTCGAAGCGGCATCACGGCTTGGCCTTCCGGCCTCGCGGTGTCATCGTACGCGGCGCGCGCGTGTGTTTCCGCGCGAAGGAGGTGATATCGCGGGCGTTCTTGACTCCGGCGCGCTTGCGGCTTATCGTGATACGGCATGGCGGCGGCTGGGGAGCCGCGGTGGCCGCCGCTTCGGGACCATGAACGCGAAAGGGTGTATGCCGTGTCAAGCGAACGTGAAGTCGGTGTGGTGGATGCGCTAGACAAGCTCTACGAATTCGAGCGGGAGCCGGTGTCGGAAGACAAGCTCCAACCGGGGCGGTACTTTGCGGGGCTGTTCGCCGGGGAACACGTGGCGGGGACCGAGTTCACCATCGGTGCGCTCTTCGTGGCCTGGGGCTTCAGCGCCTACGACATTTTCGTGGGGCTTGCCATCGGCAACCTGATGGCTGTGCTGACCTGGACGTTTATCTGCGCGCCCATCGCGGTGCGCACGCGACTGACGCTCTACTGGTACCTGCGCAAGGTCGCGGGGCCGGGTACGACGATCATCTACAACATCTGGAACGCGTTTCTGTTCTGTATTCTGGCGGGTTGCATGATTACCGTCTCGGCGTCGGCAGTGCGCATTCCGTTCGGCATCCCGCCCAATACCGAGTGGTATCCCACGGATTTCCGCTTCGTGCTCGTTGTGCTTGGCGTAGGGTCCGTAGTGGTGGTGCTCGCCATTCTGGGCTTCAAGCGGTTGGCGCAGTTCGCCTCGGTCTGTTCGCCGTGGATGGCGATTATGTTTCTGGCGGGCGGCGTGGTCATGTTGCCGTGGCTCGCCGCGCAGAAACTGGGGGGAGACATTTCCGGCTGGGGCGACTACTGGCGCTTGGCGAACGAGTACATCTGGATCGGCGTTCGGCCTGACGGGTCGGAGAAAGCGAGTTTCTGGGAGGTCGCGGCGTTCGCCTGGGTCTGCAATCTCGCCATGCACGGCGGCCTCTCGGATATGGCGCTGTTCCGCTATGCCAAGAGCCACTGGTACGGGCTATACTCCGCCTTCGGCATGTTCATCGGCCATTATTTCGCGTGGATATTCGCCGGCATGATGGGCGCGATTACCGTGCTTATGATTCAGGCGAACGTCGGGTTGCTGCCTCCGTCGGTGATGCGAGACGTGGCCGGGAATATTGAATTCAAGAACGAGATCGCCGTGATCGCCCATGAGAAGGCCCTGGCAAGCGGGCAGGAGGCCGAGAGGCCCGCGCCGCGCACGGTAATGGAGGCGCAGATAGGCGATATCGATCCGGGGGCGATGGCGTTTACCGCGCTCGGGCTCGTCGGGATAATCGCCGTCATCATCGCGGGCTGGACCACGTCTAACCCGACTTTGTACCGGGCGGGACTCGCCATGCAGGCCATCACGCCCGGATGGCCGCGCTGGGCGGTAACGGCCGCCGTCGGGGCGATCACGACCATCGTGGCCTGTTTTCCGTTCGTATTCACGAAGCTGCTCGACTTTGTCGGGCTCTACGGATTGCTGCTGGTGCCCGTGGGCGCCATCGTATTCACCGAGCACTGGATTTTCCCGCGCATCGGGCTCACCCAACTCTGGTGCGAGAAGAAGGGACTCTTCATCAGTTGGCCCGCGCTCATCAGTTGGTTCGCGGGACTCGGCTTCGCGCTTGCCCTCAACAAGGTTGGCGGTGTCAGCCTGTTCTACCTGTTTATCCCCACGTCGCTGCTTGCCATGGTGCTCTACACCGCATTGGCGTCGGTCATGGGCGCGCGCGAGAAGTTCCCCGAGGCCGAGGCTGCCGCGGACCGCGCCAAGGCGCGTAGACAACCGGCGGCTCCCGCGTCGCAGGCCGCGCCGCCGGGGGACCTGATGCTGTGGGTTGTCCGCGCGCTGGCCCTCGGCGCGCTCGCCGTATGCGTCCTGTGGCCCATTTGGATATTCCTGCAAGGGGGCGACGGCTTCGAGGCGCGGTTCCTGCTGTTCCGCAAGTGGCTCATCGTGCCGACCCTCGTCTATTTCGCCGCCGGCACCGCCTGGGCTGTCAAGCGCGATAAGGCGTCCTGATGCTCGTAGCCAAGACGAGGCGGGCGGTTCAGTCCGTGCGACTCGTCTCTGCTATTTGGGTTGAATGCGCCCGGACGTCTCATCGCAGTTCCGCGGCATTTGGCGTGCGCGTGGGGGAGGTGCGATAATAGCGGCGGGAGAATTGACATGAAAGAAGCGCTCAGAAGACAAGTGATTATCGGCAAAGGCGGCCACATCGAAATCCCGCCCGTCGACCTGCCGGAGGGGACGGAGGCGGAATTGGTGCTCCTTGTGCACTTGGCGGGCGAATACAAACGGACGTCATCGATCATGGATATGCGGGGTTTGTTAAGAGGGACCTATGGGACGGCAAGAGAAGCCGATGCCTATCTGCGCGCCGAGAGAGACTCATGGGAGGATTAGCCGGCGTGCTACAGGGGTCTTCCTTGTATCTGGACTCAAACGTATTTGTGTACTGGCTCGAAGACTATCCCGAATACACGGCGCTTCTGGAGCCCATTTTCGAGCGTATTGAAGCGCATAGGCTTCGAGCTTTTACAAGCACCCTGACCTTGGCGGAGGTACTGGTGAAGCCCCATAAAGACCGGCGGACGGAACTCGCGGAACAGTTTCGCGGGTACTTGTGCGAGTCGCCGGTGTTGGAGTTGTGCGAAGTATCGGTCGAGATTCTTGTACGCGCCGCCATAATCCGTTCCGCCAGTGCGCTCAAACTGCCGGACGCCATTCATGTCGCGACGGCCGACATGATGAAATGCGATGCGTTTGTAACGAACGATCAGCGGTTGCGTGCGCACTTAGGCGGCAGATGCGTCTTGCTCGATGATTACTTGACGGACTCCGGACGGCCATGACCAACCTGATTCTCTCCCCCCGCCGCGAGACGCAGTCCGTCCGTGTGGGCGGGGTTCAGGTCGGCGGCGGCGTGCCGGTCGTCGTGGAGTAGGGTGAAACGAAGCAAGTGGGCGGCAAGAGACATTTTCCTGCTATGTGCGGTCCGAAGATGAATTGCCATACTGACTGCGACATGCGATAATTAGGGCGGAGACAAGAGTCGTGAAAGAAACGCTTCGACAACGTGTCGTGGTCGGGCAAGGCGGCCGCATTCCGGTGCCTGACCTCGATCTTCCCGCGGGTACGGTCGCGGAAGCGGTGATTCTCGTCGAGAACGCCGCGCCCGGGCCGCACTCCACGCGAGATATGCTTGGCAGCGGGCCGGGTTGTTATGAGTCCCCGGAGGAGGCCGTGCGTTTCTTGAGGCGGCAACGCGAGGAATGAGTTTCCTTGAAGCCATACGCGGCCCGATGTCTACCTCGACGCCAACATCATTGTCTATGTGATCGAGGGTTACGCCCCGTATAGGCCGCTCCTGGAACTGCTTCTCGAACGGTTCGAGACAGGCGAAGTCCAGCCGGTAACCAGTGCGTTGACTCTTGCCGAAGTCTTGGTGAAGCCCTTACGGGACCAGGCACGGGAATTGGTGGAAACCTATTACCGGCACTTGATGGTTTCGCCTGCAATTGAATTGGCCGAAATCTCAACAAGCGTGTTGTGGGAGTCCGCGCGGATACGGGCCTCAAGCGGCGCGCGACTTTATGACGCGATTCATGTCGCCACGGCGCGGCTTCGTGAGTGCGGGACATTCCTCACCAATGATCACGCTCTGAGGGTGGTCTGCCCGGACTTTTGTGTAATATTGGATAATTGGATATAGTAATCGGCGCCATTTCCGAGTCTCGCATTACTGTCGTGCGCCACGAAACGCAGTCCGAGCATGTGGGCGGGGTTCAGGTCGGCGGCGGCGCGCCTGGCGTTGTACAATCGATGACGAATGCGGACAGGGAGGACATTGATGCTACGGCGCGGTCAACGGCGGGTTTCCTCCGGCTGAGGGTATCGACGTTTTCATTGGGCGCGAGGACGGTGCATAATTGGCATAATTGGCCAATATTTGCCATTCGTGCGGCTGACGAGTAGAATACACGCATGGAGGATAAACGCGGATGCCAACGCTGAACATATCGCTTCCTGACGCGATGCGCGTATGGATCGACGCGCAGGTAGCCGCGGGCGGTTACAGCACGGCCAGCGAGTACTTGCGCGAACTGGTGCGGACCGACCAGCGGCGGAAGGTCCAGGAGCGTATCGAGGCGCTGCTCGTCGAGGGTATCGAGAGCGGCGAGCCCATCGAGATGGATGACGCATTCTGGCGGCGGCGGCGGGCACAGTTGCGAGGGCAGAGCGCGAAGGCATCGCGGAAGCGTCGTTAATGCGCGCTGTTATTCGTCCACTCGCCGTTCGCGACCTGGAGGAACAGGCCGCGTACATCGCGCGTGATAATCCGCAAGCGGCTGTGCGGTTTCTGGATGCTGCGCGCCGCACGGTCGACTTCCTGATGCGTAATCCGAACGTCGGCGGCCCGCGTCCCGCGGGCATTCGCTTGAAGGACATTCGGATGTGGCCCGTATCGAGATTTGAACGCGACCTCGTCTTCTACAGAGTCGTGTATAATCAGCTCGAAGTTGTTCGTATCCTCCACTCGGCGCGGGACATCCCGGGAATCTTCGCCGAGTTTTCCGACTGAGGCATATATGGTGCATCCAGCGACATCGTTGCGACATCGAACGGTTCCCGTGATGGTCGGCCGTGTTCAGGTCGGCGGCGGTGCGCCGGTCGTCGTGCAGTCGATGACGAATACGGACACGGAGGATGCCGAGGCCACGGCGCGGCAGATCGTCGAACTGGCCGAGGCGGGCTCTGAACTGGTGCGGATCACGGTCAATACGCCGAAAGCGGCGGAAACGGTCCCGGAAATTCGCGACCGCGTGCGCGATGCGGGCTGCGCCGCGCCGCTTATCGGTGATTTCCACTACAACGGCCACCGCCTGCTCACGAAGTATCCGCAATGCGCGGAGGCGCTCGACAAGTACCGTATCAACCCCGGGAACGTGGGCCGCGGCAAGGCGCGGGACGTGCAGTTCGCGACGATTTGCGCGGTGGCGCGGGAGCACGGGAAGCCGGTGCGCATCGGCGTCAACATGGGTTCGCTGAACGAGGAACTGGTGCTGGCGAAGATGGAGGAGAACTCGCGGCGGGGGCTCGGGAAGTCGTCCGAGGAGATCATGAACGACTGCATGATCATCTCGGCGCTCGAGTCGACGGAACTCGCGCTGTCCTGCGGCCTGCGAAGAGACCAGATCATTATCTCGTGCAAGACAAGCGTCCCTGTGCACCTCATTTCCTTGTATCGCGAACTGGCCGCGAAGACGGACCAACCGCTGCATCTCGGCTTGACCGAGGCGGGGATGGGTATCAAGGGGCAAGTCTGGTCCGCTACCGCGATGGGCATCCTGCTTGCCGAGGGCATCGGCGACACGATTCGGGTCTCGTTGACGCCGCGTCCCGGCGGCGACCGGCGGGAGGAGGTGTACGCCGCGCAGGAAATCCTCCAGGCGCTCGGCGTGCGTCAATTCGCGCCGAGCATCACGGCGTGTCCCGGTTGCGGCCGCACGACGAGCACGACGTTTCAGGAACTCGCGGAGGAGACGATCGAGTACGTGCGCGCGCGCATGCCCGCGTGGCGAAAACAGTACGAGGGCGTCGAGACCTTGAAGGTGGCGGTCATGGGCTGCGTGGTGAACGGGCCCGGCGAATCCAAGGCGGCGAATATCGGCATTAGTCTTCCCGGCAACGGCGAGGCCCCGACGTGCCCGGTCTTCGTCGATGGCCGGATATACGCCGCGTTCTCCGGGACAAAGGAGGAACTGGCCGCGAAGTTTCGGGCGTTGCTGGAAGAGTACGTGGCTTCACACTATTCAAGGAAACCCGGCCATGAAACGGAAAAGGTTCACGGAAG
This sequence comes from Candidatus Hydrogenedentota bacterium, assembly GCA_029556545.1. Taxonomy (GTDB): domain Bacteria; phylum Hydrogenedentota; class Hydrogenedentia; order Hydrogenedentales; family JAGMZX01; genus JAGMZX01. Next base: position 46,124 of record JAKQEQ010000131.1, read on the forward strand.
CCCGGGAGGCAGGTCTTGATGCGGGATCGTACGAAGATCGGCTGTCGCGCCGTGCGTTTCTTGGCGCGGCGGGCGGGGCGGCGTTGACGATGCGCGCGTGGGCCGCAACGAGCGGCGCATCGAGCACGGCCACGCCGCCCAAGGCGGCGGAGACGTACGCGACGCAGGCCAAGGGCATCCGCATATTGCCGGGCCAGTGGCGGCCCCATTACCCGTGGGAGCATATCGCGTGGGTCAGCCCGCCGTGGCCGAGCCAGGACTATATCTGGCTCGATTTTCCGGAGGCGGTCTTCACGAGCCAGGGGCTGCTGTTCCTTAGTCACGTGAACCCGCCTTTTCCGACGGTATTTTCGAACCTCGAACCCGTGCCTTGGGAGCGAATCCCGGACGGCGTGCGTTTCGAGCGCATGCTGCCCAACGGCATTGGCTTTGGCGGCGGCGTCACGCGAGCGAGCGACACCGTCGTCGCCCTTGAACTGCACATCCGTAACGGAAGTCCCGAACCGCTGGCGGACATCACCTTGCAGACGTGCGCCTTTCTCCGCGCTATCAGCGAATTCGGGGACTACACCCTTGAGAACAAGTTCGTGCATGTGCCGGGTTCCGGCTGGGTATCCATGACGCGGGCGCTCGAGTTACCGCCCGGCGCGGAACGCTATCGCGTCGGCTGGCGCATATCGGGAAAGGCCGTATCGGACCTGCCAGTGGCCGTCGTGGTGTCAAAGGAGACGGACCGTCTCATGGCGTTCACCTGGGGCGAGCACACGCTTTCGCTGGTGGGCAATCCGCGGCACCCGTGTGTCCATGCCGACCCGCAATTCCCCGACCTCGCGCCCGGTGACGCGGCGTCCATCCACGGCAGGCTGATCTTCTTCGAGGGGAAGCTGGAGGAGTTCGACTACTTGGCGATTAGCAGGAGTCTTTGAAGTGCGCTACCGCGTATTTGTCTACTTGTATGCATTCCTTGTGTGTGCCTTGGCCTTTCCCGATGACGGACGCGGCGCCGGGGAGCGGGCGGCGCGGCGCTGGGGGCCGTCCGAGGACCTCGGGCTATCGGAATACGCGATCAACCTTGTCGGCCACGCGCACATTGATCTGGCGTATCGGTGGCGTTGGAACGAGACGGTGCACCGCATCGCGCGTGACACGTTTCGCGGCGTGCTCGACCTGATGAACGAGGAGCCCGGCCTGACCTTCGCCCAGAGCCAGATGGCGCTTTACGACGCGATGAAGCGGGAGTATCCCGACATCTACGCCGAGATCAAGCGCCGCGTGGCCGAAGGCCGTTGGATTCCGGTCGGCGGCACGTGGGCCGAATCGGACATGATCCTGCCGGCGGGTGAGTCGTTCATTCGGCAGCGGCTCGTGGGCATGCAGTTCGCCCGCGAAGAATTCGGCATCACGGACATTGACGTGCTCTGGGTTCCGGACTCGTTCTGCGGGCATGCGAGCACCCTGCCCAATATCCTGCATCGCTGCGGCATCCGGTATTACGTGGTCGGACGCGGCGCGCCTCCGGCCACGCCAATCTTCTGGTGGCAGGCGCCCAACGGTCCGCGGATACTTGCTTACTCGCCCGCCGCGCCTTACGACTTCCGGCTCGGGATGCTGACGAGCGCCCGGCTGCGCGGGATGGAGGACTGGTTTAACCGGGCCAGCGGCGTGCGGGGGGCCATGGTGCTCTATGGCGCGGGCGATCACGGCGGGGGACCGCGAGCCGAGGACGTGGCGCGCAAACAGGCCATCGAACAGTGGCCCGGCGCGCCGCGGATGGTCTACGACAACCCGATGGCGTATTTCGCGCGGGAAGTGAAGCCGTACGAAGACGCTTTTCCCGTTCACCAGGGGACCCTCGAAGGCGTGCCGAACCCGTCTTATCTGAGTCAGGCGCGAAACAAGCAACTGAACCGGGAATGCGAGAACCTGCTGATGACGGCGGAGAAATTCGCCACGTTGGCGAGTTATTACCAGCGAAAACCGGGCTATCCGCGTGTGGATTTCTTGGAGGCGTGGAAGAAAGTTCTGTTCAACCAATTCCACGACATTCTCCCGGGCACGTCGTTCGCGCGCGTATACGACGACGCCGAGGCGGAATTGAACTGGGTCCTCGACGAAGGCCGAAACCTCCTCGCGGACGGCCTGGAGTACATCGCCACGCGCATCGACACGCGGGGAAGCGATATACCGCTTGTGGTCTTCAACCCGCTTTCGTGGGCGCGCACCGACGCGGTCGAGACGACCATCGATTTCCTCGAACCCACGGAGTTTTTCGCGATGTACGACGACCAGGGGCGGGAGATTGCGTGGCAACGCCTCTCGTCGGACGAGACGGGCCGCCGGTGGCGCGTAGTGTTTGTGGCGGAGGAGACGCCGTCGATCGGTTACCGGATGTTTCGGGTGCGGCCCGGCGCGACGCCGTCCGCCATGACGACGCTCACGGCCTCCCTTGCCGCTATCGAGAACGAGTTCTTGCGCGTCACGCTCTCGCCGACCGGCGCCGTGGCAGGCATTTTCGACAAGCAGGCCAATCGCGAAGTGCTGAGCGGCGACGGGAATGCGTTCGCGTTAGTCGAAGAGGCCGGACTGAGTTCCTCATGGAGCGCGGTCCTCGGGCGGAACCAGCGCGGGCTGGAAGCGATTGGCAACCCGGAGCTTGTCGAGGCCGGCCCGGTGCGGGCGGTGGTGCGCCGTACTTTTCGTTCCGAGGACTCGCTGATTTCGGTGGACACCATCCTGTATGCCGGCGTGCCCCGCGTCGATTTCGAGTTGCGTGCGGACTGGCGCGATAAGGACGCCATCCTGCTGGCCGCGTTTCCCACGAACGTCGACGATGGCGCGGGCTGCATCGAGCAGCCCTACGGTTTCGCGGAGGTGAAGCCGGACGGGGCGCGCCATTGCGCGCAGCAGTGGGTGGATCTGTCGAACGGCGACTACGGCGTCAGCCTGCTCAATAACGGCCGCTACGAGTTCTACCTCGACGGCCAAACTTTGCGCATGGGCGTCTTGCGGGGCGGACGCGATATGGACCCACGTATGGACGAAGGCGAGCACCGGTTCCGCTATGCCCTCTATCCGCACAGCGGGGATTGGCGCGATGGCGACACGGTGCAACAGGCCGGTCAGTTGAATCATCCGCTGATTGCCCTGCAGGAGTCCCGCCACGACGGGACACTGGAAGTGTGGGCTATGCGTCGTAGCGACTTCTCGTTGCCCCATGCGCATTCGTTCGTCAGCGTGTCGCCGAAGAACCTTGTGGTCCCCGTCGTCAAGATGCCGCAGGAGGACTGGACCGCGACCGGCTACCTCGTTGTGCGCGTGTTCGAGACGACCGGCCGCGCGACGCGGGGCGAATTGACGCTGCCGTTCAAGGTCCTGAGCGCGGTCGAGACCGATCATCTCGAAGAGACCGTGTTGGGCACGCCCGCCTTCGAGGACAGGAAAGTGATCGTTGATTTCGCGCCGGGCGAACTCAAGACGTTGAAAATCCGTGTTGCTGGGACGATGCCGCAGTCGGAGGGGAACTGAGCAGGCATGGACGAAATGGACGATAGGGACCTGATGGACGATATGGACGGTGCGCAGGCAGCCTCGATGTCAATCTACGTGCCCATGCCGTCCCTACTGTCCATATCGTCCTTTCTCCGAAACCGGCGTAAGCCATCCAAAGTCGAATAACATCGCACAAGAAGGCTCATTCCGAAAGGTCCGTCTATGAAACGCTTTGTTCTTCTCGCACTCGCGCTTGTCCTGGCTTTGCCAGCGTTCGCCACGTTCCGGGTTGGCTATGGCGAGCGTGACATTACGCCCGTGGAGCCGATGCCGATGTGGGGCTATGCCGCGCGCCGGGACGCGCTCTCGGAGGGAGTGCTGGACCCGTTGTACGCGAAGGCCGTGGTGATTGACGTGGGGGACGACAAACTCGCGTTGGTGGGGCTCGACCTTGGCCGCGGGCCGACGGAAGCGATGATGGGGGAGATTCGCGCTGCGGTGAAGGCGGCGTCGGGCGTGAATTGGGTGTTGATTTCGGGTTCCCACACGCATCACGGGCCGGTGATCGAGCTGCTGGATGAGCCCGATCGCGGACAGGGCAAGTTCGACTACGCGGTGACGTATGCAAAGGAGTTGCCGGGCAAGATTATCGAGGCGATCAATGAAGCCGCGGCGAGCACGGTCGATGGGCGCATCGGCTGGGGATCGCGCGATACGGACCTCAACCGAAACCGGCACACGAAAAAGACACCGAAGCCGCGCGACCCGGAATTGGCGGTGGTCCGCTTCGACGACCTTGAGGGCAATCCAATTGCCGTGATGGTCAACTTCGCGGCCCATCCCACAGTGCATAAGATGATGGACCTGCGCTTCACCTCCGAGTGGCCGGGCCACATGCAGGCATCCGTCGAGGATCGCATGGCGACGCATTGCTTCTTCATGCAGGGCGCGGCGGGGGACATGTCGGCCAACACCAGCGATGAGCGGCGCGGTATCGATGGATTCGGGAAGGCGATGGCGGACGTGGTGATCGAGATTGCGCGGGGTATCGAGACGCGCGAACCGGAACAGCCTGGCGTGCGGGGCATGGAGGAGCAGTTTGCGTTCCCGATGCGCATTCAGATCGACCTGCCGGTGGTGCGCGGCGCGTTCAAGATGGCCTTCTTCCCGGAATTGGTCGAGGCGATGGTCGTCGAGTTCGCGGGCAACACGATTCGCCCGCGCATGACAACCCTCTTGCTCAACAACGAGCTGGCGTTCGTGAGCGGATCCGGCGAGTTCTTCTGCGAACACGCCAACCGGCTCAAGCGCGAGTCTAAGGCGCCGAAGACGCTCTGGATCGGTTACTGCAACGGGCACCACATGTATTTCCCCACCCGGGAAGCGATCGAGGAAGGCGGTTACGGCGCGGACCCGATGGTGTCGTGGGTGCCCCCCGGTTGCGGCGAAGACATGATCACGAAAGCGCTCGAAAACATCGAGAAACTGCTTAGCGCGGAGTGATCGTAGTTACTTCCTGCGGTCGATGAGATAGTTCGAGCCGGGAAGCCCCTTGGCGATGCGCTTGACGTCGGCGGCGCGCGAAGTGAGTTCCGCAGTGTGTCGAATCGCCGTGCGGCCTGTGTCCACCACCGCGATCGTGCACGTCATGAGCGGGAATTGGCGGGGATTTCCCTGGCGGTCGGTCGAATCGATGCAACCTTTCTGCCGGTCGTCCTCATCGTAGAAGTTGGGCACGATCAGGTCGAAGCGTTCGAGGAACTGCTTGCAGGCGCGCTCGACCAGCGGAGACGGCGTGATGAAAAGAAAATCATCGCCGCCGACATGTCCCACGTAAGTTTCCGATCCGCCCAGCGCGTCGAGCGTGTGCGCGAGCACCCGCGCGGTCATGCGCAGGACTTCGTCGCCCCGACTGAAACCGTATTTGTCGTTATACGGCTTGAAATGATCGATATCGAGATAGGCGAAGGCGAGCGGCTGCCCCGCCGCGAGGCGGCGCTCGATCTCCCGCATGATATTGACATTGCCGGGCAAGCCGGTCAGGGGGTTGGCGTTGACATCGCGCTGGGTACGGGCCAGGACCAGGCGAATCCGCGCCGCCAAGCCGTCCGCGTCACAGGGGCGAACCAGGAAGTCGTCGACGGGAATGCGGGTCCAATCCACCTGAGCGGGCGCGGCGTCGGGGGCGAGCAGCAGCACCACGGGCACATGGCCGAAGAGCGCGTCCGCTTTCAGGGAATCGAGCGTGCCGCCGCCGCGCAGCGGCGTATGGGCCTCGCTCATGAGAATGATTTGCGGCGCTTGCCGGTGCATCTTCTCGATTAGTTCGTTCGTCGTGCATGCGACCGTGACGGTATGGCCGCGGTTTTCCAGAATTGCCTGTTCTTGTGCGCAGGCCGCGGGCGTTTCATCCACCAGCAGGATGGTCGCTTCGCCGCTCATGACGTGGGTTCCCGTCGCGCGAGCACGTCCACGCCCGCCGTGTACTCGGCCTCCGCGCCCTCGAGGATGCGGTCGATCTGCGGGAAGGACAGGCCAAGCGCGTGAAAGGCTTCGTGGTCGAGCGCGGGCATGGTCATGTCGCCTGGATAGCCGTAACCCATGCCCCGGGCGAGAATGTTCGCCAAGTGCACGACGGCGGTAACCTCGCGGAAGTTCGCGGCGCGGGCCGGCGCGTGGTGGTAGACGAGGGGGTCGCTGAGGCGCAGCGGGAGGCGCCAATGTCGCGCAATCCATTCGGCCACCCGTGCGTGGTCCACGCCGAACACCTCGCGCTCCGCCTCGGCAATGTGGAGCCGGTGTTCCTGGGCGGTCTGCCGCACCTGCGCGTAATCGTCCGGGGCAAGATACGTGAGCACCACCTTGCCAAGATCATGGAGCAATCCCGCTACCATGATCTCCTCCGCGTCCTTCATCCGGCGCTCCTTGGCGATGCGCCTGCTCAAGACCGCGCAGCCGAGGCTGTGTTCCCACAGGCCCTGGGCCTCCGTCGCCATCGAATCGAAAACCGCCGCCCCGAGCACGAGTCCCTTCACCACGTTGAACCCGAGCAGCACGACCGCGTGCGTCACGGAGGAAATGCGCCCCGGAAACCCGTATACGGGCGAGTTGACCAGGCGGAGCAGGCGCGCGCTCAGCACCTGGTCCTTCGCGATTACCTCGCCCACGTCCGACGCCGCTGCGGTGCTGCTTTCGACCATCGACGTCAGGACCTTGACCACGCCGGGCAGCGTGGGGAGGTTTGACAGGTCCTCGACGCGCCGCTCGATATCGGACGCCGTCATGGGCACGGGCTGCATCTCCTGATTGATCCGGCGCGATGCGCCGCGTCTATACTTCGTGCATATGCAGCATATTGAGCCTTGCCTTGATGGCGGCCTTCAATTGCAGCAATATGGGATCATCGATGCCCTCGAAACGCTCTTCGAGCGCCTGCAGGCGGTTCTGAATTTCCGGCGCCTTGTCCTCCACCCCTTCGATGACCACCGCGGTGATGCCCGCGTTGCGCAGGCGCTCGATGGCAATCTCCGTCAGACAAAACCCCGGAGGACACAGCACCGCGCCGCTCGCGTTGATGACCGCTTTGGCGACAGTTTGCCCTGGGCGAAGTTGTGTGATGTCGACGAGTTCCAAAAGGCTGCCTCCATACCCGCCGCAGGCTATTGTAATGGAGGCGAAGGGCAAGTTTCAAAGACGAGACGAGATCGCGCCGCCGCCACAGTCTGTGAACGTGATCACCGTGCCGGCCACGTCGTCGAGGCCGGGCGGCTTTTAATGGGACTCAAATAGAATACTAGTACGCATGACCACATTGCATCCGGTTTATTCTTCCCCGGGCTAAGGACGGGGCTCGCCTCCGCCTGCTATCTCCCTGATTACGAGTCCGGCTGCCGTCAGGCCCATGATCGCGGGCATATACGAAATGCTGCCTTGCGCCCACCGTTTGCGCCGCGCGTCCGGTTCGTCGGTCTTCCGGCAGGTCTTCCGGTTATCGCCGGAATAGACGCACAGGATGCCGCTCGTGATCCCTCGCGCACGCAGCCGTAATCGCACCGCCTTCGCCAAAGGGCAATCGCGCGTTCGGCTGAGGTCTCCGACCTTTATGCCGAGAGGGTCCAGCTTGTTTGCCGCGCCCATGCAACTTACGACGCGTAGCCCCCGTTGATGCGCCGCCGCCAGAAGCGCCACCTTGGCCCGCACGGTGTCAATCGCGTCGATCACGTGGCTCATGCCGCCGTCGAGAAGGGCGCCGACCGTTTCCTCGTCCACGAAGTCGCGCGCCTCGATAATTGCCGCTTCGGGATTGATGTCGCGCAGCCGCGCCGCCGCCGTGATCGTCTTCGGCTGCCCGACGGTGCTCCGCAAGGCGAATAATTGCCGGTTGAGGTTCGATGCTGAAATCTGGTCGAAATCGGCGAGGGTCAAGCGGCCAATCCCCGCGCGCGCCAACGCCTCAGCGGCATACGACCCCACGCCGCCGAGCCCGACAACCGCGACGTGCGCCTGGCGCAGCCGTGCCATGCCGTCCGGCCCCACCAGTAACTCGGTGCGGCTGTACCAGGTCTCGTCTTCAGCGTGCATGCGCGGGTGTTACCTTGACCGGCCGGGTTGTAGGGACGATATGGACGGGATGGACCGAATGGACGATACGGACGGCGCGGACGGGCGCCGCGGCAGAGTAATGGCGCGCGCCGCCGTCGCGCCGTCCTGTGGACCGCACTTACGGTGTGGCATGGTCTACCTCCGGAAAGCCGAACAGTCGGTACGCATTATCCGTGGTGCGCGCCGCGATTTCCTCCTCGGGCAACCCAAGGATGGCCGCGGCCCCCGCGAGATTATGCAGGATATTCGCGGGGACGTTCGGTCCTTCCCGCGCCTGCACCGGCGGCAGGTCCGGACTGTCGGTTTCGAGCAGGAAATGGCCGGGGTATATGCGATCGAGCACCGCCACCCGCTTGCGGCTCGGCTTGTACGTCAAGGCTCCGCCCATCGAGAAGCGAATGCCGTGGTCCATGAGCGCCTCGGCGATCTCGACGCTGCCGGAGAACGCATGGACCAAACCGCCGCGCGCGGGCGCGCCGACCTGATTGAGAATGCGGATCAGTTCGTTGAACGCGCCCCGGCAATGCAACACCACCGGCAGGTCGTTTTCCTTGGCAATGCTCAACTGCTCCGTGAACATGCGCTCCTGCAACGCCATCGGCGGCGTCTCGATCTTCGCGTCCAGGCCGATCTCGCCGATGGCCGACGCGCCCGCGGCGCGCGCCCCGCGCAGCGCGTCGAGAAGTTCAAAGTGCCGCGCCTCGGCGTACCAGGGGTGCACCCCCCACGCAAACGCCACCTCGGGATAGTAGCGGCCCAATGCCCGCGAAACGGGCCACTGCTCGGGCGTCACCGACGCGGTGACCAGCTTAACGACGCCGGCGGCGCGCGCCTCTGCGAGCAGGGCGTCCAATTGTCCGCGGAACTCCTCCGCTTCAAGATGGCAATGTGCATCCACCAACCGCATGTCGTTCGTATTCGTACTCGTACTCGTGATCGTACCCGTAATCATGCCCGTAATCGTACTCGCGCATCCCCCGCTCCCCGAAGGAGTAGGTTAAAGAATCATGGTCGAGATGCCCCGCGCGTCGAGAATCGTTATGATTGCGGCCAATCGCGGCGGCGGGAGCGGCGAGCGACAGACGGACTGACGGGAGCAGACACAGCGTGGCGACAGCCTTATTCATTGCGCCGATAGCCTTCTATCTCTGCGCGGTGGCGGTGGTCACAGCGACCGCCCGCAGCCGTTCCGACGATGGCGACTATTTCTTCGCCGCGCGGAGTCTGCGCACGTTGCAGGCGTTCCTCTCCGTGGTTTCGTCTGAGACGTCGGTGGCGACGACGGTGGTCTTTCCGGCAGCGGGACTCGCGGGCGGCTACACGCTGGTCTGGCTGCTTGCGGGCTACATCGTGGGGCGCACGGTGGTGGCGCTGTTCTATCTGCGGACCCTGTACGAGTCGTCGCGGCTGACCATCTACCAGACCATGAGCGGACATCATCGCGTGCTCGAGTCGGCCTACCTCGTGGCGAAGTACCTCTCGGGCGGCGCGCGCTATTTCATCGGCGGCTACGCTCTGAGTCAACTGTTGGGCGGGCCGGTATTGCTGTGGGTGGTGGTGACGGCGTGTATCGTCGCGGCCTATAGTTTGACCGGCGGTCTGCGCGCGGTGGTCATGATGGACCAGGTACAGAGCGTGCTGATCGTGGGCGCGGGGGCGTTTCTATGCGTGTATCTTATCGGGCGCGTGCCGGAAGGCGCCGTTGTGGCGCCCGCATTCTTCGACTGGGACGCGACGAGGTACACCTTTTCGCCTGTCCTCTTCCTGGGCGGGGTCGTGCTCTCGATCGGGTCCCACGGCGCGGACCAGGACCTCCTGCTCCGTATTTTGTCCACGCGCAGCCTGCGCGAGGCGCAACGGTCCCTGATTCTGTCCGGCTTCGGCGCGGCGGCGCTCATTTCGCTGTACCTGAGCATCGGATTCCTGCTTCGCTTCCAGGGCGTCGACGGGCTCGATGCGAAGTCGCCGCTGGCCGATTTCGTGATTCGCGGGAACCTGCCGTTGCTCAAGGGGGTCTTTCTCGTGCTGCTCGCCGCGGCGGCCATGTCGTCGCTCGATTCGACCATCCATTCGACCGGCGCGGTCTGGAAATCGCTGATGCGCTCGACAGCGGCGGGCCGATGGTGGTCCGCGTGGTCGCTGTGCATCATGATCGGCTTCGCGGCGCTGTTTACGTCCCTTCAGCATCGCCACCCGGACTTCCTCTCGCTGTGCATGGGGTCGATGAATTACGTGAACGGCGGCCTCATCGGCATCTTCACCGTTTTTACCTTCTTCCGGCGCTGGTTGACGGGGCGCGGCGTTGTGTCGGGGCTCGTTGTCGGGTTTGTCATCACGGCGGTCTGCGAATGGGCGTTCGCGGCGCCCGCGCCGTGGACCTACACCGTCCTGCTGGCGTCGGCGGGCGCGTTCACGGCGTGCATGCTGGCGAAATTGACGGAGGCGGACACCGCGTACTGACCGTCCGCACGGCCCCTGTCCGGGCTTCTGAATCCCGCGTCTTCGCTTTGCTATAATCGGCTTTCCGCTCCAGACCGCAAGAGGCGGGGCGGAGTACCCGAACGCCTGTATGAGAGGGAGTCGCGGATGAACGACGTGCTGCGGGAACTTGTTGGGATGTCGCGTTACCTGGGCGATCCGAGCCACCCATACGCCATCCTGGGCGAAGGCAACACCTCGGCCCGTGTGGATGAGGACACCTTCTACGTGAAGGCATCGGGCACGACGCTGGCCAACATCGCCGAAGGCGATTTTCTGCCCGTGTCCATCAGCCGGGTGACCGCGATTCTGGATGATCCGAATGCGGGCGACGCGGACGTGGCGCGTGTGCTGCGCGAGGCTCTCGTGGACCGGGACGAAACGCGCAAGCCCTCGGTCGAGACGATGCTGCACGCGCTGCTCCTGCGGTACCCCGAATACCGGTTCATCGGCCACACGCATCCCGAGGCGACCAATGCCTTGCTGTGTTCCGTCCGCGCCGCCGAGGCTGTGGCGGGCCGGCTGTGTCCCGACCACATTGTCGTGATGGGCCACAAGTCGGTCTTCGTGCCCTACGTCGACCCGGGACTTGTCCTCGCGCGCGAGGTACGCAGCCGCGTCGAGCAGTTCATCGACGAGGAAGGCGTGCTGCCCAAGTGTATTCTGCTTCAGAACCACGGGCTGATCGCCCTCGGCGACAAGCCGGCGGCGGTTACCGGCGTCACGGACATGGCGGAAAAGATGTCGCGGGTGCTCTTGGGCGCGTATGCGGCGGGCGGTCCGCGTTTCATGAGCGCGGAAGACGTCGAGCGCATCCACACGCGCCCGGATGAGCATTACCGGCAGAAACAACTGGCGAATCGATGACCAAGGAGCGGGGGCATCGCGTCCCCGATAATGTGGGGCGGGACGCTCCACCTCCTATAGGAAAGGAATGTCTTGTGTCTAAACTCGAATCGCACAGAACGGGCCGCGTGCCGTTGCCCGCCCAATACCGCGCCTGGCAGGTGTTCGGGGCCGGCCTCGAAAACGTGGGCCGGGACGGCAAGCCGGTCACGCTCGAATTGCGGCCGCCCGCGGACAACGAGGTCCTGCTGCGCGTGGATGCGCTCGGCTTGTGTCTCTCGGACATGAAGATCATCGCGCAGGGGGGGAATCATCCCCGGCTGCGGGGGCGCGATTTGGCCACGGACCCGACGGTGCTCGGGCATGAGTGCGCGGCCACGGTGGTCAAAGTGGGCCGTCAATGGCAAGACACGTTCAAGCCGGGCGACCGCTACATCGTCCAGGCGGACATCTACTACAAGGGCGTGGGCTTCGCTTTCGGCTACATGATCCCCGGCGGCCTCGCGGAGTACACGTATCTCGATGAGCGCGCCCTTGCGGGCGACGAGGGCTGCTACCTGCTGCCCGTCCGCCCGGAAACCGGGTACAGCCAGTCCGCGCTCGCGGAGCCGTGGGCCTGCGTCGAGATGTCGTACTGCCTCGAAGAGCGGCTCGAACCGCACGGCGACGCGCCGCTCGTCGTTGTCGAATCGCTCGATGAATCGTGTCTGGCCCGGTTCCCGCAAGCCGTTCATCTGCGGCACGACCTGGCCGGGCTGGACGCACTCGGCGACCGCGTTTTCGCCGACATCATCGTGCGCCATCCGACGCCGGAGATTGTGAACGCGCTTGCGAAGCGCCTCAACAAGAACGGGAACTTGTGGCTCGTCGGGAAACCTGGCGCGGCCGGTCCGGTAACGCTCGACGTCGGCGGCATTCATTATGAAAACAAGCGATTCTTCGGCGGCGGCGAGAATCTCGCGGAGGTCGCCGAGGCCAACCGGCGAAACGACCTGCTGCCCGGCGGCAGGGCCCTCTTCATCGGCGCGGGCGGCCCGATGGGCCAGATGCACGTACAGCGCGCCATCGAAAAGACCGACGGTCCCGCTCTCGCCGTCGTCACCGACCTTGACCGGGGAAGGCTCGACCATATCGTACACCGGTTCGGCGGCCTCGCCCAGACCAGAGGCATAGACCTGGTCACTTTGGCCGCAACGGAGTTCGCCGCGCCGCAGGCCATGAATGACTGCATCCGCGAACTCGCGCCCGGCGGCTACAACGACATCGTGGTTCTTGCGCCGGTGCCCGCCCTGGTCGAGCAGGCCGTGACCATGGCCGCGGATAACGCCTTCGTGAACCTCTTCGCGGGACTGGGTATCGGCACGCCAGCGAAGATTCCGCTCGAAGCGCTCTGTCGCGGCGTGAAACTCATCGGGTGCAGCGGCAGCCGCATCCGCGACCTGCGCAAGGTGCTGCAACTGGTCGAGGGGGGCGAACTCGACACGAACCGGAGCGTGGCGGCCATCGGGGGGCTCGATGCGGCGCATGACGGGTTGCAGGCGGTGAAGGACGCACGCTTTCCGGGAAAAACCGTCATATACACACAAATACCGACGTTTCCGCTCACGCCTTTGGAAAAGCTGGCCGATGCGCTGCCCGAGGTCGCCGCGAAGCTCAGTCCCGAGGGGGCGTGGACCAAAGAGGCGGAAGAGGCCCTGCTGGAGCACTATTTGCCATGAAACGCCTGGAAGGGAAGAAAGCGATTGTCACTGGCGCCGCCCAGGGGCTCGGCGCGGCCATTCTGGAGCGCCTTGCGGAGGAAGGCTGCGACGTGGCGGCGTGGGATATCCACCTCGAACAGGTGCTAAGCACCACGGCGGCTGTCGACCGGAAGACCAGCCGGCGCGTCAAGGGCTTGCAGGTGGACGTGACCGACGCGGCGGCGGTGCGCGGGGCGGTGGAGGAATCCGTGGCGTTTCTGGGCGGCCTGGACGTGATGGTCTGCAACGCGGGCATCCTCATCGCGGGGGATTCGCTTGAATTCGACGCGGGGCAGTGGCGGAAGGTGATCGACGTCAATCTGACGGGCTACTTCCTGTGCGCGCGCGAGGCGGCGCGCGCGATGGTGGCGCGGGGCGGCGGATCGATCATCCAGATCAACTCGAAGTCGGGGAAGAAGGGGAGTTTCAAGAACAGCGCATATGCGGCGTCGAAATTCGGCGGCATCGGGGTCACGCAAAGCCTCGCGCTCGAATTCGCCGAGCAGGGCGTTCGCGTCAACGCGGTGTGTCCCGGCAATCTTCTCGATTCGCCGTTGTGGACGGAGAGCCTATTCAAGCAATACGCGCGGACCCAGGGGATTACCGAAGCGGAGGTGCGGAAGAAATACATCGACCAGGTGCCGATGAAGCGGCCCTGCGCCTACCGCGACGTGACGAATGTCGTCGTCTTTCTAGCGTCGGACGAATCCGACTACATGACAGGGCAGGCCATCAATGTTACCGGCGGTCAGGAAATGCGGTAGCGTGCCGCCTCTGCGCACCGACTCTGGAGTGCGCGTCACCGCGCCATGACGTTGTGGTCTGCGGCCTGCCCCGGAATTCCCTTACCGCTTGAGGATGCCGCCGCGGTCTTTGCTCAAGTGGACGCCCTGAAGCGTCATTTCGAGTTCATCCGGGTTGTCGGAGTTCCACATGGCCTCCTCCTTCGTGATCAGCTTCTGCTTGATCAGGCCCGCGAGGCTCATGTTGAAGGTCTGCATGCCGTCCGCCGCACCCGAGGCCAGCGCCACGGGTATCTGGCGCATATTGCCCTCGCGGATGAGCGCGGCGATGCCGGGGTTGTTGATCATGACTTCAACGGCGGGGATACGCCCCTTGCCGGAAGCCGCTTGCAGCAGGCGTTGCGCGATCGACGCCCGCAGTTGGAGCGACAACTGCGAACTTATCTGGGGTTGCTGATTCGACGGGAACATGTCGAGGATGCGGTCCATCGTCATCATGGCGTTGGTCGTGTGCAGCGTGCTGAAGACGAGGTGACCCGTTTCCGCCGCCGAGATTGCGGCCTGGAATGTTTCTGCGTCGCGCATTTCGCCGACGAGGATAACGTCGGGGTCCTCGCGCATGGCGGCGCGCAACGCCACGTGGAAGTCCTTCGTGTCGATGGATATCTCGCGCTGCGTGATGATGCTCTTCTTGTTCGTGTGCAGGAACTCGATCGGGTCCTCGAGCGTCACGATGTGTAGCCGCTTCCGCTGATTGATCCAATCGATGAGCGAGGCGAGCGTCGTCGATTTGCCGCTGCCGGTGGTGCCGGTGATCAGTACGAGGCCGCGCGGCAGGTTCGCGATCTTTTCCATGACCGGCGGCAGGTGCAGGCTCTCGAAGTCGAGTATCTTCCCGCGCACGTGCCGCATCACAATCCCCACGGAACCGCGCTGTCGCAGCACGTTCACGCGGAACCGCCCGAGCCCTGAAAGCCCCAAGGCCAGGTCGGCGTCGCCCGTGCGAAGGAACTGATCCTTCTGGCGATCGTCCATGATCTCGTCGAGGTACTGCAACGTATCCTGCGGCGTAAGCGACTCGGTGTCGATGAAGCGGATTTCGCCGTCAATGCGCACCGCCGGCGGACTGCCGACGGTCAGATGCGCGTCGGATGCGCCGTTCTGCACGGCATAGGCGAGAATCTTCTTGAGCGTGATCATGGCCCGTGTCTCCCGCTTTCGCTCCTTCGATTCGGCGGCATTAGTATAGCAGAGGCGGGCATTTCCCGCGCGCCTACGAATTGCCTCACGAAAAATCTACCTGAAGGGGATTCGTTGCCTCATGAAGAAAATCTACCCGAATGGGACGGGTATTTTACCCTCCACGACAAGCGTGGAGGCGAGCCATGAGGTTAACGATGAAAGCACGGAAGACGGTTACCAAGGTGTTCGCGACTCAGTATCAGCGGGCGTGCAAGGGTGATAAAGGGCTGCTCTTGAATCAGTTTCTTGAGTCGACCGGCTATAATCGACATTATGCGGCCTGGCTGTTGCGGCATCACGGAAAGCGGGTGGCGTTAGGTCCCAACGTGGTGATGGAAGGGGATGTGCGGGTGCGTCTCGCGCGCTCGCA
>JAKQEQ010000132.1 GCA_029556545.1 Candidatus Hydrogenedentota bacterium
AGCGCCATTCATCTGGCGGAGTACGCGGCGGCCATTGTGGTATTGCCGGCCGCCTGGGACGCCGCCGATCTCGGCGTGAAGGTGTGCGGCTCGGCAGACGGAGCGTTTGTGCCGCTCAAGGACACAAGCAACGCCTACGGCGCGGATGTGAGTATCGACGGCCCGGTGGCGAGCGCGGCGTATCCGCTGCCCCTGCTGGCGTTTGCCGCGCCCTATATCAAGCTGTGGTCGCATAACGGGAGCGGCGTCAACACCAACCAGGCGGCAAAACGCACGCTGACCGTGTTCCTGAAAGCGTAGGGGGTGAGGAATGCCCTGGATAATTCGCAAACGAGAGAACGAGTGGTGCGTGTACAAACGCGGGCAGGACGGCGAACCAACCGGCGACGCCCTGGGCTGTCACGAGAGCGAGGACGGGGCGCGCAAGCAGATGGCCGCGCTGCACGCTAACGTGGCGGAGTTTACGCTTTCAGAGCTTCGCGAACATGAGTTTAAGGGGCAGTTCCCCGACGTGCCAACGTATGCGCATGTCGATGTGGACCTGCTGCACAAAAACGACCCTGATCCGTTCTATGTCGTATTGCCCGTAGCTCGCGTTGGCGAGGTCAGCGCGAATGGGCTGGTGTACGACGAAGAACTGGTGAGTGAAATTGAGGCGCAACTGCCCGGCCTCGGCGGTATTCGCGGGCACAACTTCGACGCCACGGCGTTCCCGGTCGAGTCGCATGACGTTGTGGGTCATGTGCGCGAGGGGGATACCCTGTGGGCGAAATTGTACGTGCCGCCGGGCGAAGGCCGCGAGGACATGCGCCGCCGCAAGGCGCGCGGGGGCAAGGTGGGCACCTCAATTTTAGGGAAGTTCGCCAAGCGTATCGCAGAGGCGAACGGCCAGTGGCGCGCGAAGGGGCTGAAGCTGGAGAGTCTGGACCTCGGCCCGATCACGCGCACGGCGCTCAACCTCGGCGGAGCGTTCGCCGTGGTCAGCGAATTATCTGACACAGTGGAGGATGGCATGGACAAGGAACAGGTGATTGCCGAGCTGACGCCCGGCGACCTCCCGCAGGCCTTGCGGGACGCCATTATCCGCGAGCATGAGGCGGCGTCGGAAACGGACACTGTGGTGGCGGAGTTGCGCGCCGAGTTGTCCGATAAGGCTGCCGTGATTGCAGAACTGACCGGCAAGATTGACCAGTTTAAGCGCGAGGCGTTTGAGCACCGTCTGGACGGCCGGATCGCGGAGATGGTGCAGGTGGAAAAGCTGCGCCCGATTGTGCGGCGCGCGGTGCTTGCGACGCTTCCAGCAGACGCAAGCGACGAACAGGCGGAAAAGGCGCTCGCGGAGTACCTGGACGGCGACGAATATCAGCCGCTCGCCCGCGCGATGGTGGCGGAGCTTTCTGGGCCGCACGCCTTCGTGGGCGGCAAGGGCGCGGATAACTGGCGCGACGAGCTGGCGAAGAATGCGCCAGAAATCGCTAAGAAACTGGGGGTGGCGCGATGACCGAGATGGCCTTTACGGCGGCGAAAATCCGCCCGCTCATCCCGTCTGAAACGGTCAAGGGCACGGCTGACGCTGCGGACATCACGCCCGGTGACTGGGTTTACAAGAAGTCGGACGGGGATTTTGCCCTAGCAGACGCGAACGCCGCTGCGACGGTGGAAGCGGTGGGCGTGGTGGTGGCGGTTGAGAACGGCAAGGCCGCCTCTGCCGTTGGTGACATTTTGACGGTGGTCACGCGCGGGCGTGTGGCGGGCTATTCCAGCCTGACGCCGGGCGCGCTGGGCTATGTCGCGGCCGACGCGGGTGAGATGGACGATACCGCGCCGACCGGGGCTGGCTCGTGGACCAAAGTTCTCGGGCGCGCGGAATCGGCTGAGGTGTTCTTTGTAGACATCGACAGCGAATCGGCCGCGAGCAATAGCTAAGGGGGAGTGAGCGATGGCGATCTTGGGAGCACGCGCACTCATTGATCTGGCAATCCCGACGGGCATTGACGGCTCGAAGGTGTTGCAAATTCTGCTTCGTGACGGACGGTCGGCGCAGCAAGTGATCGCGGAAGCGGCGGCGGCGATTGGCACGGTCAACGAAGAACTCATGTCGATGTACGGCGGGCTGCTGTACACCACCGAGAACTTTTACAGCATCTACCGCCAAGGAGAAGGCGCGCGCACGGAAACGCCGAAGAAGGCCGAGTTTGTGATGGCCGACGCGGTGCGCTCGGATACCATCGGGCACATGCTGCCGCTGTACGACTACGAAGACGCCGTGGCATGGACGCCGCAGTACCTCAAGCGCGCGTATCCGGCGCAGTTGACGGCAGACGTGCAGTTGATCGCGGAGCGGTGGAAAAACCGCGTGGCGAAAGAACTGTGGGATCGCGCGCTGACCGATGCTGAGGTGTCGATTGACGGCAGCACCACGGGCTATTCGCCGGGATGGGCCATCGGGACGGGGACGAACATCAACTACATCCCGCCGCAGTATGGCAACAACGTTTTTACGTCGAGCCACACGCACTACAAGTATCTGGACGATGACTCGGCGGACTGGGGCGACCTGCTCGAAGACATGGTGGAGGAACTGCGCCACCACGGGATCGGCGGGCGTCTGGTGTGCTTCGTGTCAGGCGCGGATGTGGCCGAGTGGGTTGCGCTTACGGAGTTTGTCGAGCTGAACCCTAACGGGGTGACGGTGGTCGCCGGCAACACGAGCGCGCCCGTTCGCATCTCGCAGGGGGAGTTTGAGGGGCTGCCGGGGGAACTGTTCGGCTATGTCAAGGACTTGCGTGGGCTGGTGGAGCTGCGCTACGACGACCGTATCCCGACGAACTACTGCTTCCTGACGCGCACCTACGGGAACAACAACCCGCAGAACGCGCTCGCCGTGCGCATCGAAGATGGGTCGGGCTTCGGCCTGCGCGTCAATCCGATGATCAAGAACAGCCTGAATCCGGAACTGGACTCGGTGCTGTTCGAGGCCACGCACGGCGTTGGGGTGAATGATCGCCTGAAGGGCGTCGCGGGCTACCTGAACAGTGGTGCCGATGCGTGGGTTGATGCCACGGTGAGCTAGGAGACGACCGGACATGCGGAGCACGCTCGCGTGTAACTGGATCAACTACCGGATGATCGAAGAAGACGGCTATGGGCGCTTTGGCGTGCGCATGGTGCGCGCGCTGGCGCGGGCAGGCGTGCGGGTTACGCCGTCGCTTAGCCAGCTTCTCGCAGATCTTCCGGGCGACCTGCTCCGCATGACCGGCCTGGACTTCTCGCGCTTAACCATCTCGCTTATGCCGCCGCACGAGCTGCGCCCCGTGCCGGGTCGCCAGTGGCTTTACACCATGTATGAAGCCACGCGCCTTCGTAAAG
>JAKQEQ010000139.1 GCA_029556545.1 Candidatus Hydrogenedentota bacterium
AGGCGAGGGCGAGGGCGAGGGTGAGGGTGAGGGTGAGGGTGAAGGAGAGGGCGAGGGCGAAGGCGAAGGGGAAGGGGAAGGCGAGGGGGAAGGCGAGGGCGAGGGTGAGGGAGAAGGCGAGGGCGAACCCGCAAGCCATACGGCGGACCAGAACGGGAACGGCTTCATCGAGTTGACCGAACTGCTGCGGGTGATCCAGTTCTACAACTCGGGCGGTTTCCACTGCGCGGAAAATCCTGGTGACACGGAGGACGGCTATGTCCCCGGCCCGGGCGAGAACCATTCTTGCGCGCCTCACGCGAGCGACTACGCCCCGTCCGGTCCGGATTGGACCATTGGCCTGACGGAACTGCTTCGCCTGATTCAGTTTTACAACTCCGGCGGCTACCATCCCTGTCCCGGAGAGGGTACGGAAGACGGCTTTTGCCCCGGTCCGGCGTGAACGTGGCACGGGCATCTTGCCCGTGACGGATCATGGGCGGGACGCCCATGCCACAAATGCCGCCTCTCCCCGAGGGAGAGGGTTGGGGTGGGGGTTTTGGGTGGAGACCGGGCACAAGCGGGAGCAGTACTTGTGTCTTGACAGGGAAACGGATTTGGTATAACGTAGTACGTGGCTTTGTTGGCGGATTCTTGTGGTATGAGCAGCGTCACGGTGCGCCGATGACAAGATCGGTCTGGCTGCGGACAGGTACATAATCGTGCGTCCTAATATGCCGAAGAGGAGACAAGACATGGAGCGGAAAAAGTGTTTTGGATGGTGCGTGTTGTGCGCGTTGGGGGTAGTTGCGCTTCTATCCACGAGCGCCGCGGCGAATTCGACCACGGTGTCCTACCAGGGTGTGCTTCGCGACGCGACGATGACGCCCGTGCCGGACGGCGCGTATCCGATGCGGTTCTCGATTTGGGACGACCCGGCGGCGGGCAACAAGCGCTGGGGCGACGAGGACCATCCGGTGGTTCCGACGAAGAACGGCATGTTCTCGGTGTACCTGGGCAGCACCCTTTCCCTGGCGGGCGTGTTCGCGATGCATAGCTCGCTGTGGCTGCAGATCGAGGCGGACACGGGGGCCGGGCTCGAGGTCTACAGTCCGCGCGTGCCCTTGGCCAGTGTGCCCTACGCCCAAGACGCGCAGAACGGCTCGCTCATAGGCGAGATTATTTGTGTGTACATCGGCCTGCCCGGGGTGCCGAGCATTGCCGACTACCAGAGCCGCGGCTGGGCCCTCTGCAACGGCACCACCCCTGCCGCCCAAGGCATCGTCGGCTCGCCCATCACTGTGGCCCTGCCGAACCTGAACGGGCAGGGCCTTTTCCTGCGCGGCGGCGCCACGGCGGGGACTATCCAGGGCCATTCCGTCGGCCCGCACAGCCACCCGGCCAGCTTCTCGGGCGGCAACGCGGCCTCCGCCGGCGCCCACGAGCACTCGGTTTCGGGGACCACAAGCACTATCGGCAACCACACGCACACGCAATATGTCACGGCGAATCCAGGGGCCGGCCCCTACAACACAAGGGCGGACTACAATTCTGACAATAACAACCTGCAAAGATATCCCCAGGTTGAGACGTCTGCTGCAGGCAGTCACAACCACACGTTCAACGTGACATCGGGCAGCGCGGGCGCCCACGAGCACTTGGTTAGCGGCACGGTGACGGTGAATAACAACACGGGCACCACGGAGACGCGCCCTGTCAACATGTCGGTCGTCTATTTCATGAAAGTGCGCTGAGGATAGCGGAAGCCGAACTCATGAACGATATTGGTGATAACCGGCAGGCGACGGCTACTGCCCGCCTTTCCGGGGCCTTGAATTGTGGTTCTCTTCCGAAGCGGCCTGCCGTGTACTGTTCATGCATTCAGCGCGCGATACCCGCGTTGTTGTTCCTCGCCGCATCCGTTCTCTGTGCCACAGCGGGCACGGCCCAAGAATTCACGCTGACCGTCAGCGTAATCGGTAACGGCACGACCGACCCGCCGCCCGGAACACACACGTACGACGAAGGCGAGTTCGTATTTATCACCGCCACGCCGGATGTGGGTTGGGCCTTCGACCGCTGGGACGGCGACTACTCAGGCGAAGAAAGCACGTTGATTGTCGAAATGACCTTCGATACCAGCGTGACCGCCGTCTTTGTCGAGGGCGGCTACCCGCTGACCATCGCCGTGACCGGCAACGGCCAAACCATCCCCGCGCCGGGCACGCACACCTACGTGGAAGGGCGCGTGGTGCAGATTATGGCGTCCCCGGACTTGGGCTACCGCCTTGACCGCTGGGAGGGCGACGCATCAGGATCGGACGACATCATCTGGGTCACCATGGACGGCCCCAAGAGCATCACCGCCGTCTTCGTGGAGATTCCAACCCGGACCGTGACCATTTCCGTCTTAGGCAACGGAACGACCAGCCCCCCACCCGGAACCTATGACTTTGCGGAGGGCGGCGTCATGCTGCTCAGCGCCTTGCCGGATTCCGGTTTTGCCTTTGATCGCTGGGAAGGCGATCTCGAAAGTACCGTGCAATACGTCGCACCGCTACTTGTCGACGATGACAAGGCCGTCACCGCCGTCTTCGTGGCCGCCGACCACACGCTGACCATCACGCACACCGGCCAGGGCGAAACCCGGCCCGCAGAGGGCGCCCATGGCATGCTGGATGGCCGCGAGGCTGTCTTGCTGGCGAACCCTTTCGGTCCCTTGCCCGGCTGGCATTTCGCGCGATGGGAAGGAGACCTCGAAAGCACGGACAATCCGGCTTCCATGCTCATGGACGGCGATAAGACGGTCAACGCCGTGTTCGAGCAGGAATTCACGCTGCTGACTTGGGCGCAAGGCGGCGGTATCGTCGATCCCGACGGCCTTAATACGTATGCCCCGGGCACGGAAGTGACGATCACCGCGACCCCGCTCGCCGGTTGGATGTTCAGCCACTGGGAAGGCGACCTGAGCGGCGCCGAGAACCCGGCCACCATCATCATGGACGCGGACAAGGAGATCGCAGCCGTCTTCGTCGAGGAAGGCGTCCAATACACCCTCACCACGCTGGTTTCCGGTAGCGGCGGCGTCGAGCCCGCCGGCACGACCAGCCACGCACCCGGCGCGGAGGTCGCCCTCACCGCAACCCCCGACACCGGCTGGGTCTTCGTCGAGTGGCTGGGCGACCTCGCGGGCGCGGAGAATCCCGCCACGATCATCATGGACAGCGACAAAACGGTGACCGCTGTGTTCGCCGAGACCAAATACGTGCTTACCATCGGCATCACCGGGGGCGGCACGGTGGATCCCGCGCCTGGCACGCATGAATACCCCGCCGACACCGTGGTGACCATTACCGCCACAGCGCAGACGGGCTGGGTCTTTGACCAGTGGGAAGGCGACATTGCGGGGTCGGAGAATCCGCTCACCATCACCATGGACGGCGACAAGACGATTACCGCCGTGTTCGTACCCGTACCGTCCTATGTCCTCTCGATGGCGGCTGTGGGGCTGGGAAGCACCAGCCCCCCCGTGGGAAACCATTACTACCTCGCAAGCACCGAGGTGGCAGTTTCCGCCACCCCCGCGGAAGCCTGGAACTTCGACCGTTGGGAAGGCGGCCTCGAAGGCAACGAGAATCCCACCAGCGTCATCATGGACGGCAACAAGTCCATTACGGCCGTCTTTGTCCAGGAACCCGCGGAAGGCGAGGGTGAAGGGGAAGGGGAAGGGGAAGGCGAGGGTGAAGGCGAAGGCGAGGGCGAAGGAGAAGGCGAGGGCGAAGGGGAGGGCGAAGGTGAGGGGGAAGGGGAAGGCGAGGGTGAGGGCGAAGGCGAGGGCGAAGGCGAGGGCGAGGGCGAACCCGCAAGCCATACGGCGGACCAGAACGGGAACGGCTTTATCGAATTGACCGAGCTGCTGCGGGTGATCCAGTTCTATAACTCGGGCGGCTTCCATTGCGCGGAGAATCCCGGCGACACGGAGGACGGCTATATCCCCGGCCCCGGCGAGAACCATTCCTGCGTGGCGCACGCGAGCGACTACGCCCCGTCCGGCCCGGATTGGACCGTAAGCCTGACGGAATTGCTGCGCCTTATCCAGTTTTTCAACTCCGGCGGCTATCATCCCTGCCCCGGCGAAGAAACGGAGGACGGCTATTGCCCCGGCACGGCATAAGACAAAGATGGGAAACCGCGATTGGACGGACTTCTGCTCCTCCGCCAGAGGCGTTTGGAGAAATGCAACGCGTGGTGTATAATTCTCCGGGGCAAAACGGGGCGTGGGATTTAGGTCAAAGTCGGCTGCGGTCACGGGCAAAGGGTTAACCATGCGTTGTCATATTCTTCATAGGAGGAGCCCGAAAATGGATCGGAAAGCGTATGTCGGTTGGCGCGTACTGGGCATTCTGGCGGTGGGCGCGCTGCTGGCGGCGGGCGCGGCGGCAAACTCGAACACGGTGTCGTATCAGGGCATGCTGCGCGACGCGACGATGACGCCGGTGCCGGATGGCACTTACCTGATGGCGTTTTCGATCTGGGACGATGCGACGGCGGGCACGAAACACTGGGGCGACGAGGTCCACAGCGCGGTGCCCACGAAGAGCGGCATGTTTTCCGTTTATCTCGGCAGCACCCAATCGCTGGGCACGCTGTTCACCGATTATGGCGTGCTGTGGCTGGAAATCGCGGCGGACCCCGGATCGGGACTCGAAGTATACGCCCCCCGCGTGCCCCTCGCGAGCGTCCCCTATGCGCGGCACGCCGCCACTGCGATAAACGCCGTCAATGCGACCAATGCGGTGAACGCCGTGAACGCGGGAAACGCCGACACGGTGGACGGGCTGCACGCTTCCGATCTGCAGGCAATCATCAACGCGGTCGCGAACCAGCTCACGCCGATCGGCACCATCGTCGGCTGGCACAAGAATCTGAGCGGCACGCCCGCGCTGCCCGGAACCTGGGTCCAGTGCAACGGCCAGGTCATCAACGACGCCGGATCCCCGTATAACGGACAGACGGCGCCCAGCTTGAATGGAACGGGTCGGTTCCTGCGCGGCAGCGCCACCTCGGGGACCCTGCAGGACCATCAACTTCAGGACCACCAGCATGCGTTTACGGAGACCGGCGCCAACAGGCCGCCCGATTCCGGAACGGTTTTCTACGTGCAGACGCTGCCCAGTCCCGGGTTCTGGTATAACAGTACTACGCTTAATACAAGTAACCCAATAACCGGCAACCATGGCTCGGAGACGCGTCCGAGCAACATGTCCGTAACCTGGATCATGCGGATCAAGTAGGTACATGGGGGATTGGTGATGGACATGACTCGGGCGTTGCGCCCGCGACAAGCGGGCCGGGAAGGCCCTTGGAGTATGACGACAAGGCACATCGGAGCGTATGGACCCCGCCGCGTGTCGGGGCGGAAGAGTAACGTCGTGGCTCGACAGACCTGCAACGACGGAAGCCGCGGTTTCGTGCGCTTCTTGCGCCCGATCAGCGCGTCGGAATGGCCTGAGTTGGTGTATAATGAGGCGTGTATCGGCCTGCCGGCCGATATCGAGATAAGCAGGGTTTCGGGGAAGCGAGCAATCATTTGGTCTTAAACGTTGTCATTAGGAGACTGAAGATGTGCGGGAAGAAGTTTGTCGGTTGGCGTATGCTCGGGGTCTTGGCCGTGGCCGCGCTGCTGGCCGCGGGCGCCTCGGCGGATTCGGCAACGGTGTCGTATCAGGGGATATTGCGGGACGCGACGTTGACGCCGGTGGCGGACGGCGCGTATCTGATGGCGTTCTCGATCTGGGATGACGCAACGGCGGGCACGAAGCGCTGGGGTGACGAGGTCCATAACCCGGTGCCCACGAAGAACGGCATGTTCTCCGTATATTTGGGCAGCATCGTGTCCCTCGGGACAGTGTTTCTCGACTATCCCGTTTTGTGGCTGGAAATCTCGGCGGATACCGGCGACGGGGTCGAGGTCTATGCGCCGCGCGTGCCGCTGGCCAGCGTGCCCTATGCGCAGCACGCCCGGAGCGCGTGGTCGATCAAGGGCAACGCGGCGCTGGGCACGGATTTCATCGGCACCACCAATGCGCAGGCCCTGATCGTCAAGACGGATAACGTCGAGAGAATGCGGGTGACCTCGATCGGGAGAGTCGGCATCGGGCAGACAAACCCGGGGGCGAAGCTCGAGGTAGGCGGTCTCGCGATAAATGAGCAGGGCCTGCGAATAACGGAAAGCGACAATAACCGGCACGTGTTCATTGCGCCCCATGTGGGCGCGGGCGGGTATAACCCGCTGTCACAATCCGGTGACTCCGGCATCTTCTTCAAAGAGACCAGCGACTCGAGCGGCCTGGTGATCGCCCCCTGGATTGGGACGGCAGGCGCCGGCATGCGCTTGAGCGCCGCCGGCAACCTTGGTATTGGCACGGGGACTCCGAGCGCCTCGGCAAAGGTGGAAATCGCCAGCACAACGCAGGGCTTCGCCATGCCGCGCATGACCACGGCGCAGCGCCGCGCCATCGCGTCGCCGGTCGCCGGACTCATGGTCTATGACATCAACTTGAAGGGCTTCTACTTCCACGACGGCGCGAAGTGGGACTGCGTGTCCACGCCGGCGGGCACGGTGGCTTACTTTGCAAGAAACCTGGTCCCCAACGGCTGGCTCGAATGCGCGGGGCAAACCGTGTCGACTACGACCTATCCCGAGTTGTTCGCCGCCATCAGCTACACTTACGGCGGTAGCGGCACGAACTTTGTCATTCCCAACTTGCGCGGTGAATTCATCCGCGGTTGGGACAATGGCCGCGGATTGGACTCCGGCCGCAGCTTCGGCACTGTTCAAGGGCAGGATTTCAAGTCGTTCTCTATGCAGAATGCCAACGGGCCGACTTATTCATACAGCCATGGACCAATTCTATTTCCCAAGACCGGAATGAACGGCAATCTTTTTGGTGGAGAGTGGGCAGCTCCTTCCGGACATATCGCCGTCCAGTGGGACGGCTCCGAAATCCGTCCGCGCAATTTCGCGCTGATGCCTTGCATCAAGTACTAGCAGGCGAACGAACATGGCAAAGACGGCATGCGTCATGCCGCGAGCGACATATGGTGGAACGGGAACAGTATTGAGCGAAAATGCCCGGCGGGCGGGCTAACAGCGAGGTATCATAACGTGTTTACAGCCAGACAGATCAGCGGGCGCCGCGGGATGCATTGTTCCTTCGCGGCGATCATCGTGGTCGCGGTGGCGGCGGCGACGTCGATCGCGGCGTGGGCGGGCGAACTGGTCGCGCCGTCGGGCAGGGTCCTCGACAGCGACGTGATCAGCGGGGGCGGCGTGTATCTCAGCGGGACTGGCCACGGCATCCAGAGCGCGGTCGGCCAGACGGCCATCGGCGTTTCCCAAGGCGCTTCCCGTGCGGTCGTCAATCACGGTTGGCCCCCCCCGGACCCGGAACCGCTTCAGGTCGCGGGGCCGCTGGCGGGCGAGAAGTATCTTAATGACCCGACGCATAGCTTCACTGCGACGACGACGGGCGGCGTCCCGCCGTACACGTTCCAGTGGCAATTCTCGACGGACCCGGGCTTCGCGACCCCCGCGCCCATCAGCGCCGGGCTCGGCGGTCATCCGGGCGATCCCGCGGTTACGGTGACCATCGGCGGCGTTATCCCCGACAGCATCTTGAGTTTCGGTCCGATGACCATCGGAGTCGTCGGTTACTATCGCTGCGTTGCCACGGACACCGACTTGACGGAGGCGATCTCCGCCGTCGTGTTCCTTGATGTGCAACCCGCGGTGGGCGCGACGGACCCGGTCGGCGGGCACCGGAACACCGGGGGATCGATGACGTTCAGCACGACGGCGTCGAACGGCTACACGCCGTATTCTTACGCGTGGTACAAGTCGCCGAACCCGACGCCGTTGTCGAACGGACCGACGGGCGGCGGGTCGACCATATCCGGCGCGGCCACGGCGGACATGACGATCAGCAACCTGCAATTGGCGGACGCCGGCGACTATTACTGTGTCGTGACGGACCGGCTGGTCAGCGGTTCGGGATCGACGAAGCAGACGGCGGCCGCGGCGATGACGGTGACGGACCTGCTGACTATCGCGGGCCCGGTGCCCGCCGAGGCGCGCATCTACGGTACGGCGCAGAACTTCGAGGTCACGGCCACGGGCGGGAGCGGCCCAGCGAACTACACGTTCCTCTGGGAATGGGATCCGGACGGTTTCGGCACGGGCAACCCGGCGTTCGCGCTCTCGACCGGCACCCACCCCAATACGCAGACGCAGGTCACGATCTCGAACCCGAGCCCGGATGTCAGTCGGCTGGCGATGTCCAGCATTATTCAGAGCGCGAACGGCGAATACCGCTGCACGGTTTCGGACACGAGCCCGGACCCGGACGCGGTATCGGCGGCGGCGATTCTGGAGAAGCGCATCGCGGTGACGGTGACGAATCATCCGGCGACACCGGTCACTCGGGGCCAGTATGTCGACACGCTATCCCTGTCGGTGACGGCCACGGGCGGTTTCGCGCCGCTGAATTACCAGTGGGAGTACAGTTCGGACGGCGGTGGCACCTGGAATCCCGTCGCGGATGGCATAACGACCCACGTCCGGCCGGGCCACGACCCGTTGCTCACGGATCCGTGCAATTACCTGGTGCCGGTGGACGTGGAGATCTCCGGGGCGACGAGTTCCACGCTGCTTGTTGACCACCCGTTGTACCAGGTCCATACGGGGCAGTATCGCTGTGTTGTGACGGACTCGTATCCGGGCGATCCGCCGCTGCCGCAAGGGACGGCGACGTCGAACGCTTCGGTGGTGACGATCCGGGACAAGATGGCGGTTGTGCGCCAGCCGGTGGGCGGCGAGTACTACGACGGGAACGTCGAATACATCAACGTGGCCGTGATCGGCGGCGTGCCGGTTCCGGCCACGCCGACACCGGAGAATCCGTGCCCGGCGCCGGATAATTACACGTTCGGATGGCGCTTCATGAACGTTGCCATGCTGAATTCGCCGCGGAACCCGATGAAGTTCGACCCGGTGAAGTCGGGGACGGCGCCCGCACCGCCGTTTATCTATCCGGATGCGGTGGGCTACAGCGGCAATTACAGCGTGACGGTGACGTATACGGGCATACCGGGACTACCGAGTGGCGATGCTCTGATCACGTCGCAGGCGGGGGCCATCCTTGTGCAGCCCGCGGTGAGCTTCCTGACGGCGCCGCAGGACGAGACGAAGAACGTGACGGATTCCGTGACGTTCACGGCGGAGGCGACGGGCGGGTATCCGGGGTACACGTACGCCTGGAACTGGAACGGGAACCTGCTCGTGAACGGCAATCACCCGTCGGGATCGGGCGCGCAGGTCAGCGGCGCGGGCACGACGTCGATTACCATCACCGACTTGGGCGAGGCGGATGCGGGGACGTATGCAGTGGTGGTGAATGACTCCAAAGCGCCGTGCTCCGGCCCGACGCCCGGCCACCAGGACAAGTGCACGGCGACGGCGTCGGCCACGCTCGTGGTGACGAATAACATTCTGATTGAGGACGACCCGGACGATCTCGATGTGTACCACGGCGACAATGTGAGCTTCTCGGTGACGCCGGTCGGCGGCCAGCCGTCGTCGTACAGTTACGAATGGTACTGGGACTTCGGCGCGCCCGAAGGGGCGGTACAGTTGGAGAACGGGCCGCACCCGTCGGGCACGGGCGCGACGGTGAGCGGTGCGACTTCGGCGACGCTGCAGATCGCGGGGGTGCGCCTGGGCGCGACGCCGAACACGCGCGACGCGGGCCAATACTACGCGATCGTTCGTGACGCGGTGCCGCAGAACAACGCGGGTCAATCCGCGCCGGCGACGCTGGGCGTGTACGCGGCGGTATCGGTGACGACGCATCCGGCGGCTGCAAACCGCTACGCGGGGGAGAGCGTGTCGTTCTCTGTCGCGGCGACGGGCGGCCTGCTTGGCCAGCGGAACTACCGCTGGCAGCGGAGCACGGACGGCGGCTTGAACTGGTCTGACCTGAGCGACGGCGGCGGGGTGTCCGGCGCAACCACGACGACGCTGACGCTGGCCTCGGTGGCCTTGGGCGACGACGCGAGCCGGTACCGGTGCCGAGTGACGTCGCTGCCTTCGGACGTGAGTTCGCCGTCCTTCAACTGGGAGACGGAGTCGAACGCGGCGGTGCTGCGGGTGTCCGCGCCACTGGTGCTGTTGGACCGTCCGGCGGACGTGCAGGCGTATGTGACGGACCCGGTGTTCCAGTTGCGGGTGCACTTCGAGGGCGGTATGCCGGGCTACAGTTCGCAGTGGCGTCGGTCCGGCCTCGATCCGGTGTCCCCGGAAGTGGGCGCGGGCACGGGCACGATTATCCTTGGCGACCCGAACACGACGGTGCTGGCGGTAAGCCCAGCCTCGCTGTCGCCGGGGCTGTACGCCTATGCGGCGGAGTTGACGGACCAGGTGAAGACGACGCGTTCGGACGTGGGCACGGTCGAGATCGCGAACAACCTCCAGTTCGTGCGCGGGTTGACGAACCAGGCGGTGCGCGCGCGGCAGCGGTTCGAGTGGTCGATCGAGGTTTCGGGCGGCCTGGGCGGCGTTCACTACCAGTGGTACAAGTTCGAGGCCGAGGGCGGCAAGGCCTTCGTGCCGATCGTGGATGACGGCGCGCACTACGGTGCGCAAACGTCCAGCCTGACGTTCGTCGAGGTGGCGGCGGAGGATGACGGCTTGTACCTGGCGGAGGCGTCCGACGACTTCACGATCATCTCGTCCGAGGCATATTTGACGGTGGGTACGGCGCTGCCGGCGCTGGGCCTTGGCGGGCTGGCGCTGCTGACGGCGGCCAGCGCCTTGTTCGGCGCGGCGCGGCTGCGTCGTCGCGGTCGATAACGGCGATATAACGGACCGCTCGCGGTTCCCGTAGTTGCCCCGCATAGCGCGGGGCTGCCGCGGGCGCCGCGGGCGGTTTCTTCTTTGGAGGCGAAGGCGGGCGTCTCTTGTTTGGCGACGCCGGGCTGTCCGAGAAGGGACGTAGAAGAATCTAAGAACACAAGGGACGTTGGCGCAGCGGCGTGCCCGCCGTCAGCCCGCCGGGGGGCGATAGGTAAGCCCGAGTCGCCGTCGCCGATTCCGCTCGTTCAATCCAGGATAGCCGCGGCAGCGGCCTCGATCACGCGCGGGTACGCAGTGAACCCCGCAGGTCAAGAGTACGCTTGCTTGGGCGCAAGTTGCCGCCGGAATATCGAGGGAAGGGTCCGGTAGACAACCCGAACGCGCCCGGTCAATCCGCCGCGGGCACTTCAAAGCCGAAGATGCTGCCGCGGTCGACGTGGCTTCGGACGTTGATGCGGCCGCCGTGCGCCTCGGCAATCCGGCGCACGATCACCAGGCCGAGGCCCGATCCTGGAACTTTGGCAACGGCGGCGTGGGTTTTGTGCACGCGCACGAATTCCTGGAAGAGGCGGGTCTGGGCTTCCGGCGGGATGCCGACGCCGTTGTCTTCGACCTCGACGCGGACGAAGCGTCCGCGATTCATGGCGCGGACGGTGATGCGGCCGCCGTCCAGGGTGTACTTGACGGCGTTTGTGATGAAATTCGCGACGGCCTCGCGGATCAGGCGGGGCACGCCGCGCACGGGGCGCAGCCCGTCCGCGAGTTCGAGGGTGAGCGCATGGCGGTGCTGGCGGGCGAGGTCCTGGTTTTCCTCGACGACGGCCCCGAGCAGCTCGGGGAGGTTAACGTCCTGCATATAGGATTCGAGGTCGCCGGATTCGAGGAGGGCGAGCGATTCGAGGTCGTGCAGGAAGGCCGTGAGTTCCCGGAGCCGGTGCTGGGCCCGGTCGGTCCACGCGGCCTGCTGATCGTTGAGCGGGCCGGCATAGCCGCCGCCGAGGTTGCTCAGCAGCATGCTGACCGCGCCGATGGGCGAGCGGAGGTTGTGCAGGGCGAGGTGGAGGAAATCCCGCCGCTGCCTCGAGAGACGATCGAGTTCCCGGTTCGACTCGCGCAATTGCCGCGCGCCATCGCGCAGGAGCCGCATGAGATAGGTCATGAGCAGGGCGATCAGCGCGAAGAGCAGGCCCTGGACGACGAGCACGGTGATGATGTAGCGTCCGTCGAGCGGCCCGTCGCCGGGGCGCGGCACGGCGCCTTCGGGGTAGTGGGCCGGGATGCAGCCCCTCCAGGTGCCTACGACCAGCATGGCAAAGAGCGCGTAGCCAAAGAAGACATACGCGAAGGTGGCGCGGGGCGACAAGAGCACGCTGGCGATAATGACGTTGAAAATGAAGAACGCCTGAAAAGGCGATTGCGAGCCGCCGACGAGCCAGAGCGCCACCGTGAGGCAAAGGAAGTCGATCGCGATGCTGATGTCTATGACCAGAATGAGCAGGTCGCGCCGCGCGTTTGCGCGTTCGTAGTCGCCCCGGTAGGGCCGGGCAATGACATAGGCGACGCAGTTGCAGAGGAAGAGCACGGCGGCGAGAAGAGTGAACGCGCGCACGTCGAGGCCGCGGATGTCCACCACGTACTCCGCGAAGACAGCGGCGATAACCATCGCCACGGCTACGAGAAAACGGACTTGGATAAAGGTGTAAAGCCGGTCGCCGAGGTGCATGCCCCGCCCGAAGAGGGGCTGGTCGTCCTCAAACAAGGCCTGTTTGTTTTCCGGCGCGTTATGCTCTTCCGCCATCAGGGCAGTCTCCTTTGCGCACTTCACGCCGATGTGCCTTCACGCATGCCTCCCGCCGTCGAAACACCCGCGCCGGAACCGCGCGCCCGGTTGTCCCCGAGATGCGGTTCCAGCGCGACTACTCCACGCGCGAAACCCGGCGAGGCGATCCGCGCCCTCTCGCTCAAGCGTCTCGCAGTTTTGCCTTGAGCGTGGCGACCAGCGTGGTCGGATCAATGGGCTTCTGGAAGATGCCCGCCAGACCGAGGTCGCGCGTGTCGATATTATAGCGCACCGTGTCGCCCGCCGAACTCAACATGTAAACCGGGCCGCGGAAGCCGATTTCCTTCAGCTTCTGGGCCAGCCAACTGCCGGAGTCCACGTTCTCCATCATCAGGTCGACAATGACCGCGTCCGGCCTGATCCGCTCGGCGACCTTCAGGCCCTCTTCGCCGTTGGCGGCTTCGCCGACGGAGAAGCCCTCCGCCTCGAGCACGACGCGCAGCGCCGCGCGAACATCGGGGTCGTCGTCGATGGTCAGAATCGTTTTTTCCATGCCCGTTACTCCCTACGCGTGCCGATCCATGATCGGATGAAGGAAAACGCTTCGTCAAAGTTGGCCTGCGCCTGCGGCGTCAGACCCTCCTGAAACTCGAATTCGTAACCGCGGATGCCGAGCACCCACGCCTCGGGCGCCCTGCCGAAATGCTCGACCGCGACGGCCAGCACCGACTCCGGCGAAACGCTGTGGCTCGTGAACGTGATCTCCGTCGCTGGCGCGATGCGCTCGAACGTGAACGGCGCGGGCGCGGTCTTGCTCGCGTCCACGAACACGACCGCCTCGTACTCCGCCAGGTCCGCGCCGTCCTCGACATTCAACTGGTAGTCGGCGTCCGTCGTGACGCCCGGCAGGCCGAGCGCCTCGAGCCGCGCCGCCATCGCGGGCCCCAAGCCGTCGTCTTGCCGGCCCGGGTTCCCATAACCCAGCACCATGATACCCTTGAGCGTCACCCTGCGTCACCCGCGGATGCGTTCGTCCACCACCGCGCCATCCGGGCCAATGATCTGCACGTGCAGCCGCATCTGGCCCAGCGCGTGGGTGGCGCAGCTCAGGCAGGGGTCATAGGCGGGGATGCCGACCTCGATGTGGTTGAGGAGGCCGTCCGTGATTTCCTCCTTGCCCTCGAGGTGCGCGCGGGCCACGACGTTCACGCAGCGGTTCATCGCCTCGTTGTTGTTCGTTGTCGAGACAATGAGGTTCGCCCGGGTGATCTGGTCGAGTTCGTTGACTTCATAGTGGTGGAAGAGCGTGCCGCGCGGCGCCTCGATCCAGGCCACGCCCCGGTCGCGCCGCGTGCCGGTCACGACGAGGTCCGTTCCCTGGAGGTCAGGATCGGGCAGCAGTTCCTTGAATTTCTCCGCCGAATGCACGAGCTCGATCATGCGCGCCCAGTGATACGCCATCGTTGCGTTGATGGGCTTGCCGTTCCCGAGCGCCATGAACTCCTGGCGCTCCTTCTCGGCGATGGGCGTGTCGATGAAGTCGCAGTTATTGATGCGCGCCAGCGGCCCGACGCGGTACCAGCCGTCTTCCTTGCCCAACGACTTGATGTACGGGAATTTCATGTAGCTCCAAGGCCGCACTTCCTCGGCGATGTAATCGAGGTAGTCCGCCGGCGCCACTTGGTCGAAGATGATGCCGCCGTCGGCGTCTTTGGCGCGGAGCTTGCCGTCGTAGAGGTCGAGACAGCCGTCCTCGCGCACAATGCTGAGATGGTTTGAGGGAAACGAACCGAAGGCGAGCAGCATCTCGGCGTTCTCGAGCGTGGTCTTCTTGCACAGATCGAGTCCCTCGACCGCCCACGCGAGCATCGTGTCCGCGTCCTTGAGCAGGGCGTCGCGTTCCTCGATGCTCAGGTTCTTGTTCATGCCGCCAGGAATCGAGCCGGTGCCGTGGACCTTCTTGCCGGCCGTCGCCTTGATGACTTCCTGGCCGTACTTGCGCATCAGTACGGCCTTCTTGGCGACATCGGGGAAGGCGGCGAGGACCGCCAGCACGTGGCGCTTCTCGACCGGCGCGTCGAACCCGAAGAGCAGGTCCGGTGACGCGAGGTGGAAGAAGTGCAGCGCATGGGACTGGTAGGTTTGCCCGTAATGCATGAGGCGGCGCATCTTCTCGGCAGTCGGCGTGAGCTTGTCCGCGCCCACGATCACGTCCATGGCCTTCGACGCCGCGAGGTGGTGGCTCACCGGGCAGATGCCGCACAAGCGCTGGACGATCGTCGGCGCCTCCCAGTAGAACCGGCCTTGCGCGAAGCGCTCGAAGCCGCGAAACTCGATGATATGGAAGCGCGCCTGTTGCACCTTGCCCGCCTCATCGAGGTGGATCGTGACCTTGCCGTGTCCCTCGACGCGGGTCACCGGGTTAATGACGATTTTCCGCTTCCCGTTTGTCGTTGTCGTTGCCATGTCTGTAGGTCTCCGCTGGGATCAGTCGTATTTGACCAGTTCGTAGGGCAGCGCCACTTCCTTACCCTGGAGTAGCGCCACCAAGGCCGCCCACAACGTGTCCGCCGACGGCGGGCACCCCGGCAGGAAGTAATCGATCTTGACCACCTCGTGACACGGATACACCTTGTCCAGCATCGTCGGGATGTCCGGGTCGTTCGGGATGATCCCGTCGTTCTGGATGGTGGGTCCGTTCAGGTAGGCCTCTTCGAGGCATTCCTTGAGCGGCACGGTGTTCCGCATCGAGGGCACGCCGCCCGTTATCGCGCACGAGCCTATCGCGATCAGAATCTTGCAGTGCTTGCGGAACTCGCGCAGGAATTCCACGTTCTCCTCGTTGCTGACGCCGCCTTCGATAATGCCGATGTCGACCGGTCGCGTGAACTCCTTGATGTCGTTTATCGGGGACTTGTCGAACTCGATTAGCTCGACGAGGTCGATAATCCGCTCGTCAATATCGAGAAACGACATGTGACAGCCGAAGCAACCCGTGAAGAAACCGGTCGCCACTAATGGTTTCGCCATGACTCCATTCCTTTCTCGGCCGTGCTTCGCCGTTCAGACCTTCGCCGTTTTCTTCTCGATTTCCGCGCCGATGGGCGTCTTGTCGTATTTCCGCCGGCCCACGGGCGTGGCGTAGCCGACGCGCTTCACGGTAAGGCAGCCCGTCGGGCACACCTGCGCCGCCTTGTCGGCGGCGCTTACCGCGGTCTCGCCCAGGCCATGCACCGCATCGACCGAGAGCCGTTTCTTGATCCCCCGGTTCTCGAAACCGAATGCGTCCTTCTTGTCCACCACCGACGAGGCGCGCACGCAGCGTCCGCACAGCACGCAGCGGTCGCGGTCGATATAAACGTCCTTGTGCGTCGCGTCGAGTTCGCGTTTCACGCGCAGGTAGGGCAGCGTGGGCGCGAGCATGCCGAGCCGGTAGCCCAGCGCTTGCAGTTCGCAGTTGCCGCCCGCTTCGCACGAGGGGCAGTAGTGATTGCCCTCGACGAAGAGCATCTCGATGATCCGGCGGCGCTGCGCGTTTATTTCGTCTGTGTCGTTCTCGATGACGAGTCCCTCGCTCACCGGAAACGTGCACGAACTGGCTGGGCGTCCGTTCACCTTCACGGTGCAGACGCGGCAATGGCCGCCGGGCGGCAGGTCCGGGTGGTGGCAGAGCCGCGGGATGTACATGCCCGCGGCGTCGGCCGCCTCGAGGATCGTCTGGCCGGCCGTGGCCTGGATTTCGACGCCGTCGATAATGATGTTCACGGTGTCCTGGCTCATAGGGGTCAATCCTCCAACACGGGCTGCTTGCCCGTGATCGCGCAGCCTTCCGCCAAGGCCGCCTTGAGGTCGAAGGGCGGGACAAAGTCGTCCTTTTTCAGACGCGCCTCATACAGCCCCGGGAAACTGCGGAGCGTGCTGAGAATCGGGTTGGCCGCCGTCTGGCCCAGGCCACACCGGCTCATGGTCTTGACGGTGTTGGCCACCTTCTCCATTTCCTGCACGTCGGCGCGCGTTCCGCGCCCGTCGAGTATCTTCGCAAGCTGCTTCGACAGGATCGTCGTGCCGACGCGGCAGGGAACGCACCAGCCGCACGACTCCTCGACGAAGAACTCTATGAACTGGCGCATGCATTCGAGCAGGTCGCGCTTCGGGCCGAACACGATGATCGATCCGCCCGTCGGCAGGTCCTCGAACGAGATGCTGCGTCCGAAGTCTTTCGGCGCGACGCACTGGCCCGAAGGACCGCCCACCTGGACCGCCTGCGCGTCCTCCGCGCCGACCATTTCGAGCAGTTTCTCGACCGTGATCCCGTACTCGAGTTCATACACGCCCGGGTGCTTGCAGTCGCCCGAGACGCTCAATAACTTGGTGCCGGTCGAGTCCCGCGTACCCATCGCGGCGAACCAGTCGCCGCCCATTTCGAGGACGCGGGCCGCGCAACAGAGGGTCTCGACGTTGTTGACCGACGTCGGCTGGTTCTTGTAGCCCTTTTGCACCGGGAAGGGGGGCCGGTCGCGCGGGGCGCCGCGTTTGCCTTCGAGCGATTCGATCAGGGCAGATTCCTCGCCGCAGATATACGCGCCCGCGCCCAGTTGGATGCGGATGTCGAAGTCGAAACCCTCACAGCCGACGATGTTCTTGCCGAGCAGGCCGAGATGCCGCCTTTTCGCGAGGACCTGATCGAGGTGCGGCAGGAGGTACTCGTACTCGCCGCGCAGGTACAGCAGGCCTTCCTTGGCGCCCAGCGCGTAGCCCGCCACGGTCATGCCCTCGAAAAGCAGGTCCGGGCATTCCGTGAGGATCACCCGGTCCTTGAACGTGCCTGGCTCGCCCTCGTCCGCGTTGCAGATCAGGTAGCGCGCGTTGCCCTTCGCCTTCCGGCAGAAATCCCACTTCATCGCCGTCGGGAAGCCCGCGCCGCCGCGGCCGCGCAAGCGCGACTTGTTCATCTCGGCGATGACTTCCTCGGGCTTCCGGTTCACCGCGGCGCGAATCGCCGTGCCCCGCTCCATGGGGGCGAAAATCACCGGTCCCGGCTTGCGCAAGTTGAGGTCCACTTCCGCCTGCGGCAGCGTGGCGATATCTTTGCCGTCCTGCAGGGCCTGGACGATCTTCGGCGCGTCCGCCGGCGTGAGATTCGTCACC
The DNA here is from genome assembly GCA_029556545.1 of Candidatus Hydrogenedentota bacterium. Taxonomy (GTDB): domain Bacteria; phylum Hydrogenedentota; class Hydrogenedentia; order Hydrogenedentales; family JAGMZX01; genus JAGMZX01. The sequence goes on from JAKQEQ010000139.1 coordinate 17,820, forward strand.
GGCGTCGCGCCGATGAGCGCGCCCGGCGCCTGATCGCTCAAGCCGATGCACGGCGCGTGCTCGATCGTAATTGCGCCGTCCGGCGTCGTCTCGCCTACCTTGATGCCCAGCGCCTCCTCGAACGCGCGGGCTACCTCCTCCGCGCCCTTCATGCGCTCGGGCACTGCGTCGCAAAGACGGATCACCGTCTTGCCCTTCGGACGGCGCGAGAAGAAGGCGTAAAAGCTCACCATGTCCCGCACCTGGACGCGGCGCATCCCGAGCGCATCCGCCACGTCGCCGATGGTGTCTTCCGTCAGGCAGCCCAGCTTCGCGTGCAGCGCCCGCGCGATGTCCATCAACCGGCCGCGGTCGCGCCCGAACTGCTCGACGACCTGGGTGACCAATGCTGCGTCCCCTGCCATAGTTCCTGGCCTCCACTGTTCCGACTTCCAATTTGCGGGAGCGACGTCCAGCCGGTTTCCCGCGCGCCCGATATCCAGGGGCAGCTTACTTCTGTTGCGCTTGGGAAAGAGCAGGAATCGTACCAGAATCGGCGAAAGCGCTGGATCGGATCGTAAGTTATTTATATCAGGCAAGTTATGACGCTGAGCTCTTCGTAAGCTGAACGCCAGACGCAACCAGATTTGAGCATATATGTACGCATTGTACTGAGCATGTGCGCTCATATTGAGCATGTGTGAAATGCGCGGTATTGGCGTACCCCGTGCTTGCCGGGGACTCTACCGACATGAAACTGGGGAGCGCTAAGATCAAGTAATGGGCAGCGGGCGGATATGCCGGAGCGCCGCCTCGGGAATGGCGCCGGCGCGAAGCACCTCGCCGGTCACGGGGTCGAAGAGGGTGGATGGCGGGCTCTCGGGGAGAAGGCCGCCGTCTATCGCGAGGTCGACGCCCGCAAGGTTGATTTCGTCGACGCAGCGGGCGGGGGGCGCGCCGGATTGATTGGCGGAGGAGGAGGTGAGGGCCCCTCCGAAGGCGCTGCATAGGGCGCGCGCGGTGGCGCAGGCGGGCAGCCGGACGGCTACCTTGTCGCGGTCTGCGGTGAGGCGCGACGGGAGGCGCTCGTTTTTCGGGAACAACAGGGTCAATGGTCCGGGCCAGAAGGTGTCCATGCAGGGCCACGCTTCGGCGGGCACGCGCTGGACGATTGGGGCGAGTTGGCGGAGTTCACCGATGACAAGCAGGAGGGGCTTGGCGGCGTCGCGGCGTTTGATGTCGAACAGGCGGTCGAGCGCCGCTCCGGAGAAGGGGTCTACCGCGAGGCCGTAGACGGTCTCGGTGGGGTAGGCCACGACGCAGCCGTCACGGAGCGCGGCGACGGCTTCGGCCAACCCTTTGGGCGTTGCGGGAACCACTTTCACGCCAAGGCTTCCAGGTAGCCGCGAAGTTGGCGGAAGGCGCGGCCGCGGTGGCTGATCGCGTGTTTCTTGTCGGGTTCCATTTCGGCGAAGGTGTGCTCGTGGGGCGAGGGGACGAAGACGGGGTCGTATCCGAAGCCGCGATCGCCAAAGGGGGCGGCGGCGATGTGGCCCTCGACGGTTCCGACGGTGATATAGGGTTCGCGGCCCGGAGCGACGAATGCGGCGCAGCACACGAAGCGGGCCGTGCGCTCGTGCCACGGCACTTGGTCCAAGGCGCGCAGGAGTTTCTCGACGTTCTTGTCGTCGCGGCATTCCGGCCCGGCGTAGCGGGCGGATTGCACGCCGGGGGCGCCGCCCAATGCGTCCACGATAAGGCCGGAGTCGTCGGCGACGCAGGGCAGTCCCAGGGCGTCGCCGTAATAGCGCGCCTTCTTCAGTGCGTTGGCCTCGAAGGTATCGCCGTCCTCGACGGGTTCGGCCATGGGGGAAAAGTCGGCCAAGGTCTTGACGGTCCAGGGCAGCCCGGCCAGGATGTCGGCGAGTTCCCGGGCTTTCTTCTGGTTGTTCGAGCCGATGACCAGGGTTTCAGGCAAGATCCAGGACCCTCCGCTGCCGCGCGATCAGGTCGCGGATCCCGTTCGCGGCCACGTCGAGCATGCGGTCGAGCAGTTCGCGGGGGAACGCGGCGCCTTCGGCGTTGCCCTGGATCTCTATGTAGTTTCCGGCGCCGTTCATGACGACGTTCATATCCACGGAGGCCGCGACGTCTTCGCGGTAATCGAGGTCGAGGAGGACTTCGCCGTCCACGAGGCCGACGCTGACGGCGGCGCACAGGTCGGTGACGGGCACGCGGGGGAGGTTCCCCTTGGCCACGGACTTGCGCAACGCGTCATAGACCGCGACGCAGGCGCCGGTGATCGCGGCGGTGCGGGTTCCGCCGTCCGCCTGGAGGACGTCGCAGTCGACGTTGATCTGGCAGGGTCCGACGGCCCGCAGATCGACGACGGCGCGCAAGGATCGCCCGATGAGCCGGCTGATTTCCTGGGCGCGCCCCTCGGCGGCCTTGCGGCGTTCGCTGCGTTCTGGGGTGGCGCCGGGCAACATGCCGTATTCGGCGGTGAGCCATCCCTTGCCGGAATCCCTGAGAAAGGCGGGGACGCGATTCGCGAAATTGGCGGTGCAAACGACGCGGGTGTCGCCGAAGGCGACGAGTACGGAACCCGCCGAGGTTTTTATGAAGTCACGTTCGATGGTGATCGGACGCAGGGCGTCCGGGGCGCGTCCGTCTGCACGCATAAGACCTCCATAGGATCGGGGACAGGCACGTCTCGAAGGCAAGCCCGCCTTCGCCACAGCTACGGCGTGGCAAGCCCGCCTTCGCCACAGCTACGGCGTGGCAAGCTTGTGCCAGTCCCCGGGGGATACTCACGGATCGGGGACAGGTTGTTCTTCGGGATTGGGGACAGGCACGTCTTGCCCGCCTGGGGCGGGCAAGCTTGTGCCAGTCCCCGGAGTATCCGCGGGGGCGGGGTCCGCGGGAGGCCGCCTTCTGGCGCTTGCGCGCTTGCCGTCTTGCTGGTTCTGGGCTTCATCGGCGGCGACTTGGGTGATCTGGACGTCGCGGTGGTACTTTTGGATGAGATCGGCCCAGACGTTGCTTTCGAGGAGAATCTCGACGGCGCGCTGGAGTTGGAGGTCCTCGACGAGTCCCTCGGCGGCTTCGTTGCCGGTGACGGCGCCGTGATTCTGGCGGTCGGCCATATCGGGATCACGCTCGAAGGACTCGTAAAGTTGCTTGCCGAGTGCGCGTTCGTGTTCCCAGTCCATGGGGACCTCGATGTCCGGCAGGATGCCGTTCTTGTCGATGGTTACGTCTCCGGGGGTATAGTAGAGTGCGGTGGTGAGGCGGAGGGCGGTATTTATGGGGTGGGGAAGGGGGATGATGGTCTGGACGCTGCCTTTTCCGAAGGTTTTCTCGCCGAGGATGAGTGCGCGCTTGTAGTACTGGAGGGCGCCGGTGACGATTTCGGAGGAGCTTGCGGTCTGCTCATTGACGAGGACGATGATGGGGAAGCCTTCGGGAAGGACGGGGTTTCCTCCGGTATAGAGTTCGAGGTCGTCCGCGTTGTGTTTGCCGTTTTTTTCGCGGCCTTTGGTGTAGGTGACGAGGGCGCCGCGCTGGAGAAAGAGTTCGCAGACATCCTTTGAGGCGGTAAGGAGTCCGCCGGGATTCCATCGGAGGTCGAGGACAAAGGCGCGCATGTCCTGGCCGAGAAACTCCTTGATCTTTTTCTTGAGGTCCTGGGCGGTGTTCTGCTTGAAATCACTGATGCGGATATAGGCGATCTTGTTGTCGAGCAGGCGGGATTCCTTGAGGCTTGCGAGGGGGACCTTGTCGCGGCGGACGTCGACCTCGATGACTTCCGGTTCCTCCTGGCCTTCCTTCTCGCGCAGGAGGGTGAGGCGGACGGAGGTGCCTCGGGGCCCGCGAATACGCTCGGCGGCGTCGCTGAGGCTCATGCCGCGGGTGGAGACGTCGTCGATTTTGGCGATGACGTCGAAGGGCCGGATGCCGGCGTCGGCGGCGGGGGAATTGGGGATGGGCTGGAACACCATGATGCGTTCGTCTTCATCGAGTTTGATGGACACGCCGATGCCCTCGAACTCGCCCTGGGTATCCTCCTGCATGATTTCGAGGTCTTCGGCGGACAAGAAGGAACTGTGCTCGTCCAGCGACCCCATCATGCCGTAGAGCGCGCCCTCGACGACCTGTCGGATATCGACGGGACGGACATACTGGTCCTGAATCGTATCGAGGACGACGCCGATAGGCTCGATCTCGCGGTAGACATCCACCTCGCCGCTCTCGGCGCTGATGCGCGCGACGAAGCCGTCGCTGAGGAGCATGACCGAGACGACGAGGAACGTCAGCAAGCTCGTGAATTCGAGTTTTGAGTTTCTTTTCCGCATGCCTGTCTCCACGCCCGGGAAGCCGAGGGACCCCGCGCGCCTTCTGCCAGATGCCGGTCAGTGTACCAGATGCCGGCAAATGATTGCGAACGCGGGGCGGTTGCAGGGCAATCGCACTAAGAAGTACGAGCATTCCGCTTCCATGCGCATAACTACTCCGGCACATATGCAAACTCGACGTGTGGGTGTCTTGCCCTAGGTCCGCGTCGCGCGCTGGAGTTCCCGCATTTAGGGCCGAAGGCCCATGACATAGTAGCCCAGGGCAACGCCCTGGGAAAATGTGCGCGCCTCAATGTGAAGCCCTGCAAGGGC
>JAKQEQ010000146.1 GCA_029556545.1 Candidatus Hydrogenedentota bacterium
CGATAGCGGGTGTCGTTGGTGTAATACGTTTCATACTTTATCTTCCCAAAACCTAAATCGATCTTTTTTGTATGCCGTGTCCTTTTCCCCTCCAGTATTTTCTGCGAAACGTCAACCGTATGGGTCTCGTTGGTCAGCGTATCCGCGTCGATCGTCAGATTCTCCGCCGCCGATATCTCGCTTCCGTGGTTGAGCACGTCCCCGGCATTGATAGAGAGGTTCCCCCCCGACACGAGGTATGAGGAAGCGGTACGCATATCGCCGTTGGTTATTACGTCCCTTGCAAGCACGGCCCAGCTCTTGCCGAAACCCGCGCCGGTGCTCTCCCACTCTTTGGTATACGTCCCCAGGTCGGTGCCCGTGTTGACGAGCGTCCCGTCGCTTCCCAGGTCGATCGCCATGTCCCCGTCCGCGCCGATATAGGCGGAATGGTTGTACAGCGTGTTCCCCGGCGCGGCCTTGCCGCGTATCGCCATGCTCCCCATGGAGTAGATAAAGGCGTTGCCCAGCAGGTTGTCGTCGTCGATGTTCGTGCTGACGTTGGAGAGCGACGCGCTTTCGAGCGTTATGTCGTTCACGGCGAAGAGGAGGCCGCCGCTGTTGGTGATGCCCTCGGCCGTTATCGCGAGGCGGTCCCCCGAGGATATCTCCGGGAATACGCCCGAGTCCGCGAGCGCGTCGCTGTTTTCCACGTGCGCCGCGTTTATCGAAATACCGGAGGCGCTGCTAATCCTCCCGTGGTTCGTGAGGTCCCCGAGCGCGTTGATCGTAATGTTTCCGTCCATCTCGAGGGTGGTATCGTTCACCACGCTCGCCGCGTTCAGGGTGAACGCCCTGCCCGCGTACAACAGGCCCGTGGCGCCCGAAAGCGTAATGTCGCCGGTCATGTCGAGGACGAGCGCCCCGGAGGAGGTAATCGCGCCTCCCTCGCCGTCGAGCGCGGCCAGGCCCGTTATATGAACGCTTCCCGTATCCGTGCCGCCGAGCCGTATGCTCCCGCCCCTGTTAGTGAGCGCGCCGTTCGCGGCGATCGTGATGTTTCCGCCCGCGGCGATCTCTCCCCCCTCGTTGTCAAGAAGGCCCGTTAAGGCAAGATCGTTCACCGCCAGGAGCGAGCCCCTGTTCGTCACCCTCGCCGCGCCGTATTCGAGGTCGTGCAGGGCCAGCGCCGTTCCCGCCTGGATGATCTCACCCGAGCCGGACCATACGCGGACGTCCGTCGCGGCCTCCGCGTTCTTAAGCTC
>JAKQEQ010000152.1 GCA_029556545.1 Candidatus Hydrogenedentota bacterium
TCCAGAAGGCGGTCGACGCGGCGGCGGACGCTGGCGGTGGCGAAGTGCTGCTGCCTGCGGGCACGTACCTTTCGGGTTCGGTATTCCTGAAGAGCGGCGTGGACTTTCATCTCGCTGAGGGTGCGGTGTTGAAGGGAAGCCCGGACCGCGCGGACTACTGCGCGTCGAACTGCTGCCCGCAGAACGCCGCCTCAGCGGGCGACAACACGAGCGGCGGACACCTGCTCCTCTGCGTCGAGCAGGAGAACGTGACGCTGCGCGGTCCCGGAAAGATCGACGGCAACGCGCCCGCGTTCCTGAAGATGCCGGACGGTACCCATCCGAAGAGCAAGCTCCAGATCCCGTGGCGCCCGGCGCAAATGGTGTGGTTCGTCGAGTCGAAGAAGATCGCGATCCGGGACATCGAAATGGCGGACGCGCCCTACTGGAGCTGTTTCGTTTACGGCTGCGAGGACGTGGAGGTGCGCAATGCGTACATCCACACGATCCGCCAGCCGCATACATACAATGGGGACGGACTTGATCTCGACTGCTCGCGGCGCGTGCGCGTGACGGGCTGCCGGATTCTCACGGCGGACGACTCGATCACGTTGCGGGCGGCCGGCAGCCGCCTGAAGAAGGACGGCGACATGGCGGACGTGACCGTCGAAGACTGTACGTTCTCGTCAGACTGCAACGCGATTCGTCTCGGCGTGGGCAACGGCCGCATCCGCGACGCGCGGTTCAAGAACATCAAGATCGAGAACACGCGCTACGCGGTGAACGCGGTCGGGGCTTGGTCGCGCCCCGAGCACGGCGTGGACATCTCGAACATCTCGTTCGAGAACGTGACGCTTGACGCGAAGGGCTTCTGCAAGTTTTATTACAAGCACGCCACGCATTCCGTCTTCGACGGCATCCGCTTCAAGCATGTGCGCGGCAAGGTGCGCGAGCCTTCCATCTTCGAAGACACGCCGGCGCGTCCATTCCAGAACCTCGCTTTCGAAGACGTCGTCCTCGAAGGCGAGACGAGCCCGCGCGTTATCGGCCGGTGAGCGGGCGGCCTCGTCCGCAGTTAGATGGTCTGGATATTATTCGGCAGTGATATCGCGAGCCGAACGGCCGACAACCCATTGCATGTTCAACGGCTGGACGAGCGGACGCTCGTCCCTCCCCCTGTGCCATTCACGCCCGCATGCTTGGCTGTCCAATCTCCTTTCTCCTTCCTCCCTCCTCCTTTCTCCTTCCTCCCTCCTCTTTAATCCCGGCCGCCAGCCGATTACCCGCTTGAGTCAGGCCCGTGCGGCCCGGTATAATGTACGCATTCACTGATCACGTTAAGGAGAAGGACCATGCGTACAGGATGGATGGCGGCTC
>JAKQEQ010000177.1 GCA_029556545.1 Candidatus Hydrogenedentota bacterium
CCCAGGAATCGCAAGGGCGGGCCTTATGGGCCCGCCCTCGGATTTAGCTATGCGTCTCGGCTTAGAAGCTGAGGCGGAAGCCGGTCGACCACGCCACGCCGGTCGACTCCTCGGTCGCCGTGTCGTTGCCTTCCCACTTCGCGAAGTTCAGCGTCGAGAACACGCGGATGCCCGGCCCCAGCGTGTACTGGCCGCCGACTTCGGCGTACAGCAGCGTGTCGTTGCTGCGGTCCACCAGCACCGTGCCCTGCCGCGCCTCGCCATCCTGATGGATCGCGTAGCCCGCGTTCACGCCGACCAGCCACGGACCGGCGCCGTAGGTAACGCCCGCCGTGAAGTCATGCCGGTTGTTCTCGCCCTGCAGGCCGAGGTTGTCCCACAGCCAGCCCGCGCCGAACGTCCACCCGGCATAGCCCACGTTGAAGCCCGCGCCCGCGCTGAAGCGCTGCTTCAGCAGCCGGTCGTTGCCCGCGTTCGCCGCCGAGCGCGCCTGGTGCTCGACGAAGCCCGTGCCGAAGTTCACGTCGAACGCCAGATCCACACCGTTGATCGAGCGCACGAAGTTCGCGCCGGCTTCCACGAAGTGGTGGTGGCCCGCGATCTCGTTGTCCGAGATGCCGTTGCCCGCGTTGAACGCGCAACCGCCGCGGCACGAACCGTTCGCGCCCGTGCTCTCGTCGTCCGGCGTGTACGAGAAGCCGAACTGGAAGCCCGGCGCAAACCGCGGCGTGTAGTACGTGATCTTGTTCGCGTCCGACGTCAGCTGGTTGAACGTGCGGACCGAGCCGATCGCCTGCGCGCCAGGCGCACGGAACGGCAGGAAGTTCGGCGAGTCCGCGCCGAACTGGCCGCCCGTCGGCGACGGCGCCGAGTAGTGCATCAGGTACGCCGCCGAGTTCTCGGCGCCGACCACGATGCGGCCGAAACCGCCCTGCACATAAACGTAGTGTTCGTCGATCTGGTCCGCCGAGGTGTACGCCTCGAGCTGGATGTTCACGCCGATCTTGATGCCGTTGTCCAGCGTCGTCTCGCCGACAAACCAGACTTCCGCTTCCCAGAACTGGTCCGTCCGGCCCAGGTCCGTCGTCGTCGGCACCGCGACCGCAGCACCCGCCGCGTTCGTCGTCGTCACCGTCGTGTAGTTGCGGTCATCGCCAGGCGCACGGTTCGCGTTGCCAGCCGGCGTCGCAACGTTGTCCTGGTCGCGGACCGTCAGGCCCGTCGTCACGTAGCCGCCCAGCGACAGCTTGATCGGCTCCGCTGCCTGCGCAACCCCGGCAATCAAGCCGCCTGCGACCAGCGCCGTCGTCGCCATCAGTTGCTTCTTCATTACCCTAACCTCCGTTCAACCAATACTTCCGCCCCAGGCAAATACCCAGCAGCTGGTCACTTCGCACAACACACACTGCCACCACCCCCAAATAACCCGCAACCTATTCCAGCACTAACCTGTCTCCTATTCCATACATTGTGATATTCCTGCAACGAGGGCG
>JAKQEQ010000180.1 GCA_029556545.1 Candidatus Hydrogenedentota bacterium
TCCCGCAGAGCATGAAAATGCGCGACGCATGTGGACTGCGCAAGCTTGCTTGCGCTCTTGTCCGGCAAGCTAGCTTGCTGGACGGGAAAGCTGGAGCAAGCTCCAGCACTCCAAAGCGCGTCGATTTTCGGAGTAGCACGAACACGAGTACGAAGTCACTCGAAGTATTCGTAGGCGTCGATGATATCGAGGTAGACGCCGTCGAAGCCTACGGCAAGGATGCGGTCGAGATAGGCGTCGGGGCCGCCATAGATGATGCTTTGCCATTCGGGGTCCCAGTAGCGCACCTTGTAGTTGCCGGGCCAATCGGGGTTTTGGGTGCGGAGCCACGCGGGATCGCCCGGCCGCCATGCCGACCGCCAATAGTAACGGTAACTTTCGGCTTCGCCGATACTCATGTAGCACAACACGAGCCGCGTGCCTCCGTTGCTCTTGGTCTTTAATTGCGCCAGTTCCTGCGGCGTCAGGGCGGCCTCGTCGTGGAACAGGTCGATGATGAGCAAATCATAGTTCGTATTCGCCAGTGCGGCTAGATACGCCGCGCGGGACGCGAACCCGCCCGGATCGAGGACATAGAGGAAATTGCGCGCCTCGGCGAGCGTGGTGACATCCCCCGCGTGCACGTTATAGGGAACGGCGGGATACGGCGGGATATTGTCCAGGTCGCGGTGGTTCGCGGCTAAGGAGATAAAGCCGTGCGAGGCGTTCCAGGCGTACGAGTTGTCCACGTAGGACTGGGTCGAGCAGTAGTCGGTCACGAGGGCCTCGACGCCGTGGTTCTCGGCAAGGTCGAGCATGGCCAGCATGGGATTGCGTTCGGCGGCGGGCGTGGCGACGTTATCGTTGTCAAAGCCGTAGAACAGGTCCTCGCGGCCCTGCCCGTCAATCGCGGCGATGTAGGCGGCGTGCGGTTGGCCGGCGGCGGTCCCGTTCAGGGTGAGCAGCGGCTCGCCGTTCTGCGGCACGACGATGAAGTCCGCGTCGGCGGCCCTGGCGTAGGCGGCGATGCCTTGGACGAAGTCGCGCATGTCCTCGCGATAGTCGCGTTCCCCCTCGCCTTCGCCTTCGCCCTCGCAGGGCGGGCACCCTGAAAGTTGCACGGTTGAGAACGCGGCGGCAAACAGCAGCAACACGAGCCATCCGGAATGTCTTGCTTTCATCCTCCGCCCTCCTCTTGCGCGACGCGGTTTTCCGATCGGCGCGGCGCGACGTTATTATAGCGCCAGTCCGGCGTTTTCCGACGGGCATTTCGGCGACGACAACCGGCCGGACCACGAGTCTGCACGTGTCCTTGGAAGAAACATCGCATGAAGCCGAGGGAGCGAACGGGTCCGCAACGGAGCCCGCGCCGCTGCCCGAGCTGGTGTTGCCGCGCGGGACGCGGCGGCGGCTCGGCGACTTCTGGTGCGGCGGGGTGCTGTGCGTCGCCGTGGTCGCCGTGACGCTGGCGCACTCGTACCGCCTCGTCTATTTCGCGCACGCGAAGGAGTTCGTGCTCAGTGCCGCCGTGGCCGCGGCCGCGATCGGGCTGCTTCTACGCGGCGGCGTCTCGTGGCGCGGCGCGCGGTCGCTGATGCCGCTCTGGCTCGGGCTGCTCGTCGCGGTGGCGCTCGCGCTGGGTCCGGCGTTCGCCCGGACACCGTGGCGGGTAGTCGAGGAGGCGGTGCGGCTGGGCGTGCTGCTTCTGGCGACGTTGATCGCGTATGACCTCGCGGAGCAGCGCGCGTGGCGGGCACGGCTGCGCGCGGCGCTGGTGGCCAGCGCGGTGTCGGCGGCGCTGCTCGGCTTTGTCCAGTACGCGGGGCTTGCGCCGACGTGGTTTCCGATGTTCGAGGGCAACGATCAGCGGGCGTATTCGGTCTTCGCCAATCAAGACCTGTTCGGCGGCTACATGGCGCTCGGGCTGGCGCTGGTGTTCCCGCGCGTAGTGGGCGACAGCGGCGGGACGCGGTGTCTCGCGTTGCGACGCGCGTTGTATCTGCTGTGCTTTGCGGTGCTGCTGGGGGCGCTGCTGCTGAGCGCGTCGCGGAGCGCGTGGCTGGCGGCGATCGTGGGCATGGCCGCGGGGTGCCCCTGGAGACAACTGCGTCCCCGGCGCGTGGCTGTGGCGGCGTTTCTCGCCACGGCGTTGGTTGCCGCGGCCATTTCTGTGGCGCCCGACCGCACCATCGAGCGCGTAACCGGCACGTTCGGCCCCGAGGACGATGGCGGGCATCTGCGCCTCTGGTTTTGGGCAGGCGCCTTCGAGATGGTCCGCGCCGCGCCAATCTCGGGCGTGGGATTGGGCAACTACACCTTCTGGAGCCCGTATTATCAAGGGGTTGCGCTCCAGGCGGCGGGCGGCGAACGCTACGTCCACAACGGCCTGCACACGACCGACGCGCACAGCGAGCCGCTGCAACTGCTTGCGGAGACGGGCCTCGTGGGCGCGTTATGTTGTGGCTGGATGCTTCTCCGGGTGCTTCGGCGGCGCGGCGCGGAGTGGGGAGGGCTGGCGGCTTCGCTGACCTTCGCGCTGTTCAACGCGGGATTCCACAGCGCGCCGCATGCTTTAGCGGCGTTGTTGTTGGCCTGCATGCTTCTCGCGCGGGGGCGGCGCGTGTCGTTGCACGAGCGGGATTCCACCGTGCTGGCGGTGGTCTTGACCGGCCTCGCGGGCGGGCTCCTGTTCGCGACGTACTGGACGCGCACCTTGCCGAGTTGGCGACTGGCGGCGGCGGAAAACGTCCACGTGGCGGGGCAGAATCCCTTGGCGCTGTACGAGCGCGCCCTCGAACACCCGTGGCCGAACCCCGAGGCGCGGGAAGAATACGGCATGGCGCTGTGGGAGCGCGGGGCCGCGCACGAGGCCCACGAGCAGTTTCTGGTCGCCGTAGGGGAATTGGACACGGCGCGGCTATATTTACAACTGGGTAGGTCCTCGATGGAGGTGGGGGACATCGGGACCGCATGGTCGGCGTTCAGTGCGTGCCTCTGGCGGTGGCCGTCGAACGATGAAGCATGGCTTGGGATTTACGGACTCGCGGACGACGAAGAACGGCCCGCGCTCGAGGCCCATGCGCGGCGTTGGCGTATCCCCCTGCCCGCCGACGCGGCCGATTCAGTCTAGCCTGTGACGGAGCAGGCCGTTGACGGTCACCTGTACCACGGCGTCTTCCGGCCCCGTGATGCGCAAGCGGTAGCGCTTGCCGGGCTCGATGCCGAATTCCTGGGACCAGGTCGTTCGGAGTTCCGGCTCGAAGCCCAGGTTCCTGCTCTTATCATCCAGGAAGTCCAACTGAAGCCCCCGGGCCGCGCCCTGCGGCGTAGCGGTGATGCGCACGGACTCCCCGTAATGGTCCAGCCATGCCGACCTGCTGGACGGCCAAGAGATGAAGTGGTCGATGGGGGTATGCTCGGATACGGTGCGGCGACTGACAAGCCCGAGCCCGGCATCCTCGTAACGGACGTAGGAAGCGACGGCGGGAACCTCGGTGATCGGGTTGAAGACGGCCCCCGCGCGAATGTACTCCGCCGCGGCGAACGTGAGCATACCAACGAGCAATACGACGGCGAGTTGAAACCCCCAGACCGTGAATGCGTGGGCGACCTTCAGCCGGAATACGCCCAGAAAGATCGCGAGAGACACGACGGCGGTCAGGACGAAACCGGGGGTAATCCATCGCGCGGCCACGCATGCCGGCAGGAACGCCAGCCCGGCGAGGAAGAGTCCCGTCAGGTAGATGGTCCCGAAGGAGACGGTGTCGTTATCTAACAAGAAGAGCGCCAAGTGGAGTATGAGCGGCCAGACCAGGATGAGGACGAGTCCCGCCGCGAGGCGGCTCCCCGCCAGTTCATGCAGGTAGAATGCCTGGAGGGGGTCCAGGTCGCTCGGCGGCGCAGCCATCAGCGGACGGGCGGCGAGAAACAGTGCCGCGAGGAGGACCGCCGCGACGCCGACGCCCGCCGCGATGCGCACGGCGTGCGGGTCGATCAGCGGCTTGGCGGCGGCGGGCGCGAGGGCGCGGCCGGCGGGACGGGGCGTGCGGACGGAGAAGATGGGCGCCTGACACTGCCAGCACAGATCGGCGTCGAGGGTGTTCTGCGCGCCGCAATTCGGGCAGGTCTGCCCGGGATGCAGGTTGATGCCGCTGTCGCTGCCCACGAGGTTCAGGTCGTAGGTGGGCGTTTTCGTGGGCTTTTCATGCAGCCGCTTCGCGGCGCTGTCCGCGACGGGATGCTTCGGGTCGAGCTTGAGCACCTCTTCCCATGCGCGGGCCGCTTCTTCGCGTTTGCCCGCGGTTTCGAGGACGCGCGCCTCCTGCTCGCGCAGTCCGATCTCATTCGGCCACGTGGCAATGCCGGACTTGAGTTCGCGCAGCGCGTCGTCGTGCCGGCCGAGCCGATAGTACGTGGCGGCGAGGTAGCGCGCGACGTGCAGTTTCGGCTCCCAGTCTTTGCGCAGTACCTGCAAGTGCTCGAGGGCCAGGCGATATTCGCACGCGTTGTAGAGTTTCTTCGCGAGCCGCCAGCGCTGCTCGTGATCGTTGGGATGCTCTTCCACGTATTGCGTGAGGTCTTGTACGTCCGTCATTGGTCGCGCCCTCCGCGTTGTTCCGACCTTATGCCTTGCCGTTCCTGGCCTTCTTTCCCTTGTTCTTGCGCCGCGCGGCCTCTTTCCTGTAGTCGGCCACGCGCGTGACGATGCCGTTCAATCCCCAGGTGATGAACGCCGCGGCCACCGCCGCGAGGACCAACCCGAAAGAGATGGTGGTCACGCGGGTCGACATTTGCTCGTAGGTAATCATGCGGGCCGCGAGTATGCCGGGATAGGCCAATGCGGCAAAAACCACGAACCAAGCCGGCCAGCCCAGCGCGTCGATTTCCTTTAGCGAACGGAGCCACCGTCGAATTGTCGCCTTCCAGTCTCGTTTTCCCTTGCGCTGTCTTGGCATCGTCTCCAGTCCTTAACTCCAAGTCGATTGCGGGCGCGTCCAGGCGCCGCGATGTCACTCCGCGCGAGTCGTCTCGTTCCGGCCCCGCGAGGGGCCCGGCAGCGCTATGCGGAACAACGCGCCGCCGCCCTCGCGGTCCTCGTAGGCGAGGTCGCCGCCGTGTTCCCGCGCGATCTTGCGGCTCACGGCCAGCCCGAGGCCCGTGCCGCGCGAGCCTTTCGTCGAAAAGAACGGCTCGAAAATCTCTTTGCGGACGGATTCCGGTACGCCGGGTCCGTTGTCCGCCACCTCGATGATCACGCCGCCGTCCGGCGTGCCGCGGGCGGTGATTTCGACGCGCCCGCCCGTCTCGGGCACCGCGTCCGCCGCGTTGGTCAAGAGATTGAACAGGCAGCGGTGTACGCCCTGACCGTCCACGGCGACCGGGCCGTGCAGGGCGGCGGTGTCCACGTCGATGACCACGTTGCGCTGGGCGAACAGTTCCGCGAAACTCTCTCGGACGTCCTCGATGAGCAAGTTCACGTCGCACGGTTCGCGTCTGGGCGCGCGCGGTTTCGAGTAGGTGAGCATGTCCTGCACCACATTCGAGATGCGTTTCGTGCTTCGCTTCATGATCGGCCACGCGCGGTCAAGCAGGGCGTAGTTCTTCTCGCGTATCGCCTGCTCGATAAGGTCCGCGCCGCCGCTCATGCTGGTGAGGATATTCTTGGTATGGTGCGACATGCCGGCCACGGCCTGGCCGATGGCCGCGAGGCGTTCCTTGCGCAAGTTGGCCTCGATGAGCCGCGCGTTGGTAATCGCGGAGGCGGCCAAGGTCGAGAACATCTCCATGACGTGCAGGTCCGCCGTGGTGAACGCCGGGCCGTCCGTCTTGTTGACCACCTCGATGACGCCGATGAGTTGATCGCGGTCGAGCATCGGGACCGCCAGCAGGCTGCGCGTCGTGAAGTGGCTCGTTTCGTCGGCTTCGCTGTAGAAGCGCGGGTCCTGTCGCACATCGGGGACATTGATGGATTGGCGCGTGGACGCGGTGGCGCCCGCGATGCCCTGCCCGAGCTTGAGGCGGATATCGCGCATGAGCGCGAGCTGGTCGCCCTTGTCGCCGAGGGCGACCTGGAAATACAGTTCTTCCGTGGCCTCGTCATACAACATGAGGGAGCAGGCTTCCGCGCGTGCGACGGCCCGGCTCTCGATCATGATCTGCGCGAGGAGCGAATTCAGGTCCGTGATCGCTGAAATGAGGCGATGGACACGGTAGAGGGCCTCGACGATCCGCTTCGTCTCGTCGAGGGAGGCGTCCTGAAGCCATGTCGCGTCCCCGTGATAACTGATGGCCATGATCACCCTTCGGCGGCGGCTTCGAGCCGCCTGTCAAGAGCCGAAATTGCATGATATAGAACGTCCCCGACGGCCTGCAAACTCTCGGCGCAGACACGGTCGAGGGTGTCCGCCGCCGTGCGCCAGTAGCGGTCGTGTTCGAGGCGCGAGCCGCCGAAGCTGAAGTCGATTACACCCAGGCTCGGGACGCCGGCCTCGCGGAAGGGTGCGTGGTCGTCGCGGATTGCGTAGCCGCTTGCCGAAAACTGTTGGCGATAGCCCTGGTCCCGCGCCACGGCCCAGACCAAGTCGCGCAGCCACGGCGGGGCGGCGGGGTCGCGCGCGATCCCGAGGTAACAATCGCCGATGCGCGATACGGCGATTACCGCGTCGAACTGGACGATTTCGCCGCGCGTCTCGAGGTCGGCGACGAGCGCGCGGCTCCCGTAGAGCCCCGGTTTGCCCGCGGCATCGGGCCATTCGTGGCCGTCGCACCAGACAAGCCAGACGGACCGGCCTTCGCGCTCGGGGCCGATGACGCGGGCCATTTCGAGGAGCCACGCCGCGCCCGCGGCGCTGGAATTCGCGCCCAGGAACACGAAGTCGTCCGCGGGCATGGTGTCGTAGTGGGTGATTAGTGCGACGGCCCCGGGCTTTTGGCCACGCGAGACGGCCACGAGATTCGTCATCCGCAGGGGTCCCTGCGGCGTGTCCGCGTCGAAGGCGTGTTCCCGCACGGCGAATCCGGCGGCGCGCAGAGCCAGCATGAGCCGGTCCCGCGTTGCGGCAATCGCGTTCGAACCGGCCGGGCGCGGGCCGAGCGCGAGGAACCGTTCGAGGTTCGCGAATACGCGCCCGCCATCGAACGGACTCAGGGTCCGGACCAGGGTGACGCGCTCGGTTTCGTTTGGTCGCAGGCCGCGTTGCAGGGCAAGCGAGGCGAGATAGAGGGCCACGAACGTTAAGACGCCCAGCACCACAATGACCCTCAACGCTATTTCGCCGGATTCCCGCATGCCGCACACCGCAAAATGTTTGACAAAACCCTCGAATAACGACTAGGCTACGTGCTTTCCGTCAGTGCGTTATCACGAAGTGTATCACGGAGACTTGCTATGTATCGCCCGCAAATCAAAGTAGTCGATTGCACCATCCGCGACGGCGGCCTGATGAACAACTGGGAATTCCCCCGGGAGATGGTCCGCGACGTATTTCACAAGCTCGCCGAGGCGGGTGTGGACTACGTGGAGTTGGGCTATCGCGTGGACAAGAAGATGTTTCCGCCCGCGAACCACGGCGTCTGGCGCTATTGCGATGAGGCGGACGTGCGCGACGTGGCGTTCGCGTGCGACACGCGAATCTCGGTGATGTGCGACGTGGGCCGCACGGATTACGACGCTTTTCTGCCGCGCAGCGAGTCCATCATTCACACCATCCGGGTTGCGACCTACGTGAAGGACATCGACAAGGCGATTCACCTGATCAACCACGTCAAGGCGCTCGGTTATGAGGTGACGTGCAACGTCATGGCCGTATCCACAAATCTCGAGCCGGACTTGGACGAGGCGCTGCGCCAACTGGCCGATACGAACGTGGACGTGGTCTACCTCGTGGACAGCTACGGCTATTTCTACTCCGAGCAGATTCACTATCTGGCCGACAAGTACAAGAGGATTCTCAACGGCAAGGAACTCGGCATCCATTGCCACAATAACCAGCAGTTGGCGTTCGCGAACACGATCGAGGGCATCATCAAGGGCATCAACTGGGTGGACGGGTCGATCTTCGGTATGGGCCGCGCGGCGGGCAACTGTCCCACCGAGATGCTCCTCGGTTTTCTGAAGAACCCCAAGTTCCGCCTCGCGCCCGTCCTCGAACTTATCGAGAAGTACTTCATCAGAATGAAAGACGAAAGCCGCTGGGGTTACGAAGTGCCGTACATGATCACCGGCATGCTCAACAAGCACCCGCGCACCGGCCTTGCCTTCGTGAAGGAAGTCATGGAAGGGACGCAACAGAAAAGCCTCGCCGACTTTTACAATATGCACATGACCCCCGACGGCGTCGATTGAGGGGACGTAAACGCGCGCCTGTTTGCCTACTCAAGGATGGCGACGCCGAAGCTGCGGGGCGGGGCGGTGAATTGGGGGCGGTCGAGGGGTATTTCGGTTCCGGTGTCGCGGTCGCCGTGGATCGTGTCCTCGGTCAGGATTCGGACGCGCGCGGCGGTGAAGTTTTCGAGGCGCACCTCGAGCGTTCGGTCGGTCGTGTTCGCCCAGAAGAGCGTGTCGCGGACGCGCGCGGCGGTGAAGCCGTCCGGGTAGGTCGAGTCGCAGCGGCGGACGATGTCGCCCGCGTTGGGGTGCCGCGTGAACGTCGCCACCGCGTGGTACACGGGGCGGACGGGCCATTCGCCGCCGAAGTCCCACAGCCCGAAACGCATGGGGGCTTTTCCGCCGGGATAGTACATTTCGTGGACGCACCAGACGCTGAACCCGGCCACGCCCGCGTTCAGCCCGGCGATGAAGCAGGCCGCCGTCCGTAGCGCGTATTCGTACTCGCGCATCATGGGGTTTTTGTCCGGCGGCTCGGTGCGCGCGTCCTGCAGGCCGAATTCCGCGACGGCGAACGGCTTGGCGGGCGTGCGCGCGCGCAGGAGTTCGACGCGGTCTCCGAAGATGCGGTCCGCGAAGGGGACCTGGGGCGGGCTGAGGTAGAAATGGGACGCGAAGAGGTCCGCCAGCGCGAAGTACGCATCGTCGCCGACGCAGCGCTGGTACCAGGCCGAGCCGTGGCCGTCGTCGCTGCCGACGATGTTGACGGTGAGGCCGCGCCGCCGGCATTCAGCCTTCACGAGGCGGTGTATTTCGCGATAGCGGTCGAAGGTGTTGCCCGCGGGCGCATAGAAGAGGTTCGGTTCGTTCGTGAGTGTCCAGTCGCGGACGCAGGTGTAGCCCTTCGTGACGATGAGATGTTCGAGCAGCGCGCCAATCGCGCGCGCCAGTCGATCCGGGTCGGCGAAGGTATCCGGCATGGCCCACTCGACGCCGCAGATGGTGACGCGCGCGCCGATTTTCTGGTAGAGGTCGAGGGTGCGGTAGTGACTCCGCATGTTGTCGCTGTCCCACGTGAAGGTCGCGGCGTCGAGGTTGGGGTCCCAGTCGCGATACCAGAAGAACATGCGGACCCAGTCGGGTGCGAGCCACGCGATGCGTTCTTCGCGCAGGGCGATTGCGGCGTCGTCCGCGCCGCGCGCGGTGTTTTCCGCGTTGTAGAACCAGCCGTCGTCCTCGAAGCCGAAGCCGACCAGCGCGTCACAGACGGTCTCGTCGGTGACGCGAACCGTGACGACGCCGTCCTCGGGCGGCTCGGCGGCCGCGCCGAGGTCGCGCAGCACCGGCTCGCGAAAGTACGCCGCGCCGCGGCCGTGCAACACCGGGATAAAGCGCATGGTTGCGGCGTCGGGCGGCGCTTCGGCGCGCAGGACCAGCCGCGTCCATGGCAGGATTTCGCGGTTGCAGTACTCGTCGGAGTGGGCGATGCGCCGGTCGTCGGCGTCGTAGAAGCCTACCGAGAGTCCCGCGCCCGCGCCGTCGCGCAGGTTCTCTCCGAGGATGCGCACGGACGCCTCGAAGCGTTGACCCGGCGCGGCGGGGAAGCGCCGCACGGCCTGATGCCACGATACGGCCTGGTCCTCGCCGACGGTGATGCGGATGGCGCTTCCCGCGTCCGTCTGGACGAGGTCCACGCGCGCGTCCTCGGGCCAGCGGGCCCACGCGGCGAACGTGTCCGGCGTCAAGGTTTCCTCCAAGAGATTCACGGGCTGGGCGATCCAAAGCAACAGCGGCAATAGGGCGATCATAGCGTGTCCCCGCTCTCGACGCGGCGCAGGGTGAGCAGCGTCGCCTCCGGCGGGCAATTGTAGCGGACGGGCAGGTCCGTCGTGCCCAGCCCGATCGAGGTGTGCCCGAACATCTCGCCCAAACGCCACGGGCCCATCAGGCATTGCCGCGGCGCGCCGCGGGCGTTCGACTCGATGGCGCCGATGAACGGAAACCGGACCTGGCCGCCGTGCGTATGCCCGCACAGGCACAGGGCGACGCCGTGCGCGCGGGCTTCGTAGACGACCTCGGGCGTGTGCGCCAATAGGATGCGGAAGGCGTCGTTGGGGGCGTGCCTCATGGCGTGGGGCACGCTGGCGCACTCGAAGTCGTGCGGGTCGTCCACGCCGCCTATCCACAGCGTTGCGTCGCCGACGGCGACGGCTTCGCCCGCGTTCACGAGCACGCGCACGCCCATGTCCTCGAGGCTGTCCCGGAGCACGCTCACGTCGTGGTTGCCGAGTACCGCGTAATTACCCTCGCGGATGGATACGCCCCGAAGAACGGTCGCCAGTTGCTCGAGCACGTGGTCCGAAGGCCCGAAATAGCCGAAACGAAAGTCGCCGGTCATGACGCACAGGTCCGCCGCGGCGCCGTCGAGGCAGGCGGCGGCGGTTTCCGCGAATTGCGGGGCGCGCTGTCGAAAATGGAAATCGGAGAGGTGCAGAATGCGGAGGCCGTCGAGGGCTTCCGGGAGGCGTTCGATGGGCAAAGCGACGTGTTTCAAGACCGGGCGCATGGCGTTGCGTCGTCCGCGCGCGTACAGGCCGGACAGGCGGAGGGTGGTCTTGATCGCCCGGACCCACCAGGCTTTGCGCGCGCTGTGGAAGTCGTCTTCGTCGCCCTCGGTCATGCGATAGCGCCGCTCGAGTTCAAGCCGCTTGCGCCAGAACGCTTCGGGCGTCGCGTCGTCTTGCACGAGAACGGCGGCGGCCTGCGTCGAGAATTTGCCCATGCTTCAATGTTTCCGGGTGGATTGTGGACGTATGGCGATTCGCGGGCGAAGTGTACACGTTCGAAGCGGGCGGTCGCTACGCGGCGGCCCTCGCGCGGTCAACGTCCACGGCCAATACAAAGGCGCGGCCCGTGGCCCATAGGTCGCGGCCGCACCCGGTGAATACGCTTGTTCCCGCTCTTCGATTAGCCGCCCAGCAGCCGCAGCGTCGACTGCGGGGTCGCGTTGCTTTGGATGAGCGCGGCGAGACCGGCCCGCTGGAGCAACTGCCCGCGCGTCCGATCGATGACGCCGAGCGCAATATCGAGATCGCGGATGCGCGATTCCGCTTCGCGCGCGTTCTGCCCTTGCGTCTCCCGCTGGCGGATGGCGCTTTCGAAGCGATTCTGCTGCGCGCCGAGGCCCGCGCGGCTCTGGTCGATCCGGTTGAGCGCCGTATCGAGCGTGCCGAGCGCCGCCTGCGCGCCCGCCTGCGTGCCGAGGTCGAGACCGGCGATTCCGAGCGCGCCCGCCGTCGATTCCGGCAGATTGACCTGGATGCCGCCTTCCGTGCCCAGGCCGATGGTCGGCGTGCTCCCGTTCAGCAATTGTGTGCCGTTGAATTCCGTGTTCTCGCCGATGTCGCCAATCTGCTCGATCAGTTGCTGGGCTTCGGCGTTGATGGCCTGGCGGTCCGCGTCGCTGAGCGTGCCGTTCGACGCCTGGAGCGCCAATTCGCGAAGCCGCTGCGTCGCCTCCTGCTGCACGGACAGCCCGCCTTCCGCCGTCTGCACGACGCTCACCCCGCTCTGCAGGTTGTTGATCTCGACCTGCGACTGCCGCGCCAGCGCGTTGAGCCGTTCCGCGATGGCGAGCCCCGCCGCGTCGTCCGCCGCGCGGTTGATGCGCAGGCCGGTCGAGAGCCGGCGGAGCGAGGTTTCGACCAGGCCGCTCGCATTGCGCGTCTGGCGGTCGGCGTTCAAGGCGGGAATATTCGAATTGATGCGCAATCCCATAGACTTGCCTCCCGCGCCCTCGGCGCGGCTGGTATTTGGACCAGCTATTGAACCTGCCTACAATATAGCATAATTCCGCGAATTTTGCCCAGCTTTGATCTTGGCGTGGGCGGGGAATTGGTGTATAGTGAAATACAGCTTCACCGGTGCCGCGGCGAGAAGATTTCGGGCGGGGATCGGCGTGTTTCGGGAGAAGGCATGACGACCGTGGCGCGGTGGGAAAGAAGTGCGATCAGCAGGGTATGGGCATCCCGCGGAGGTGAGTGACTCCGTGGTTGCCCGGGAGGCGTGTCATGGGCGATAAGGCTGGTATTCCAGGGGGATTCTTACTCGTCATGTGTGTCTTGGCTCTGGGGGCCGTATTTGCGGCCAGTGCGGCGGCGGACTACACGTTGACGATTAACGTCGTGGGGCAGGGGACGACGACGCCCGCGCCAGGCGATCACACGTATCCGGGGGGGACCTTCGTGTCCCTCGATGCCTTCCCCGACCCGGGCTGGGCCTTCGATCAGTGGCAAGGGGCGGCGGTCGGGACGCTGCCGAGCGCGGCGGTTGTCATGGACGCGGACAAGACCGTGACCGCGGTGTTTGTCGAAGGCGGGTACATGCTGGTCATCAGCGTGGACGGGATTGGGACGACCTCGCCGCCGGAAGGGACGCACTTCTACGTGCCGGGCAGAACGGTATACGTCGCGGCCTATCCCAGTATCGGCGTGTCCGTGTTCGATCACTGGGAGGGCGACCTGACCGGCACGGACCGGCAGCAGGAACTGCTGATGGACGCGGACAAGACGGTCGTGGCGGTCTTCGCGGCGGCGGAGAACTTCACACTGACCACCGCGGTCGTCGGCAACGGAAGCATTTCGCCGGCTGCGGGCGCGCATACGTTCCTGCGCGGAACGGTTGTGCCCATACGGGCGTTCGGCGATCCGGGCTGGGCCTTCGACCATTGGGAAGGCGACCTGAGCGGCACGAACCAGTTCAATCAGATGGTGACAATGGACGCGGACAAGTCCGTGACCGCCGTATTTGTGGCGCAGGATCACAGTATCACCATCGGCGTGATGGGGGGCGGGCAGACCATTCCGCCACCGGGGACCTATGGGGCGCTGGACGGGAGGGAGTTTCATGTGGTCGCCACCACGGCGCCGCCCGTGCCGCCGAACATCGTGTTCGACCACTGGGAAGGCGACTTCACCGGGTCCGAGAACCCCGCCGTGCTGGTCATAGACGGCGATAAGGCCCTCACCGCGGTGTTTATCGAGGTCGTGGACGAGCGCACCTTGACCATGCTCGTGGACGGCGCGGGCACGGTGGACCCGCCGGGCACGACGACGCATCCGCTGGGCGCGGCGGTCACGATCACGGCCTTCCCGGAACCGGGCTGGGAATTTGTCGAGTGGCAGGGCAACTGGACGGGGTCGACGAATCCCGACACCGTCACGATGGACTTCGACCGCACGATTACGGCGGTGTTCGCGCCCGCGACCGGCGACCACACGCTGACGACGTCGGTGATCGGCGGGGGGACCATCTCGCCCGAGGCCGGCGCGCATGTCTATGGTCACGGGACCGAGGTCGAGGTTGCGGCGACGCCGAACGTGGGCTGGTATTTCAGCCATTGGGAGGGCGATCTGTCGGGTTCGGCCAACCCGGCCACGGTTGTTATGGACGGGGACAAGATGGTGACGGCCGTGTTCGAGCAGTTGAACTACTTGCTGACCACGGTCGTCGTGGGGGGCGGGGTCATGGACCCGCCGGCGGGTTCGCATTCGTATGTCGGGGGCACGGAGGTGACGGTCTCGGCGGCGGCGAACGCCGGCTGGGCCTTCGGCCACTGGGAAGGCGACCTGAGCGGCGACGAGAATCCCACCGTAATCGTCATGGACAACGACAAGACGGTCATCGCCGTTTTCGATCAGTTCAGCTACACGTTGGCGATTGCCGTCGTCGGCGAGGGAACGGTAATACCCGGGCCGGGCGAACACGTGTATCTTTCGGGAACGCCGGTTCTCGTGAGCGCGGGCGGGGACCCGGGGTGGGACTTTGATCGTTGGGAAGGCGATCTGACGGGGTCGACGAACCCCGCTACTATTGTGATGGACGCGGACAAGTCCGTGACGGCGATTTTCGCGCAATCCGGCGAAGGCGAAGGCGAAGGTGAGGGTGAGGGTGAGGGTGAGGGCGAAGGTGAGGGTGAGGGTGAGGGCGAAGGTGAGGGTGAGGGTGAGGGCGAAGGCGAAGGAGAGGGTGAGGGTGAGGGTGAGGGCGAGGGTGAAGGCGAGGGCGAGGGCGAAGGA
>JAKQEQ010000001.1 GCA_029556545.1 Candidatus Hydrogenedentota bacterium
ACTCGTGGGCGCGCGCCCAGTCGAGAAGAAGAAAGGGGCCGACAAGGGCATCGACGGGCGTTTGTATTTCCATGACGGACCCCGCGGCGGCAAGACAAAGCAAGTGCTCCTTTCCGTAAAGTCAGGCAAGACCGGCGTTCGCGACGTACGGGACTTGCGCGCTGTAGTCGAGCGAGAAAGGGCGGAACTCGGAGCGCTCATCACAATGCACCCCACCACGCGTGACATGCGAGCGGAGGCCGTGCAAGCGGGAAGCTACGAATCGCCGTGGGGTAAACACCCCAAAATCCAGTTGCTGACGATCGCGGAAATTCTCGATGGTAAGCAGATTGACATGCCGCGCATTGAAGGCGCGAACGTAACTTTCAAACAAGCGCCGAAACGGGGCAAGAAGGGCGATGAACAACTCCACCTGCGAGAAGAACCTCTCGATTACGGTTGACCGCGGGCGGAGTCGCCGACCTGTTCCATACCCAAGGGACCAAGCGGGCGATACGCCAAGCGGGCGATCTCTCCGCCGGGAGAGAATTGGCGCAAACTGACCCCGATAGGCGTATAATGAAGGCCGTGCTGGATGTGTCGGGATGCTCCGGTCCGGGAGAGGCGTCAGAGCGCCCGCAACGTCGGGAGGATAAGGCATGGAACGGGGAAATGTGTTCAGGCGCAGTTCCGTGCCGTCGGTTATCCTTCGCGCCGGGCCACGCGCCTTTCCCGACCGCCTGACAGCCCGGTGCGATGCCGTCGCGCCCAACCGCGCCTGTAGCGTGTTGGTTGCGTATACGTGGGCGACCTTGTACTATGCCAAGGGGGCCAGGGGCCGGAATGGCGGGACAAATGGTAAGGGAGTCGGGTCATGCGTATGAATGCACGGATACTCCTCTGGGGTCTGCTTCTCGCCGGAATGCTTCCGGTCGAAGCGCAAACAGTGGTGTACGTCGATGCCTATGCTCCGGGCGCGAACACCGGCGACTCGTGGCTTCACGCGTACACCAATCTCCAGGATGCGCTCGCCGATTCTAGCGACGAGATCTGGGTCGCGCAGGGCGTCTACCGGCCCGCCCCCGCGGCGGGCGCAAGGACTGCCTCGTTCGCGCTGCAATCCGGGCGGCGTCTCTATGGCGGATTCGCCGGCGGCGAGACCCACATCGAGGACCGGAACGTCGCACTTTACCCGACCGTGCTCAGCGGCGATCTCAACTACGACGACGGCGATCCGGAATACGGGCCTTGGGCTGACATGAGCGACAACAGCTATCATGTCGTCACGGCGGTCGATGTCGACGAGACCGCCGTCCTCGACGGTTTTATAATCACCCGCGGATGGTCCTGGGAATCCAGCGGCTACAACAGCGCGGGCGCCGGCATCTACATCAACGGTGGCGGTCCCACCATCGTGAATTGCACCTTCCAGGAGAATCTCGCCCATTCCGGCGCGGCCATGGTCTCCCTGAACGCCGTGCCGACCACCGCGAATTGTACCTTCCAGGACAATCTCGCGGAAGACGGACGCGGCGGCGCGATATATTTCAAGAGCGATAGCGTCATCACGCTGGCCATTACGGGCTCGACGTTCCGCCGCAACACCGCCACCACGGCCGCGGGGCCGGGCGACGCCGGCGCCATTTGGGCCGATTTCAATTGCGTGCTCGACCTCTACGACTGTCTCTTCGAGGAAAACACCGCCCGCTGGCGTTTCGCTACGGGCAGCCTCTCCGCCAACGGCGGCGCTATCGTCAATTTCGGCGTCGGCAGCCGCATCGCTAATTGCATCTTCCGCAAGAACAGCGCCCATATCGGCGGCGCCCTCTGGATCGCCCGCAATACCGACGTCATCAATTGCGTCTTTGCCGGCAATACCGCTTTCCGCCAGAGCACCGGTTCTTATGACGTCGGCGGCTATGGTGGCGCCATCGCCTGCTACGGCGGCATCGCCAATTTCATCGGCTGCACCATCTACGGTAACCATGCCTATACCGGCGGCGGCATCATCCAAGTCTCCCAAGGGAACCCCCACTTGCTCACTTCGATTCTCTGGGGTAATACCGCCACCGAATCGGAGGCGAAACCCCTAGAACATCAGATCGACGGGAACGCCGTCTTCCGCTACAGTTGCGTCCAGGACCTGTTCACCCCCGAGCCCGGCGAAGACCCGCCCAACCCCGACAATTATCCCGGCTGCATCGACGCCAACCCGCTCTTCATCGACGCCGACGGATCCGATAACGTCCCCGGCACCGCTGACGACAACCCGCGCCTGAACCTCGGGTCACCCGCCATCGATGCGGGCGAGAACGGCGTCTTCCCAGACGATATTGAATTCGACATCGTCGGCAATCCGCGATTTCAGGACGACCCCGACACCCCGGACACTGGTCTCGGCACGTCGCCCATCGTTGACATGGGCGCCTATGAATATAGCAGTATCCCCGGCGAAGGTGAGGGTGAGGGTGAAGGTGAAGGTGAGGGAGAGGGTGAAGGCGAGGGTGAGGGAGAGGGCGAAGGCGAGGGAGAGGGCGAAGGCGAGGGAGAGGGCGAAGGGGAAGGGGAAGGCGAGGGAGAAGGGCAGCCGCCCGCAATGCATACTGCCGACCAGAACGGTGACGGGCAAATCGAGTTGACCGAACTCCTCCGCGTTATCCAGCTTTACAACTCCGCCGCACTGCATTGCGCCGACAACCCCGGCGACACCGAGGACGGCTACGTCCCCGGCGTCGGCGCAAACCACGCCTGCGCCCCCCACGCCTCCGACTATAACGGCGGCCCCGACTGGCGCATCGACCTCACCGAGTTGCTCCGGCTCATCCAGTTCTACAACATCGGCGGCTATCATCCTTGCCCCGGCGAAGACACCGAAGACGGCTACTGTCCAGGCCTTGACTAAAGAGAATCACCACGGAGCGGGCGGAAAAAGCACGGAACAGGTGTGTGTTTCAGGCTTTACCCTGCGGGGGTAATTGGGGTCTTGC
Organism: Candidatus Hydrogenedentota bacterium; assembly: GCA_029556545.1. GTDB lineage: Bacteria > Hydrogenedentota > Hydrogenedentia > Hydrogenedentales > JAGMZX01 > JAGMZX01. The sequence continues at coordinate 2,967 of JAKQEQ010000001.1, forward strand.
TCTGCGCTCTTCCCGCCCCAGCGCCACTCCTTGCGCGAGGGTAACATATCCCTATGCTCGTGGATAAGCGAAGCAACGTGGACCGACCTTATCGCGCCTGAAGAACGGTACTTGCCTGATGTCGGCGCAGGGCGTTCGAAAACGAAAATCTCGCCTCATGGAACCATCTCGTTATTGTACATATAATTGTTAGAGATCAAACAACCGGCGAAAACCACCAGGAAAACGCCATGCGAAATATGACCAGTCTCGTGCTGTGCGTGGCTGTCTGTCCGGCCTGTGGCGTCGGCAACACGAAACCGGCCTCACCGCCGGTGGCGCTTGTCGGCGTCTGGCAATGCAACACTACAGTTCTCGACAAATCCGAAGAGGTCGAGCTTGGGCGAAAGCTCGACGTGGTCGTTCGCCTCCACATCCGGCCCGACGGGCGGGTTTCGGGCCAGGTGGGCTCGGCAATCCTCGAACAGTGCGTATATCAGCACAACCGCGGCCCAGTCGGCCGGAAGCTCAACATCAAGACAGACCATATCATCCGCGGCGGACGCATCGTCGGCCCCGTTTACGACGGCGACCTGGTCACGAAGCGCGAGTTTACGCTCCCCTTTCAGTTCGAAGACAGCCGACTCAAGGGCACTATCATGGTCCTGGGCGCATGGGAATACCCCAACCCTCTCACCAGTCGACTCTCTCTTGAACGCGTGGATGTCGTCTTGCCAACGAATGCGTCCGCATGCCCGGAAGGAGCGGCGCAAGCGGACACCGGCGTCGCGGAATTCGACACCGATCGCGCGTTCACGCTGTGGGATTGGACCGCGCCGTGCCAAGACCTCGCGCTTTTTGATGCCTGGGTTGCGGATCTTGCCTCGCTCGGGTTTACACGCATCGAGATTTCCGCGCCATGGCGCGAACTCGAACCGGAACCCGGCGTCCACCGGACGGAATTCATCCGCAAACGGCTCGATGTGTGCAAGCAACATGGCCTCGGCCTTCGGGTGCGGCTGAACGACTGCTGGGGCGGGGCCACGCCCGGTTGGTACGACGGCGACTTCTGGCAGGACGCCGCCGGCAACCGCGTGCTGATGGGGTTGCCCTCAATCCATGACGAGCGGTTCTGGTCGCGCTTTGGCCCGCTATGCACCGAAGTCGCGAGGGTCTTCGCGGGCGAGGACATCTACTGGAGCCCGTTCATCGGCGTGCACGCCGAACTCAAGTGGGCGAACTGGTGGTCCTTCGATCCGTCAAGCATCGCGTTCTGGCGCAAGAGCATAACGGCGCCGCGCCCGGAGTGGCTGCGCGCCGTCGTACCGGATGAAGTCCCTCTGCCCGAGACGCCGCCCCTGCCCCCGGATACCGCCGGGACGCCGGACACAAACCCCGTGCATCGCGCGGTGATTGCCTTCCGCGAGGAATCCTGGCGCATGGCGCTGCGGCGTTTCGTGCGCGCGATCCGCGCGGGCCACGCAAACGCGCGCATTTCGGTGCCGCTTGGCGAGAGTTACCGACGCGAAAGCGCCCTCATGTCCAACCTGGACTATTGGGGCCTGAGCCGTGGCGCAAACCAGGTCGTGCACTCTTACGACTTCTTCTGGCACGCCAAAGATCCCGCATGGATGGCAGGCGCGAGCGTCAGCGCATTTCGCGGCATCACCCGGTTGCCCGTGTCGTTCGAACTGGACGGCCCCACTATCTTGACCGACCATGGCTGGACGCTTGATCGGCTGCTTGAAGCCGGGCGCAGCGCACGCGACGCCGGCGCCGGACTGAACGTTTCCAACTGGTCCTACACCAATATTCTTCCTTCTCGGCAGGAGGTGGTTCGCGCATTTGCCGAACTCTGGCGCGAACCCGTGTTGCGGCGGGAGCCGCCCTCCGACGAGACCGTGCTGTTGTTACTGTTCAAGTGGGAATTCTACAGTTTCCGCGAACCCGATGAATGGCTCCATAACGCGCGATTCGGGACTTATAAGCATCTGGTTGATCACGGCGTTCCGGTCCGCATTATCTGCGAGGACAATCTGGATGAGGACCTGAGCGGCTACCTCGCCTTGGTCGTTGCGGGCGCGCCACAGGAGCTTATGCCACGCCAGGCTCGCGAGAAACTAGAAAAAGTCCCCCTGCCACGAACCGCTCCCCCGTGATTCATCCCCTGCCATCACGGCGCCGGCGCGGGGTTGCAGGCCGCGGATTCGCAGCATAGAATCAGGCGATTGTTCGCGGGTCCCGCCTCCACGTGGGACTTGCGTCCACCAAGTCCACTAAGCCCACTGGGTCAACGGCGTCCGTGGGAGAACTGGAACCCAAGGAACAGGGAGGAAGCGAGTGCAATGAGCGCGAAGTACGCTATCGGTCTGGATTTCGGCACGAACTCGGTCCGCGCATTGCTCGTGGACGTGCGCACCGGCGAGGAGATCGCCACGACGGTGTGGGGCTTCCCGCACGGCGACGCGGGCATCCTGCTCGATGCGAAGGACCCGAACCTGGCACGGCAACATCCGCGGGATTACGTGGCGGGCATCGAGCGTGTGCTCTCGGACACACTCGATCAGGCGCGCGCGCGGGCGGGCTTCGCGCCGGGCGACGTCATCGGCATCGGCGTGGACACGACGGGCAGCACGCCCATCCCCGTGGACGCGGACGGCACGCCGCTCGCGTTCCACAAGGAGTTCGAAGACGATCTCGCCGCCATGGCGTGGCTCTGGAAGGACCACACGTCCATCGCGGAGGCGGAGGCGTTCACGCGGCTCGCGCGCGAGCTGCGCCCGCAGTATCTGCTCAAGTGCGGCGGCGCGTATTCTTCCGAGTGGTACTGGGCGAAGACGCTCCACTGCCTGCGCACGGCCCCCAAGGTCTTCGCGGCGGCGCACACCTGGGTCGAGTGCGCGGACTGGATTCCCGCGCTGCTCACGGGCACGACACATCCTTCTCGGGTGAAGCGATGCGTCTGCGCCGCGGGCCACAAGGCGAGCTACCACCCCTCTTGGGGCGGCTATCCCGACGCGGAATTCCTGGCGCGGCTCGATCCCGGCCTCGCGCGGCTGCGCGAGACCCTGCCAGACACGTGCTTCACCATCGCGGATACGGCGGGCGGCCTGACCGACGAGTGGGCCGCGAAGACGGGCCTGCGCGCGGGCATCCCCGTGGCCGTGGGCGCGTTTGACGCGCACCTCGGCGGCGTCGGCTCCGGCATTCAGCCGGGCGCGCTCGTCCGCGCGCTGGGCACCTCGAGCTGCGACCTCGCCGTGAGCCCGCTCGATCAACCGATGCCAGACATCCCCGGCCTCTGCGGCATCGTGCCCGAGTCAATCCTGCCCGGCCAGTACGGCCTCGAAGCCGGCCAGGCGGCCGTGGGCGACATCTTCAACTGGTTCGTGAACTACATGCAGCCCGGCGGCCCAGAGAAAGGCTCGCACGAGGCGCTCACGCGCGGCGCGGCCGCCCTCAAGCCCGGCGAGAGCGGCCTGCTCGCCCTCGATTGGCACAACGGCAACCGCACCGTACTGGTGGACCCGCGGCTGACCGGCGGCATTATCGGCCTTACGCTCCACACCCGGCCCGAGGAACTCTATCGCGCCCTCATCGAGTCCACCGCCTTCGGCGCGCGGATCATCCTCGAACGCTTCGAGGAATTCGGCGTCAAGATCGACCGCATCATCAATTGCGGCGGCATCCCGGTGAAGAACCCGCTCGTCATGCAGATTTACGCGGACGTCACCAACCGCGCCATGGAGGTCTCGCGCAGCGAACAGACCTGCGCGCTCGGTGCGGCGATGGCGGGCGCGGTGGTCGCGGGAAAACCCGCCGGCGGCCACGGCGACTTCGCCGAAGCCGCAGCGGCCATGACCGCCGTCCGGGAAAAGGAGTACGCGCCCGACGCGGCGAATCACGCGGTGTATGAACGGCTGTTCGCGCAGTACAAGAAGCTGCACGACTGTTTCGGAACGCGCGAATACGCCGAGAACCTTTTCGGCGTGATGAAGGAACTCCTGGCGCTCCGCGAGGAAACCCGGTAACGGCATGTTCGAATATCCGGGGGCATGAGGACCGCCTATGTGGAAACTGCCTGAAGTCGTCTCGAGCCGCGCGCCGGATGCGGCACGACTCGAACGGGAACTCGCGGCGCACGCGGACTTTTTCGCCGCGGACCGGCCGCTCGTCGTCTGCCGTGCCCCGGGTCGTCTCGACCTGATGGGCGGTTTCGCGGATTACAGCGGCGGCCTGGTCCTCGAGATGCCGCTCGAGCGCGCGGCCTTCGCCGCCGTCCAGGCGGACCCCGGGCCGCGCATCACCGTGCGCAGCGCCGATATCGGCGACGCGGGCAACGCGACGGTGTCGCTCCCGCTCGGGGAACTCGCCCCCGGCGGCGCCCCCATCGCATACGACGCGGCGCGCGCGCGCTTCAGCGACAGCCCCGCCGAACACTGGGCCTCGTACATCATCGGCGCACTGCTGGTGTTGATGCGGGAGAAGGGCGTTCGCCTGGAACACGGCCTGCGCGCGCTGCTCGTCTCCGATGTGCCTCTAGGTAAGGGCGTCAGTTCCTCCGCCGCCATCGAGGTCGCCTCGATGCAGGCGATGGCCGCGCTGCTCGACGTGGAACTCGACGGGCGCGAACTGGCGCTGTTGTGCCAGAAGGCCGAGAACCTCGTCGTCGGCGCGCCCTGCGGCGTCATGGACCAAATTACCGCCGTCTTCGGCAGGCGCGACACACTCGTCGCGCTGCTTTGTCAACCGGCGGAACTGCAAGAGCCCGTGCCCATCCCGGAAAATACCGGCGTCTGGGCCATCGACTCGGGCATCCGCCACGCCATCACCGGCGCGGACTACACCTCGGTCCGCGTCGGGACCTTCATGGGCTATCGCATCATCGCGGACATGGCGGGCCTACCCGCGGCGGCGGCCGACGACGGTCGCGTGCGCATCGAGGACCCGATCTGGGGCGGCTATCTCGCGAACCTCGATCCATCGACATATGAAGCCCGGTTCCGAAGCCGGCTTCCCGAAACGATAAGCGGCCGCGAGTTCCTCGCGCATTACGGCGGGACCACGGACTCCGTGACGCGCGTGGTCCCGAGCCGTCTTTACGCCGTCCGCCGCCCCGTCGAGCACCCCGTCTACGAGCAACAGCGTGTACGACTCGTGCGCGCGCTCCTGCGGCGCGACGCGCCGGACGACGAGACGCTGCGGCTCATCGGCGAGATGATGTACCAGGCGCACGGAAGCTACAACGCCTGCAACATCGGCTCCGACGGCACCGACCGGCTGGTCGCGCGCGCGCGCGAAGCCGGACCCCGGCGCGGCATATACGGCGCGAAGATCACCGGCGGCGGCAGCGGCGGCTTTGTCGCCTTGCTCGGGGGAGCCGACGCGGGCGATGCCGTGCGTGAAATCGCCGCACGTTACCGCGACGAGACCGGCAAGGGCGGCGAAGTGCTCCATGGCGCATCTGACGGCGCGCTGGCCTTCGGCGCAGTCATCGCAAGACCAGGCTGACCCCGCGCATTCCCGTCCATATCGTCCATACTGTCCATACCGTCCATAAGGGCCGCGCGCCCGACCTTGAATTCCCTCAAGCCAGCCTCGCGAGGATACACGCGGCGGCGGCCTCGATCTCGAAGTCGCCCTCAATAACGACATCGGCATACTGCCGGGACGGCGCGACGAAGGCGTCGTGCATGGGCCGCGCCTGCTCCAGATATTGCATGATAACGGACGCCGCCGTGCGCCCCCGTTCGCCCGTGTCGCGGCGCAATCGGCGCGCGAGGCGCAGATCCGCCGCCACATCGAGAAAGACCTTGACATCGATCAGCGCGCGCAGGTCCGCGTCATACAGCACGTGGAGCCCTTCGAGGATGAGTACAGGCCGCGGCCCAACACGCCGCGTCACCGCCGCGCGCGTGTGCGTGGTGAAGTCGTACTGCGGCGCGTCCACGACGTGCCCGGCCTTCAGCAGCGCAAGGTCGCGCGCCAGCCGTTCCATCTCGATTGCATCCGGGTGATCGTAATTCACTTGCAGGCGTTGCTCGATGCCGATATGCGACTGGTCGCGGTAGTACCAGTCCTGCGCAACGACTGCCGCGCGCGCGCCCAGCGCCTCGGCAAGAGCGGCCGACAGCGCCGTCTTACCCGAACCCGTGCCGCCCGCGATGCCGATGCACCGGATCATGCCGAGTCGTCCCGCGCGGCCAACGCCCGTTCGAGGAGTTTCCGCGCGTCCTCGGAATACGCGAGCGTCCCGGCGTGCGCCCGCGCAGCCGCGCTCATCTTGCCCCACGTTTTGCGCAGGATGCCGATTATCTTCTCTTCGTCGGTTTTCTCGGCGAACCCGGCGAAATGGTGTTCGAGAAAGACAAGGCAGGCCGCATCCTCAAGGGATTGCGCGTCCGGGTCCGCGCCGAGACGCCGCTTCCGCACCAACGCCGCGACGCGATCGATGGTCTCGTCGTCATAACCCACCTCGCGCAGAATCGCCGCCACGGTGTCGGCGTGAAAACCGTACAGTTGCTTGCGCCAGATCAGGTAGCCGCGCCGGTCCATGGGAAACGTATCGCGCGGAATCGCCCAACGCCGGACATGTTGCGCGCGACACGCCAGCCGAAGCGCCTCGGGCGCGTCCGGGCGCAAGCGTTCGAGCCAGGCGCTCATCCGCTGACCGTAGAGCAGTTCCTTCGGGTATTCGTGGCCCTCGAAAACCTCGACGTGCGGGTCCTCGCTGTTTGCGGCGTCGATGGCCGCCACCGCCCGCTCGAACCGATCCGATCCCATCACCACGCCGCATCCTCTTGCTCCAGAGGCGAGGGATAGAGTGAGGGTCCCTCCATATCCCCTCGCCCTGCGGGAGAGGGTTGGGGTGAGGGTTCCGCCCCCGCGCTGAACCCGATCTCGCACCCCGGCAAATGCCCGCGCAGCCAGGCCACCTTCTCCGCCGACACGCGCGTCTGGTAGAGGTCCAGTTCCTTCAGCCGCTGCAACCGCGCGAGATGCTGGAGTCCCGCGTCCGTGATGCCCGTGCCGAACAACTCGAGCGATTCCAAGCTGTCCAACTTCGCGATAGTCTCGAGCCCGGCGTCGGTGACGCCTGTCCCGGACAGCCCCAGATGTCGCAGCCGGCCTAGGTCGACGAGATGGACCAGCCCCGCGTCCGTGACGCGCGTCCGGCCAAGCCCGAGCCACGCGAGGCCCGTCAGGCCCGTCAGGTACTTCAGCCCCTCGTCCGAAACCGGCGTATCGTCGAGGGCAAGCCAGACCAAGTCCTTGTTCCGCGCCAAATGGCGCAGCGCGTCGTCATCGATGCGCGCGCCGACAAGGTCCAGTTCGCGCAAGCCGGACACGCCGTGCAGGAACGCCAGGTCAACTGCGTCCGCGCCGCTGATTTGCAGGCACACGTCGCCGCGCAATGGCACGCGCAGCGTGCCCCGCGCTTCCGTCGTGACATAATCGAGCCAGCGCGCGTACCGTATGGTCCCGACGGCCTTGTCCGCCGGGAAACTGATCTGTCTGATCGGCGCGTGATAAAGCGCGAGCATGGTCAACGCGGCGCACGCGGTCACGAGCGCAACGCCGGTCGTGATGCCGCGCCGACGTCCCGTGTGCCGCGCGAACAACAACCCCGCGATGCCGCCCATCGCCGCGCACGGCGCGGCGACGAAAAGCAGCCCGCGCGGCAGCGCCAGCACGTAGGTGTCCATCACCAGCGGGAAGAACACCGCGACAGAACCGCAGGTAATCGCAACGAGCGCCATACTCAAACAGGCCCAGCCCGCGCCGCTGTGACGCCCGACCGCCGGACCGCGACGCGGCGGCGCAACGGCGGCGAGCATGAACAACAAAGCGCCGAGTTCGCCGCCGAGGCCCTTCCCGAGCACCGGGAACATCGCGCCGAAGAACGCGCCGACGATCGCCCCGATCACCGCCGCGCCGAGAATAGGCAGCGGGCGCCGCCCCGCCTGGTCGGGCGGCAGTTCGCGCGCGCCGCGCAACAGGAACCCCGCAATCAGGAACAGCACGGCGCATACGCCCGCCGCGATCCCCGTGTTCGGGCCGACGGCGGGCACTTCGTACAGGTTGCGGATGGTCGGCGTGCCGATAAACGCGCCAAGAAACGCGCCCACGATCAGACAGCCCACGGCGAAGAAGAAGCCGCGCAAGACGGGAAAGCGGCCATGTTGCGATCGCGTCCCCGCGGACCGAGAACCTCTTGCTTTCCGTTCAACACTCAACGACATGATCATGACTCCCCTTCGTTCTCGCCCCTTCAGGGCACACCCACGCGCCATTATATCGGACGTGGCGTCCCCGGGCTCGAACACTTATGGATATAGTTTTGGCCGAATTCTCTCGTAGGCATCGAGTCCGGGCCGAAAACTCGCGACAATGTCCAACGCCGGCGTGGCGGCCTCGATCTGTTCCCGCACCGCAGGGCCGCCCGCGAGCGTATCGAAGAAGGGGTTCCACGCGAATTCATCGGGATGCCGCCGCCGAATCGCGCGCAGGAGCGCGAGTGCCGTCGTGAACGGGCGCGCGCGCGCGGCGTCGACCACGGCGACATGGATGCCGCGGCACAGTTGGTCGCGAAAGCGTGGATCGACGGCCCGGCCCGGGATCGAGCGGGGGGTGAAGAACGTCGGACGCAAGGCGCACCCCGCGTATTCCTCGGGCGCGAGTTCCTTGATCACGGCCAGTGGGTCGAGCCACGGCGTACCGACAAGGTGGAACGGTCGGTCGGTTCCGCGCCCTTCGCTGAGGTTCGTGCCCTCGAAAAGGCACGTGCCCACGTACAGCAGCGCCGTCTCGGGGTGTGGGATGTTGGGCGACGGCGCGACCCACGGCAGCGCGCATTGATGAAACAGGAACGCGCGCGGCCAGTTGTCCAACAGGTTCACGCGCAGATCGAGCTTCTTGCCCTTGAGTTCCGTGTTCTGAAAGAAGACCGCGATTTCGCCCAGCGTCATCCCGTGCCGCACCGGCACCGCGCCCCAGCATACGGGCGAACCCGCGCGCTGCGCCACGGGCCCCTCCAGCGTCACGCCGCCCAACGGGTTCGGCCTATCGAGAACGATTACCGGCTTCTTCGCCTCGACGCAGGCGTGCAGGCATTCCTTCATCGTGTGCGCGTAGGTGTAGTAACGTGCGCCCACGTCTGGCAGGTCGACGACGAAGTAGTCAATATCCTTGAGTTCATCGAGGCACGGGCGCTTTTGCGGGCCGTATAGACTCGTCACGGGGACCGCCCCCTGCCGCGACGCAACCGTCGCCCCAGCCTCGGCCTCGCCTTCGTAGCCGTGCTCCGGGCTGTAGATCCGCCGCAGCGCCACCTCGGAATGTAGTTGCAGCGTCTCGCGGATGCGCAGGCCCGTCTGGTTGATGGCCGCGCTGTTCGTCAGCAGTGCGACGCGCGCGCCCGCCAGCGGACGATAGAAATCCCACAGCACCCGATCGAGTCCGCCATGCGCATTCGTGCGCGACGTATAGAAGCGACGCGCCACCGCGCTGTGGAACGCGCGGCGCAGCGCGCGATTGTCCCGCCGCTGCCGTGAGGGATGGCACGTGTTGCTCAACAGGATCGCAAACAGGCCCGTCTCCCGGTCCAGCCAGAGGCTCGTGCCCGTCCACCCCGTATGGCCGAAGGCCGCGCGCGTCGGAAGATACCCCTCCGAACTGTCGCCCCACGGATCGACCTTCCAGCCGAGTCCCTGCCACGGATACGACGGCACTTGGCCGACGCGCGTCATCATCCGCAATGTCTCGGGCCGCAGGACTTGCCCGCCGAGCAACGCACGGCAGAACTTCGCCAAGTCCTGCGCCGTCGAGAACAGGCCCGCATGCCCCGCAACGCCCCCCGCCGCGAAAGCGTTCTCGTCATGCACCTCCCCAACAATGATCCGCTTACGCCACGCACAGTCCTCCGTGGCCGCGCACGCCGCCGCCCACTCCGCCGGCGGGCGAAAATCCGTGCGCGTCATGCCGAGAGGCCGCCAGAGCCGCGCGCGGCAAAACGCATCAAGCGCGTCGCCCGCAATCAGCTCGACCATCTTCCCGAGAATCATGAAGCCGATGTCCGAGTATTGACGCCGCGCGCCGGGCGTCCGCGCGAGTTCCAGAGCGGCGGCGCGTTGCAGCATCTCGGTCAGCGACGTCGCGTCGCGATACCAGGGCTGGCCGGCGGTGAGACCGGAGGTGTGCAGCAGCAGATGCCGGACCGTGAAGCGATTGAACGCCGGTACCGGGACGATGGCGCCCGCCGGCTGATCGAGATCGAAACGTCCTTCCTCCCAGAGCAGCAGAAGCGCCGTCGTCGTGGCAACAACCTTCGTCAGCGACGCGAGATCGTACGGCGTATCCGTCCGCGCGGCAAGCGGCTCGGGAACCCGTTGCCGGTCGCCGAATGCGTCGATCAAGTAATCCGTCGTCGCGTCCCCTACGCACCCCACCGCGCCCGGAGCGCGCGCGTCACCCACAGCCTGTTTCAATGCGTCGCGAAGCGGATCGGACACGGCGTGCTGTTTCCTCACTGTATGATTTCGGTCCCGGCGACCGGTACGATACCGCATAGGCACGGACCGATGGAAGACGCGCCAAGGAGAACCCGTTCGGAACAGGCAAAGCGGACGACGACGCCCCAAGAAGACGCCGCCGCCCGCTTACCGGCCTAACCACCCAGGCAACGCGGTTGGCATCGCAAAAAAAAGAAAGAGAACGCCCCCTTCACTCGCGAAGCCGACACATCCTCTACAAGGAACCCCTCCCGCCGTTAGGCGGCCGCTCCCTTTCGATAATCGGAGATTACCACCAAGGGTAGGCGTTCCCTTCCACCGTGCTCCGCGTGTGGAGTATGGCGTTCCCCTTGCGCCCGACTCAGGTCAAGGCGCGTTGCCCCCGTCAGGGGGACCGTCGAAGACCGCCGCTATTTCTTCTTCGCGGCTTTCTTCTTCGGCGCAGCCTTCTTCTTCGGCGCGGCCTTCTTCTTCGGCGCGGCCTTCTTCTTGGCGGCTGCCTTCTTCTTCGGAGCAGCTTTCTTCTTAGCGGGCATGCTAACTCTCCTTCTCTTGCTTTGCCCTATTGCCAACAACCCGGCGGACTACCTTACACGACAACGGGTCGTGTGCCGCCGAAGCGCCTCCCGCTTGCGGGAAGCCGCCTTCACGGGCGCAAGCCCGTTAAAGCGCGACGGGAATCCATGCGCCATTCGGATCGTCTTCGGTCACGACTCGAAACCCGATCGTTGCCAGTCTCGATAACGACTTCGCGAACACCGCTTCGCCACGCGTGACGCAATCGCCCGCGCGCGTCGCGTCGATTTTGCGCCATTTCGCGCGCCGCCGTTCACCTCGATCCGAGGGCTGCAAGATCGCGGATCGTCCTGTGTTTTCAATGCGATTCGCGATCATCACCCGCGCATGTCATCGTCGATTCAACTTTTCGAGTGTCTGTCTTTAGCAAAGAAAGAGGAAAAAGTAAAGAACTTTTTTTCATCAGATTTCTTCCGGCGCTCCACGCCCCCATCGCGAGACATCATCATCAGACGCAAGAAGGCGGCGTGCGCGTCACGCATCAAGCGTGCGCGATGGAGAAGTGCGGCGCGTCTACACGACGACGCCGACGTACAACATGGCGATGCCGAAGGTGAGCGGAACGGCGCGAACTTCCACGAAGCCCGCCGCGCGCATCAGCGCGCAAAACGCTTCGCCGTACGGAAAGGTTTCGACGGTCTCGTTCAAGTACCGATATGCCTGAATATCCCCTGAAATCAGGCCCCCGATGCGCGGCAGCACGCGACGGAAATACAACAGATACAACTCCCGAAGCAACGCGTTGCCCGGCAGCGAAAATTCGAGCACCAGCGCGCGGCCTTTCCGCCGCAGCACGCGGCGCATCTCCCGAAGTGCCGCGTCCACGTCGATCACATTGCGGATGCCGAACGCGATCGTCGCCACGTCGAAGGATGCATCGCGCAACGCGAGACGCGTCGCGTCGACCCGCGCAAGACCGCACCGAGGAGCAGCAGCGTCCCGCCCCCGATTACGCCCCGGCCCTCGCGCAATCTTGACACGCGCGCGCGACAACATCCCCGAGGAAACATCCACGCCGAGCGCAAGTTCAATCCGCGGCTCGATCGCGCACAAAGACAGCATGACGTCGCCCGTTCCCGTGGCGAGATCGAGCAGGCGCAAAGCCGCGCCCTCCGGAAGATGACGCGCCATGCGCCTGCGCCACACCACGTCCCGCCGAAGCGACAACACGCGGTTGAGGAAATCGTAGCGGGGCGCAATCCGGTCGAACATCTCCCCCGCGCGTCGCCGACTGGGTCCTTCAGGCGCCGAATTCATCCTGCTCGTTTCTCCTCCACGGCAAAGCTGCATGTCTTTGCCCGCTGATACTACGTAAGGCTCGACGCGTGTTCAATTCGACGACCAGCGCTCCAACCAAACTGACCGACGCTTTCCCGCTCGAGCCGGTGAAGATCGGTCTGATCCGTCCGATCCGTCCGATCCGTCCAATCCGTCCGATCCGTCCGACTTGCCCGACCCAGCCTTGGCAAACCCCCTTCACCCATCGCAACTTATTGTGATCAAAAGGGTTGATCGCCTCTATATGTTGTGGTATCCTGTGCCTGTCGCAACAAGGGGACGTGGTGTCAACGCCCCTTGCGGATGGTGTGCGCGCATGACTATCGACGATATTACCTATATAGGCCAACAGGCGATGATCGTGACGTTGCTCGCCGCGGCGCCCATGCTCATTGCGGGCATGGTCGTCGGCCTAGTCATCAGCGTGCTGCAATCAGTAACCCAGATCCAGGAGATCACGCTGACGTTCGTGCCGAAGATCATCGCGGTGATGGTCGCGTTCGTCGTCTTTCTTCCGCTCACTTCAGAAGTGATGTTGGATTTCGTGCGAGAGTTGTTCGACGGGATAAACCTGTACATCACCGCGCGATGACGCCGACAAACTGACCAGCGGACTGAGACGCCATGATCGAGTTGGAATACTTCAAGCTGTTCGTACTCGTGTTGGCGCGCTTCAGCGGCTTGATCGTGAGCGCGCCGATACTGGGCTCGGCTAATTTCCCGATGCCGGCCAAGGCGGGACTGTCCGCGCTGGCCGCGCTGGTGCTCACGCCCGTGCTCGGGCTGCCCGATGCGCCGTTGCCGGACGAAACTTTCGCGTTCGCGGCCTACGGCGCCGGCGAATTCCTGATCGGGCTTCTGCTGGGTTTCGTGATGACGCTCGTCTTCGCCGCGATCCAGTTGGCCGGTCAGGTCATCGACCTGCAAACCGGCTTCGGCATGATGAACGTGTTCAATCCCGCACTCGAAACCCAGTTCCCCATCTTCGGCTTCTTCCTCTTTATCATCGGCGTGCTTTACCTCCTGGTAATCAACGGACACCACCTGATGATTCAGGCGCTCGTGGCCACCTATGACCACGTACCCGTCGGCGGCTTCGTGGCGCGGCCCGCGTTGTTGCTCGACGTGGCCGGGCTGGGCCAAGGCATCTTCGTCGAGGGTCTCATGCTGGCCGCGCCCCTCGCCGCGGCCATGTTGCTCGCTTATGTGACGATGGGGCTGCTTGGCCGCGTGGTGCCGCAGATTCATCTCTTCGTCGTGGGATTTCCCCTGACCATCGCCACGAGCCTGTTCCTGCTCGCCCTGTCCATCGGCGTATACCTCGCCGCGCTGGACGGCATGTTCGGGCGGATGTTCCGCAACGTGGATGCGCTGATCCGCGCACTGGGATAACTGGACCATGCCTGAAGACACCGGCGGCGAACGCAACATACCGGCGACCCCGCGGCGACGGGAAAAAGCCCGCGAGGAAGGAACGGTGGTCCGCAGTCAGGACCTGAGTTCCGCGTGGGCCTTGTTCATGGCGCTGCTCGCGTTCGTCTTGTTTGGTCCCGCCATGTTCTCGGTGCTCGAGGAGGCCGGACGCACCTTTCTCGGCCACACCGAAGAATTCCTCTCCGGCCGGGCGACGCAAGAAGAGACCGTGTGGCGCGCGATGATGCTCCTGTTCCGAGGCGCGGCCCCCTTCATGCTGCTCCTGCTTGTCGCCGGCCTCGCGATCAACCTGCTCCAGGTCGGTGTCCTCTTCACCGTCAAGCCGCTGATCCCGAAGCTCAAGCGCATCAACCCCATTTCGGGTTTCGCCAAGTTCTTCACCGCCCGCACCGCGGTCGAACTCGCCAAATCGCTCGCGAAGCTCGCGTTCGTCGGCGCCATCGCGTGGTTTACCTTGAGCGCCCGCACCCGCGATATGATCCTCCTTGCCCTCCTCACGCCCGGCGAACTCGTCGACGCGATCAGTGCGATTATCTTCGCGCTGTGGTGGCGGGTCGTCGCCGCCATGACGTTCATCGGCCTGCTCGACTATGCGTTCCAGCGCTGGCAGAACGAGCGCGACCTCCGCATGACCCAGCAGGAATTCCGCCAGGAAATGAAGGAGATGGAAGGGGACCCCCATATCCGCAGGCGCGTCCGACAACTCCAGCGGCAACTCGCCATGCAGCGCATGATGGCGGAAGTGCCCACGGCCGACGTGATCATAACCAACCCGACCGAGTACGCCGTCGCCTTGCGCTACGCCATGAACGAAATGGCCGCGCCGGTCGTCGTCGCAAAAGGCGCGCGCATCATCGCCCAGCGCATCCGCGACCTTGCCGTCGCGCACGACGTGCCTATCGTCGAGCGCCCCGAACTCGCGCGAACCCTCTACCGGACCGTCGACATCGGCCGCGCGATCCCCGAGACGCTCTTCCGCGCCGTCGCCGAAGTGTTGTCCTTCGTATATCGAATCGACCGCCGCGTCGAGCGCGTCCGCGAACGCGAAGCCGCCTGGCGCGCAACCCGCGCCGCGGTGTAAGGAGGAAAACGATGCAAGAGCACGAGCTGAAGGAGTAACCGTTTGGCGGTATCGGCACAGGACCTTCCGCAACGCGGGCGGTTCCTGATTGGCGGCAATCAGGACATCACGCTCGCCGTGTGCGTCATCGGCATCCTCGTCATGCTCCTGCTGCCCGTGCCGACGTGGCTCCTCGATATCATGTTGACCATCAACATCTCGCTGTCCGTCGTGGTCCTGCTCGGCACAATCTACCTCCAGCAGCCCATCGAGTTCGCGGTGTTTCCCTCGCTGCTGCTCATCCTGACCCTGTTTCGGTTGAGCCTGAATGTGGCCTCGACCCGCCTCATCCTCGCCCAAGCGAACGCGGGCCAAGTCATCGCAGCCTTCGGCAGCTTCGTGACCAGCGGCAATCTTTTCGTCGGCATCGTCATATTCATCATCCTCGTCGTGATCCAGTTCGTCGTGATCACCCGCGGCGCCGGCCGCATCTCCGAGGTCGCCGCACGGTTCACCCTCGACGCCATGCCCGGCAAGCAGATGGGCGTGGACGCCGACCTGAACGCAGGCCTCATCACCGAGGACCAGGCCCGCGAACGCAGACGCCGCATCGAGCGCGAGGCCGACTTCTACGGGGCCATGGACGGCGCCACGAAATTCGTGCGCGGCGACGCCATCGCCGGGATCATCATCACGCTCGTGAACATCATTTTCGGGCTGATTATCGGCGTGGCCATGCTCGGGCTCCCCTTCAGCGAGGCGGCCCGCGTCTATACCACCTTGACCATCGGCGACGGCCTCGTGTCCCAGATTCCCGCGCTCATCATCTCCACCTCGGCCGGCCTCGTCGTTACCCGCACCGTGTCCGAGGACAACCTCGGCGTCGATTTCTCGCGCCAGTTCACGCGTTATCCGCGCGCCCTCGGCGTCGCCGCCGTGATGCTTGCGCTGTTCGGCGTGGTGCCCGGCATGCCGACCGTACCCTTCGTGCTTGTATCCGGCGTGCTCGCCTTCCTCGCCTTCGGCGCCTACCAGACGCGCCAGGAACTCGAACATCGCCAACGCATCGAGGAGGAGGCCGCGAAAGCCGCCCCGCCCGAACAGGCCCGCGAACGCACGGAAGACCTCCTGAGCATTGACCCGCTCAAGATCGAGTTGGGTTACGGTCTCGTGTCCATGGCCGACCCGCGCCATGGCGGCGATCTGCTGACCCGCATCCAGATCATCCGGCAGCAGATCGCCACGAAGATGGGATTCGTCGTACCCGTCATCCGCATCATCGACAATATGCGGCTGCGCGCCCACGAATACCAGGTCAAGCTGCGCGAATCGGTCATCGCCTCCTACGAACTGATGCCCGACCACTTTCTCGCCATGAATCCCGGCCTGGTCGAGGAGGAAATCGAGGGCTATCCCACAAAAGAACCGGCATTCGGCCTCGAAGCAATCTGGGTCACCAAGGAGAATCGCGATCGCGCCGAGCGCCTCGGGTACACCCTCATCGAGCCTTCCGCCGTGCTCGCGACCCACCTGACCGAACTGATCTACGCGCACGCGGATGAACTGCTCACCCGAGAGGACGTCCAGACCCTCGTCAAGCACCTCAAGGAAGCCTCGCCCACCGTGGTCGACGAGTTGCTGCCGGCCATCCTCACTTACGGCGAGCTGCAGAAGGTCCTCCACCTCCTCCTGCGCGAGCGCGTCTCGATCCGCAACCTCGAGTCGATCCTCGAGGTGCTCTGCGATTTCGGCCCGCGCACCAAAGACCCCGAAATCCTCGCCGAGTACTGCCGCCAGGCGCTGGGCCGCCAGATTTGCGGCGCATACGTCGATGAGGACAACGTCTTGCGCGTCGTCACGGTCGACCCCAAACTCGAGAAGGAAATCCTCGACGCCGTGAGCCGCGCGGAAACCGGCTATATCCCCGTGCCGCCGGACCGGGCGGACCTCGTTGCCGAGAAGACCGCGGAGGCGCTGCGGCCGATGGTGGTGTCCGGTCAGGACCCGATCGTCTTGACCTCCGCGCCGGTGCGCCGGTACTTCCGGCGGATCATCGAACGGCGCATCCCAAAGATCGTCGTCCTTTCCTACAACGAGATTGATCCCGCGGTGCAACTGCAAAGCGAAGGACAGGTGAGTCTATAACATGGGCCAGCAATTCCAAAAAATCCGTGCGAAAACCCTCGACGAAGCCTATAAGATCATGCGGCGGCAATTCGGCCTCGACGCCATCGTCGTCAGCACGCGCCACGTGAGCGCCGGCGGCGTCTTCGGCTTCTTCCGCGAGCGCATGGTCGAGATCACCGCGTCCGTGCCCACGCCCGAAGTGCGCGGCGGCCCGCGGCGGCCCAGCGCCGTCGAACGCAAGTACGCCGCGCAACGGTTGCCCGAGGAACTCAAACGCAGTCTTGCCATCGAGCAATACGAGCAAATCGTCCGGGACGCCCAGAAGCGCATGCACGGCGAGGCGCCCCCCCCGGAAGTCGCGCCGCCGCGCCCCGCGGCGCGCGTCTTTGAAGCCGTCCCTGAAGAACCGGTCAAACCCGCTCCGACCCGCCCGGCTGCCTCAACCGCCCCGCCGAGTACGCCGGCGGCGCAGGCCGCGGCCGCCCCCGCGCCCGCGCAAGCCCCTGTGTTGCAATTTCGGAAGCCCGTCGAGGAACCGAGCGCCGAAGTGCTTCGTCGCGAGGTCCGCGAAATCCGAGAGATGCTCCAGGTCCTCTACTCCGAGACTCCCGGCGCGGGACTACCCACCGAGTTTGCCCCCTACTACCGCCTGTTGGTGAACCGCGGCGTGTCGCGCAAGGTGGCGGCGCAACTGCTGGGCGCGACGCTCCGCGACCGCGAGGCCGGCGTGCTGCGAAACCGCCGCCTCTTCGAAGAACGCCTGAGACTCGAAATTCGCCGGCGCGTGCGCGTCACGGGCGGTCTGGCCGTCGAGGCGGGCACACGCCGCGTCATCGTGCTGTGCGGCCCGACGGGCGTCGGAAAGACGACTAACCTCGCCAAACTCGCCGCCCTCTACTCCGTCCGCGAACGTGCCCGCGTCGCCCTGCTCACGGCGGACACCTACCGCATCGCGGCCCCCGAGCAACTGCGCGTGTACGCGAACATCATTGGCTTGCCGCTGCGCGTTGTCAACGACGTCAAGGAACTGGGCGACGCGATCGAGGACCTGCGCC
>JAKQEQ010000004.1 GCA_029556545.1 Candidatus Hydrogenedentota bacterium
CCCACTCGTGGTAATTCGTCGCGCCGTGATAGCCTTCCTCGGTGAGCATCCGCACGTCGGCGGACGATTCGCAGCGGTTCACCGTGATGAACGTGATGCCCGCGTACCCCGCCGCGCGCGCCATTTCCTGGGATTCGTCGAGCGCCGCCCGCACCGCCTGCGTTCCGCCGAGGTCCTCGCGGAGCAGGCTCGGGTCCCAGAGAAACAGGGCGGGCTTGCCGTCCACCTGGTAGTACGCCGGGAGATTGAAGTAGCGGTCGATCCATTCCTGGGTGACGGCGCGCCAGTCGTCGCGCGAATGCGATCCGGGCGGGTTATGGTTCGCCCACATGACCGCGACCTGCAGCAGGTCGCGATAGCGCGCGTTACGGTATGCCTCGAACCAGTGGGACAAGTGCTGTTTGCCCTGGTTCCAGTACCAATCCACGAGGAAACACCGGATCCCGTTTTCGACCGCCCACTTGATCTGCCAATCGACGCACGCCGGATTGGCCTCGTCGTAGTAACCGAGCATGGGCTTTCGGTTCGGCGCGACCCGGCGGATACAGTCCCACGCGGCGTCGGTCGCCCAGCCGGGGAAGTAGTACGCGAGCACGTCCATGTCCGTGGGGACAGGTTGAGGTTCCGGCACGTAGTCCGCCGACGCTGTCGCAACCGCGGGCAAGACGTCGAGCGTACACGCCGCCTCGACGTCGGGCGCGCCCTCCGTCGCGATCCGCAGTGTGGCGGCATAGGTCCCCGGTTCATCGGCGACCGCCTCGAACACCGCGCCGACCGTCTCGGCGAAACCGGGGACCGAGACCTCGATGGTGGCATTGCCGAGAACACGGACACCCGCCCCGGGCGCGACGGTCAGCGTTGTGGGCCGTTCAACCTCGCCGCCGCGGTTCTCGATGTGCGCGAGTATGCGCATGGGTTTCCCGGCGCGATTGGGCGCGTTCTCGAAACCGAAATAGACGACGTGCAGGTCCGCAGGGCCGACGGGCGCCTCACTGAGCGTGACGGATTCGACCCGCATGCCGGGCAGGTCCGGGATGCGCAATCCGAGCGCAACGATGCGGTCGCCCCAGGAAGGGAAGCTGTGTACCTCGACGTTGTAATCGCGCGCGCGCCCATCGCAGCGAATCGCGAAGGACTCGGACTGCAGCCCGGCCGTTTGCGGTGCGGCCCAGAGCACCTGCCCCTCGGAGTCCTGCTGTGCGCTCATGCGCACGACCACAAAGCCGCGCTTGCCCAGCGGCAGGTCCAGCGGCGGCGAAAAGCGCTCCGGCCCCCGCGGCGCAATCTCCCAGGCGGCCAAATCGCCGTCTGGAAACGACCACGTGTACGTGTCCTGGATCGGTTCGTCACCCTCGCCCCAGGACTGGACGCGAATCCAATCGATCTCGAACTCCGCATCGGGATAGACATCGAGCCGCAACTGCCGGACCACCTGTTCCGGATGCCAGAAGGGGAATATCGCAATCTCATGCCACGCGCCGTCGCCGGGAACCTGGAACGACGTCCTCTTCTTCTGCGTGAGGCCGCCGTATTGCCCCTCCGTGACGCCGCTCCAGAATAGTTCACCGGTCCCGCCACGATCGGCCCTCATGCGCACCAGCACATACTGCCACGGCGCGGCGGGAATCTCGATGCCCCGGCAGTGGAAGAAGGGGTCCCAGTCCACCGCGCGCGCCTTCAAGACGCCGTCCGCGACTCCGACATTGTCCAGGTGCGCGTTGGGAACCCAGACTTCGAGCGCGCTCGCGTCCTCGAATTCCCAGGCGGGCAGTAGCGCCGCTTCCGCAGCCCCGAGCAGACCAAGCACGGCAAACATCCACATGGCGTGTCCTCCCGAATCGGCACCGTGCACTGTAGCGTGCGGGGCCGTCGTGGTTCCAGTGGCGCGCCGTAGCGGGTCGCGCCGACACATTTTATGGGACCCTTTCAGACCCGCACGTCCCATGCGACTCACGCATCATCGCGCCTCCGGGCGCGTCCTACGGTTCGATAGGCAAACCGCCATAAAGCGACAATAACACACCTTTTATACCCCGAGTCTGGCAGCGGATTGGCGCAACTTGCGGAATACTAGAATTTATGGTAATGTTTATAAGGTGATTAACTTTATCAGGAGTGGGCGGCATGTGTGGTGGCGTTCGTGCGCTCGATAACGGCAGGGGGAGCCTGTCCGTCGCTCGCGGGGGCGTAGCGATGTCGAAATATCCTGTATTACGGTGTGGGCGAGCAATGATCCAATGAGGAAACGATGCGGTGTATGGCGTAGACCGCATCACAACGTCTGGGTATGGAGGATGGAGAGATGAGGCATTCTACAGTTTTCCGGGCAGTCTTGGGCATAGTGGCGGTCATGGCATGGTTTGTGGCCGCGCCGGCATGGAGCGAGGCGTGTTCCGTTCCCAGCACCAGTAGCGGCGAGGCGGCGCTGCCGCCGCAGTGTCCTGTTGTTTGCGAGGAGGATTTGCAGGTAATCGATGGGTTGCCGGCGGGGTCGACGCTTCAGGTCGGCCTCGTGATCGACAGCTTCTTCGATATCTTTACGGAGGCGATAGCGAGTGGTCTTGAGACGGACACGTTCTCCGCGCAATGTACGCTTTTCGTATCGGGAACAGGGGATTTCGCCACCTACAGTCGAACAATCCAGTCACCTGTGCAGGTGGAGGTCAGCAGAGGCGTTCCGTCCTCCTGCGACGACACGCAGGTAATCGACACGGAGCTTCTGTCGCTATCGCTGCAATCGACGGGCGACCCGGATTTCGATCTGCTCCGCATCACGGCGGGCACAGACTTCGGCCTGCCTTCTCCTGGACATACCACGCTCTTGCGCCAAGGCGGCAACTGGGCCGTGGACAGCTTTTTCGATATTACGTACCGAATCGATTTCGTGGGCGCGCCCGGCGGCCCGCTTTCCGGCATGTCGGGCAGCACGACGGGTTCTTCGCGGCTTCGGCAGGGCGACCTCATCGTTCTTGGCGGCGCGTGCTACGCGCCGGACAACGGCGGCGGCACGGTGGACCTGCCGGCACCGTGTCCCTACCGGTCCAGCGGCGACGTGCACATCACAGACGGTCTGCCGCCCGGTTCGGAATTGCACGGAAGTTTTCGGGTAGACAGTTTCTTCGACATCTTCACGGAAGTTGGCGGCAGCCTCGGCGGTACCCGGGAAACGTTCCATGGCTCCGCATCGCTCGACGTGTCCGGAGGCGGACTATTGCTCATGAAGACGTTTGAGGTCACGTGCGTCACGGATAGTGGCCAGCGGAGTCCGGGCAGCACGGTTCAGTCCTTTGACACGGAGCTTTTTGCGTTGCAGGGCCAACTGCCGCCGGGCGACCCGGATTTCGATCTGCTCCGCATTACTGCGGGGTCGAGCTTCGGCTTGCCCAGTCCTGGACACACCACGTTAACCCGACTCTCCGGCGGCGACTATGCCGTGGATAGCTTCTTCGATATTACCTATCGGATCGATTTCGTGGGCGCGCCGGGCGGCCCGTTCGCGGGTCATTCCGGCTCGACCACCGGCACCATCCGCATCCAGCAAGGCCCCACGCCAGTTCCCGGTGATCGTTGCGTAATTCCGCCAGGCGCGGGGAAGGAGGCCTTGTTGCCTGCGACCTGTCCGCTGGTCGGGGAGGAGGAGATGGCAATCGTGGACGGCCTTCCGCCGGACACGCGGGTACAATGGGACCCGTTGATTCTCGATATCGGCAACATTGTGCGGTCACCGGGCGGTAGCTTGGGCGGCGAGGTCCAGGAATTCAGTTCCACGCTCGATATGCCCATGACAGGCACGGGCACACTGGAGGGCTTCGCGCGCGACATCTCGCTGCCAGTGACATGCGAGACGCACACCGGGCCTAGACAGTCCGGCGCGCCGGTACAGTCCTTCCCGACGGATATGTTCCTGCTGCAAGGCCAGTTGCCGCCGGGCGACCCGGATTTCGACTTGCTGCGCGTGACGGCCGGCACGGGCTTCGGACTGCCGAGTCCGGGGCATACCACGTTGACGGAACTGCCAAGCGGGGACTGGGCGGTGGACAGCTTCTTTGACATTACGTATCGTATTGATTTCGTGGGCGCGCCGGGCGGCCCGCTTTCCGGCATGTCCGGTTCGACAACCGGCACGATTCGCATGAGCCAGGGTGCGGGCGTGTGCGGCGCGCACGACACGGAGACCGTGTTCGTCTTCCCGCTCGAGGGCGCGCAGGAAACGCCTCCGGTGACCACGGACGCCACGGGCTGCGGTACGGCCACGCTCAGCGCCGATCAGACCACGTTGCGCGTGCAGGTGACGCACACCGTTTCCGCGCCGACGGCAGCCCACGTACACCAGGGGGCGGTGGGCGTATCGGGTCCTCCCGTCTTGCCTTTCAGTAACCCGAACAGCCCGATAGACCAGACGTTCTCCGTGACGCCGCAGCAGGTGGCGCTCCTCTTCTCCGGCGACTTGTATGTAAATGTGCACAGCGACGCGCATATCAATGGCGAGATTCGCGGCCAGATAGTCGATGATAGCTGCCCCGGCGTGGGCGAAGGCGAAGGCGAAGGCGAAGGCGAGGGTGAAGGTGAAGGTGAAGGTGAAGGTGAGGGCGAGGGTGAGATTCGTTGCTCGCGGGGCGGCCTGTTCGAGGTGGGCGATGCCATATGCGTGTGCATTCCGCACCCGAGCCCGAGCAGCGTGCAGTGGTTCCACAACGGTACGCCTTTGCCCGGTGAGAACTTCCGCGAATTGTGCCTGTTCAACCTCCAGATCGACGATTCGGGAGTGTATCTTGCCACATATGATGACGGCACGAAGGCGCCCGCTGAGTATACCGTCTATATCACCGTCGGCGAGAACGTGCCGGTGGCGAGTCTCGGCGGCCTGATCGGGCTGATCGTGGCGAGCGGCGTCGCGGGCGTCGGGTTCCTGCGCAAGCGAACACGCTAATCGGCTGGACAGAAGCTGGACAGAAGAGAGTGGGCCGAAGCCTTCGGGTTTCGGCCCGTCTTTTCAGGGCTCAAAGTCTTAGTCTCGGGCTTTCACGCGCCACAGGCTGAGGTACAGGGCCAGGGAGAAAACGGCTGAGCCGAGCCAGAACATGGAGGCGCGGTGGAAGTCGTGGACCTCCGCGCCGTACTGGGTCATTCTCCCCGCTTGGATGAGCGCACCGCTGATCCAGTCCTGAGCGGACGCGCCCAAGTAGGCGAAGAGGCCGATGAAACCCATGGCCGCGCCGGCGGCGCGTTTCGACGAGATGTCGATGGCGATGAGCCCGCCGAGGAACACGAGCAGGCCGCCGAGTCCGAATCCGAACATCGCCAGACCCAGGAAGTGCACCGGGTTGTGGCGGGCGTAGACGTTCAAATGGTCGAAGGCCAGTTCCACCCGCCAACCGGTCCACGGCAGCCGCGCCCCCCGTGTCTCCAGGAGCCAGACGCCCCGGTCGTCGTTCCGCTCGGTCATTCTGACGTCGGTGTTTTCGTCTACGGCGATACCCTCGGCGTGCAGGGCGGCGCGCACCTCGGCGTCCAGGGGGCCCGTTGCCAGGCGAGCGGCGAGGGCGGGGTCCATCGTCGCCAGAAACGTGGACGGCGCGGAAAAGAAAATGGCGAGGCCGGCGATGTTTATGCATCCATATATAAGTGTCGTTATGTTGCGTCGGGCGCCGAAGAGAAAATCGGAAACGATGCCGGATGACAACGCGCCCAGGGTTTCGATACTTTTCCCCCAGAAGAGGATTACGCCCGCGCTGACGAGGGGGTAGCCCTTGGCTTCCTGAAGGTAGATGACGCCCCAACTGTTGATGCCGTATCGCGATACGTAGATGGCCGCGCAGGACAGCCCGAGCACCCAGATGTAGGGATTCTTCAAGACTTCGAGTTGCGCATCGCGGACCGATAGAGCCGGTTCGCGCGATTCCTGGGTATGGTCGTTCTTGTAGTCCGCGACCGCGGGCAGGCCGTAAGTCTGGGGGCGATCGGCGAGGAGGCGGAACATCAACAGCGCGACAACGGCGGATACGGCGCCTGCCGCCCAGAAACCGTGTCGGTAGCCGTAATGCGCGACGATGGTGGCGGTGACGGCGAAGGTCATGCCTTCGCCGATGCTGTGTGCCGTGCTCCAGATGCTGTAGCGCGTTCCGCGCTCGCGGTTGCTGAACCACTGAGCGATTGAAGCGCCGCTTGGGGCGGCCCCCATGGACTGGAACCAGCCGTTGACGGCCCACAGCGCGATCAAGACGGGCACGGGCCACGCGAATCCGAACGCGAACACCACGCCCGCCGAAACCAAGAGGCCCGTCGCCATGAGCCGCGCGATGTTGGCGCGGTCGGCGAGGAAACCGTTTACGAACTTGCCGACGGCATAGGTGAGCAGCAGCGCCGCGCCGATGCGACCCAGTTCCTCCGCGTCTACGACCCCCGCGTCGATCATGGGCTTCTTCGCGACTGAAAGCGTCAGGCGACAGACGTAGAAGAAGCTGTAGCCGATGACCAGCGTCCAGAAGACGCCACGCCGTTTGCTCTCGTAAATCGCGCGTACCCGCGCCGCGTCCGCGATTACCGGTTGGTCCGCACCGGTCTTGAACCATGTCAAGGGATTCATGAAGCGCACTCCCCGCGTTTCAAGAACAGAAGGCGGATTATGCCGGAGGCCGCGTGGCGCGAGCAAAAGCCGGTACGCGATAATGCGCGGCGCGATCCATAATCGCCCAGAATCTGACGAGGTGTGAGATGACGGCGGCAAACTTCCTGTTTCGACACGCGCGCGGTCCGATACTCGGGTACATCGGCGACATGGGCGTGCGGCAGTTACGCCTGCCGCGCGACGACGACTCGGACGGGCGCGTCTATCGGTTGCACAATGCGCCCAACATTGCGACGGGGCGATGGCTTCATGCGGCGCTCGAGCAGTATTTCGTGGGCGTTCGGCAGGATTTCGCGGACATCCCAATCGCCTACGCCGGCGCGACGGAGCTCCAACGGGCCGTCGGGTCTGCGCTCGCGGCGAACGCCTTGGCCATCCTGGCGCCTCCTTCAAATCCGCGCGGCTCTGGACTGCGCAAGCTTGCTTGCGCTTTTCCTGGAGTAACCAACAGCCGCCAAGAGACAGCGGCAGCAAGCTGCCGCAGTCCAAAGGCGCGCTGGTCTACTGATCCGACGAATCAGGCAGGCTTCTTTGCGGCGGTCTTCTTCTGCTTTTTGCGGCGGGTCTTCCCGAAGCTGCCGATGTAGATTTTGCCGCGCTTGGTCCGTTTGTCACCTTTGCCCATAAGTGTTCCTCCTGTATTCCACGCGATGGGCGCACTCCATACGGGGTCCGCTAATTCAAATAGCCGAGGGCTTCGAGTTGCCGGCGCTCCTGCTCATTCGCGTCGAGTTGCGCCTCCGTCGCCGGGCCGGACGCGCGCGCCTCCTCGGCGCGGCGCCACGCCAGGGCATGGGCCAGAAGATAGTCCGTGAGCACGGGCCGCAGCGGCGCAAGGTCGCGGCGCTCCTCGGGGTCGCGCGCGAGGTCGTAGATCTCGATATGGCGGCCCTTGGTGTTGCGAATGAGTTTGAATCGCTCCCACCAGAACGCTTCGATTGGGTCCCAAGTGTGCGTCGGTAATAGCCAGTTCCCTTGCGCATACGCCCGCACGTCGCTCGGCATCATGGGGCCGGACTCCCGGAGCAGGCTGCGTCCGGCGATGTTCTCGGGCGCGACCGCGCCGAGAACATCGCAAATCGTCGGATACAGGAAGGTGGTGGATACGGGCGCGGCCGAGATATCTGATAGTGCTTTCTCGATGTTGGCGCCCCAGAAGACGAGCGGCACGTGCGTGACTTCCTCGTAAAGCGTCTCGCCATGGGATAGAAAGCC
The DNA here is from genome assembly GCA_029556545.1 of Candidatus Hydrogenedentota bacterium. Lineage (GTDB taxonomy): Bacteria > Hydrogenedentota > Hydrogenedentia > Hydrogenedentales > JAGMZX01 > JAGMZX01. The sequence continues at coordinate 7,844 of JAKQEQ010000004.1, forward strand.
GTGTTCGAGGAAAGCTTCGCCGTGGTCCGACGTGACGATGAGCAAGGTATTGTCGTCGAGGCCCGTTTCCGCGAGGAGGGCGCGCAGTTTGCCGACTTCCGCGTCCACCTGCAGAAGATTCTCGTCATAGCGCGCGCGAAGGATGATCTGCTGTTCCCGGTTGAGCGCGATGGCATCATCTTTGACGCCGCGCATCAGCTCCGCCGTGGGCATCACGGACTGGGTCGGGTCCGACGTGAAGTGGTCCCAATACGGCGCCGCCGGGATATACAACTCGTGGGGGGGGCGATAGTGAAGATAGAGAAAGAACTGTCTGTCCTTGCACCGGTACAGGAACTCCTTAGCCTTCATGGTGAGCAGATCCGGGTGTGCGCCCGCATTGAGGATTTCAACGGTTTCGTAAGCGTCGGCCCACTCGTCGAAGTGCTCGGCGATCCCGAACTTGGGCGAAATCCAGTGCTGTTGCGAGAGGCACCCCGTGTAAATGCCGGCGGCCCGCAGGACTTGGGCGAGGCGCGGCGCGACGTCAGCGACGCGGAGGGGCTGCTCGGGGGCGTTGTGCTGGAACGGGTAGAGCGAGGTTAGGAGCGACCACGAGGAGCTATAGGTGTACGGGGCGGGCGCATACGCACGCGCGAAGCGGACGCCCTCCGCCGCCAAGCTGTCGATATTCGGCGTCGTATCGCGGGTGTATCCGTAACAACCGACGCCGGAGGCGCGCATGGCGTCACAGATAACCAGAATGACGTTGCGGGCCTTGAACGCGGGATCCAGCGGTGCGTACCGCTGCGACGCTGGCGGGTTCTCGGCGAGTATGCGCGGCGCGCGCCACCGCATCGCGGACGGCACGGAGCCGCCGGCGGTGTCGAAAACAATCTCGATAATCTGGTCGCGGAACAGCGCGAGATCGTATTCGAAGGGTTGTGGGCTGCCGTGGTTGAACAGCGCGCGGTCGATCACACCGTCGAGGCCGTCGGCGCGCAGCCGGACGGACCACGTCGCGCCGGGCGCGTCGCTTTCGGGGGGCTCCATGACAAAGCGGCATGAACCCTGAGCGGGGACGCGTAGCGGAAACTTGAGGAGTGTATTGGCCGGCTGGTGCACTTGCTCTCCGTCCAGAACAGCGCGCGCGGGCTCGGGGGGGGCGTCGAAATCTGGAAGTGCCCCGGGGTCCGTGATCGCGAGCTTAAGCAGGCTGAACGCATGGGAACGCCTGTCCTGTCCACGTTGGAGCATGCCTCGCGAGAAGGCCAAGCGGCTGACGAATGTAATCCGGTTTCGGCCCGGCGTCTGCGCGGCACGCGGCACGCGAAACGTGGCGCGCTCCACTTCCCAGCCGCGGGCAAGGTCGAACACGACCGCCCCGAGCCGCGTCTGGTTCCAGACGACCTCGACCCGTTGCGGCCCGACGGCGTCATGAAAGGCGGGACGAAGTTCGAGGACCAGGTCGCGGTCGCGAGGCCGCAAGACGGTGACCTCGATATCGGCGATGCGCGACCGCGCCCAAAAGTCCTTCTCCGTCGCCATGTATTGTCGGACGCCTTGTCCCGTCCAGCCGTCTCCCAGCGTCGCGAGCGCGGCGTCGGCGTTCCCGGGAAATACGAGCGTGTTCGTTTCACTATCGACGAGATGGACACTGTCCGCCGCGGCGAATGCACGCCACGCATGCAGTTCCTGGGCCCGCGGACCGGCCTGCACGAGGAGTCCTGCCCCTGTTATCAGGCAGGCAAGGAATGCGCGGATGCGACACCGTCGCACCCCGCTGAAAAGACAATGCATGAAATACGTCTCCTGTTTGCGCGTGAATTTAGCAGAGCATGCATAGATCGGTCAAGAGCCGCGGGTAATAGCGGAGGGACCGCGTTCGACTATGTCAGGAACGTTCGCCGTCTACGCCAGGGCCGGTTCAGCCAAGCCGATAGCGTCGAGCACGTCTTCCTCGCGGGCCTCGATCGTAATCGGCTCTTCCGCCACGCGGATGGCGCTGTCAGGGTCTTTGAGCCCGTGCCCCGTCAAGATGCAGACCAAGCGGATGTGGTCGCTCGCGATGGGCCGCACGTCGTCGAAGAAACCGCTCTCCGCAAGCTTGACCACGCCGGCGACGCTCGCCGCGCTGGCCGGTTCCGCGAAGACGCCTTCGCTGCGGGCGAGCAACTCATAGGCTTCGCGAATCTGGTGGTCGGTCACCATTCCGATAACGCCGCCGGACTCGTCGCGCGCGGTCTCGGCGCTCTTCCAGCTTGCGGGATTGCCGATACGGATGGCGGTGGCGAAGGTCTGCGGATTTTCGACGGGGTGGCCAAGTACGATGGGCGCCGCGCCCGCCGCCTGGAAGCCGAGCATGCGCGGCAGGTTCTCGGCCATGCCCGCAGCCTTGTATTCCTTGTAGCCTTTCCAATAAGCGGTGATGTTGCCGGCATTGCCCACGGGCATAGCCTGGAAATCCGGCGCGACGCCCTGGAAGTCGTCCACAATTTCGAATGCGCCCGATTTCTGGCCTTCGATGCGGTACGGGTTGACCGAATTGACCAGCGCAATCGGGTATTTCTCGGCCACGTCGCGCACGAGGCGAAGAGCGTCGTCGAAGTTGCCCTTGATCTGGATGACGCGCGCCCCGTGGATCATCGCCTGGGACAGCTTTCCCAACGCGATCTTGCCCTCCGGGATCAGCACGGCGCACTTGATGCCCGCCCGCGCGGCGTAGGCCGCGGCGGAGGCCGAGGTGTTGCCCGTTGAGGCGCAACACACGGCCTGGAACCCTTCTTCGACGGCCTTCGTGATGGCGACCGTCATGCCGCGATCCTTGAAGGAGCCGGTTGGGTTCAAGCCCTCGTACTTGAGCCAGATTTCGAGCCGCGGATGAATGAGCGCGCTCAGGTTGTACGCGGGAACCATCGGGGTCGAGCCCTCGTTCAGCGTTATAACCCGCGTGGCTTCCGATACGGGCATGAATTTGCGGTAACGATGAATCACCCCGTGGCGCAGCATGTCAACAGTCTCCTCTACGGCTCAGAGCACGCGGATTAGATGCGTCTTCTCGACGATGATGTCGTCCTGCCCGTCGATTTCCTCGACCGCCGTCGTGACGCTGGACTCGACGGTCTCATGGGTCATCATAACAATATGCGCGGGCGTATCGTCGGCTTCTTCTTTCTGGATGCACGACGCGATGCTGACGCCGTGTTTGCCGAGCAGGGTGCAGATACGCCCGAGCACGCCCGGATGGTCCCGCGTCGTGAATCGGACGTAGTATCTGCCGCAGAGCAGGCCGATGTCACGCAGGGGCAGGTGGTGCGAATAGCGGAAGGGGGGCTGCGCGGGCGCGCCCGCGCGCCGCGCGATGTCCACGATATCCGAGATCACGGCGCTGGCCGTTGGAAAGCGCCCCGCCCCGCGCCCGTAGTACAGCGTCGCGTCCGCGATGTCGGCGTCGATGTAGACGCCGTTGAATTCGCGTTTCACCGAGGCCAGGAGGTGGTCTCCCGGGACCAGGGTGGGATGGACCCGCACGTCCAGTTCGCCATCGACGCGCGCGATGATCGCCAGCAGTTTGATGACGTATCCCATCTCGTTGGCGTAGGCCACGTCGAGTCGCGAGACGTTCGTGATGCCCTCGACGTAGATTTCATCCAGGCTTACGGGCGTACTGTGGCACAGCGAGGCGAGAATCTGGCACTTGTGCGCCGTATCGTGCCCCTCGATATCCAGGTCGGGCGGCGTTTCGGCGAAGCCGGCGGCCTGCGCCTCGCGCAGGACCTCCTCGAAATCCTTGTCTTCATACGTCATGCGCGTGAGGATGTAATTGCACGTGCCGTTGAGGATGCCATAGAGATGGCGGACCTGGTTCGAAGCGAGGCTCTCGCGCACGGCCTTGATGATTGGAATACATCCGGCCACCGCGGCCTCGAAACACAGTTCCACGCCGTTGCGCGCCGCCGTTTCGGTCAGTTCCGGCGCGGCTTTCGCGATCAGCATCTTGTTCGCGGTGACGACGTGCTTGCCCGCCTCCAGGGCTTTCACGATGAACGTGCGCGCGGGCTCGACGCCCCCGATCAATTCACAGACCACGCGCACCTTGGGGTCGTTAATGAGCGCGTCCGCGTCCTCGCTCACGGTGACGCCATCGAGATCGAGTTCGCGCAGCGCGGCAAGGTTCTTTTCGGCGACGTGCACCAGAGCGACCTCGACGCCCGCCTTATCCAGAATGACGGGCCGGTGCGACTGGAGCGTCTGAATCACGCCGCCGCCGACCGTACCCGCGCCGATTACGCCGATGCCAAGAGCCATACTACCGATTCCTTCCGCGTGACACGGGCGTCCCGCCCGTGGAAGACCGTGAGCAAGATGCTCATGCCACGTTAGTTCATATTTCGAGGACGCACAACACCTCGCCGACGCTTACTTCGTCGCCCTCCGTCAACCGCCGCTCGCGAAGCACGCCCGCCACCGGACACGGCACCACAAACGCCGCCTTGTCCGTCGTCAGTTCGAGCAGGTCGTCGTCCACGTTCAATTCATCGCCCACCTGGGCCAGCCACAGCGACACCGTTCCGCCGGTCACGGCGTCATCGTCATCGCCGAGGCTCGGGAGGGTCACTTCGTAGAGCATGGCGTCATCCTTGTCTCCCGGCGAGGATTGCCTGGGCAAAGGGCGCTTCGAGCAGCGCCTCGGAACGGTACGAACTCCGCACAAACGGCCCCGCGACCGCAAAGGGAAATCCGATATCTCGCGCCATTGCTTCGTAGGCGCAGAATCGGTCCGGCGGCAGAAACGCGACCACCGGGGCGTGCCTGCGCGTCGGCTGAAGGTACTGACCCATGCTTACGGCGACGCAGCCGGCGTCGCGCAGATCGCAAAGCGTGGCCCGCACTTCCTCGTCGGTTTCGCCGCAGCCGACCATGAATGCCGACTTGATGAGCGTATGCGGCGCGGCATTTGCGGCGACGCGCAGGGTCTGGAGCGCGCCCGCAAATGAGAACCGCCGGTCCCGCAATTTGGGAAAAAGCCGCGCGACCGTTTCGATATTGTGGCTGAATACTTCGGGGCCGGCATCCAGGACGCGGCGGATGCAATCGTGATCCTGATCAAAGTCCTGGACCAGCGCCTCGATGGTGGTTTCCGGGTTCAGGGCTTTGACGGCCTCGATGGTCTTCGCGATGTGGCCCGATCCCTGGTCCGGCAGGTCGTCCCGGGTGACTGTCGTGAGGACCATGTGGCGCAGTCCAAGCCGCCGGACGGCCTGGGCGATGCGTTGGGGCTCGTCCGGGTCCGGCGGGGCGGGGTGGCCGCTGTTTACCGCGCAGTAAGCGCAGTGACGGGTGCAGACGTTGCCCAGCACCATGACGGTGGCCGTGCGCCGACCCCAGCATTCCGCCTGGTTCGGACAATGGGCGCTCTGGCACACGGTATGCAGGGCCGCGCCATCGAGCAGGTCCTTGACTTCCTTGAAGGCCCGCCCGGTCGGCCAAGGACGGCGGACCCACGGGGGGAAGGCCCGCAGCGGCGCGGTAACTGGTTTCGCGACTGCATCTTGGGTGTGTGGGGCGTTCATGCCTGCCTCGTAGACAGAAGGCATTATAGCACGGGCGCCGCCGCTGAAGGAATCGATTCGCCCAGTGCAAATCGCATCAAAATCCGCACATTATGTCCACCGCGGGAACCGCGCGGTTTGCGCGCTTTGTCGAAGGGCACGGCCCTGAAAGGGCCGGAGAAGACAGCCCAGGGCAACGCCCTGGGAAGAGGGATGCCTGCTATAAAGAGAAGCCCTGAAAGGGCGAAACACGATGGGAAGATTCCACGCGGGCAGGGAACAAGGGCACCCCACATACAGGCCCCTTTTGCTGTTACGCCCTTGCAGGGCTTCACATTGAGGCGCACACATTTTCCCAGGGCGTTGCCCTGGGCTACTATGTCATGGGCCTTCGGCCCTAAATGCGGGAACTCCAGCGCGCGACGCGGACCTAGGGCAAGACACCCACACATCGAGTTCGCATATGTCCCGGAGTAATTATGCACATCGAAGCGGAATGCTCGTACTT